>CBDCAS010000020.1:0-265753 GCA_965214015.1 Coxiellaceae bacterium
ATGATGCGGCTGTAATATTGGGCATAAATCGTGAGCAATGAAATGATAAAAGATATCGCCATCAGTTGCCCATGGTCCATACAATGAAGCTTCAACGCGTGCTGTTGATATTGCACCAATGACCGAAAGTTTCATACCACGATTAAATGGCTTCGGCATATGCACGCGTTGTCCGATTGGCGCACGTGCATAATTGAGCACCATATTCAGGTAAGCCCCCATTTCATCAATAAAAATCAGGCGTTCTGGGTCAACGTCCTTATATTTTTTTATGTGCGCCTGTCTTTTTTTTCGACGTCCGGACGTAACTGCTCCTGTGCAAAAAGACTTTTCTTTTTTCGCGTTATCGCTAATGTTTTTAAAGCGCGAGACATCATCGATTGACTCACCGTTTTTTTGTAATAGTGCTTATATTTTTTACACAGATGCTTAACTCGAATATCAGGTTTATCCGTTACCCAACTCTCAATTTTTTGCAGGTGATTTCCTGATATGACAGGCTTTCTACCACGTTGATAAGGTTTGGGGGCTAAATCATTTTGTTCATCACGACGCAAATAAATACGTAACGTCGCTATGCCAATTTTGAATAGTTCAGCTGTTTCAAGTTGCGTACTCCCACCTTTTCGATAATGGGAAACGGCTCGTTGCCGTAGTTCTAGTGGATAAGCTGCTGGCATTTTTTGATCCTAAAGAGCGACATTATACTCATCTTGAACGCTAAACTCTATAGGATGGCGATATAAACTCAAATCTGTCGCTCATCATGCAGCTAAAACCATTTACCAAATAAAAGACAATTTATTAGAACAATATATGATTAATGAACTCAGGCAACCTCAAGTGAAATTCGATTTCGCGTAAGTCCTAGAAGACTTAATCGAATGGATACGATCTGAAGCAAAGCAACGAAAAATAGCGTCACATCCTACTCATTTTGAAAAGGTCATTGCATCATGTCCGTCAAAAGACTTAAAAACAGTAAAATCTATTACACCAACTTCTCTCATCACGGCCAAAGAATTAGAAGGTCTACTGGCACGACCGATAAAAGTCTTGCACAAAAATACGAAGATACTTTAAAAGACCGGTTGTGGCGTCAACAGCAACTGGGTCAATCCTTCGACTATACTTGGCCTGAAGCAGCCCATCGTTTTATTCAGGAAAGTACGAAAGCTATAAAGGGTCAAAAAGACGATTGCCATAAGGTTTTATGGCTGACTCAACAACTCGGTGATATGCGATTAAAATCCATTACATTAGCTTCCATACAGAAATTAATGCAAAATTTACGAGAGACCAATAAAACTCCAGCAACGATCAATCGCTACTTAGCGGTATTGCGTGCTGTTTTAAACAAAGCCGCCAGAGAGTGGATTGATGAAATTTCTAATGAGTATTGGTTAGATAAAGTACCTACTATTAAAATACTAAAAGAGCCTAAACGACGCATTCGATTTTTATCACATGAAGAGGCGCAGAAATTAATCCAAATAACACCCTCTCATCTATCGGATTTAATTGCTTTTTCATTAGCCACTGGATTACGTCAAGCGAATGTGTTGTTTTTAGAGTGGTCTCAAATTGATGAAGTAAAACAACACGCTTGGATTCATTCTGATCAGGCTAAAGCGAAAAAGCCTATTGCAGTTCCTCTAAACCGTACAGCTATGACCATTATTAATCGCTGTAAAGGAAGGCACGCAGCACGTGTTTTTACATTTAAGGGTAGACCTATCAACACAATAGAAAGTCGAACTTGGAAAAAATATTTAAAGAAAGCAGGTATTCAAGATTTCCGTTGGCATGATTTGCGCCACACTTGGGCTTCATGGCATGTACAGGCGGGTACACCACTGCAAGTATTAATGGAGTTAGGGGGTTGGTCGAGTATGGAGATGGTACTTAAGTACGCGCATCTTTCAGGTCAACATTTAAAGAATGCGGCGACTAATGTGGAGGTTGTTTTTAAAGATTTAGGGCACAAAATTGGCACAGGTGAAATAGAGGTATGAGGTGCTAAATTCTAAGTGTTTGTTTTTACTAGATCTTCTGAAGCTGGCGAAGAGATTCGAACTCCCGACCCGCTGATTACAAATCCTATACAAACAACAATCTACAATAACCAATAATAAATTACAGTATATAAAATAAGAGGTTAGAAAAATAACTTTATTGTACGGTACTGTTGATTGTGATCATTATTTATTGTGCAGTGTCCCAGGAGCGCCCCAATGTGTACAATAAATATTCCGAGAACGGGGTTAACAGCTCACTAACTCACACAATGATAATTGCGTTATGTCTTACTCGTACTTCTAAATCTGTCCAAACGCTCCGCAGTGCATCATTGCATTAAGCAAAGCGATTACTGAATTAAGGGCGTGTTTTCGCGTTGGCAGTCATTGGGGCCCCAGTAGCTGATAAAATTGGGTAAATTTTTATCTGGCCAATATCTGTTTGTAATAATCACTACAGTATCAACTATTCATTAAAGAAAATGAGTGAAAGAAATAATCTCATTATACATAGTCCAATAGTGCACACTGGCCAGTATCAAGTTCTAATAACTTGGTAGATAAAGTTCTTAATTAAAGCAAGTTCGACGAAATTAGAATTGCAACTGACAAATTAACCACCCACATAGAGAGAGTTTGTAGCGTATGTTAATACTTCTTACAAAAAAAGTTAATGATAAAAACTCATTTTGACTGGATTTTTGTATGAAATCTAGTATCTTTCTCGTTTTGACTAATTGATACCTAATGGGCTTTCTGTATTGGAATTGTACAAAAAAAATAGGTACATTACTGTCCCATTTGTATTCACTGATTTTGGGGAAAGAACGACGGATATGGGTTTTATGGGAAAAGATTTGATTAGTACAGAATTTTGGAGCGATTCTGAATTATTAAAGCTGGTGTACTTAGCAAAGGAAATGAAACAAAACCCGTTTAATGAACGTTGGTGTAAGGCATTAAAGAATAAAAAATTCTTAATGCTTTTCTATAATTCTTCTTTGCGAATCTATTATGTAAAATAAAGCTTTAAGTCAAGAATTAAACGTTATTATATAATATTTCCTTAGAAGGTATTATGTTTTCACTATTGTTTTAGTAAAAAAATATTTTAGAATTAGTTTTAGATAATATATAAAAAATTTTGAAAAATTTGAGAACAAAAAAATTTATTAAACTATAAAATTATGACAAAAATTAAATATTGATTTTAAGATTAAAATTTTGATCTTTTATTCCAAATACAATATTTTTTAAGGAAAGGTTATGCGCATTAAAAATGAAAAAAATGTTGATGATCCAGTTTCTAATTGGGAGAATTATCCTGGTTGTCAAAGAATTTCTGTAAATAGAAATTTATTTGAATCAGGAATTTTATTAGTAAAGCCAAATTATATAAAATTTGATGAAAAATCACTTTTAAACACAGATTATTTTGTATTTTCAGGAAGAAAATTGCAACTTAAAGAAAAGAATGAATTAAATAGATTAAATATAAAACAGCATATAGGATTATTAGAATTAATAAAATCTATCTCTAATAATAGTTTTGAATATAGCAGTACTAGAGTTATTGCAAATGAATCAAGGAGAGATGAAGTATTTATCCCAATAAAAATATCAGAAAAATTGGGATCATATTTTTATCCATGGATCAAAGATTATAGCAACAGTAATTTATCAATTGATTCATTTTCAGGGTTTAGAAAATTTTGTACAGCAGGGTGCATGTTTGGATCAAATTTAGTGGGAATAGATCAGTTTGGTTTCAAAATAGGTTTAATAAAACATGATATTAAATTTAGTGAAGATCAAAAGATTCAAGAAGTTGTATTTGATAACCAGGCATTTAATGTGTACGAAGAAATTTTTCTACAAGAGTTGGAAAAAATATGTAATTTTATAAATATAATTTCTTTGAAAAAGGAAAATAAAAACTTATTTGTTCATTTACCATATTATGATTACATAGTATTTGGTATTAATCTTTTTCTTAATAAAAGATTAACATATACAGCATTAAGAGATTTCATTGAAATTGTAAAAGGTAATGTTAAAAATTATATTTCAAAAATAAATTCAATATGCCAATCTTTAGAAATTAGTATTAGTACTATTTCTCCTTTTGACCTTGCCTTTGGTAATTTAATATTTGATGAAAATATTAATGATTTAACTAAGTCTATTCTTGAGTTAATGAATATTCCTCTAGATTATGAAAATAATCATTGTATTTTATCAGAACGTTTTCTTGTTCAACAATGTATAAATCTTTTACAAGAATCAAAAGACTCAACAGGAAGAAAAGACATATGGAATAACTCTTTATCTGATTTTGATCAAATAAAAAATATTGAAGAATTATTTAGAATAGCAAATTCTGTAGTTATTGGGTTTACTGCACAAGGAACAAAAAACTATGAAACTTGCTCTTTTCTTCCTGTTTCAGAAAAACAAATACAAATTAGTTATTCAAAACATTCAGGAACTAAAAAATTGCCTCATGTATTTAATATTACTACATTAGACCCCATGTTTGGTTGTGCTAAGAAAAATCATATTGCTTCCATGTTTTATTTTGATGAATATCAGGACTCATTAGAAAAACTTATTTGCGAACATAGAATTCTTGAAAAATCATCAGAAAACATCATATACTTGGCGTCAAATAAAAGTATAAATCTAGATAGTATTGGACTATTTAGTAATCAATTAAAAAGGGAAAAGGGTTATAATGTCGGAAAAAATTGGAGAAAGTGAAGTTTTACAAATAAAGAAGCTGATAGAGAGATATGATACCTTACAACGCAATTCTGAGTTAGTTTCAGATATTGGAATCATTAAAGAAACTATCCAAGCTTATCAGGATATAATTGATTCTATGCCTGGAAATGTTTATTGGTTAACAAAAAATTGTCGAGCAGCAGGTTGTAATAAAAATGTACTAAGCATGTTTAATTTAACCTCTATTGAAAGATTTAAAGGTCTTAGTTTTGATGATATGCGCAAGATAGGAAAATGGTCACAAGAAGCAACTGAACAATTCAAATATGATACAGCAAAAGTTATTGAGACTAAATGTCCTATACTGAACAAAGAAGAACCCCCAATTCCTGATAAAAATGGTAAATTAATTTATTTTTTAACAAATCGAGTTCCGTTACTTGATGAGTATAAAAATGTTATTGGAGTTGTTGGTATATCTATTGACATTACTGAACTAAAAGAGACGCAAAAAGCATTAGAAAAATCAAAAAAAGAAGCTGAAGTAGCCAGTAAAACCAAATCCGAATTTATTGCCAACATGAGTCATGATCTAAGAACCCCGATGTCAGGTATTTTAGGGGCTTTGGAAAACAGCCATAACATCCTTAAAACGCTGCTTCCTCAGCTCATAGACCATGCAGAAATAACGGATACGCCCTCTTTTCGTAATGAACTGATTCAAAAATTAAAGATCATTTCGGAATTTTCAAAAGGAGGCTATGAGTCAAGTCGTGCACTGATGGATTTGTTCAATGACATTCTACAGACCCTCCAATTAGAATCGGGTAGAAAACAACCTGTGCTATCAAAATCTTTTGACTTACCTGCTTTAATACAACGCACTATTAATTTATCCAAACTAATAGCTTTAGAGAAAAAACTCAACCTATCCCTGGAAATAGCCGATCGAGTACCTCGTTATGTGCATAGCTTACCCCATCCACTCAGTCGTACTTTATTAAATATCATCAATAATGCCCTGAAATTTACGAAGCAGGGTACAGTCACTGTGCAGATTGATTTAGTCGAGAAAGAGGATAAAAAACCTGTTACTCATATACCAGGTGATCAAATCATCTTACGTTTTCGAGTGACTGATACGGGTATGGGTATCCCTAAAGATAAATTTGAAACAATCTTTGAGCCTTTTACGCTGTTAATCCCTGCCTATAGAGGGCTTTATCAAGGATCAGGTTTAGGTTTATATGCAGTAAAGCGTTACGTAGAACAAATGCAAGGCCACATTGATCTTGAGAGTGAACTGGGTAAAGGCAGTTGTTTTACGGTCACATTGCCTTTAAAAGTCGCCAAAGCCTCAGACCTTACACAGAATTCAAAGGAAGCAAAGCACGATATACCCTCTGATGCTCCTGCAAAAGAAGAACGAACACTAGCTCCTTCCTTTCACAAAACAACCATGGCCACCATAGAATCAAAGTCTCACCAAGCTTGCTCCTCTTCTCAAAATAAAAAAGCTACAGTACTTCTGGTGGAAGATCACTGGTTAATTGCAGAGGCAAATCAATTTTATTTGCAACAGATTGGCTGTGCTGTGGATATTGCTGCTACAGGTCAATCAGCCTTGGATCAAGTGGCGCAAAAACAGTATGATCTAATTTTTATGGATATTGGGTTGCCCAATAAGCAAGGGACTGAAGTTACTCAAGAGCTACGTCAGCAAGGATGGAAGGGGCCTATTATTGGTTTAACCGGTCATGCCAAAAATCCTGAGTATCGTAAAACCTGTTTTGAGGTGGGCATGAATGAAGTGATTGGCAAACCTACAGATGAGGAACAATTAGAGTCCTTATTAAAGCACTGGGTTTGGGATCAAGAACAAGAAGAACACGAAGAAGAAAAAGTGAACACCAAGGAAGAGGGCAATGCACTGCCTCTAATTGATTGGGAAGAGTGTCTTAACCATCATCATCGTAATATTGATACTGTGTGTAATTTGCTAATCAATTATGCAAAAGAATTAAGGATATCACACCAGCTTATAGAGAAAGCCTATAATAAACACGATACCAAAGCACTGTGTACTCAATTGCATCATCAAGAAGGAGCCCTTTGTTATATAAAACTGCCACAACTAGAATCTGCATTTAAAGCTTTGCACAAGGAAGCAAAACAGCACCCTCAAAACAAAGAGCTGTTAGAAGCTTCTTATGAAGCATTGCAGCAAGCCACTGAGGCTAGCATTCATGCCTTAGAGACTTTAAAACAAAAACCAGCATGACAACAATGTACGTTGGTATTGGCAGATATGAATATAGGTAGAAATATCAATATATTGTACTTTTTTAATCAAATAAGAATATCTCATAATGTATGTTACTGTAGTGGCTGATAAATTTAGGTAAGTTTTATTCATCTAAATATTTGTTCAAAATTAAAAAGTTTTTGCCTTTTGTCAAAAATACTCTGTAAGATAGAAATAATTATTTTAACTGCTATAATTATCTGGAAATTACATAGGGTATTTAACTATGGCTATTGTTTCTTCAGATTGTCGATCAAAAATACTAGAGATAGATGTAGCTGCTGACTATGTAATCCAGAAGTTTCTATCCGATGGGGCTGAAATATCAGTTCTTAAACTTCAAAAATTGGTAATGTCTTGAATATGTTGTTTCATAGATTTCTCCCAAACTCGAATCAGTTGATAAACAGTACAATAACCGTATAGTGCATGAAGAGATTTTTCTAGTTAGCCGTTTAATGCGAGTTCTTAACATCAAAAAATTTCGCTCAATATTTTTGTATACCGTTTACCTTGTTCTGTTTTTCCATGTTTAATCACCTTTGTACTTTCGCAGTGTAAACAGCTCACTTTAATCGTTGCCATACCCTACTTTTTTTAAAAAAATACAGTAAACAATGTAATAGATTTAAGACTCCGCCGTTTGGAGAGCAACTGAGGAAGTTACCTTTGCCACCACTTGACTAGAATTAGATGATAAAGATTCAGAAGTATTAATACCTCCCCTCTCCTTCCAAAAAAATCTAACCGATTGATCAATATAAGGCTTTTCCTTTTTTTCTTCAATGGTGTCTGAAATTGCCTCAACATTCGCGCCAAATGAGCTTAAAAAGCCTGATATTCCAACACATGATGGATCAATGCAACTTAGATTAGGTAGTCTAGTCCATGCTTGAGCTGTTTTATCACAAGCACTACCAATACCTTGAGCAAAACAATTCACAAGAGCACATACACCCAGTACACCGTGCTCAATTGACAAAAAAACTGTTTCATAAAATTGAATAGGATTACTCTTTTTAGTATTAACAAAGTTTTTCGCTTCATGGTAATTATTTCTAGGGTTTAATAGGATATTGATAATTGACTGAATAAAATTCTGAATAAGAGACAATCCTACAACAGTAGTTGTAGCAGTAAATAGAGAGTTAATTAAGCCTCCCAATATTACAAAGGTGTAAGCAAGCGCATTAGCTATTTTTTCTCCAATTTGAAAAAAAACATGGAACATATCGACTGCCTTATGCTTTAGAAGCCCAGCAGAAGCAACAATAACGACAGCCACTAAGGCAATGATTACAGAGATATGGAGTATTTTAAGAAAAGCAATGGCTAACTTTTTAAAGATATGAAACAGCTTTGCTTTTTTACTGAGGCGAGCCCAGTTTTTATGCTTCCAAAACTCAACAAACTGATGTGGCACATCACATAATGTTTTTTTCAGTTTTCGAGGACCTTCTTCACGAAACCAATTCGCTGTCATATGGGTAAAAAGAGTAAATAAAGCAAAAGTGGTCACTAGAGCTATTATCGTGGCTACTATTATAATACCTACTGGTGTTGTCGCTACAGTCACAGCAGCTGCCAAACCAAATAACTGGGTTAAAGCAGCCACTGCCGAACTAAACGATAAACAACCGATGCAAATTGCAGCAGCCGCTGAAAAAATGAGACTGAAAATTACAAAATTTCTTTCTCTCTGTAAAAGAGGTATGCCATCTAGTTTTTTAAACATACGTCCAAAAAAAAGATCTCTTAAAACTTCGGTACTACTTCTGCGAAATAAATACAAATTACATAAAAAACCCAAAGTGCCTACAACCAGGAACGCGACTGGGAATGGCAAAAATGCTGTCATAAAAACAGCAACAACGATGCCTTCACCTAAAGCCACAATCAATGAAATACCCCAAGAGATCTTATTCAACCTACTCTTCATTTGCCGACGGGATTGTCTTTCAGCTTGAGATGTGAATCTTATATTATCGGAAATGTTTTCTAATGTTCGATATTCGTCTACTTCATATCGCCCAATATCAATATATCTTTTATATTTTTCTAATAAACCCTTAATAAATGATAGCTGTGAATCGATATTTTCTAATTTTGCTTTACTTATTTGTACTTTCTCTTCTATAAAAGAATTTGAGCATCCAATCACAACTAAATAAGCAGAATTTTTTTCTTTTTCCACAAAACGATTGTTATCAATCTCTTTTTGACTTCTTTCCTGTTCTAATCTCTTGTGCACTTTCTCCAAATTAATTAAACGAGGAGAAAGATTATTTTCTCTGGCAAATTGATGAATGAGTTTTTTTAATTTCTTTAATGCTTCAGTGTGCTTTTTTAATTGCTTATCATATAGTGTACATTCTTTGGGTAAAGTTGATAATTTCTTAAAATTTTCACAAACTTTATCATAGAATTTTTCTAAGATAACCTTTTCATTATTTAAATTTGCATCTTTTAATATGGCTATCATGCCAGAAAAGACATTTTCCTGTCCTATCGATTCAAAATAATAGGCTAGCTGCACAACCACTGAATTAATACCAAATCGATTTTTAACTACAGTAAGATCCGGATACAATCGCGCTGCTTTTAATTCTTCAATATAATGTTTGATTTTGATGGAACTATTTAGTTCTATAGAATCAGTTGCCATAATCTATTTTTCCAAAAAACCTCTACCAAATCTGGTAAAAAAATCACCATATTTTGAGCATACTCTTTAAATATTAACGTTTTCTTAACATTTAGGTTTACAATCAATATTGACAGGAGTTTCGCATTTAGTAATGAACTATTATAATTTTTAGGATTGAACGAACGGAATAGGAAACCCAGATTGTCTCGACACAAATGCACAAAAGAACTTTATAGAGCCTTCCTAGAAGCGAGCAGTGTACGTTACTCAGGATTAGCGTTATCAGAGGTGAGTCCAGAAACAGCACTCTCCCATGACAGTATAAGCCGATGGTTATCGGATCAAAATTTTAGACCGTCCCAGGTTTGGCAAACGGTACGAGCCTATGTAGATCATTCAACTCCATCGCTATTAATAGTGGACGATACAGTGTTATCAAAAATACACAGTAAAAAAATAGATTTGGTTCATTATCAATATTCGGGTAATGCCCATGATGTGATTGCAGGGATAGGTTTAGTGAATTTGGTGTGGTATGGATTAGAGGAAAGAAAAGGAGTTCCAGTGGATTATAGAATTTATGATAAAGACAGTGATGGCAAAACAAAAAATACCCATTTTTGTGAGATGCTTTCCTTGGCAAAGAGCAGAGGGTTTATTCCTGAGGCGGTGGTGATGGATTCTTGGTATTCAAGTTTAAAAAACCTCAAAGCAATAAGAGATCATGGGTGGACTTGGGTCACTCCTTTGCGAAAAAACCGCAAGGTGAATAGAAATCAAACATTAGAAAACTTAGTCATTCCAGATGAAGGGTTGTCTATTCATCTACGCGGCTATGGGTGGGTTACGGTATTCAAGTTCGTGGCTAAAAATAGCCGCGTTGATTACGTGGCGACTAATATGACTCACCCGACACGAGAAACCATTCAATCTATTGTGCAGGCGCGTTGGTCAATCGAAACTTATCATCGGGAACTTAAGCAGACTTGTGGCATTGAGCGTTGTCAGGCACGAAAGGGTCGAGCGCAAAGAAATCACATTTGTATGGCCATTATCGCTTGGATTAATAAAAATAAGCGTCGCCTACAAGACAAAATCTCTTTTTATCAGCAAGACTGGCATACCATCAAGCCTGCTATCACTCAAAGCATTCGATCTATTATGCCATTCACCTAAAAACAAAAGTGCGAAACTCCTGATTGAGTCAAAAAATATATCTTCTTTCGAGCAATAGTCTTTGAAATCTAAGTCATTGTTGCTATTATGTTTAGTAGATTAGAAAAACTAAGGGATTTAGTTTACTAATGAGATGCCAGCACTTAAAAGTATTTATTTTGGCCATAATGAGCACTATTATTATCTCAGGATGCTCATCAGTGAGTCACATGAAGTACTCCCAATTTGTCCCTAAAAAAAATGAAAAAGAATTTTATGGTCAACAATTGTGTCAATCTAACAATTATCATTGTATTAGAGTAAAACGTAGCGATACTTGGGCCAAACTCTTTCCCAATACGACTGAGCGTCAATTAGTAATGCGTCTTAATCGAACCAACCTACCTATTCACTTGAGGCCATGGATTGTAGTGCCCAATCACTTATCTGAAATAGCTTATAATGATCTTTCACCACTTCCGTTGAAAATAGACACAAAAGGTAAAAAACGCGTGGTCATTAATTTACGTGAACTGGCTTTTGCAGCTTATAATGCAAAAGGATATTTGGTACATTGGGGACCAATTTCAGCTGGCAAAGGCGTTTGCGCTAATGGCGAAAGTTGTGACACAGTAGTAGGCGATTTTAGATTATTTCGCGTTCATGGGAAGAACTGCAAATCAGGAAAATATCCGATTGAAACTAATGGAGGCGCTCCAATGCCTTATTGCATGTTCTTTCATAAAGGCTGGGCAATCCATGGCTCTACCTTACCTGGTTATCACAATAGTCATGGTTGCGTGCGACTTTTTTATGAAGACGCTCAATGGCTGAATCAATTCTTTGTTAAAGTAGGCACTCATATCAAGGTAGTCCAGTAAATTTAAGTCTAGCTAGATAAGCAATGTAAACAAACTCTCAATGACTTGTTCTTTTTAAATATTTAACTAAACTGCCTTCTATGACTATTAACTCTCAACAACGTAGTACTCTGCTCACCAATAAACAAGTGAAAGTCTCTTGTATCGTGCCTGTTTTAAATGAAGCAACTCTGATAGAGCCTTTCCTAAAAGCCTTACAAGCACAATTAGCAGCCATTAGCACCAATTTTGAAGTGATTGTCGTTGATGATGGTAGTACAGATCAAACAGCCACATTAGTTAATGAGTTGATTCAACACCAAGCTTTTATAAAAATGATTCAATTTTCTCGCAATTTTGGTAAAGAACATGCCATTGCCGCTGGATTAAAGTACTGTCATGGTGATGTAGCGATTATTATCGATGCTGACTTTGAACACCCTATTGCATTGATTCCAATTTTCCTAAAGAAGTGGGCACAAGGTTATGATATGGTTTATGGGGTACGTCAAGATCGTGCTAGCCAGTCCAATATCCGTCGTTTCCTAAGTCATCTTTTCTATAAAATGCTACGCACAATGACTAAAATCAAAATTCCAAGCAACGCAGGTGACTTTCGTTTAATTGATCGTATAGCAATTAATGCACTTAATTGTTGTGAAGAACGTACTCGTTTTATGAAAGGACTCTACGCTTGGATTGGCTATGCTTCTATTGCTGTTCCATTTAAAGTCACTGAACGACCTGCTGGTAAAAGCCAACATCATTATCGACGTTTAACTGAACTGGCCATCACTGGTTTTATCTCATTTTCTGACATACCTTTGCGTGTATGGGGCTTCATTGGCTTGACTATCTCATTTATTTCTTTTTGCACAGCACTGTACATTATTATTGATACTTTGATTTACGGCACCACTGTCCCAGGATATGCAACATTAATAGTAACCATTGTATTTTTTGGTGGCATTCAACTACTGTCTATCGGTATTCTAGGTGAGTATATCGCCCGCATTTTTCATGAAGTGAAACGACGCCCGCCTTATGTGGTTAAAACAATGACTGGAATTGTACAAGAAGACGATGCGGCTCAATAGATCCTCTTGTTGGAACTTCACTCTGCAATTATTTCGATTTGGCATAACCGGTGCTTTTGCTACCCTTACCCATTTTACAGTCGTTATTATATTAGTAGAAATAAAAAAGCTACACCCATTAACAGCAAACCTTTTTGGTTTTATGTGTGGCTTTTTAGTCAGCTTCTCTGGTCATCGTTTTTGGACTTTTTCAAAAACAGTACAATCTATTCAAATATCACTATTACGTTTTTTTTTAGTGGCTGTGATTAGTTTCATTGGTAACCAATCATTCTATTACTTATTGCTGATTCAACTACATGTACCCTATATCATTGCATTGATAGTTGTCTTAAGCTCTATGGCTTTTGTGACCTTCCTTTTTAGTAAAGGCTGGGCTTTCCAATGATTAAGAAAATCATTTTATGTGCGGACGATTACAGTTATTCTCCTGGCATTTCTGAAGCGATTATTACACTGATTCAGCGTAAACGTCTTAATGCTACTAGCTGTATGGTGAATACAAAATATTGGCTGCAAGAGGCTAGTGCCTTAAAGCCATTTATCAATCAAATCGATATTGGTCTACATTTTACACTTACTGATGTATTCCCTATTAGTATGCCAAAACACCAGCTCTTAAATATCATAAAAAAAGCCTATTGTAGGCAACTTAATCAAAAAGCGATTGAAATAGAGTTAACTTTGCAAATTAAAAAGTTTTATTCTGGGCTAGGAAAATTACCCGATTTTATCGATGGTCATCAACACATTCACCAGTTACCTATTATTCGTGATGCATTAATTGCAATTTATAATACTTATTTTCCTAAGCCTAAGTGCTACATTCGTGTACCGATTATGAGTCCTGCTACGTTAAAATCCTATATCATCCAATTAATGGGCAGTACTGCATTAAAAAATACTTTAAAACACAATTCTATTCCATACAATACTAGCTTTTCAGGGATCTATTCTTTTTCAAAAGCAAAATGGTACCCCTACTATTTTCGACATTTTCTAAGCTTTATCCAGCCCTATGGATTGATTATGTGTCATCCGGGACTTAAAAAAAAAGAAAATAGAGATTCAATTATAAGTGCTCGTGAACATGAGTTTCACTATTTAAATAGCAAGATTTTTTTACATGACTGCCAAGTACATCAAATTTCACTAATTGATAAGCAGTCAAAAAATTAGAACAAAAAAAATGCGCATCTCAAAAAGAGATGCGCATTTAAAATTAAAAACCTGGCAGTGTCCTACTTTCACATGGGGAAACCCCACACTATCATCGGCGCTAAGCGTTTTCACTGCTGAGTTCGGAATGGAATCAGGTGGTACCCACTCGCTATAACTGCCAGGAAACTGGTTACTCTATATCTAATTTATTTGATGATACACAAACGGCTAATCAATATGGTATTTACTCATGAAACCATTTAAGGTTGTATGGAAAGCCTCACGGTTAATTAGTACAAGTTAGCTTCATTCATTACTGAACTTCCACACCTTGCCTATCAACGTCGTCGTCTTCAACGAACCTACAGGGACCTCAAGGGTCCAGAGAGATCTAATCTTGAGAAAGGCTTCCCGCTTAGATGCTTTCAGCGGTTATCCCGTCCGTACATAGCTACCCGGCAATGCCACTGGCGTGACAACCGGAACACCAGAGGTACGTCCACTCCGGTCCTCTCGTACTAGGAGCAGCATCTCTCAAATCTCTAACGCCCACGGTAGATAGGGACCGAACTGTCTCACGACGTTCTAAACCCAGCTCGCGTACCACTTTAAATGGCGAACAGCCATACCCTTGGGACCGGCTACAGCCCCAGGATGTGATGAGCCGACATCGAGGTGCCAAACACTACCGTCGATATGAACTCTTGGGTAGTATCAGCCTGTTATCCCCGGAGTACCTTTTATCCGATGAGCGATGGCCCTTCCACGAAGAACCACCGGATCACTAAAGCCTACTTTCGTACCTGCTCGACCCGTCGGTCTCACAGTCAAGCGCCCTTCTGCTTTTACACTCATTGCGCGATTTCCGACCGCGCTGAGGGCACCTTTGCGCTCCTCCGTTACTCTTTAGGAGGAGACCGCCCCAGTCAAACTACCCACCATACACTGTCCTTAACCCGGATAACGGGTTGAAGTTAGAACTCCAAACATATCAGGGTGGTATTTCAAGGATGGCTCCACTAGAACTGACGTTCTAGCTTCAAAGCCTCCCACCTATCCTACACAGATACATTCAAAGTTCAGTGTAAAGCTGTAGTAAAGGTTCACGGGGTCTTTCCGTCTAGCCGCGGGTACACTGCATCTTAACAGCAATTTCAATTTCACTGAGTCTTGGGTGGAGACAGTGTGGCCATCGTTACGCCATTCGTGCAGGTCGGAACTTACCCGACAAGGAATTTCGCTACCTTAGGACCGTTATAGTTACGGCCGCCGTTTACCGGGGCTTCGATCACTCGCTTTGTCTAAAAGACTAACGAGATCAATTAACCTTCCGGCACCGGGCAGGCGTCACACCCTATACGTCCTCTTACGAGTTTGCAGAGTGCTGTGTTTTTAGTAAACAGTCGCAGCCACCTGGTTATTGCAACCTTCTTCAGCTTAAGTCGCAGGACTTTCACTTAATAGAAGGCGCACCTTCTCCCGAAGTTACGGTGCTATTTTGCCTAGTTCCTTCACCCAAGTTCTCTCAAGCGCCTTAGTATTCTCTACCTGTCCACCTGTGTCGGTTTGGGGTACGATTCCATAGTATCTGAAGCTTAGAGGCTTTTCTTGGAAGCAGGGCATCAATCACTTCATTCGCATAAAGCGAATTTCGTCATCACATCTCGGAATTAAGCTCCCGGATTTGCCAAAGAGCTCTTCCTACTTGCTTAAACCACCAACCAACAGGTGGATGATCTAGCCTTCTCCGTCCCCCCATAGCAATACTACGAAGTACAGGAATATTAACCTGTTTTCCATCGATTACGCATTTCTGCCTCACCTTAGGGATCGACTAACCCTGCGCCGATTAGCGTTGCGCAGGAAACCTTGGACTTTCGGCGTGTAGGTTTTTCACCCACATTATCGTTACTTATGTCAGCATTCGCACTTCTGATACCTCCAGCAAACCTTTCGATTCACCTTCACAGGCCTACAGAACGCTCCTCTACCCTCCTCATAAATGAGGAGCCGCAGCTTCGGTACTCAGTTTGAGCCCCGTTAAATCTTCCGCGCAGGACGACTCGACCAGTGAGCTATTACGCTTTCTTTAAAGGATGGCTGCTTCTAAGCCAACCTCCTGGCTGTCTAAGCCTTCCCACATCGTTTCCCACTTAACTGAGATTTAGGGACCTTAGCTGGCGGTCTGGGCTGTTTCCCTTTCCACGACGGACCTTATCACCCGCCGTGTGTCTCCCATGCTTAAACTTCTTGGTATTCGGAGTTTGCATCGGTTTGGTAAGCCGGGATGGCCCCCTAGCCGAAACAGTGCTCTACCCCCAAGAGTTATACATGAGGCACTACCTAAATAGTTTTCGAGGAGAACCAGCTATCTCCGGGCTTGATTAGCCTTTCACTCCTATCCACAGCTCATCCCCTCATTTTTCAACATAAGTGGGTTCGGGCCTCCAGTCAGTGTTACCTGACCTTCACCCTGGCCATGGATAGATCGCCCGGTTTCGGGTCTACTCACAGCGACTAAGGCGCCCATTTCAGACTCGGTTTCCCTACGCCTCCCCTAAACGGTTAAGCTTGCCACTGTAAGTAAGTCGCTGACCCATTATACAAAAGGTACGCAGTCGTCCAACCGTAAAGTTAGACTCCCACTGCTTGTACGCATACGGTTTCAGGTTCTATTTCACTCCCCTAACAGGGGTTCTTTTCATCTTTCCCTCACGGTACTAGTTCACTATCGGTCAGTAGAGTAGTATTTAGCCTTGGAGGATGGTCCCCCCATGTTCAATCAGGATTTCACGTGTCCCGATCTACTCATCGTACCCACTCATTTATAGCTTTCATGTACGGGGCTATCACCCACTATGGCTGAACTTTCCAGATCATTCTATTAGATATAAATGAGATGTTGGCACAGGGCTGATCCGCATTCGCTCGCCACTACTAACGGAATCTCAATTGATTTCTTTTCCTCCGGTTACTTAGATGTTTCAGTTCTCCGGGTTCACTTCGTTTACCTATAAATTCAGTAAACGATGACACAATGTGTCGGGTTTCCCCATTCGGAAATCTCCGGATCAAAGCTTATTTGCCAGCTCCCCGAAGCTTATCGCAGACTACCACGTCCTTCATCGTCTCTTACTGCCAAGTCATCCACCGTATGCGCTTATTCACTTTAATCCATACAACCTTAAATGATTCCTAAAAATTTTCATTTAAGACTATATATTTGCTAAATATTTGCTTGATTAGATTTCTTGTGTACCATCAAATTGTTAAAGAGCAGTCATTCTAGAAAAAACTAGAAATAAGAAACAACTTTTAAAATTATCTCTAATTTTTAGTTTTGTATATTGAGTTATTAAATTTGGTGGAGCCAGGCGGGATCGAACCGCCGACCCCCTGCTTGCAAAGCAGGTGCTCTCCCAGCTGAGCTATGGCCCCTTTTTTGCTTTGTTTTTACCTATTATCGGAGACAAAAGCCTGATTTTTGATAATCAAAACAAAAACCGATGGTTTTATAATAGTATAAAGAAGTGCAAAGTTTGGTGGGTCTGGGAAGACTTGAACTTCCGACCTCACCCTTATCAGGGGTGCGCTCTAACCAACTGAGCTACAGACCCTCTATCCATCGGTCGGCCTATTTGAGCATATACTATTGTATATATTAAAAGCAGCTGGTGTGGGCACTTAAAACAGGAACCAAATTACTTAAAGTAAGGAGGTGATCCAGCCGCAGGTTCCCCTACGGCTACCTTGTTACGACTTCACCCCAGTCATGAATCATACCGTGGTGAGCGGCCTCCCCGAAGGGTTAGCCTACCCGCTTCTGGTACAACTCACTCCCATGGTGTGACGGGCGGTGTGTACAAGGCCCGAGAACGTATTCACCGCGACATTCTGATTCGCGATTACTAGCGATTCCAGCTTCATGGAGTCGAGTTGCAGACTCCAATCCGGACTACGAACAGCTTTCTGGGATTAGCTCCACCTCGCGGCTTGGCCACCCTTTGTACTGCCCATTGTAGCACGTGTGTAGCCCTACTCGTAAGGGCCATGATGACTTGACATCGTCCCCACCTTCCTCCGGTTTATCACCGGCAGTCCCCTTAGAGTTCCCACCATAATGTGCTGGCAACTAAGGGTAAGGGTTGCGCTCGTTACGGGACTTAACCCAACATCTCACGACACGAGCTGACGACAGCCATGCAGCACCTGTCACTCGATTCCCTAAGGCACTCTTCTATCTCTAGAAGATTCCGAGGATGTCAAGAGTAGGTAAGGTTCTTCGCGTTGCATCGAATTAAACCACATGCTCCACCGCTTGTGCGGGCCCCCGTCAATTCCTTTGAGTTTTAACCTTGCGGCCGTACTCCCCAGGCGGAGAACTTAACGCGTTAGCTTCGACACTAAAGAGTTTACCTCTCCAACGTCTAGTTCTCATCGTTGACGGCGTGGACTACCAGGGTCTCTAATCCTGTTTGCTCCCCACGCTTTCGCACCTCAGTGTCAGTATTAGTCCAGGAAGTCGCCTTCGCCACTGGTGTTCCTTCCGATATCTACGCATTTCACCGCTACACCGGAAATTCCACTTCCCTCTACCATACTCTAGATACCCAGTATCGAATGCTATTCCCAGGTTAAGCCCGGGGCTTTCACATCCGACTAAAGTATCCACCTACGTGCGCTTTACGCCCAGTAATTCCGATTAACGCTTGTACTCTCTGTATTACCGCGGCTGCTGGCACAGAGTTAGCCAGTACTTCTTCTGTAGGTAATGTCAAGGCTCAAAGCTATTTACTTTGAGCTTTTCTTCCCCACTGAAAGTGCTTTACAACCCGAAGGCCTTCTTCACACACGCGGCATTGCTGGATCAGGGTTTCCCCCATTGTCCAATATTCCCCACTGCTGCCTCCCGTAGGAGTCTGGGCCGTATCTCAGTCCCAGTGTGGCTGATCGTCCTCTCAGACCAGCTACGGATCGTTGCCTTGGTAAGCCGTTACCTTACCAACAAGCTAATCCGACGCAGGCTCATCTTATAGCGCGAGGTCCGAAGATCCCTCGCTTTGCTCCGTAGAGATTATGCGGTATTAGCCCGAGTTTCCCCGGGTTATCCCCCACTATAAGGCAGATTCCTACGCGTTACTCACCCGTTCGCCACTCGCCGCCAAGGAGCAAGCTCCTCGCGCTGCCGTTCGACTTGCATGTGTTAAGCATGCCGCTAGCGTTCAATCTGAGCCAGGATCAAACTCTTCAATTGAATTTGATTTGGCAACTAAAAGTTGCCTAAAAGGCTTCGCACAAAAACGCCACTTGCGTGTGTTTTTGTACAAAATTTTTTGTAATTTAACCCTCTGTACAAGCACCCACACAAGCTGCTTTTAAAAATTCACTTTGGAAAATGAATTTTCTTATCTAATTAAATTTAATTAGACTCAATAGACTACTTATTTTTAAAGAACGAGCTCCCATTTGGGAGGAAACACATTCTACGTAGATAGAGGACAAAGTCAACTAGTAAACACTAATTTTGTAGATTTTCTTAAGAAGTCAGTAAAAATTATGACCAAGCTATTCGCCTACTAGCTTTATTTTTGCAAAACGAAGTTTTCCTACTTGGTAGAGGTGTGACTCACCCACTGCAATGTGCAATCTTGGATCCTCTATTCGTTCGCCATCAATGCGCACGGCAGATTGTTTTATCATACGTAACGCTTCAGATGTACTACTCACCAACCTTGCTTTCTTAAGTAGGTAAGCAATGCCTAAATTAGATTCGCTCGTTACTATGGACTGCTCTTCTAAGTCAGTAGGCAAGCTGTGTTTTTGAAAACGGAGTATAAAAGTTTCATGGGCTCTTTTTGCTTCTTCAAGACCATGAAAACGTGCTACGATTTCTTTTGCTAGATCTATTTTAACATCACGTGGATTTTTGCCTACTGCTACTTCCTCTTGCCATTGTTGTATTTTGCCCAATGGTTGAAAACTCAGTAATTCTAAATAGCGCCACATCAATTGATCTGAAATGGACATAATTTTACCAAACATATTCTCTGAGGAATCAGTAATGCCAATGTAGTTTCCAAGCGACTTTGACATTTTTTTTATACCATCAGTACCTTCCAATAAAGGCATGGTCAGTACCACTTGAGGCTTCTGTCCATAGTGTTTTTGTAATTCACGACCTGCCAATAAATTAAATTTTTGATCGGTGCCCCCCAACTCGACATCGGCCTTCATGGCCACTGAGTCATAACCCTGTAACAACGGATACAGAAATTCATGAAGCGCAATAGGTTGCTTGGCGGCATAACGTTTGTCAAAATCATCGCGCTCCAACATACGTGCTACTGTTTGTGTCGCAGCCAATCGAATCATATCAGCGGCTGACTGTTGGTTCATCCAGCTTGAATTCCTTATCACTTGCGTTTTATCAGGATCTAAAATTTTAAATGCTTGTGCTTGATATGTTTTTGCATTCTCAGCTACTTGTTCAGGTGTTAGTGCTGGGCGTGTTTCGCTTTTACCAGTGGGATCTCCTATCATCGCTGTAAAATCACCGATCAGAAAAAGAACATGATGCCCTAATTCTTGAAATACACGAAGCTTATTGAGAAGAACAGTATGACCAAGATGAATATCAGGAGCTGTTGGATCAAAACCCAATTTAATACGCAGTGGTCGCCTCGCTTCTAACCGACTGACTAATTCAGATTCAATCAAAATTTCAACTGAACCTCGTTTGATTTCTTCTAATGCATTATCAATGACTGGCATAAACTCGATACTCTATCTTTTTCAAAAAACAACTTTATAGCATAACAGTATCTAGACTGATGCAAAAAGTACATACTTGACCCTGCTGTTTTGCATCGCTAAGGTAGCACTAGGACTAAACTAAGAGATGTTCGCTCAATTATGATAGAAGGTACTAGAAGAATACGAAAAGTCCGCTGGGCACTGACCTTCACCATAATAGTTAGTTTATTAATTCTGCTAATCCAATATCATCGCCCACAGTCAACATCCACAAAATTCACACAGGTCTCTATTAAAACTTTACCATGGTTACCTAACCCTTTCTTATCTTGGAAGAAGGCAATAATACATGGGTACTACTTTGCTTCTACACTTAAAAATAAAATTATTTCCCCTACAAAGCTGAAAAAAATCTCATCTACACTTTATACGCAAAAATACCTTAACCCATTGCTAACAGATCACATATTGTTTTTAAATAACAAAACTAAAACAAAACAAATGATGACTCAATATCCAATAGATGACTCTCATACTTTTTACCTTTACCCAGATAATAAAAAATTCAACAGCGACCTAGACACTCAACCATCAATAAAGCACCTTACTTATAAAGCCGCAACGATTGAGCATTCTTTTGCTAAAGCAGCACTTAAAATAGGACTAACACAAGCTCAAATACAACAAGTAAGTCATATTTTTTCAAGTAATATTGATTTTACTCGTGATATTCATGTTGGAGATCGATTTAGCATTCTTTATAACAAGCATTATAGGCACAGTAAGAAGGGGCCTATTATAGTAGCTACATTTACCAATCGAGGCCACACTTATAAAGCATTACGCTTTACTTATCCTAATTATCACAGCGGCTATTACACCCCTGAGGGTCATAGTATTACTCCTTTATTCTTAAGGAAACCCTTAAAATATAAGCGTATTAGCGGTTATTTTAGCCTACATCGTTACGACCCTGTTTTGCACATTGTACACCCTCATTTAGGTATTGATTTTGCAGCGCCTATGGGTACAAAAATTAAATCCATTGGTCATGGAACCGTTATCTTTCAAGGAAGAAAGGGGGGCTACGGTAATGCTGTGATTATCCGCTACAATAGAAAATACAAAGCACTCTACGGACATATGTCTCGATTTGCTACACACCAGCATGTAGGATCTACCGTAAAAAAAGGACAGGTAATCGGTTATGTAGGCCGTACCGGTTGGGCCACAGGTCCTCACTTGCATTTTGAAATATATGTTTATGGCATCCCCAAAAACCCTTTAACCATGAAATTGACTGATGGAAAATCGATACCAAAGCACTATCTTCCTACTTTTCATAAAACAGCCCTTAGACTATTGGCAGAACTAAAGAAAAAAAACGATTATGGAAACAAATGAGCTCTACATCGGCTTAATGTCAGGGACTAGCCTAGATGCTATTGATGTTGCACTTATTAATTTTAGTCATGAGTCGATAAAATTAGTGGCTACGCATCAACAGGCTATGCCCACTTTATTACGTCAAGCTATTTTAGATCTATGCCATTCAGGTATCCAAGAAATTCAACGTATGGGTGAAACTGATGTCTTGTTAGGACATCTATTTGCTGATAGCGTACTTGAATTGCTTAAAAAAATACCCTACTCCCAAAACGCTATTTGCGCTATCGGAAGTCATGGACAGACGATCCGCCATATTCCTGATTCTGATATTCCTTTCACATTACAAATTGGAGACCCTCATATTATCGCTACAAAAACGAATATCACTACGATTGCTGACTTTCGTCGCCGGGACATGGCTCTAGGCGGACAAGCAGCCCCCCTTGCACCCGCTTTTCATAATAATTTATTTAAGCAGCGCACTGAAAATACGGGCGTATTAAATATTGGTGGTTTTGCTAATCTAACGTTTTTACCTGCTCATCATTCAACTCCTATTACAGGTTTTGATACGGGCCCAGGCAACCTATTGATGGACGCTTGGTGCTATCAACATACAGGGAAATCTTATGATTATCAGGGTGAGTGGGCATCAAGTGGCACCTATAATTCAAAAATACTACAACAATGTTTAGCAGATCCTTATTTTAAAAAATCGGCTCCAAAAAGCACAGGGCGTGAATACTTTCACCTAGATTGGTTAAAACACCACTTTTCTCCGTCTATAAAACCTGAGGATGGACAAGCCACTTTATTGGAGCTCACAGCTTGCTCTATTGCAGAGGCTGCAAATTCACTGCATATCGAAAACCTTTGGGTGTGTGGCGGCGGAACACATAATACTGCACTCATGAATCGGTTAAAAGAGCTCTGCCATTGTAAGGTTCAAACTACAGAATCGATCGGCATCGGTCCTGACTGGATTGAAGCAGCTACATTTGCCTGGTTAGCACGACAAACCATGTTAAAAAAACCAGGCAACATAACCAGTGTAACCGGGGCTCATAAGTCTAGTGTTTTAGGGGCTATCTATCCAGCATCTCAATCAGATTGATATAATAAATCGCTAGACTATCGAAAATAAATAGATCTTAGCCTTTGAATATTAATCCCCTTAATCGTTGGGCTGATCAGACGAGCATGCAGGTACTTCATCAAGGGAATATCACAAACAGATTGCTTGATAGAAGAAGCCTGACGATAATAGACTGTGTCTTTTTTCCAAATGGCAAAGCCAACGTGAGAGACATTAAGGCAAGTGCCTATTTTGTTTTTCAAATTCCAATTAGGTCTGACAATTTCGATAATAGCACCCTGTGGAATTTGCTGAAATAAAGGCTTTATTGGACGGGAGTGTTCATCAAACAAATCTTTTAATGGTAGATAAGGTAAACAACTACGTTGCGGAATCACTTGTGCTGCAAGAGCCTGCATATCATTGAGTAATTTTTTCTCGCTACCATGAGATACGACTTGTAATAAACAAAGATCCTTATAAGATCGATGGCAAAACCAATTTGGACGATCAATAAAAGTATTGGCATACTGTGCAATAGGTCTTTCTTTTGCATTGACTATTTTAGAGGTGATGTCTTCTACAAGACCGAATGATTGATTATAAAAATTCCAATCAATACTCATAAAGTGATGACGATGTGCATAGTCTAACTGTGCCTTTTGATAGGCAATACGAACCAAATTCTCTCGAAATGAAATAACATCATGTGACAATGCTAATGCCAATACTGTATTGATATAAGTGACACAATCAAACCTATCCAGTCGATACAAAGGTGCTTGATCAAAATACCCACAAGGCCCTTCCCCTGTTGCCTGAGGCCTATAAGGACAACCAAGCAAAAGTGCACTTATGTTGGCCACTCGATGGTTGATCGTCATCTTATCAGAACCTAATAAATGAGAATAAAGTGAGGTGATCGATCGATCGTAACTCTCTATACTATAAGCTTTTATATATCGTACGCTATGATTCATTCAGTCGCTTTATTTGCAATCTATAAAATGAGCAGATATTCTTGAATAGAACTCATCGTATCGACTATCAGGATACAAAACAATCTTTTTTATGATTGAACTTTCCCACATTTATAAACGCTACCATCACTCTTATGTGATTAAAGATGTTTCCTTAACCATCAAAAAAGGGGAAACGTTTGTTTTTTTAGGGTCATCAGGCAGTGGTAAAACCACTTTACTGAAAATGATGAACCGGCTTATTACACCCACTCAAGGCAATATTCTTATTAATGGTCATCTGATTCAACACTATGAAAAAGTCACACTATGCCGATCCATGGGCTATGTATTTCAAAAAGTTGGCCTATTTCCTCATATGGATATTGAAAGCAATATTAGCATCGTTTTACAACTTATGGGCAAACCACTGCAAGAGCGACTTCAACGCTCACATGAGCTGCTTGAAATGGTGGGATTAAACCCTAAGATTTATGCAACACGCTATCCGAATGAATTATCCGGCGGCCAATGCCAACGTATTGGTGTAGCCAGAGCACTCGCTACGGATCCTAGTATTTTACTCATGGATGAACCTTTTGGCGCACTAGATGTCATCACACGTCATGAACTTCAAGATATGATCCTTAAGCTACATCAACAAACGAATAAAACCATTGTTTTTGTCACCCATGATATCGCTGAAGCACTCCGGTTAGCCAACCGCATTGCGATCATGCACCAAGGTCACCTAGAACAAATCGGTCATCAAACTGATATTATAAAACAGCCAAAAACCCCTTTTGTAAAACAGTTATTAGAAACCATTGAACAAGCTAAGGGATAAAAATGCCATTACTTCAATTTTTATCCTCACATGCTCAAACATTATGGCAACATTTATTTGAACACATTTATTTATCCTTTTCAGCCATTCTATTGGCTATCTTCATAGGCATTCCTCTTGGAATCTTTGCTTATCAGCACATCATACTGCGTCGCACTATTTTGCCACTCAATAATATTTTTCAGACCATTCCAAGCCTAGCACTATTAGCTTTTCTTATTCCCTGGTTTGGCATTGGTTTTAAACCTACCATCATTACTCTAATGATTTATGCCTTATTACCGATCACACAAAATACATTCATTGGACTTAAGCAAATACCAGATGAAATGATCGAAGCTGCCCAAGCATTAGGTTTTACACGCTGGCAACGCCTTCGCTTAGTTGAGATTCCCTTAGCTCTCCCTGTTATTATTGGAGGGATTCGTGTTGCTACTGCAATGGCCATTGGTATTACGACAATCGCTGCCTTTATTGGTGCAGGGGGTCTAGGAGTCTTTATCACACAAGGTCTATCACTTGATGATTCTCAATTAATTCTATTAGGCGCTATTCCTACAGCACTTCTAGCGTTAACAATTGATGCCTTACTTGCCCAAGCTGAAGTTCTTCTCACCAAACCAAGAATAAAACTCACTTATAAAAAAATAAGATGGACTGTGGTTACTATACTCTTGAGTTTATTTATAGTGCTATGCATCCATCAGCTATTTGTTAAGCATCTTAATAAACGACCTCACATCACAATAGCTACAAAAAATTTCACAGAATCTTATATTCTTGGCTATTTGATGGCAGATTTAATTAAAGCAAAAACAAATCTGGATGTTGATATCAAGATGAATTTAGGCAGTACAGCAATTATTCAAAATGCCATGCTAAAGGGAGCTATCGACCTGTATCCAGAATATACAGGAACTGGATATATTGTGGTCTTAAAACAAAAAAAAATTATATCGCCACAAGCCACCTGGAATTTTGTAAAACGCGAATACAAGAGACGTTTTAATCTTATCTGGCTGCCTGCTTTTGGATTTAGTAACTCAGAAACTCTAGCAGTAAGTGCCCGCTTTGCCAAACAGTATCATTTAAAAACTTTAAGTGATCTAAAAAATAGAGCATCACAACTGACCATTGCAGCACCTGCTGAATTTATCAAACGCCCTGATGGTCTGCCAGCATTGCAAAAAGCCTATGGATTACATTTTAAAAAAATAATCGCCATGCAGCCTGATCTTGTGTATCGAGCTATCCAACAAAAAGCCGTTGAAGTTATAGAAGTTTTTACAACCGATGCACGAATTCAATCGTATCAACTCGTGCCACTGATCGATGATCAACATATTTATCCACCTTACGATGCAGCTCCTGTTATTCGCAACGCTATATTGAGGCAGTATCCAAATATTCAGGCTGCCTTAAGACCTTTGGTCAATACTATTAATAACCAAACGATGCGAGCACTCAATGCAGAAGTTGAGATACAACATAGAAGTCCACAATGGGTAGCGCAGCATTACTTGCGTAAACTAGGATTTAAGGTATAGGTTCCTAACCATTCATCCTGATCGAGCACATGCTCTTTCATAGCATCTAACACCTCCAAACCTGTAAAGTGCCCCCTTAAATTTAAGCTCAAAACATCTAAGGCATATAAACGAAAATGATATTGATGTACTAACTCATCGTTCCATGGAGGACAAGGGCCATCATAACCACCGTGAGGTTGATTCTCTTTACTGTAAGAATTGATCCCTGTGACACCATAGGGTTTAGGTCCTGGTTGCTTGCCATCTACTGTCACACCCGCTGAGTCTTCACCTTCTTCTATTTTTCCCAGACTAGGATCAATATCAATTAATACCCAGTGATAGAAATCCACTCGAGAGACATGCTTTGAAATCGTGATACCTTTTTTATTGGCATCAGAAAATACAGAAGGTACTGTATCATCGATACACAGCAGGACTAAGGATTGTGTTTTTTGTGGTATATCAGACCAAATTACTTTTGGATTTTTATTATAGCTATAGGCCACATGTTGATCTGGGTCGATTTTGCAATACGCATACTGCTCTGGGATCGGCGCTCCTGTTTTAAAAGCAGGAATAGTGATTATCATTAATGCCCCTTATACATCCTAAAAAATAGCCTCTAGATTTAATCGTAATCTATAATACCGAACGATGGCCTATTATATTGAAACTTTCGTTAATTCAAAAAATTTATTTTCTGAACTTTTTAATTAACGTGAGTTCGACCTAACTCATGCTAAGATTGAAAAATTGTTATTCAAATATAAAGAAGGCTTCTTAGTTTGTAAAGAATAAGCGACTAATCCAGCCAGGATGTTAACCCTACAATTGACAGGACTACGATGACGAGAGTGTTCTATCTGACTAATATTTTTTAATTGATCAATGACGGTTTCAACAATCACACGTTTTCGTAATAATAATTTGTCGATCATTGGCATCAGTTTATTTTTCATATTTTTTCGTAGGCGTGTAATGAATTTTAAACCACGCAGGTATAATTGATTAAATAATTCAGAAGAAATATATCCTTTATCACCTATCAATTTACCCTCTAATCCTTGTGTTAACTCATCAACAGGTTTACGGTCATCCGTATTAGCTTTCGTTATTTTGAAAGCCAGTATTTCCCCTTTATCATTAATGACTAAATGCAGTTTAAAGCCGAAAAACCAACCCATAGTTGATTTCTATTTTTTAGCAAGCCCTTTAAAAACACGATTTGATGATGAACGTTTAGGATGGCACACAGATAATGTGGTAGAGTCAATAAAGTAAATTCCTGTTAATGTTTTGCTTTGGAAATGCATTAATAAACACAAGAGTACCAATATGGATGGCATCAGTTCAACGAAGCGATTATAACTGACCAAATCAGGGAAGGCTTTATACAAATGCTGTTTTACATAATTAATATAATAGGTTTTAAAATCACGATAATGACTTTGATGAAAGTGGATGACAATCGTCATGATTTCTGAGGGAGTCAGTCGGCATGACCTAGTTCTTTTTTTACTCAAATTAGGCAAAGAAGCTTTCTCTAATTCAGGCAATACTAATTGACAAAAATCATCGACAACACAATATAAATCGACTAACTTATCCATACGGCTCTTCCTTTTAAGGTTTGATTTACTGAAATTAGCTGCTTTTGCACGAAACTTAACCATGAAAGAGCCTTTTATTCAATCACTTACTTTACACCTTTTCATCGAACTCAGGTTAATTAGCTCCGATTTGCTGCGCATTGCTATCTCAGTACGCATATTTTTAACATAAAATTCTAATGTTCGTGGCAATCGCTAATATTTTTTTATTGTCAGTAAATTGACTTTCTTCACTCATTATAAAGTATCTCCTCAAACGCTGTACCGATTTTTTTCAATCTAAGAAAAAATATAGGCTAATTTGTATCAAACTGTTCTATTCTAACACAACAAAATTAAAAACATCTCTGTTTTGATCAAAAAATTGACTCAGCAAAAACATTTAAATAGCATCTCTCTTGTTACTTAGGTACCCTATTTCTCTTGCAAATGTTAAAAGATTTATTGATGAATATAGAAATACTATGGATACTCACAGCACTCATAGGTCTTATTATTGGTAGTTTTCTCAATGTCGTTATTTTTCGTTATCCTAAAATGTTGGCACAGCAATGGCAAAAAGAATGTATGGAGTATCTAAAACAACCCCGTATTTATCAACCTCGTCGCTATAATCTCAACACACCTCGCTCGCACTGCACTCAGTGTCATCAAACACTGAAACCATGGCATATGATTCCTATCGTTAGTTATCTTTTTTTACAAGGTCGGTGTGCTTTTTGCAAAAAAACTCTCTCTGCTCTTGATCCTATTATTGAGCTTCTCGCTGCTATAGTAGCTGTTATTATGATTTACAAATTTGGCTTTTCATGGCCAGGATTGCTCGCTGTATTTTTTTCCTGGGGCCTGATTGTACTTAGTTTTATTGATATCCAAAAACAACTACTACCTGATAACATCACCTTGTCTTTATTATGGCTCGGTTTATTTGCTAATGCATCTTCTTTTTACACCAGCCCAACTGAGGCAATCTTCGGTGTTTTGATAGGTTACCTCATGCTATGGGGTATCAACCGTTTATTTATGATGATTCGTCACAAAACAGGAATGGGGCATGGTGATTTTAAAATGTTGGCTATGTTAGGAGCTTGGTTAGGCGCTTCTATGCTCCTTAATGTCATCCTAATTAGTACACCGATCGCACTGCTCATCAGCCTGGTTCTAACACTCAATAAAAAAACCTCAATGAAGCGCCCCATTGCTTTTGGTCCCTATTTAGCACTCGGTGGTTGGCTTAATTTTATTTTTGGTTCTAATATAACACACTGGATAACCAGGATACTGACATGACATTTAGCGTTGGTTTAACAGGGGGTATTGGTAGCGGTAAATCGAGCGTTGCTAGGCTTTTTCAAAAGCTTGGAGCTACTATCATTGATGCTGATCAAATGGCTCACCAAATTACACAACCTAATACCTATGCCTTCGAAGATATCATTCAACACTTCGGTCGATCGTTCATGCAATCAGATGGAACACTCAATCGTTCTAAATTACGCCGCTCAATCTTTGATGACCCAGATAAGCGTCGGTGGCTTGAGGCACGTTTGCACCCTGTGATTCGCGAAGCGATGAAATCACAGCTGAGTCGGGTGGACTCAGTCTATGCAGTATTGGTTATCCCTTTGTTAGCCGAATCTTTCTCAAAACATTGGCATGATCTCAACCGTATCTGTGTTATTCAAGCACCTAAAGACCAACAAATAAAGCGTGTGATGGCAAGAGACCACATGGCAGAATCAGCGGTAAGAACTATTTTAAACACCCAATGCTCTGATGAGGCACGTATTAAAATTGCTGATGATATTATTAAGAACGATAGTGACTTTGAAAAGCTGCCTGATCAAGTTGCCAGACTAAACCAACTGTATCTAAAGCTTGCTGATAATAAAAAAAAGGGATGCGAATGAACTAGATACTCACTACAACAGCAATATTCAACATCATTGAACAATCCATTAAAAGTCATTAACATCTCAAAAAGCATTTACTTCTCAGATTATAATGATATGATGTGGCCCTTATTTTAAAGGCAATTTAATGACCTCTTTTGACACTCAACTCCAACATTCAACACTGGGTAAAGCCACTAAATACCTTACCCAATATACACCTGATCTGTTATTCCCTATTCCCAGAGAACCTAAACGATTGGAGCTTAAAAGAGTACACTCTTTGCCCCTTTTTGGCTATGATATCTGGAATGCTTATGAGCTATCCTGGCTCAATAAAAAAGGCAAGCCACAAGTGGCTATTGGCACGATGCTATTTCCTTGTGATACGCCCAACCTCATTGAATCTAAATCAGTAAAGCTCTATTTTAATTCATTGAATCAAACACAGTTTCATGATCTTAATGCAGTAGAGCAGACAATCTACCATGATTTATCACAAGCAGCTGGCAGTAGTGTTGAAGTCCAAATTCAACCAGTGGATGCATTACAAACAATTCAAACACAATCATTGAGCGGTGAATGCATTGATCATTTAGATATTACAGCGAGTGAATACCAAGTGAACCCTCAATTGCTCCATACTAAAGGCAGTGAGGTTAAGGAAACGTTATACAGCCATCTATTTAAATCAATCTGTCTAGCTACTGGACAGCCTGATTGGGCGAGCATTATAATTACTTATCAGGGAAAACAAATCCATCGTGAAAGCTTATTAAAATATTTGATCTCCTATCGCCATCATAGCGAATTTCATGAACAATGTATTGAAAGAGTTTTCATGGATCTCTTAGACCAATGTGGCCCTAAAGTGCTTACTGTCGAAGCACGTTTTACACGACGAGGAGGTATCGATATTAATCCATTTCGTTCAACCCAACCAATAACGATGAATCTGCCCAATCATCGTCATATTCGCCAATAATCGAGAATTGATGTATTATTGTACTATATGGCATGCAAGGATCGCGGCATATGTCTACTAAATCGATTCATAATATAGTCTACGAACAGCCATTTAACGAATCTATGCGGATTTGCCTTTGTTTAGAGCATTTGTTTGACCAACTCCATACCCATACTAATCAATTGGATGCAAAGAGCAACCATCACCTAGCTATCTCGGCACTGGTTAAAACCTTAGATGTCATTCATCGCCCTGATTTAAAATCAAAGCTCACTCAAATGTTGATTCAGCAGGTAACCACACTCACCCAGCTTAAACAATTTCCTCAAGTGGACTCAAAGAAGCTACAAAACATTCTAAAGCAATTAGATCAATTAATATCAAGCTTCCATGATCAACAATCTCGCATTGGCGAGCAGTTACGAAATAATGAGTTTATTAATCACATTCGCTTGCGACGCAATAGCCCTGGTGGTGCTGGTACCTATTCTCTACCCGCCTATGCACTTTGGCTCAAAAAACCAGCAAAACAGCGCCAAGAAGATTTAAAAAACTGGGCCGCTGAGCTATCGGAATTACAGGAAATTATTAATCTAACTTTGCACATAACACGTAATAATAGTGAGCAACAGACAGTTACTGCTACCAATGGCTTTTATCAAAAAAATCTTACATCGCCTTGTGAGATGGCTCGTATTATTATACCAACAGCCTACAATGTATTTCCAGAGTTAAGTGTTGGCCGACATAGATTAACCATTCGTTTTCTAACCCCTAATTATCAAGGTAATGGTCATCCTAAGCCTACATCTGAGGATATTGATTTTGAACTCAATTGTTGCCGTATATAATCGAGAAGAACATTAACAATAGAGATGCTTGCATCAAGCATCTTGAAATCTACTAAATATGGCAAGTGAGTCCAATGTATTCTTTGCCCTTCTGCTCCTTGGGGCTCGCCATTAAACTGTTCTACAATCCAAGTATCCAGTAACACAGAATAAGATCCATAATTATGATCTAACTTAACTAAAGAGGTAGCTTTAATGACCTCAATATCGAGCTCCTCTTTTAACTCACGACATAGAGCCTCATAAACCGTTTCATTCACTTCAACCTTGCCACCTGGAAACTCCCATAGCTCTCCTTGGTCGGAGTGCAAAGGACGCTGGGCTATCAAAACTTGACCGCTGGAATTTATAATCACACCAACTGCAACATGAATCATTAGCTTAACTTACCATGGCACTGCTTATATTTTTTACCAGACCCACAGGGACATGGTTCATTACGCCCTACTTTGGGCTGATGACGAACAAAGGGTTGCTGTTGAGGCTCCAGCTGCTCTGAAGACAACTCTGCAACTGGTTCTTCTGGTAAGTGATTCAATTCAGCATGTTGATAAGTCACATGCTGGGGTAAGGATTGCGTCTGCACTTTGGTCTCTGGCGTCACTTCTAATTTACTTAAGGTAGAAACTACCTCATATTTCAAAGCCCCTAGCATACTAGAAAACATATTAAACGATTCACGTTTATACTCTTGTGTTGGATTTTTTTGCGCATATCCTCGAAGGTGAATACTTTGACGTAAGTGATCCATGGCTGCTAAGTGGTCTTTCCAATGCGAATCAATTACTTGTAACATCACTGATTTTTCAACATTGTGCATAACATCAACCCCTACCTGTTCTACTTTGACCCTATAAGCTGTTACCACTTGAGCCAATATGCGCTGAGATAAGGTTTCCTCATGAAGCTTATCGTCTTGCTCTAACCATTGTTTAATCGGTAGTGTTAAATTAAAATCCTGTTGAATCTGGTGTTCCAAGCCAATAACATCCCACTGCTCCTCAATACTTTGTGGCGGAATAAATTGATGAATCATACGAGTTACCGCATCCTCGCGAATTGCATCAATGGTTCCCGAAATATCCTCTGACTTTAATAACTCTAAACGCTGTTGGTAAATTACCTTTCTTTGATCATTGGCTACATCGTCGTATTCCAGTAGATTTTTGCGAATATCAAAGTTTAACCCTTCTACTCGCCGTTGCGCATTTTCAATCGCTTTCGTAATCCATGGATGTTGAATCATCTCGCCTTCTTTGAGTCCAAGACGACGCATTACATTCATCATTCGCCCCGCAGCGAAGATCCTTAGTAGGTTATCTTCAAAAGATAAATAAAACTGTGAGGAGCCTGGATCGCCCTGACGACCTGAGCGACCGCGCAGCTGGTTATCAATACGACGAGATTCATGACGCTCTGTCCCCAATACATGCAAACCACCTGCTTTAATCACTTGATCATGTGCTCTTTTCCAATCTTCTCTTACTTTTGCTTTTTGTGCTTCTGTTGCCTGTTCTCCTAGAGCTAATAGCTCAGCATCTAATGCACCTCCTAGTACAATATCGGTACCACGACCTGCCATATTGGTGGCAATTGTAACAGCGCCTGGCTTACCTGCTTCAGCAATAATAACAGCCTCTCGTTCATGGTTCTTTGCATTAAGAACCTGATGTTTCACACCTTCTTTTTTTAAAAGCTGCGATAACCACTCGGAGCTTTCAATCGATGCTGTACCTACTAACACAGGTTGTTGGCGTTTTTGAGCATCACGAATATCTGCTAAAATAGCCTTGTATTTTTCAGCCATGGTCATATAAACAATGTCCGAACGATCCTCACGAATCATAGGACGATTGGTGGGCACAACTACAACTTCTAAACCATAAATTTTTTGCAGCTCAAAGGCTTCAGTATCTGCTGTCCCTGTCATACCCGAGAGCTTTTCATAAAGACGAAAATAGTTCTGGAATGTGATCGTTGCTAGTGTCTGGTTTTCCAATTGAACAGGAACTTTTTCTTTGACTTCGACTGCTTGGTGCAGTCCCTCAGACCAACGGCGCCCTGACATTAAACGCCCTGTATGCTCATCAACAATAATGACTTCGTTATTTTTAACTACATAGTGAACATCACGATGATAGAGCGCATGGGCACGCAATGCAGCATTAATATAATGCATAATCGTAATATTGGATAGATCATAAAGACTTTCACCCTCATTGAGCAAGCCTTCTTTAATCAACAAATCTTCAACTTTCTGATGTCCCTGCTCGGTTAAAAAAGCTTGTCTATTTTTTTCATCGACCGTGTAATCACCACGTCGCTCATTGGGCAAATCTTCTTCTTTTTCATCCTCATCCATTTTTTGTAAAGTCAATTTTGGAATGAGCTGATTCACTTTTTCATACAGATCTGAAGCATCTTCTGCCATCCCTGAAATAATCAAGGGAGTACGCGCTTCATCAATCAAAATAGAGTCTACTTCATCGATAACCGCATAATGTAATGGGCGTTGAACACGCTGTTCTAAGTCAAACACCATGTTGTCACGAAGATAATCAAAACCAAATTCATTATTGGTGCCATAAGTAATATCCGCTGCATAAGCATGTTGCTTTTGCTCATGATCCATGTTGGTCAAATTACAAGCAATACTCATGCCCAAAAACTGATAAACTGGGCTCATCCACTCAGAATCACGCTTTGCAAGATAATCATTGACTGTCACAATATGCACCCCTTTGCCAGTTAGGGCATTTAAATAGGCAGGCAATGTAGATGATAATGTCTTACCTTCTCCAGTGCGCATCTCAGCAATCCTACCTTCATGCAACACCATGCCACCAATGAGCTGTACATCAAAGTGGCGAAACCCTAAGGTTCGAATACTGGCTTCTCTAACAACAGCGAAGGCCTCAGGCAATAAGTCATCAATCCTCTCACCCTTTTTAAGGCGATTTTTGAATTCCTCGGTTTTTGCACATAAATCTGCATCATTTAATGCCTGCATATCTGGCTCAAGCGCATTAATCTTTACAACCACTTTGCGATATTGCCTTAACAGACGATCGTTGCGCGTCCCAAAAATCTTTTTAAAAGTATTACTTATCATCTTTGCACAGTCAGCTGGTTTAAAGACTTTGCATTTTCTCATACAATGATTGTTATGCAAACCAAGGCTTTTCATCAAAAGGATCCAAAACCCATTCAAGAACTCATGAGAAGTTCTACACTAGAGGCTATTGTCAAAAAAGCGCACATTTTAGATAAAATTGATCGCAGTGTATCGCACTTTCTAAATAGAGAAATGGGCCAAGATTGTTATGTGTTGAATCTAAAGGGAGATTGCCTTATTCTTGCTAGCAGCAACGGTACTATAGCAACACGCATTCGCTATCAAGAAAAAGAATTGCTAAGAGCACTCAATAATATAGTGGAACTACCTTTAATCAATCACATCAAGTGTGTCGTTAAACTAGTAGACTAGGGTCTGTTTACATGAGCTTAGCTAAAACCGGTTCTAATGGAATGGTCCCTACCCCCTTTAAACAGGCTTGGTAATGAGCCAGAATGATTGATGTATCCTTCAACAAAAAGTGGAGAAACCATTATGGATATTACTACATTGGGCATAGACCTAGCAAAGAATGTTTTTCAACTACATGGTGTTGATGTGAACGGACAACCTAGCTGCAAGAAAAAAGTGTCACGGGAAAAATTAACTGAATTCATTGCCAATTTACCCCCTTGTCTGATTGGTATAGAAGCCTGCGGAGGATCAAACTTTTGGGCGAGGAAATTTACTGAGTTTGGACACACCATAAAAATTATGGGAGCGCAATTTGTTAAACCCTATGTTAAATCCAATAAAAATGACGCCTTAGATTCAGAAGCTATTTGTGAAGCAGTCAGAAGACCAACAATGCGATTTGTTGCCATGAAAAGTATTGAACAACAAGATATTCAATCTATCCATCGAGTACGTTCACGTATTGTTAAGCAAAGAACAGCCTTAGTTAATCAAATACGTGGTTTGCTAGCAGAATATGGTGTGGTTGTTGCACAAGGGATATCTCATGTTCGTAAAAGACTGCCTGAAATCATAGAAAACAACGAGAATGAACTAAGTGCTACCGGAAGACAACTATTTAATGAGCTACTGTGTGAGTTACGTGCCTCAGATGAACGTATTGAACAATATGATCATCAGGTAGAAATGATTTGTAGAAATAATAAAACGTGTCAACGACTACTCAAAGTAGAAGGTATTGGCCCACTTACTGCCACAGCTTTAGTCGCTACCATCGGCGATGCAAAACTATTTAAAAATGGGCGCGAAATGTCGGCCTTTATTGGGCTCGTACCTAAGCAATATTCTTCGGGTGGTAAAACTCGGTTGATGGGTATTAGTAAGCGAGGTGATAAATATTTACGATGTTTATTGATTCATGGTGCTAGAGCTGCTATGAGTCGATGTAAAAATCTATCCAATAAGAAATCCAAATGGTTAGAGGATTTAATGGCGAGAAGAGGCAAAAACAGGGCCACTGTAGCATTAGCCAATAAAAACGTGAAAATAATGTGGGCCATTATGGCAACGGATGCAACTTACAACCCATGCCATAATTAATTAAGTAGTAGTCATTCTTACTTTGAGTGACCAATATAGTTGTTTTAGAAAATTGCTAGTCAATGAAAAGAAAGATGATAACCAGGTTGATCCTGCTTTTAACAAAACCTGATTTGCGACAAGGCTATTATAAGCCGTGGTTCTGTTAAGGAGTTAAAAGCGCGCATATTCCATCTGGGCTCGAGTGAATAAACCACTCACTCATAAGAAGCCGTATATATGTATGCAATTATCTTTTGGTTATTATTTTCGAACATTGTCTTGCAAATCGGTAGGGACCATATAAGTAGTAGTCATTCTTACTTTGAGTGACCAATATAGTTGTTTTAGAAAATTGCTAGTCAATGAAAAGAAAGATGATAACCAGGTTGATCCTGCTTTTAACAAAACCTGATTTGCGACAAGGCTATTATAAGCCGTGGTTCTGTTAAGGAGTTAAAAGCGCGCATATTCCATCTGGGCTCGAGTGAATAAACCACTCACTCATAAGAAGCCGTATATATGTATGCAATTATCTTTTGGTTATTATTTTCGAACATTGTCTTGCAAATCGGTAGGGACCATATAAGTTGTTTTAGAAAATTGCTAGTCAATGAAAAGAAAGATGATAACCAGGTTGATCCTGCTTTTAACAAAACCTGATTTGCGACAAGGCTATTATAAGCCGTGGTTCTGTTAAGGAGTTAAAAGCGCGCATATTCCATCTGGGCTCGAGTGAATAAACCACTCACTCATAAGAAGCCGTATATATGTATGCAATTATCTTTTGGTTATTATTTTCGAACATTGTCTTGCAAATCGGTAGGGACCATATATGTAGCATTAGCCAATAAAAACGTGAAAATAATGTGGGCCATTATGGCAACGGATGCAACTTACAACCCATGCCATAATTAATTAAGTAGTAGTCATTCTTACTTTGAGTGACCAATATAGTTGTTTTAGAAAATTGCTAGTCAATGAAAAGAAAGATGATAACCAGGTTGATCCTGCTTTTAACAAAACCTGATTTGCGACAAGGCTATTATAAGCCGTGGTTCTGTTAAGGAGTTAAAAGCGCGCATATTCCATCTGGGCTCGAGTGAATAAACCACTCACTCATAAGAAGCCGTATATATGTATGCAATTATCTTTTGGTTATTATTTTCGAACATTGTCTTGCAAATCGGTAGGGACCATATAAGTAGTAGTCATTCTTACTTTGAGTGACCAATATAGTTGTTTTAGAAAATTGCTAGTCAATGAAAAGAAAGATGATAACCAGGTTGATCCTGCTTTTAACAAAACCTGATTTGCGACAAGGCTATTATAAGCCGTGGTTCTGTTAAGGAGTTAAAAGCGCGCATATTCCATCTGGGCTCGAGTGAATAAACCACTCACTCATAAGAAGCCGTATATATGTATGCAATTATCTTTTGGTTATTATTTTCGAACATTGTCTTGCAAATCGGTAGGGACCATATATGTCGCAAAAAATATTTTTCACACAAACCGATATTGAACACTCCTGCCTAAAATGTAGCTTGAGCAGATTGATAGTAGATCGGTGCTTTTTTAGAATCTTCAAATGTGATCACTTCCCAACTATGCTCATCTGCTATTACCTTTTTTAGCAGCTGACTATTGAGCTCATGTCCAGATTTATAGCCAGTAAAAGCACCAATAACACTATGACCTAGTAAATAAAGATCACCAATAACATCTAACATTTTATGTTTCACAAATTCGTCTGGACAACGCAACCCTTCTTTATTAATAATTTTACATTTATCCAACACAATAGCATTATCCAAGCTAGCCCCTAATGCAAGATGATTTTTACGAATATATTCATACTCTGATAAAAAACCAAAAGTACGCGCACGCGATACTTCTCTCACATAAGCTGTCGTTGAAAAATCAAATGTTGATGATTGTTGGGTCTTATTAATGATAGGATGATCATACTCTATACCAAAAGTGATTCTAAAACCTTCATAAGATTCTAGCCGTACAAACTTATCATCTTTTTGAATTTCTACAAGACGTTTAATACGAATAAATTTTTTTGCTGCATTTTGTTCTTTAACACCTGCAGACTGAATCAAAAAGACAAAGGGTGCTGCACTGCCATCCATAATTGGCAACTCAGATGCATTCAAGTCCACATAAAGATTATCAATACCAAGCCCTGCCAAAGCTGACATTAAATGCTCAACGGTAGCAATATGAATATCACCTTTCCTTAAGCCCGTTGATAAAACCATTTTGCCCATATTCTGGGAATGAGCTAAGATTTCAACAGGCTCATCAAGATCAATACGACGAAACACAATTCCGGTATCAATAGGAGCAGGGCGTAAAGTAAGGCATACTTTCTTCCCATTATGTACGCCTACTCCAGTAGCATGAATTGCATTTCTTAGTGTTCTTTGTCTAATCACTTCAAATAGATAATATACATTTTACAATGTTGCCGATTATAACATAGACAAAGGCTTTTATATGGCTGCTGTCAGTTTGACTAACTAATCTTCTTGCCGACGTAAAAAAGCAGGAATATCAAGATATTCAACTTCTTTATCGTTTTGGAGCTCATCGATCTGCTCTACTTGCTTAGAAGCTTCCTGATGACGCAAATAGGTGGGTCGATCCAATTGGTGATAATCTGTCGTACCATCTTTTCGTATATTACTACGTACTGTTTTCAAATGTTGCGACCCCGCACCACCTGTCTCATCACCACGATCATTACTCAAACCGGCCACAACAATTGTGACACGTAATTCCTCACCCATGTCTTTATCCAGCACCGTGCCTATAACCACATTTGTATAGTCAGAAGCAAACGCTCGTATCGTTTCACCAACTACCTGGAATTCACCGATAGCCATATCATCGCCTGCTGTAATATTGACCAATATGCCACGAGCACCGGTTAGATCGACATCTTCTAATAATGGACTTGCAATAGCTGCTTCCGCAGCTTCACGTGCACGATGTTCACCACTGCCCACACCTGTACCCATTACACCTTTTCCTGCCCCAGAAATAACTGTACGTACATCAGCAAAATCAACATTAATTAAACCTTTGAACGTAATTATACTAGAGACTTCTCGAACAGAATCCCGCAGAATATTATTGGCAGATTTAAATGAATTAGTGAGTGTTGCCTCTTTTCCTAAAAATTCGAGCAACTTATCATTTTGTATTGGAATAATTAAATCGACAAATTTTGTTAAATTTTCAATCCCTTTTTTAGCAACTTCCATGCGTTTACGACCTTCAAAAGTAAAAGGTAATGTAACAATAGCCACTGTTAAAATACCCATTTCTCTGGCAATTTCTGCTACAACAGGGGATGATCCTGTGCCTGTGCCTCCTCCCATGCAAACAGGTAGAAACACCATATCAAAACCCTCAAGCTCCTTACAAATACGATCACGACTTTCCTCAGCAGCTTGACGGCCAATCTCAGGGTTAGCACCTGCCCCAAGGCCTTTAGTAATCTTTTCACCTAACTGTATCGTTGCAGCATTTGAATGATTGAGCGCTTGAACATCTGTATTTGCACAAACGAATTCTACACCTTCAATCTGCTCTGCCATCATATATTCGACAGCATTTCCGCCACCACCACCTAAACCAATAACCTTGATTTTTGCACTATAAGGAGGCTCATCACCTAATTCGTAACGAGGAGTATACTCTAATTCACTCACATCCTCGGTCTTTTTATTCTTATGAAGAGGATTCTCTAACTTACTCATCTCCTCAGTCTCCTTATTTGATATTCATTAAAAATTATCAGCAAACCAGCTTTTCATTCGTGACCATAAGCCATCTATTCCTGTATTCATACGAAATACGGGACCATTAATATGTTGCTTGCGACCATGCAGCAGGAGACCTGCTCCTGTTGCAAATACCGGATTGTCGCGAACATCCATCAATCCACCGATATTTTGTGGAACACCCATACGAACCGGCATGTTAAAAATAGACTCAGCAAGTTCAATATTACCTGCTATCTTCGAAGCACCCCCTGTCAATACCACACCTGCTGCAATTAAATCTTCAAACCCATTACGTCGCAACTCTGCTAATACCAAATTAAATAACTCTTCATATCGCGCTGCAATGACTTGTGCTAATGCTTTTCGACGGACTTGCTTCGGTGGGCGTTTAGCAATACTGGGAACCTCAATAGTCTCATCAAGTTCAATGAACTCCGATGCCACAGAACCATATTTAATCTTAATCTGCTCAGCATACTGGGTAGGCGTCCTTAGAGCAACAGCTACATCATTAGTCACATGATCACCTGCTATTGGAATCACAGAAGTATAACGAATGGCGCCCTCAGTAAAAACAGCAATATCTGTTGTTCCTCCCCCCATATCAATCATACAAACACCCAACTCTTTTTCATCTTCTGTTAGTACAGAATGACTAGATGCCAGTTGTTCTAAAATAATGTCATTCACCTGCAAGCCACAACGACGAATACATTTGGTAATGTTTTGTGCTGCACTAACAGCACCAGTTACAATATGCACCTTAGCTTCCAAACGAACCCCTGACATCCCTACAGGTTCACGAACTCCATCTTGGCTATCAATAATAAATTCCTGCGGTAAAATGTGAAGAATACGTTGATCTGCTGGAATTGCTAAGGCTTTCGCTGCATCAATAACACGGTCAACATCAGACTGAATGACCTCACGATCACGAATCGCTACAATACCATGAGAATTTAAACTGCTAATATGGCTGCCAGCAATGCCTGTATAGGCAGACTGGATACCACAGCCAGCCATTAACTCAGCCTCTTCAAGTGCTCGTTGAATGGATTGCACTGTAGATTCAATATTAACAACGACTCCTCGCTTGAGACCATGAGAGGGATGAGAGCCAAAACCTACTACTTCGATAGTATGATCACTCACCACCTCACCCACAAGAGCAGCTACCTTACTCGTTCCTATATCTAATGCAACGATAAGATCTTTATCAGGCTTTTTTGCCATTTTCGCTAGTGTCTCCCTGTGTCTCACACACTATTGACCAAACTATCATAGTATATACCTATCATACCTAAATATGCGAATTTTAACGCGCTACCTCACTACTACACTACTAAATTATAGAAACGCCCCCTCTTAAGTCAAAAAAAGGCACATCACCTCGCCCTAAGATATTTACTTTTTAGACAAGCGTCTTTTTTTCCATTTCACTGCAAAACCATGAGCATACCGTAAATCAACACGACTTATATCACGATCTTTACTAGCAACAATTTGTGGATATAGTTTAATGAAACGTTGAAAGCGTTCTACTACCTCATAAGAACCCATCATGATACATATGCCATTACTCAATGTTAACTGGTAGACAAATTGAGGTGAGACTATCAACTTTTGAATGTGCAAATCTAGATATTGAAGTGCTGCCTGAAACTGATGAAATTTAAATAAAACATCCTCTTTCTGCTCTAGATTAGCAAAGATCACTGGCAAATCATTTGGAATGCTTGGCAAGGATGGATAAAAAACATCACCTTTAGAACTTAGTACTCCTTCTAGTCCCCAACGAGCCTCTGGCTCTTTTTCTTGAATTAACAATACTAAAGTATCTGGCCACTGACGGCGAATAGAGACATCTATAATCCAAGGCTGGTTTAATAAAATTTCTCTAAGATGCTTAATATGTAAAGAAAAGAAACCTCCATCGATATAATTCCATGTCAGCTGTCTAATTTTCTGATCATCAATATGACGGGCAGGATAAAAGAACTTAATATGATGAAAAGGCAGTGTCGCTGGACGATGTAAAAAGCTCCACACCCAATACAATAATACAATGGCGATAGTCATGCACAAGACAGTCAGAAAACGATACAAGTAACGCACAATCACAAAGCTCTCAATTTTTTAATTAAAGAGCCTACATTGCCAGCACCCTGAAAAATAATAATATCATTAGGCTGAAGTAGTGGAATCAATCGTTGTGCTACTTGCTCAAAGTTTGGGATAAAAACAGGCGCAGCCTTACTTTTTTGCAAGGCTTTATAAAGCCTCTTAGCACTATCATTCTCTGGTTCATTAGCTGCATAGACATCAAGCAATATCAATTTATCCACCACACTTAATACTTGTATAAAATCTTTCATTAAATTTTGAGTTCGACTATATCGATGTGGCTGAAAAACCAAAACAATGCGTTGATCAGGCCATAGCTGTTTTGCCACTCCTATTGTAGCGGCAATAGCACTCGGATGATGACCATAATCCTCAAACAGCAATACGCTACCCTGCGATAAATGCAATTTACCACGTGGATGAAAACGGCGGTCCATTCCTGGGAAATTGTATAGGCTGCGCGCCAACACATCATCCGATAGGTTTAATTCACGAGCTATTACTATAGCTGCTAATGCATTTAAAATATTATATCGCCCTGGTATATTCAAAGTTAGCGTCAAATTCACTGCATTAGGGCACTGTACTGTGATGTGACTGCATAAACCCTCAGTCTTTGCGCCTATTACACGAAAATCAGCAATCTCAGTAAAACCAAATGTGAGAACACGTCGTGATATTTTAGGCAGTAACGAACGAACTACTGGGCAATCAATTCCTAAAATCGCTAAACTCTCTCTTGGTGATGATTCAATAAAGTGTAAAAATGATTGTTTAAGTTGATCAAAACTCCCTGCATAATTTTCTAAATGGTCTGCTTCAATATTATTGATCACAATAATGTTAGGCTTGATAAATAAAAAAGACCGATCACTCTCGTCTGCTTCAGCAATAAAATACGGGCTATTCCCTAGCTGTATTGCTGCTTCTCGACCACGAATGTATCCACCAATCACATAGGTGGGATCAAGGTGGGCTGTCAGAAACGTATTGGCAATAAAACCGCTTGATGTTGTCTTTCCGTGGGTACCAGTTACAGCAATACTAAAATAGGGTCGCATCAGATCTGCAAGCAATTGACCACGCAATATCGAAGGAATCCCTGCTGCTCTAGCTGCTTGTAATTCAGGATTATTATCAGAAATGGCACTGGAGTACACTACTAAATCAGCAGATTGCACATGATCCACTCTATGCCCTTTCTTAATAGTAATACCTAATCGTCTTAAACGATTTATGCTCGTAGAATCACTAATATCGGATCCAGACACTTGATAGCCTTTTTTTTTCAAAAGCTCTGCAAGCGCACCAACACCGATACCACCCACACCAATACAATGAATATTTTTTATAGAGGTAGAATCCAAGATACTCATTAAGACGTCTCTATTAGCCTCTGGCATATATTAGCAATATCAGACAGTGCATTGGGTTTTGCCAGTGCTCGCGCTCTCTCTGCCATATCAATCAGTACCTCACGATCTGTTATATATTTTTTTATAAGATGATGTAATTGATCTGTCGTCAAGTCATTTTGACGAATCAATTCTGCAGCCCCTGCTTGCGCTAAATAATGCCCATTGGCATATTGATGATCATCTGCTGCACAAGGCAATGGAATCAAAATACTGGCAAGACCCGCTGCCATAATTTCTGCAATGGTCAAAGCACCGGCACGACCTATTAGCAGGTCCGCCCAAGCATAAGCCTGATCTACCTTATCAATAAAGGCATCTATAGTCGCACTCACAGCGATAGCACGATAAGTGCGCTTTACTTTTTCAAAATCCAAATGACCTGTTTGATGCCAAACCTCTAATTGCTGACAATCCGAATAATCAGACATAAGAGAGACTATGGCCTGATTAATAGCACTTGCACCTTGACTCCCTCCCATTACTAAAATACGCAAGGGTCCTTTACGATTTTTAAGTCGTTGCCGTGGCGGCACTAGAGCATTAATAGCAGGTCTGACCGGATTGCCTACTGTTTTTGCTGAAATTTTCGAAGGAAATACCTTTGGAAATCCCTGTAATACTATTTGTGCATAACGAGATAATAAACGATTAGTCATACCCGCTATCGCATTTTGCTCATGAATAATCAGAGGCACTCCTGCCCATCGTGCCGCAAGCCCTCCTGCACCACTTACAAAGCCTCCCATACCTAATACTAAACTGGGTTGCTGTTTCTTAATAATGAGCCTTGCATGCCAGGTTGCAACACAGAAACGCAAGACTGAGATAAGCCTTGAGAACCATCGCTTACCACGCACAGCCTTAACAGAAATGAAAGTCATTTGAAATTCATTCCCTACTAACTTTGATTCCATACCGACATGTGACCCTAACCACCGTAAGTCAAAACCACGCTCGCGTAAAACACGTGCTAGTGCCAGTGCTGGAAAGATATGTCCACCGGTACCACCTGCAACAATCATGATACATTTAGCTTTCATTTATGTTTCTTTAGCAATCCGGCTGATAATGCCAATGAGTAAACAATTAACTAACAAACTACTACCTCCATAGCTGATTAATGGTAATGTAAGTCCTTTTGTCGGCAGAAGACCGGTATTTACTCCAATACTAATGAGAATTTGTAAACTAAGCCAGAAGCCACCCCCATAACAAATAAAAGCACCATACATATGGCCCAACTGGTGCGCCCGCCAACCTATTAAAAAAATGCGATATACCAGAATAAAAAATAGAAATATTAACAACAAGACGCCCATTAATCCCAGCTCTTCAGCAACCACAGCAAAAATAAAATCAGTATGTGCCTCTGGCAAGTAAAATAGCTTCTGAACACTGTTTCCCAAACCAACACCCAACAAACCACCACGTCCAAAGGCAATAAGTGACTGTGTTAATTGATAACCAGAGCCAAAAGCATGATGCCAAGGATTTAAAAATGTAGTCAATCGTTCTAAACGATACGGGGTTAATATAGCGAGCGCTGACATTGTCAAAATCACAATAAGCAATAAGCTAAAAAATGGCAGAAGACGCGCTTCTGCTAAAAATAGCATCATTAATACTGTCATTGACAAAACAGCCAGTGCACCAAAATCAGGTTCCATAAGTAATAAGATACCGACTATAGCAAGAATAATGACAGGTTTTACAAATCCTTGATATTGGGTCCGAATGAGTTCTCTATGACGGCTAATATAACTCGCTAAATATAAAATAAAACACAGCTTAACGATTTCAGAGACTTGAAAAGAGAGAATACCCAGTGAGATCCAGCGTCGACTTCCATTCACCATATGACCAATACCAGGAATTAATACCAATAATAATAACAGTAAACAGATTAATAATAGAAAAGGACTCAAACGTTGCCAGATTGCTACTGCACACTGCGATGCAACAAAACCAGCACTAAGACTAATGACTGCAAAAACCAACTGGCGCAATAAATAATGAAATGGATAACCAAATTGTTTATCAGAAATTACCATAGACGCTGATGTCACCATAAGCAAGCCAAAGGATATCAAGGCAATTACTGAGCAAATCAACCAAAAATCATAATTTCTGTGCAATGTATTGGGATAGGATATTTGCATTATAACTGCCTCACTAAATCAACAAAGGCCTGGCCACGATGTTGGTAATCCTCAAACATATCCCAACTGGCACAAGCAGGTGATAGCAGCACAGTATCCCCTGGTTTTGCCCATTGAGCTGCCTGCTGCACTGCTAGAGCTAAAGAGTCAACTATTCTATAAGGTATAGTATCACCAATGACTGCTGCAATTGCGCCTGCATCTTTCCCAAACAATAAAACATAAGCCACCCCATCATGGACAGGGGTCTGCAACCCTGATAAGTCCACTCCTTTAGCATCACCTCCTGCTATAAGGACCAAACGACCACCACAGCGCTGCTTTGTCAAGCTCTCAAGCGCAGCAACCGTAGCACCTACATTGGTCCCTTTTGAATCATTAAACCAATAAACTCCCCCTTTTTCAGCAACAAATTCACAACGATGCGGTATACCTTTAAAGTTTTTCAATACCGATAACATGACCTCCATTGGCAGTCCAATTGCAGAACCCATAGCTAGAGCAGCTAATGCGTTCTGATAATGATGCGCGCCTTGTAACACTAAATTATTAGCTGATATTAATCGTGATTTGCCCCGCACTAAATAGAGTTGACCTGCATATTCACTCAAGCCAAATTGTCCTTCTTTTGGGATTGATAAAGTAAATCCTATGGGTTCATGTGTAAATACTAATTCCTGCCATAAAGCAGGGTCATCTAAATTGATAATAGCCTGTTGACAATGTTGATAGATTCGTTGCTTTGCTGCTAAGTAATCCGAAATATCAACATATCGATCCATATGATCTAGTGTAAGATTTAAAATAACTGCAGCGTTGGTTTTTAAAGAATAGGTCCTCTCGAGTTGAAAACTGGATAATTCTATGACGTAAAAATCTGGCGATTCCATAGATAAAGCATCTAATACAGGCCGACCAATATTGCCACAAACCGACACTTTATAGCCTGAAGCTGCTACCATACGACCTAATAATGTAGTTACTGTTGTTTTACCATTAGAACCTGTAATCGCTAACACTGGTTTTTTGTTATCGCGTGCAAATAACTCGATATCACCCCATAGAGGAATCCCTCTTTTTATTTGTGCTTGCACTAAGGGTTCATAACAGGAAATACCAGGGCTTAGAACCAATTGATCAGCCGTATTAATAAAAGAAGAAGAAAAACCTCCAACACAAACAGGAACGTCAGGAAACTCTTTTTTTAACTCAACTAAACCAGGTGGATGGTCACGACTATCGGTTACCATCACAAAATGACCTCTACCTTTCAAATAGCGAACACAAGAGAGCCCTGTTGGACCTAAACCCATAATGACTGTTGTCAAACGAACAGTTTGCACTTGATATCCTCACAACCGGATATGCACTTGAGAATGGTTATCTTAACTTCAATGTTGCCAAACCCAGCAATACTAAAATCACAGTTACAATCCAAAAACGGACAATCACCTTAGGTTCTGGCCAACCTTTTAATTCAAAATGATGATGCAATGGTGCCATACGAAAAATACGACGTCCTGTTAACTTATAACCAACCACTTGTAAAATAACAGAACAAGTTTCAGCAACAAAAACGCCACTCATTAAAAGAAAAACCAATTCTTGACGCACAACAATAGCAACCACACCAAGAGCGGCACCTAAAGCCAGTGAACCCACATCCCCCATAAAAACTTGAGCAGGATAAGTATTATACCAAAGAAACCCTAAACCAGCGCCCACTATTGCACTACAAAATACTGCGATCTCACCAATGCCTGCAATATGTGGAATCGCCAAGTACTCTGAAAAAATACGATTACCTGTAATATAAGCAAATACCCCTAAAGCCACTGCAATAAGTACTGTCGGCAGTAGCGCTAAGCCATCTAGACCATCGGTTAAGTTCACTGCATTGCTTGAACCAACAATCACAAAATACCCTAAAACAATATAAAATAAGCCCAACTGTGGCATCATGCCTTTTAAAAAAGGAACAGTCAGTGCCGTTTCAGCTGGATTCGTTGCCATAAAATATAAAAAACAAACAGCGAGTATTCCCACCAAAGATTGCCAAAAAAATTTGACTCTTGCCAAAACTCCTTGACTGTTCCTACGAATCACTTTGAAATAATCATCAACCCAGCCAATAACCGCAAAACCCAAGGTCACTAATAACACAACCCATACATAATGATTGGATAAATCACCCCATAACAACATACTGATTATAATTGCTATAATTATCAGTATTCCCCCCATCGTTGGAGTACCCGATTTTTTAAGATGGGATTTAGGGCCATTTTGACGAATTGACTGACCAATTTGTAATTGGTACAAATATTGAATCATTCTAGGACTCAATAATAAAACAACTAATAAAGCGGTTAATGCACTGACAATAGAACGAAATGACAAATAATCAAAAACACGTAATCCATGAAAATGGCCTCGTAGTAAATGAGTCAACCACAATAACATTTACTTTTCCGTTAATACATTGACAATTTTATCCATTCCCATTGCATGTGATCCTTTAACAAGCACAATAGCATTCTCATGTAAATAATCACAAAGTGCAGAAAGTAAATCACGGCCTTCTGTAAAATGATAGGCATTATCGCCAAAGGCCTCTGCTGCAAACCGACTATACTCACCATAACAGTATAGATGACAAATACCAGCTCGTCCCGCTTGCTCACCAATATGCCGATGCCAATCTTTAGCATGTGGACCTAATTCCAACATATCGCCCAACACAAAGATAGAATCACCACCGCGCTGTGCCAAGACTGAAATTGCAGCTAATACTGATGAAGGATTGGCATTATAAGTATCATCAATCACAATAGCGCCAGCATATCCTTGCTTGGTCACTAAACGTTTATCGGGGTGGACACTTTTTTCCAGGCCCGCCTTAATGGCCTTAATCGGTATTTTTTTTGCAGCAGCCATAGTGGCAGCAGTTAAGGCATTCATGACATTGTGCTCACCCATTAATTGCAGCTGCACTCTAAACTTGCCATAAGGCAATACTAATCGAAACTTAGGCTGTGCTTGTGCATTTAATTCAATCGATTCGGCCATCACATCCGCTGAATTATAACGACCAAATGTCATCACAGAGTGTGCATCCACTTGCTTTCTCCAAAAATCACTGTAGCTATCATCAGCATTAATTACTGCAATGCCTTCTGGAGGTAATCCTTGAAAAATTTCACTTTTAGCGCAAGCGACACCTTGAAGATCACCAAAACCTTCTAAGTGAGCTGCAGCTGCATTAGTAATTGCAGCAACATCAGGCTTCACCAAATGAGTTAGCCGTGCAATATCATTAGGATGACTCGCTCCCATTTCACAAACGGCATACTGATAGGAATCATCCAGTTTTAATAAAGTAAGTGGGACACCAATATCATTATTAAAGCTGCGTTGGCTCGATAAGGTCTTAGCATGTTGGGATAGAATACTGGCTAACAGCATTTTTGTCGTGGTTTTACCACAGCTGCCTGTCACACCCATCATAACAACTGACATTTGGCTTCGATGATGCCCTGCCAATCGCGCTAAAGCTGCTCGTGTATCAGACACTACTAAACAAGGAATAGGGGTAGCTATGGGTGTAGACACAATAGCTGCAATAGCTCCCTGTCTTGCGGCTGCATCAATAAAATGGTGACCATCAAAATGATCACCAACAATCGCAATAAATAATGCAGCCCTCACTCTATGACGTGAATCAATACTAATAGTATCAAATTCAAGATTCGGACCCGTATAGCCAACTGCTCCTATCACTTTAGCCACATCAAGTAATTTCATGCAGCACTCGCTCTTTGTAATAGCAGTTGTTTAATATGCTCTTGATCACTAAATAGTTCTATGTTTTCACCGATAATTTGATAGGTTTCATGCCCTTTACCAGCCACTAAAATGAGATCATTGGTCGCTGCTTTTTGAATGACATAAGCAATGGCTTTTGCTCTATCCATCTCCACCCAAGGCTTTGTACTTGAAAAGCCACTCATAATATCATCTACAATCTGCTCTGGCGATTCGGTTCTGGGATTATCATTGGTAACTACTATCTGGTCACTATAATATTCTGCTGTTTTTGCCATCTTAGCACGTTTGCTACGATCACGATGACCACCACACCCAAAAACACACCATAACTGTCCTTGAGTATGCTCTCTTAGAGCTTGAAGTGTATTTTTTAATGCATCAGGGGTATGCGCATAATCCACAACAACAATCGGATTCTTTTCTCCACCCCCTAATATTTGCATACGACCTGGCACAGGGCTTAAGCTTTCAAGACACTCTAAAGCACGCAGGAAAGGAAGATCAAAATGTGCTAAAACCCCTAATACAGCTAAAACATTACTAACATTAAATAGTCCCCAAAACGGAAGGTGAACTGGCCCACTCCCCCAAGGAGAATGCACCCTCATTGAAAATCCCGTAGCTTCAGGCTTGATATTGCTTGCAAAAATTACAGCCTTGCTATTATTCAGTGAATAAGTAATCACTGGATACTTTCTTGAAAATTGCGATGCCCATAAAGCACCGACCGAATCGTCTATATTGATGACAGCAGCCTTTAAGCTCTCCCATTCAAATAAACGTTTCTTGGCCTTAGCATAATGCTTCATGTCATCATGATAATCCAAATGATCTTGCGACAATTGCGTAAATACTGCTACATCAAAGCACATCCCATTTAAGCGATGTTGCGCCAGTGCATGCGATGATACTTCCATAGCAACTGCCTCTGCACCTTGCATATGCAGCCTGGCTAAAACCGCTTGTAATAGAATAGGATCTAAAGTCGTATGTGTTGTCTTATCCAACTGACTTAGAAAGCCAACTCCAAGGGTGCCCATCATACCACAAGAAATACCATAATTTGTTAGAGCTTGTGTTATCCATTGGGCACAACTGGTTTTACCGTTTGTGCCGGTAATACCCACACAGCGCATGGCCTGTGAAGGCTCTTGATAAAAACGAGAGGCAATCACACCTTGGCATTGATCTAAGTACTTAACAGGAAAAAGGGGCACAGAAAGCGACTTTGGAGGGGAATAATGATCACGATCTTCATAAATAATCGCTGCAACACCTTGCTCTATAGCTGATAGGATAAAATCACGTGCATCCACTGCCTCACCTAAGATCGCTATAAATAAATCGCCCACTTGCAACCGTCGGCTATCATTAGAAATCCCTGTTATAATGACTGATTGATTAACCTCAACAATCTCTTGCAATAACTTTCTTAACGACTGAATAGTTTGAACCATATCTGCTAATTTAGCGCATCCGGCGCAATATTTAAAATACGCAGTGCTCCTCCCATCACTTGTGCAAACACTGGGGCAGCAACCACACCACCAAAATGCTGACCTTTAGGGTCACGAATTACCACAGCAACCACCAATTGCGGATTACTTACCGGCGCTATGCCGACAAAGGAAGCCACATAGCGATGCTTATCATAACCATAAGGAGTAGCAATATAAGCAGTCCCAGTTTTACCGGCTATCTTATAGCCTTTAATACGAGCACCTCGTCCAGTCCCCCCCTTTTGCACAACAGTCTCTAACATTTTAATCACTTCATCGGCCACATCCGAACGTAGCACTCGCAAACCACTTGGAGGATGATTTACTTTTAAAAAACTAACAGGAATACGAAGACCATCGTTAGCCAAAACAGCATAGGCATGAGCCAGTTGCAATGCAGTAACAGCAATACCATAGCCATAAGCTAAGGTCGCAACAATGCTAGGTTGCCATTTTTTTCGCTTCACTAAGGTACCCATTGCCTCACCAGGAAAACCGCTGCTTGTGCGCTCTCCAAAACCCATATCATGCAATAAGGTCCAATATTGCTGTGGCTGCAACGACAACATAATTTTTGCGGCACCGATATTACTCGATTTTTGTAACACCTGTGTTAAATTAATCAGACCATAATCAATTCCATCGTCTTTAATTTTATAGCCGCCGATTTCCATCCATCCAGGATTTGTATCAATCACTGTATTCGGTGTGTATTGCCCACTCTCCAAAGCTAAAGCTATGTTAAATGGCTTAATAGTAGATCCCGGTTCAAATAAGTCTGTAACTGCTCGATTACGAAAACGTCCATCACGAAGCTTAGGGCGATTATTAGGGTTATAGGTTGGCTGATTCACCATAGCCAACACCTCCCCTGTTTTAACATTTAAAACAATCACCCAACCTGATGCTGCCTTATATTTGTTAACTGCTAATTTTAAACTTTGATATGCTCGATATTGGATACGTTCGTCGATACTTAGCTGCAAGTTATGGCCTTGCTGTGGCTTTTTTAGCAAAGCAAGCTCAGCAATAATGTGGCCCAAGCGATCCTTTAATACCTCTTCTTTTCCTGGCCTGCCCCCTAACCATGCATTATAGGCTAATTCCAATCCTTCCTGACCTTGGTCATCGATATTAGTTAAACCAACCACATGAGCACTAACGGCGCCCTCTGGATAATAACGGCGATATTCGCGACGAGTAAAAACTCCTCGAATTTTTAAACCCTTTATCTTTACGGCAAGTTTCGGTCGCAATTGACGCTTCAAATAAATAAACTCTCGATTTTGGTTATTCTTAACACGAACAAGAATCGACTGAGGCCTCTGCCTTAGTAAAATAGCCAGTTGCTGGAGCTGTTGCCCAGATGCCCTAAAGGTTTTAGGATTTAAACAAATAGCATCTACCGGTGTGCTGATCGCTAATGGTTTACCCAAACGATCAGTTATAATGCCCCGATGTGCTGGAGTATCAATGACTCGTAAGATTCTTGCTCTGCTCTTTTGCAACAAAAAAGCACGTTTGAAAATACTAAGATCGATAAGGCGCCAAAATACTCCTGCTAATGCCAGGCTGAGTAATACAACTAATAAAATAAAGCGCCATGAATAGGATTTCATTCCACTTATTCATTATCTGCTAACGTTTTTCCTCTATCTTCTAGAAAAACAATTTTTTCAGAGGCTGGAGTCATCATATTTAATCGTTTTTGTGCCAGTCTTTGGATACGAACCTGTGTTGACCAGGCTCCTTGTTCTAACAATAACTGGCTCCACTGCGTCTGATAATGTTGCTGCGTTGCTTGTAGAGTTTGATATTGAATAAATAAGCGACGATTTAAATCCCTAGCATAGAGCACACCAAAAGCAGTTAATAGTAAACTAAAAGCAAATAGGCTAATGCTTATTGAGGTCAAAGAAAAATAAGTTCTATTAACTGCTTTTCTTGCATACTGTCTGCCATAAACCCGAGTTGCTGTATTCATGACAACCCTTCCATCAATATTTTTTCTGCCACACGTAAACGTGCGCTACGTGCTCTGATATTTTGTTTTACCTCTTTATCAGTGGGTCGAATCAATGAACCAATTATTTTCAAGCATCGGTGAATTTGAGACTCTAAAATAGGTAGTTTAGGAGGCAAGTCTCCTTTGGCATGTTTATGAAAAAAACGTTTCACAATACGATCTTCTAAAGAATGAAAAGAAATGACTACAAGACGCCCACCTACAATAAGAGCCTTTAAACATTGCTCCAAACATTGGCTAAGCTCTTCCAATTCATTATTCACAGCAATACGAAGCGCTTGAAACGAACGTGTTGCTGGGTGTTTTTTTCGATCTTGAGTGGGTAGAGCACGCACAATTAAATCAGCTAACTGCTTAGTTGTTGCCAATGGCTGTTTTTCTCTCTGCTCAACAATCATAGTTGCAATACGTCGCGCATAACGCTCTTCACCGTACTCACGTAATACACGTATAATATCGTTTTTTTTCGACTGACTTAGCCATGTGGCTGCATCCATGTCTTGTTCTACATTCATTCTCATATCCAGAGGTCCCTCTCTAGCAAAACTAAATCCTCTTTCAGGATCATCCAATTGAGGTGATGAAACACCTAAGTCTAATAGGATGCCATCGACTCGACCTTGCAACTTAAGTTTATCGATCAACATATCTAATCTAGCAAAAGATTGGTGATAAATTGAAAACCTTGAATCACAAAAGGGCTTTTTTTTCCCTTGCTCTACTGCAGTAACATCTTTATCCACTGCAATCAAACGACCCTGATCACCCAAACCTTTTAAAATCTCTTGACTATGTCCTCCTCTACCAAACGTTAAGTCAATATATGTACCGCCAGGATGTATCAATAAGCTATCTATTGCTTCCTTAAGCAGCACAGCTTGGTGTACATGGGTCATTACTAATACTCTTTCTAACTAAATTTATAAGGATATGTTTTGTAGCTCTGCGGGAATACCTGTCTGCTCATCCATACCCTCAGTTAACCAACTGTCTCTCCCTAATGACCACTGAGACTCTCCCCAAATCTCAATTTTTTTCCCTTGGCCTACCAACATAACGGACCTATCAAGACCTGCATATTCCCTTAGTAAACTTGGTAATAAAATCCGCCCTTGTCGATCGAGCTCCAAGTCTGTCGCATGACCAATTAATAATCGTTGAATACGCCGTGTTGCTGGCAAGAAACTTGGCAGATTTTCAAGCTCCTCTTCAATTTTTAACCAGCGATGTAAAGGATATAAAAGAAGACATCGTTCTTCAGTATCGATCGTCAATACAAGCTTACCCTCTGCCTCTTCCATGAGTATCTCTCGATAATTCGAAGGGACAGTGACCCGGCCTTTGACATCTATTGAGCCAGCGGCTAAACCACGAAACATGTCTTACCTCCCACACTCACCCACATTATACCACTCTATACTTTAAAATCACATACTACTTGAACTTATCTACATAAATCTCAATCATTGTAATTAAGTTTCATAAAAATTATTATTTAACAAAGGGATAGTTTAAATACCTAACATTTATTTTTAATTGAGAAAAACCAAAATCAGGACCAAAATCTTTAATATCAGTCCAAAAAACGTGATTTTTCCTTAATCACGATAGTTACCACATTGAAGCGGAAGGCCAAAGTCATGGGCCTCTACTAAGGCAATCACGGATTGTAGATCATCTCGCTTTTTAGCCGTCACTCGTATTTGACTGCCTTGAATAGCAGCTTGCACTTTCATTTTCTTATCTTTAATTAATTTAATAATCTTTTTTGACAAATCCTGAGAAATACCCTGTTGTAGAGCAATTAGTTGCTCTGCTTTTTTATGCTGCACTATTGACTCAGCTACTTTGAGATGCCTAATATCTATAGCTCGTTTGGTGAGCTTATTTCGCAAAATATCTAGCATTTGGTGTAGTTGAAAGTCTACTTCAGCGACCATCGTAATAGTATCATGACGCAATGTATAACGCGCATCAACTCCCTTAAAGTCAAAACGATTGCCAATTTCACGATTAGCTTGATCGAGGGCATTAGTCAATTCATGACTGTTAATTTCACACACAATATCAAACGATGGCATAGCCAACTCCTTAACTAGTCACAGAAAAAGATGATTTTGCGCTTACTTACAATAGAACTCAAGATCAAAAGTGTACAAAAAAATAGAATATGACTAGCTAAAATTTTCCAATGTCGTTAAGATTCTCTTAATATTGAGCTGATAGGATAGAGTCAAAATAGATCAATTAGGTTATTGCAGAATGGCAAAAAATGTTAACAAGGCACAGGATTCAGCTCTAGACCTCATAGCTAATCTTAATAAAGAATTGGCTAATATTACTGAAGAAAAAAGCAGCTTAACTTTTTTATTACAGTTATTAACTTCACAAAAACATACACTTCTAAGCCAAGTGAAGATTCTAGAAGATACAGTTCAAACTCTAACAGCTGAAATGCAAAAATTAAAACGCCACCAGCCTGGGCCTGCACAAGAAATGCAATCAGAAGAAAAAAAACAATTAATAAATACGATTAGTCTTGTACTAGCTCTCTTAAAAGGCAATAAGCTAGGAGCAAGTCTGCTTATTGCAATTCTAAAACAGGCTACTCCAAAACACGTGGAGTATAAGTATAATAATCAATTTTCACTCGGCAATACTTGCAGAGACAAAAAACCATTCGATACCGTCATTAACAACAATACAATAGCAAGTACCACTTAAAAATATCACGATATTTTCCATAATCGGCTTTATTACTACCAATCAAGAACCACTTTGCCGGTTTGTCCTGAAATCATTGCCTCAAACGCTGATTGAAAATCGGCTGCTGGATAATGGTTTGTAATGACAGGTTCAATATTTAGACCACTTTGCAATAAAGCCAACCCCTTATACCAGGTTTCAAACATACGTCGACCATAGATGCCGGCAATCGTTAAACTCTTAAAAACAAGCTGATGCCAATCAATTGCAAAATCATGCGCAGGGATACCTAAGTAAGCAATCGAGCCCCCATAGTTCATTGAACCTAACATATCTTTAAAGGCATGTGCGTTTCCTGACATTTCAAGGCCAATATCAAATCCTTCGGTCATACCCAAAGTATTCATAACCTCTTTTAAATCGGTAGTGGATGAGTTTACTGCTTGATCCACACCCAGCTCTCTAGCTAGCTGCAAACGATATTCATTAAGATCAGTAATAACTACAAAACGAGCTCCAACATGACGGGCTATAGCAGCAGACATCATACCTACAGGGCCAGCACCTGTGATCAATACATCTTCACCAGCAAGATCAAAATGTAAGGCAGAGTGTACTGCATTGCCAAAAGGATCCAAAATAGAGGCAAGATCATCAGAAATACTCTGAGGCAACTTAATTACATTTTCAGCTTTTATCGCAAAATACTCAGCAAATACTCCAGGGCAATCATAACCAATACCTTGAGTATTACGGCAAAGGTGGCGCCTGCCAGCACGACAATTACGACACTTACCACATACTAGGTGCCCTTCTCCAGAAACTCGATCACCGACAGAAAAGCCTTCTACTGCCTTACCTAACTCTACTATATCACCCACAAATTCATGACCAATAACCATCGGTACCGGCACGGTTTTCTGAGCCCACTTATCCCATTGGTAAATATGTAAATCGGTTCCACAAATAGCAGTTTTACGAACTTTAATGAGTACTTCATCACGACCTGGTATAGGTCGATCGACTATTTTCATCCATAGCCCAGGCTCCTTTCTAGCCTTTACCAAGGCTCTCATGACATCACTCGATCACAAGGCTGCTTTTTAATAATACCCAACTCTTGGCCAATTTTGCTAAATGCGCCCACAGCACGATCTAATTGCTCACGAGTATGAGCTGCTGATATTTGTACACGAATACGCGCCTTATTCATTGGCACTACTGGATAAGAAAATCCAATCACATAAATGCCTTCTTCCAATAAGCGATCTGCCATCTCACCTGCTAATCGAGCATCGCCTAACATCACAGGCACAATAGGATGCTCACCTGCAACTAACTCAAAACCCAATCGCTCCATAGCAGATCGGAAATAAGTAGCATTCTCTTTTACTGCCTTACGTAACGCAGCACCCTTATCTGAGGCCAGCATATCTAATACTTTAATTGAAGTAGCTGTAATCATAGGGGCCAATGTATTGGAAAATAGATAAGGACGTGATCGATTACGTAACCATTCAATAATGGTGTGAGATGCAGCCGTATACCCCCCCGATGCACCACCTAAAGCTTTCCCTAAAGTACCTGTAATGATGTCCACCCGATCAGCAACTCCACAATGTTCTGGAGTACCACACCCTTGCTCACCAATAAATCCAACCGCATGAGAATCATCGACCATAACTAAAGCATGATATCGATTAGCTAAATCACAGATCCCTTTTAAATTGGCAATAATACCGTCCATAGAAAATACACCATCAGTAGCAATTAATTTAAAACGAGCACCCGCCGCATCAGCTGCTTTTAACTGTAGTTCTAAATCAGACATATCATTATTCTTATAACGGAATCGTTTTGCCTTACATAAACGAATACCATCAATAATACTTGCATGATTTAACTCATCACTTAGGACAGCATCCTCTGGTCCCAGTAAAGTTTCAAAAAGCCCACTATTAGCATCAAAACAGGAAGAATATAAAATAGTATCTTCCTGCCTTAAAAAATGACTTATTTTTTGTTCAAGTGTTTTATGAATCGTCTGAGTGCCACAAATAAATCGAACAGAAGCCATGCCAAAACCATAATGCGTTAGAGCAGATTGCGCTGCCTTAATCAACTCAGCATGATCTGCTAGACCTAAATAATTGTTAGCACAAAAATTTAAAACATGCCGCTGGTCTGGCATCACTGTGATGTCGGCATTTTGAGGAGAGTCAATGAAGCGTTCTGCTTTATAGAGTCCATTTTTTTTGAGTTGATCTATTTCTTTTTGTAAGTAGCTTAATATATCGTTCATTCTGATTCTCCTAATCCTATTAATACCTTGTTGAATTAAAAAGTGGCTGGATTATAGCAGAATAAAAACGCGAGTCTCACTTTAAAATTGGCACAAGCTTAAAAGTACAATAATAAGAATTCGATGCGCACTCTACTTAAAAATAAGATCTCAAGTCAGCCGATAAGCCGGGTTCTGTCGTGAGCAGTCATCTATCTGGGGTCAATGTCACCATTAACCTCATGCAGCTTACCCGAATCCTATAGTGCGGGTCACACTCATGCTAAAGCAGATGGATTCCTATTTAGCCTTGCTCCAGCTGGGGTTTACCTTGCCGTTGAATGTTACCATCAACGCGGTGTGCTCTTACCACACCCTTTCACCCTTACTCTACTATTTAAAGCAAAGCGGTTTACTCTCTGTTGCACTGGCCGTAGATTTACACCCCCCAGGCGTTACCTGGCAGCTTACCCTTTGGAGCCCGGACTTTCCTCCAGAGAAGGTATTCTTCTCCAGCGACTGCTTAGCTGACTTGAGGTAGTCAGATTATAATTAAAGTAGGCCCCAGTCTCAATACCACCACAATGCTTTTTTAGTCAACTAATAAATCACTCCACACGCCACTCGTGCACCACCACCCCCATTGGGTGGATAATCTGTATAGTTATCACCCCCTTGATGAATTACAAAAGTATGACCCTTTAAATCAGAGACTCGCAAACGAGGTGCCAGTACAGCACGTTGAGCAACACCCGCTGCGTTAAAATATAAAGCAGGTAAATCACCTCGATGGCCATTGGAACGATAAGGCCCACGATGATGTTCTGTTTTTTGTGGGTCCCAATGCGCTCTTGCTGCTTTTGCAAAGTTCTTACAAGAAGGATTCACATGAAGATGAAATCCGTGATATCCAGAAGATAAACCTTTTAAACGAGGCACTAAAAGCAACCCTTTTCGTGTATCTTTTGCAATAATAGTACCCACATAATGCCCTTTAGCCCTTTTTGATACCTTATATATTTTTACAGTAATAGAGCGCGCAGATAGTGCAACACTATCGATTGAAAAAGAAAATAGAATTAAAAACACGCATACATTCCATAAAAACATAAAAAATTCCTTATAAATAAAAAACTAGATTATTTTATACTAACAACAGCATAGTGTTAAATAGATGCTGAAATAATCAAGCTTTATTATATATGAAAATAACTTTGCTAATAGCAAGAGGCTAAATCTACAAATAGAAATTACTATAGAGATAAAAAGTACTAAATGATAATTCTTCATATAATTTGGTTAAAATTCGTACATAGCCATTCAATCTAAGAATACCTTAATACATAGGTGCTATAATAATTATTAATAGCATACATATTAGAAAGCAGAGGAAAAAATAAGAAGAGGTCGTAATATGAAAATACCCGATCTACCATTGAAGCACAAAATAGAGAAAAATGAGTTAAAAAGCAACCCTTATTTAAAATTTATGCACGTCCTCACACATGAAGATAGAGACGAATCTCTACAGCATAAAAATTTTGATTGGATCATTACGCCCAAAGAATACAGTGATAGTGATCATTACAGTGGTTTGTATGCAGATTGGAGCCGTATGTCTGATAGTATGTTTTGGTTAATAACCCCTCAAGAAAGTAATCAAGATAATAAAGAAATTAATGAGGAAAGTTTTCTTAATACATTAAGAAATTATTTACCTGACCACTACATGAATCTTAATAAATACTGGAATCAAATCATTTTAAGCATGTTAATAAAACCTATAGCTGCTTCACAAAAAAGCGACAAAAAAATATATATTACAAAATCATTGGAAGAAAAAATTTACTTTTATGTTGAGAAAAACGCCTTATACTGTTCAGTCGTTGGTAAGATTCGATTTGTTTCAACGGATTATACGGTCTCATCATTCGATTATAATGACACTGATTTGTATATACCAGGACATATTCACATGGTATGTAAGTTAGGAGATTATGGTTTTGAGCTGCAGTACTATGAAACGACCAATACTGCATTAAAAGACCTGGTGTTGGGATATCCTTTTAAAGAAGAAATGATCGCACAAGCTGCTGCAGAAGAAAAAGACCACGATACAGAAACTGCACTAAACAAAACTATTAACAATGGTAATCAAGCGAAAATTTTTCAGTCTTTAAAGCAACAGTATGACAATGATGTGAACACTACCACTACCTCTCAAACGGCTGAAACCTCAGTGAAAATCCATGAAACCAACATTTATCCATCGAAAATAGTCTCGTTTAACCAGTATGAGCAGTTAATAAGACAAATGTCTCATAGCAAGCAAAAAACATCAAAAATAGCATTTGGATCTACGTTGAGTGTTCTAGGTGTGTTAGCTGTGCTCATTGGCGTAGGGCTGTTCTTAACAAGCGCGAGTATAATACCACTGGGTCTTCCTATACTAGCATCAACTTCTGCTTTTGTACTGGGTAGTGAGGCAATTATTGCTGGCCTTGGTATTATAGCAGGTGGTGTATTACTCAGAAAATCTGGCAAAAAGAACGATTCTCACAAACCACCTAGTCTCTTTTCTTCACAACCACACAGTTGTTATCGAATTACTGGTAAAAACACAGCAAGACAGTCAGTTACCTCATACTACAAAAAAATACCTATGAAAAACTGATTATTCAGGACGTTTTAAAGTAAGCGCCAACTGATATAGAACACTACGACTGACTCCTGTTAGTTGTGTGGCAATCATGACTGCTTGCTTTAAAGGCATCTCCTTTAACAAAATAGATAAAATACGGCAAGACTCTGCTTTCTCATAATCCGCATCACTATTGGTAGCCCCCTCTAAAACAATTACAAATTCTCCTTTCTGTTGATTAGGATTAGCTTGAATCCAAGTAAGCAAATTAGCTAATGTATCTTGAAAAATAGTTTCAAACGATTTTGTAAGTTCTCTTGCAATAGTAGCACGACGTATGCCACCTAATATGCTCACAAAATCAGTGAGACTCTTTATAATACGATGCGTTGACTCATAGAAAATCATTGTGCGTGGTTCATTTGATAGAGTCTTCAAATAACCTCGACGTGCACTTGATTTCGCGGGCAAAAAACCTTCAAACGTAAAGCGATCAGTAGGTAGGCCAGAAGCACATAATGCCGTAATCGCAGCACAAGCTCCTGGTATTGGAATCACTTGAAATCCTTTTTTTTGAACAGCTAAGACTAGACGATAACCTGGATCATGAATTAAAGGGGTCCCTGCATCAGAAATTAAAGCAATAGAATCTCCTCTTTCTAAATAAGTTAACAATATCTTAATTCGCTGCAACTCATTGTGCTCATGCAAAGATATCAAGCCTGTTTTAATACTGTAGTAAGTCAATAACTGTTTGGAATGCCGTGTATCTTCTGCTGCAATCAAATCCACTTGCTGCAGTACCGAGACCGCTCGAAAACTCATATCCTGTCGATTTCCGATAGGAGTGGCCACAATATATAAAACAGAGTGGGGCATGCTGCACCTATTTCTTAAGTAAAATAATACTATATCGTTTGTATTGAAAGATACCAGCATAAATTAATCCTTAGGAGCGCTAAACAGATCCTAATACCTAAGATGACGAAAATCACTGATTAGGATAGACTAGGCAGATGATTTCAAACAAGATAAGTAGTTTTTTATTATTAATTTTAAGTATCCTTTCTCTTACAAGTTGCACAATCAAACCAGAACCCTCTCCCTACCCAACAAATCAGTATCTACAAAGGGCAGCACAAACATCTGGTAATACTCAGACAATGTATCTGTTAAAAGCAGCCCATCAACTGCTCAATAAGCAACAGAGTGCCAGAGCACAAACTATACTTAATCAAATTGATAATAATTTACCCTCATCACTCCAGATTAAAAAACAACTCATCTATGCCCAGTTACTTATCTCTTACCACCAAGATGCCCATGCCTTACATAAACTACAAGCGATGAACAGCGATCGATCTTCCTGGTTAGATGAAGACCGTATTGAATGGCACATTCTCATAGCAAAAGCCAGTCAAAATCTAGGCGATCTTAATACCAGTGTGCAACAACTTAGTGATATGATCGACTTGCTTCCTCAAAGTGAAAGAAAGAGAGCTTTGCTCTCCATTTGGAATACTCTAGAAAATACAGCCCCATCACGTATTCACCCTTTGTTATTGCAAGCAAGCACGCCTACCGTTAAAGGGTGGCTTTCATTAGCAGCTATCGCCCACCAAGGTGACCTATCGTCCCAAGAGCTAGGACAACAGGTGCAGCATTGGAAACTAGAATACCCGAACCATCCTGCTATGGCATTGCTATACCCAGACACACAAAAATCAAATAGACTATCTAAAGATCCACCAAAACATATCGCCTTGTTACTGCCGTTAACAGGGCAATATGCAAAAGCAGGTCATGCTATTAGTCAGGGCTTTTTTGCAGCTTACTACCAAGCAAAACAAGAACACCCACCAACACCAGAAATTACCATTATCAATACTGATAATAAAAACATTGCTAAAATCTACCAAATAGCGACCCATCAAGGGGCTGATTTTGTCGTTGGGCCATTGATTAAAAATAATATCTCTACTCTTACCCAGTCGATACCATTGAGCATCCCTACATTAGCTCTAAATACTGTATCCAACCTCAATGATAGTAACTTGTACCAATTTGGCTTATTGCCAATGGATGAAGCACAACAAGTAGCTATGAAAGCTTGGAATTCACACCACTATAGTGCATTAGTGATCATCCCAAAAAATCATTGGGGAGAGTCGATTGCAGATACCTTTGCAAAAACATGGCACATTCTTGGCGGAGGTATTGTCGGAACACTAGAGTACACTGCTCAAACCCATCTTTTTTTAGATATTCGCCATCTACTCAACATTGATCAAGCTATAGAAGATAAAAAAATATTAAGAAGCCTACTAGGGGAACGGCTGCGTTATGTCCCTAGACGCCGCAAAGATGTGGATATGATTTTCCTTATAGCAACACCCTCCATAGCTCGACAAATTCAGCCCATATTACATTATTTCTATGCAGGAAATATTCCGATTTACTCTATCTCCAATGTCTACTCGGGCCGACCCAAGGTAGGTTTCGATAAAGATTTAGAGGGTATTTACTTTCCTGATATGCCATGGGTACTTAGTACACACATGAAACCTGAGACACTCAATCATATTCGAGAGAAAGTAAAACAATTATGGCCTCAAACTTATAACAGTGAACCTAAACTGATTGCACTGGGAGTTGATGCTTATAATATGATCATGCAACTTAGTAAGATGACAATAATGCCTGAGCTGGGTATCCCAGCAGCAACTGGCACCTTATATTTGAGTAAAAATCATCATATTTATCGTAAACTCTGCTGGTCGAAAATTAATAAAGGCTTTCCCCTATCAATTCCATGACGACCACTCAATCACATAAAGATAAAGGAAGACAGGCAGAGCAAGCAGCACAAGCCTACTTAGAAGCAAGACAGCTCTATCTTATTGATAGAAATTATTCTTGTCGTTATGGTGAGATCGATTTAATTATGCAGGATAAAAAAGTCTTAGTGTTTATCGAAGTAAGATCGCGACAGACATCTGATTATGGCAGCAGTATAGAAACAGTAGGTCTGCATAAACAATCTCATATTATTCGAAGCGCATTACATTATCTACAAAGCAAGCATTTATATGATCAAATTGACTGTCGTTTTGATGTGATAGGTCTTGATAAGCTTGGTAATATTGTCTGGATTAAAGACGCATTTCAGGTAGAATATTGACTCATGAATCTTACAGAACACATTAAAAATACCTTCAACGACAGCATCCAAACAAAAGCTAATGCTTCCGAGCTATTAGTTGAACCTATTATTCAAGCAGGTGAAATGATGGTCCAATGCCTGCTCAATAATCATAAAATAATGAGCTGTGGTAACGGCGGGTCAGCTGCTGATGCACAGCATTTTTCTTCTGAGCTATTAAATCGTTATCAAGTAGAACGCCCCGGACTGCCTGCTATCGCGCTTACTACAGATACTTCAACACTGACCTCAATTGGCAATGATTATGACTTTACTAGTATATTTTCCAAACAGATTAAAGCGCTTGGACAAGCTTGTGATATTTTATTGGCAATTTCAACGAGTGGAAACTCCAAAAATATCGTGTCTGCTATCGAAGCTGCGCACCAAAAACGCTGTTCTGTAGTAGCGCTTACTGGATGTGATGGTGGCTTGATCACCAAACAACTCCATAAGCAAGATATCGAAATCCGTGTTCCAGCAAATAGTACAGCCCGTATTCAGGAAACCCACCTACTCGTGATCCATTGTCTGTGTGACATTATTGAGCGACAATTATTTGAAACAGGAGATACTCCATAATATGAAAAAATTATTTTTACTATGTTGCTTGGCCCCATTATTAAACGGTTGTGTTGCTGCTGCACTCGTAGGCGGTGCGACTGCAGCTAGTATTGTAGTCTATGATAAACGTAGCTTTAAAACGATGAGTCAAGATGAACAGGCTTCTGCACACGGACAAAGATTGATTAATGAGAGTCATCTACTAAAAGGCCGCTCACATATTTCTATTGCGACATTTAACCACATTATGCTAATGGTAGGGCAAGCACAAACACCTGAGTTGCGCGCTTATGCTTACAAGCTAGTGAAAGATAATAGTAAAAATATACAACGTATCTACAATGAAGTTACTGTCTCAGGCATTCCCTCTTTTTTACAGCGTACCAACGATTCATGGATAACCACTAAAGTAAAAACTGCAATGTTAGGCACAAAAGGTCTACATTCCACTCAAATTAAAGTCGTGACAGAGGCCAGTATAGTCTATCTGTTAGGAGTAGTTAGTCGAGAACAAGGTGAGCGTGCTGCTAATGTGGCTAGGCACATTCCTGGCGTTAGAAAAGTAGTTAAAGTATTTCAATATATTTAAAATGAGATTCAAGATAAAACATGAAAATAATATCAAGGAGCTAGAGTGACATTAAATGCAGCTATGCAATTTCTTGCGATTGCAATAATTCCCCTTATTTTTGCCATTACACTACACGAGGCAGCTCATGGGTGGATCGCTAGTAAGCTGGGTGATACCACAGCATTAATGCTTGGACGTGTGACATTAAATCCAGCAAAACATATTGACCCTCTTGGCACCCTTATTTTTCCCATTGCAACACTACTGCTAAGTGGTTTTATGTTTGGCTGGGCAAAGCCCGTTCCTATTAACTATCGCAATTTACATCATCCACGACGCGATATGTTTTTGGTCGCTCTTGGAGGCCCAATGGCTAATCTATTGATGGCATTTATTTGGGGAGGAATTGCAAAATTGTCTTTACTACTCGCTATGCCTATTAATACTCTCCCTATACTCAAAGTCACAGCAACTTTTATCCATCTTAGTAGTCAGTTTGGTGTACTTATCAACTGTATCTTTTTGTTGCTCAATCTACTCCCTATTCCACCCTTAGATGGCAGCCGCTTAATATCATCGATCCTACCACCGACTTTTGCACATATTTATGAAAAAATTGAGCCATTTGGCATTTGGATCTTACTTGGCTTATTGATTTTCGGCCTCTTAGGACTCATTCTTTGGCCATCTGTTCAATGGCTTACAGCGTTTATTAGTCGCATTTTTAATATTACTCCTTTTCAGCTTCTTCAATAATGAACAGAAAGTAATTTTTCTTATTTAAAAAACAATAAGTTAGACAACTTGGTGCTCTATACAACTAGTCTATAATGAACTGATAATTTAAGATTTCTTAAGCCTAATTTAAGCTTAATTTCATATAATGGCTCTAAATTAATGCAAAAAATAATATGTTTCAAAAACTTTTAGGCTTCTATCAACGATACTTAAGAAATGCAGACAAAATTATGCTGGGATTGCTGGCAATAGCAGCCATTATCGGCATAACGTATATCATTTCAAATGCAATAGGCCACCAATACCCAGGGAATCAGTTTGTTAGCTGGCGACTTTTTATTGGCTTACCTTTTATGATAGCTCTTTATTCCACTGCCCTATTTGCTCAACAAACCTCTCCCAGAATAGGATTTATTACATGGACTTATACTAATTATTTTTTTATGCTGCTGTGTCTAGGAACATTAGCCTACGGGGTACAGTTTACCCCTTTTCATCCCATTGACTCTGCTCTGATCAAAATAGACCAAGTACTTGGCTTTAGCCAAACAACGTTATTAAACTGGACATATATACATCATTCATTGGCTATATTATTGAATCAAGCCTATTCACTCATAGGTATCGAATTGAGTTTTATCCCCCTAATCCTAGCATTCCTTCTTGATCGACGTGCTGTTAAAGTGCTTTTCATAGCTATTATTTTTTCTTTTATTGTAGGAACAACTATTTACTACTTCTTGCCAACAACTGCACCTGCATCGATGTTTTTAAATTCAAATTTTGCACAACAACAACATGATACATGGATTAAATTCTTTGAAATTCATCATCATTTACTTATTACAACACAAGAAGGGGGCCTAATTGCATTTCCTTCCTTCCATGTCATTTGGTGCATCTTATTAGCTTATGCCCTAAAAAGAAAAAAAATAATCTTCTATCCTATTGTACTGCTCAACACCTTTATTATTGCATCAACTGTACTACTAGGATGGCACTACTTAGTCGACGTAGTAGGTGGGTTCGCAGTAGCAATTTTAGCTATTTGGATCGCCGAAACTATTTATAAAAAATACATTATAAAAGAGCGAATACCAACAACCTAGATATAAGATCTTTTTACTTAACAAGTCTTAAATCAGGCTTACGGTAGCGCGATGTTTTTTTCTGCCTAGAAAGTTCGATATCTGTACTATCTGCATCCTCTTTATCATCAAAGATCATCCCTCGTCCATTTTCAAAGGCATAAATTGCCATAACAGAAGACATTGGAGCATAAATATGGTAGGTAATACCAGAAAAACGCGCATCAAACTGAATATCAGTATTCACTATTTCTAAATTACGCACTGCCATTGGGGCAACATTTAAAATAATTTTTCCATTCTCAACATAGTTTTCAGGAACTTCAACCTGCGATGCCATAGCATCTACTATGATATAAGGTGTCATTTGATTATCAATTAACCATTCATAAATTGCACGAATAAAATAAGGACGACTAGAGGTCATGTGTTTCTCTAAATTCACGTTCTACTTCCGATAAACTCACTTGAAAAGAATCTCTTGCGAACAGACGATCACTATATTCCCGAATCGCTTTTGCGCCACGAGGTATTTCAATACCATAGGAAGGTAGGCGCCATAACAAGGGGGCTAAGCAACAATCTACCAGAGTAAAGTCTTCACTTAAAAAATAAGGGGATTCTGCAAAAACAGGAGCGAGCCCAACCAAACCTTCCTTTAATTCAGCGCGTGCAGACTTTGATATTTTTTCATCTTCACTGCTTATTTGAGGTAATAATGAGTACCAATCTTTTTCAATGCGATACATCATTAAACGACAACGCGCACGTGCTACCGGGTACACAGGCAATAAGGGTGGGTGTGGGAAACGCTCATCTAAATATTCCATAATGATAGGCGCTGTATAGAGCACTAACTCACGATCTACTAAAGTGGGAATCGAACGATAAGGATTAAGCTCAGCCAAATCTTCACAAAAAGGACCTGAATCAGCGTTTAAAATATCAACATTGACTGCTTTCTCCGCCAAAACAATACGGACTTGCTGGCTGTAAACATCATCAGCTCCTGAATACAGCGTTATTATGGAACGTTTTAGAATAGTCATTACTTTCCCTTAAACTAAATTGAGTTGCAAAAGCAACTTACAATCAGCTTTATTAACGTTTAGAGAACTGAGTTCCTTTACGTGCTTTGTGACGACCTACTTTTTTACGCTCAACACCACGCGGATCACGTGTTACAAAGCCCGCCTTACGAAGAATGTGACGCCAACTATTACTAGTAGCTCCCGCTCCCTCTAAAGCTCCTGATCTTTCTTCTTGCTCTTCATCTTCATCATAAGCAAGCAAAGCTCGCGTGATGCCATGACGTATCGCCCCTGCCTGTCCACTAATACCACCTCCTGAGACAGTGATATTAATATTGAAACGATTGACAGCTTTCAGCGCAACAAGAGGCTGCATAACTACCATACGAGCTGTCTCACGGCTAAAAAACTCTTTAAGAGATTGATCATTAATTAAAATAGCCCCTTGTCCTTGCTTTAAGAACACACGGGCTGAAGAAGTTTTACGACGACCAGTGGCTGAGTATTGTTTTGCTGCATTGACCATATCTTACCTACCTTTCTCAAAATCAATTATGCGAGGCTTTTGCATTTGATGCGGATGCTGCGCTCCCATATAGATTTTCAACTTCCTTAACATTTTTCGTCCTAAAGGACCTTTTGGCAACATGCCTTTGACGGCTTTTTTTAAAATACTTTCAGGATTTTTTTGCAGTAATGCTGCAAAATTGATCGTTTTAAGCCCACCAGGATAACCTGAATGACGATAATATTTCTTATCTGTCATTTTATTACCAGTGACATTAACTTTATCAACATTCACTACAACAAAAAAGTCGCCCGTATCACAGTGCGGCGTAAATTCTGCTTTATGCTTACCACGCAAACGATAAGCTAACTCACTTGCTAAACGGCCCAGTGTTTTACCACTGGCGTCTACTAAATACCACTTTTGCTTAACGCTATCTACTGCTGCCATATACGTTTTCATAGGGAAAACTCACTCAAAACAAAAGGGGAAGATAGTACCTCACTCCTGTGACTTAGACAAGGCCCTGCTTTGCACTTATAGCTGCGATAAAAATTCAAATATAAGCCTAAAAAGCGATATTCTCCCTTAAAATCATGTGCTTTTTATAAAATTTATGCTATTTTTGATTGAAGCTGATTTTTTATAAAATCAACACCTTAAAAATAAGTTTTACTAAAAAATAACTGACAGAGAGGGATACGAAATGCCACGTAAAGCTAAAAAAACAACTCGAAAACGGGTAGCTCGAAAAGTGACAGCCCGTAGAACAGCCAAGCGTAAAGCTCCAAAACGCACTACTACTGCTAAAAAATCAACGAGACGACACCACAAAGCCGTTAAAAGAAAAAAAGTAACGACTCGTAAAACAGTAAAAGCGGCTGCAGTTAAAAGAAAAGTGCCTAAATCAGCTAAAAAAGTCAACGTAGGCAGTTTGAAACAAGCCTATACAAAGTCTCAAGTTATGAGCTATCTTGCTGATTGCACTGAATTAACCAAAAAAGACATATCCAATGTTTTTGATGCGCTAAACCAACTCATGGAACATCATCTCAAAGGCCGCAGTGGCCCAGGTGAGTTTACTCTACCTGGCTTTATGAAGTGTGTCATAAAACGCAAACCTGCAACAAAGGCGCGTCCAGGCGTTAATCCATTCACGGGTGAATCGATAATGATTAAAGCAAAACCTGCCCGCAATGTTGTTAAAGTGCGTCCTTTGAAAAAATTAAAAGAAATGTGTAAATAAGCATTACTTTAGTCTTTAAAAAGCCCCTACATGGGGCTTTTTTATTTTAGACAGCTCCTGATATTTAATTTGCTTATTTAAACACACATATGTCGCAAATTAAGATGTTCATTTGAGCATAAACCTTTATACTGATAGACTACCTACACTATTTTGTAGTAGAATCTTGCAGAAATGCGAGGTGTGATCGATGGCTATCAGTATAAACAAGTTAGAAAAAATACCAGAGTTACCCCTAGAAAAATATGCCATCTATGAAAGAGATAACTCAAACTCACTGCCTTCAGTTCTAACGGATTTAGATAATTTAACAAAAGAAATCAATAAATGCATCGAAAAGCATAATCAATATTTAACAGATAAAACAAGCGTAGAGGAGAAAGCGCAGAAATTACAGAAACAAATATTAGATATACAAAATTTAAGAGGATATTCTCCGTCTGAACAGACATCCAGAGAAAAAGAACAAAAATACGAAAATGAAAAACTAGAGCACAAAGCTGAAGTACAGAAGCTTGAATATAAGCTAGAACACACTAAGAAACAGTTATCAGGTCTTCTGATGCAGCTAGCCCAACACACAAAATTAGCAGAGGATGCCAGTTTTCTACAAACACATCCTGATATTAATCAATGGACCTCTCAAGCAGCCAAATTGCAAGAAGCGTTTAACCGCCAATGGCCTTATCAACGTCACGATTGGATAGGAGGTGCAGATAGAACAAACCCTAGCATCAATCCTGACATAGATTATGATCCAAATGCTATCCAAGAATTAGAGTCCCCAACAACCACCCGATTTTATAAGCAATTAGGTCATGGCAACTGGCAGCTAGAAGAGTATAAAGCAGAGATCGAGCAAGTAGATGGCTCAAAGCAAAAAGAAAATGTTCAATTTAGTGCACTAGAACTTCAACAACACCTAATTTACTTCTGTGATCAAAAGAACATCACTATTAAACCAGTTGATGGAGAAAAACAGTTATCAAGCGAACCTTATTTTATCTTTAAGGACAACAAACCATACGTTAGGAAATTAGTAGAAGAGAATAAAGGTAAAATAACATTCAAATGGAATAACAAAGCCACTAAAGAAGCATGGCTTGAACACCTGAAAGCAGCCTATCAACAGAAAAGACAACAACAAATAACAGGAAATGTAGCAGTGACAGCAGGAACACCAGCAGAGCCAGCCAGCACAACAGCGTTAACGCCTTAACGCCTTCTCTTTGAGCTGCATGTCTCAGTAGTCCTTATTAATTTTTTAATCGAAATACTAAATCTTGACGCTGCTTAAATTGCTCGCTTGATTCTATGACACGATCACGAATACGTCGATCTTTTTGAGAAGGCTCAAAGCCTTGGATTGTGATACCAAGCTCCACTGCTCTAACCCATGCTGCGCGTTTCATAACAGCATGACCATCCACTAAAGTAACAAAGGACCAACCACGCTCATAGGCCATCAATAACATATCACTGGCTGTGACCCATGCTTGATTTACGACCGTACCCTTACCAGGATTGACAATACCACCTCCGTCTTCATCACCTTCATCCTCATTAATACGAAAATCACCGCCACCAAAAATAAATCGTCCGGGTGAACTGCTCAGTGCATCGCCATAATCATGAATGTCCCAACCAGATTGAGACGATATGAGTTTGACAGTTTGTGTATCAAGTGCAATTTCAGGGCCTACAATTTGCAAAAAAGGACAATGATCCAGAAGATACTGAATATCTTCAGCACGGATCTCACGCAATACATTAATATCAATATGTAATTTTTCTGACGCGCGCTCAATGGTCTGTTCAATATCGTTTTTATTATTTTGATCACTCATGATTTAATGGAACCTCTCAAAGCAAACGATGGAAAAATTAGGTATCACGCTTTAAGACAAAATTTGAAGCGTACAATAAAACAAGCCTTCTTTTACATCAGGCCACCCATTATACAATAAAAAAAAGGAGTAAATCACAGCAAGCTTATAGAGATGCGCTTTTAATATCAGACCAAAAATACATTTCAGTCACAGAAGGCTGACAGGCGCTGCATTGGACACCACAACTTGCTGATTTCAATGTTTTACAAATCACACCTTTACGCAACCAATGCCCTAGCATCTGACGCATCGTATCGGGATCGCGTTGAAAATACAATGCTAAGTGTTGGAGGCTGACCCACTTATGCGTCTTAATATACTCTTTAATGGCCAACAAAATCATAAAGTACTCCTTTTGAGTCGCTGATCACAGGGAGTGGCTTTGCTATCTAAGCTAGAAAAATGCACATAACGCAATGTTAAAACAACAGCCACCCAATAGATCAATAAGCCCAATATCCATAATGAGGCACTCACAGGATGCTGCCCCCAACTCCATGCCTGATACACAATGACAGCGACTGCATAAGCAAATGTAGTGCTCCAACCAACTGAAAATATGGCCCAGGCGGTATTTAATTCTCGACGTATTGCTGCCATTGTCGAGACACAAGGGAAATACAATAAAACAAATAATAAATAAGCAAAAGCAGCAACCTTACTACCAAAGCGCTGAGTCATGACCCCATATGCCTCATGACTCATATCATGAGGTGCTTCATTAGCGAGCCAAGGATTTTTAAACGCGTGGTTAAGCTGTAATAAATTGTCGGGAATCGTCCATACCGCTGCTTTTAACTCTTGCCAGAGACTAGAGAAAGGATATTGGCTTACTGATAAGCCAGCAGCTTGGCTATATAGGGTATTTAAAGTACCAACAACTACTTCCTTTGCTAATACCCCTGTCACCAGTCCTACAGTCGCCGGCCAGTTCTTTTGTTGGATACCCATTGGAGCTAAGACTGGCGTGACCACTTGACCCACCTGTGATAGCACCGAAGATCGATTCCCTGCTTCTCCTGGTATGAGTTGTCCATGAATTGTGATTGAGTTCAGGCTACCAATAATGACACAGACAGGAATAATCACCCATCCTGCTCGCCGGATAAATTGGCTCAAGCGCGGCCAAGTATGACGACAAATCGGTAAAAAACGAGGCAAATGATAAGCAGGCAACTCCATCACTAACGGGGCAGGTTTGCCGGGCAATACCGTTTTACGCAATAATAATCCTGTCAATACGGCAGCGATGATACCCGTAAGATATAAAAGAAAAATAATATTCTGCCCACCTATGGGGAAAAACGCTGATGCAAAGACAGCAAAAATAGCTAAGCGTGCACCACATGACATAAAAGGCATCATAAGGATCGTTAAAATGCGATCACGCCCCCCTTCTAAACTACGAGCACCCATCACTGCAGGCACATTACAACCAAAACCTACAATCATCGGCACAAAGGATTTTCCTGGCAAACCTAAGGCACGCATAAAACGATCCATCACAAAGGCAGCCCGTGCCATATAACCACAGTCTTCTAAAAGCGCTAGAAAGAAAAACATACCTGCTAATATCGGCAAAAATGTCACTACTGTATTAATACCCTTACCGACACCATTGGCTAACAATGCAATAGACCAATTCGGCATATGCAGAACATTTAATATTTGTGCTAAACCATGAACAAAAATAGCGGTACTGCTCATATTAAAAAAATCTTGAAATGCACCACCCACATTAATTGCAAACACAAACATCAAATACATAACGCCTAAAAAAATAGGAATTCCCAAATAACGATTTAACACAATCGTATCAATCCGAGCGGTTAACGTTTGACGTTTCGTTTTTTGTAAACTCATTACAGTGAGAACGAGATTATTAATAAAATCATAGCGTGCATCCGCTATTAAAATATCGGGCTCCTCTCCTATTTTATTTTTTATTTGTGCTATAAGATGATCAACTAAGGTTAAAGCTTCTTCAGAAACAGACTGCCTTACCAGACAGTCGTTTTCTAGCAGTCGCTGTGCTAGCCAATAGGATATAGGCTTCATTTCTTGCTCAGATTTAAGTGCTCTATCTAATTGATCTATAGACTCACTAACAACCGATAATAGAGGTAGGCGAAAATCGAGTATAGCAGGTTGGTACATCAACTTTACAATGGCCTGCCGTAATGCTGCAACGCCTTCTTTTCGACTAGCCACCATCGCAACCACTGGACAACCCAGTTTTTTACTTAATTTTTTAAGATCCAAACAAATCCCTCTTTTTTTAACAATATCCATCATATTAACTGCTAAAATAATAGGCTGCTGCATGGCTAATAGTTGTAAAGTTAAATACAAATTGCGTTCAAGGTTACTGCCATCAATGACATTCACAATGACATCAGCTTTTTGCGACAATAAATACTGGCAAGCAATACGCTCATCAATAGCACCCCCTTCTGCTGTGACATGAAGTGAATAGGTACCTGGCAAGTCCACAATATCAAAGGATTCATTACTGTGGGTATAACAACCGGTACGTTTTTCTACGGTGACACCAGACCAGTTGCCGACTTTTTGGCGTGATCCTGTCAGTGCATTAAACAGGGCAGTTTTACCTGAATTAGGATTACCCGCTAAAGCAATACAGTAATGGCCTGACATTAGGCTTCTTTTTCAATCAACAGAATATTAGCTTCATCCTTACGCAAACTCAGTGAAAAATTACGAACCCAAATCTGCACTGGATCTCCTAACGGAGCTTTCCGTACTAAAGTAAACGGGGTATTTGGTGTTAGTCCCATAGCGAGTAACTGCTGACGATATCTTTTATCTCCTTGACGATAACCACAAACTCTACCTCGATCCCCAGGTTGCAACTCAGAAAGGCACACTGCTGACATATAAAATACCCTTAAAGGCTATATAGACACTTACTTAAATGAGAATCAATCTCATATAGATGCGCTATTATCGCTCTAGGCTGGAATCTATGTCAACACCCACCCCTGCCCAAGCAATAAAACTAGCACTAGGTTGAAAAAACCCTATTTCAGAATTCTAATGGCCTCTACTTTTTCTAATCAGCAAGTTTTTGTACTAATCGCTCACGCAATTCTATAAGTCGACCATGAAAAAAATGACTTGCTCCCTTGATAACCTCAAGCTCTATGGGTGATGGTGGATGCTTTGCCCACGAGATGACCTTAGCAAAAGGCACAATCTCATCACAATCACTAGCAATGACAAGCCAAGGACAATGAATATGCGTTAGAGTTGTAAAATCATGCCAATTTACTGCAGGCGCCACACTGATAAGCTGCGCCACCCTATTAGACTGACTGGCCACATAGGCTGTAATAAAACTTCCAAATGAAAAACCAGCCAGCCAAATCTGATATTTTGGCCACCGCTGAGCAACCCAATCCATCACTGCCTTTAAGTCATCGATCTCACCTTTGACTTCACCATAAAACCCTTCACTTCTGCCAACACCTCGGTAATTAAAACGCAGCGTTGACAATCCTAATCGATCGAATGCCTGTGCAATTATGGTCACTACTTTATTCATCATCGTACCCTGTTGGGTTGGATTAGGATGACAAATAATTCCTATAATTGGTTTTTTAGGCTCAGTAGGTGCTGTGAGAATCGCTTCTAGCTGTCCTAAAGGCCCAGAAATAAATACTTCACTTGTTTTCACTTATTTTTATCTCGCCTTTTTTCTTCAAGCTATATTGCTATTTTCATTAGGTTGGATTTTCTAAGCTTAAAATACCTGTATGAACATCGTAGGCAAAAATCTCAGCATAACGACCCCAGGCAATCACTACTTTAAGTGTTTCCTCAGCAGCTTGCTCTGTTAGATAGTCTTCTAATTCACTTAAGAAAAAGCCTTCTTGCTCCCTATGGTCAGGGCGATCATCCAATATTTGACGAATATGTCGGGCTAAAGGCACATAGTCCATTAAATGGGTAGCAAAAATATTTTTCTTTTCCAAGATATCAGCATTGGCTAATTCCCGTCCCTTCTCAACTAACTCAATATCACCTTCTGAAACACGAGCAAATCGTAAAATTTCTAATGCTTCAGTCACAGGAAATAGATCATCAATCTCTAAATGATAAATTTCTGCAACCTCAGGTAGGTCAATACGACTTTTATACTCTGGCGCTGCGAGTGTTTCAATTAAACCGGTAATTTCAGAAATGCCTACCTGAGGTAAGCGATATCCAATACCAATCGCTTTAGGCTTAATTTCCGGCACCTTTTTCCCTTCAGGACGAGTGATTAATGTATACACTTCATCTACTAATGTTCTAAATGCTGGGCTTTGGTCATTACGTGGATGCGGCAAATCAACTTTTATAGTAGAACGCACAAATCCAGGATTAATAGAAAATAGAAGAATTCGATCTGCTAATAAAGCAGCCTCTTCAATATTATGCGTTACAATTAATACACTTTTAATCTTTGTTTTCTCTGATCGCAAAATATTAATTAAATCAGTCCGCAAATTTTCTGCTGTTAACACATCAAGTGCCGAAAAAGGCTCATCCATTAACAACATTTCAGGTTCTACCACTAAAGCACGCGCAATACCTACACGCTGCGACATACCACCAGAGAGTTCTTTAGGATAAGCAGATTCAAATCCATCTAAACCAACAATATCAATAGCTTTCAACGCACGTTTACGCCGCTGCAGTTTTGACACTCCTTGTGCCTCTAAGCCTAACTCCACATTTTCCAAGACAGTCAACCAAGGCAACAGTGCAAAATGTTGAAACACCATGGTTAACCCCGGTACTGGCGAGTCTACCTGATCACCATTGTAGAGTACTTCCCCATCAGTTGCTTTAATTAAGCCAGCAATAATACGCAATAAGGTTGATTTTCCAGAACCTGATTTTCCAAGTAAGGCAACTATTTCACCGTCTTTAATATCAAAATTAACCTGATCAAGCACCAATAATTCTTGAGAACCTGCTTTTTTAAACGATTTTTTAATATTGTTAACTTGAATCAATGGCACTGAAAACTACCTTATTTGATACCGCTTTTCTGCTAAATTATAAAGCGGTTTCCATAATAAATGATTAATCACCAACACATACAATGACATTACAGAAATACCTAAAGCAAGTTTAGGAAAATCCCCTTGCATGGCAACCTTAGTAACATAGGCTCCAAGACCTGTCGCAAATAAATGGGTGTTCCCCCAACTCACTGCCTCCGCAATAATACTAATATTCCATGCACCCCCTGCTGCAGTAATTGCACCAGTGATATAATATGGGAAAATACCAGGCAAAATAAGACGTTTCCACCAGAGCCAACCACGAACGTTCAATGTTGCCACTGCCTGATGCAAATTCTTAGGTAAGGCAAAGGTTCCTGCCACTACATTAAACAAGATATACCACTGTGTTCCCAAAATCATAAGTGGCGATAACCAAATATTAACGCTTAAGTGGTATCGCACAATCAAAATAACAATAAGAGGAAATAGTAAATTAGCAGGAAAGGCAGCAAAAAACTGTGCAATCGGTTGAACAATTTGGGATATACGTGGATTTAAACCGATAATAACACCTAATGGCAACCAAATAATGGAGCTCACTATAATTAATACGGTAACACGAATAGCTGTAAGCAACCCAAGATAAGTAACATGTAAGGCTTCATGTAAGCTCACAGATGAAAAAATAAAATGTAATAAAAGCCCTATTGAAATTAAAATGGCAGCCATTAAAAAAAAATTCCAACATCCAAGTAAAATGGGATACCAACTAGACACAGTAGTCACTTTCTTACGCCCAATACGACGTCGAAAGTAGCGAAAATTAACGATATGATCTCCTAATAAGCTTAAGAAACGACCGATAAATTGCAAAAAGCGAGCACGTTGAAATAGATTTAATACCCATGATTCTGAAACGATTTCACTGCCTGTCTCTTCTGCCTTAAATTTTTCTGCCCAAGCTACTAAAGGACGAAACAACAGCTGATCATAGACTAAAATAACCATAAACATGGCTAGGATGGCATAGAGAATGGCATAGATATTACCTTGTGAAATAGCTAAAGCAATATAAGAACCGATCCCTGGTAATGTAATATTCTGATTAGCGACTGTGATGGCCTCAGAGGCGACTAAAAAAACCCAACTAGCCGACATTGATAGCATCGCATTCCACAGCAAACTTGGCATAGCAAAAGGTACTTCAACCCGCCAAAAACACTGCCAAGCTGATAACTGAAACATACTAGCTGCTTCTCTTAAATCTTGTGGCAATGTCTTTAAACTTTGATAAAAACTCAAAGTCATGTTCCAAACCTGCGCTGTAAATATAGCAAAAATAGCGGCACACTCCGGGCCTAATAAACTACCTCTAAAGAGCACAACAAACCCAACAACCGTAATGCTTAAAAAACCCAGTACAGGAACCGACTGCAATACATCAATCATGGGAATAATAATACGCTCAGCATATCGATTCTTAGCCGCCCAAGTCGCAAAGGTTAAAGTAAACAGAAGTGAACACAATAAAGCGATTAACATACGCAGTACAGAACGCAACGCATAGTAAGGAAGATGTCTAGGGTCTAGACTTATTAGAATACGCTCGCCTAAGTGATACTGACCCAGCATCGCTTTCGCACCCCACACTAAAGCAACGATAATAGCTAGAACGAACAATACGCTAATGGCATCCCAATAGTTAGGGATAGGCCATGTGGTCACTTCATTTTTAGCGTAAGTCTTTTTAGGAATTAACATTCACAGGCTCCATAACAGAACCTAGTGTATCAGCTGAGCCAGTCGTTTAAAACGTTCATAGCATGATCAACTCCTATCCTCTTATTAGAAGAAAAGGTCTGCATTGATATCTGCTCTTGATACTGTATAAGCGCCTCTTTAACAGAACTCAAGGCATGAGCCATCTCATTTTTGTTCAGTTTATCGGCTTTAGTGAGCAAAATATGGAGCGGCAAATCACATTGAATTGTCCATTCAATTAATTGCTGATCCATTTCTTTTAAAGGATGACGGATATCCATAATCAATATTAAACCGCATAAACTGTTACGAACTTGCAAATACTCATTAACATTATGGCTCCATCGCTCCTGCATAGTTTTTGGTACTTTGGCATAACCATAGCCTGGCAAGTCAACCAGCCGATGTCGAGAGTCAATGGCAAAAAAATTAATCATTTGCGTGCGCCCCGGTAGCTTACTTGCTCGTGCTAACCCTTTTATGCCGGTAATGGTATTCATTGCACTGGATTTTCCAGCGTTTGAAGGCCCTATAAAGGCCACTTCACTCCCCTGGTCCACAGGTAATTGATTCAAATCACCTATGCTTTTTAAATATTTTGTCTTCTGAAAATCTAGGCCCATATCTTTTTGCCATTCAAAAAAAACGGTAGGTAGTATATCACTGTTTACGCAAAAGCTCTATGCAGGCTTTTTCAAAAAAACTAATTAAAATCAACAAATTAAACTAATTCTGGTCTGCTTAGTAAGCAAGAGATTCGCATAGATGAGTCATTACTAGCAGCCCTACTGTACTAAGCTGATCATTACAGTAGTCTAATCTTGGCCTAGCTGCTTTGGAAGGGGGATGTTTAAATGTTGTAGTTGGCCTTGCACCGACAAAATGACACCGTTATTGTTGATCTTTTTTAAAACAGCATCTCCTGGAATAATCTGATCCTCTGGCTTATAGACCTTTATTTGATTTCCACGAACTGCAATCAGGGCATAAGAATGTTTAGGTGATGTCATAGATACTATCGTACCATATAGTTTTAAAGGTAATGACGTATTCGGTATAATAGAGACTGTATGATGATAAACACCTAATAAATGTAAATCAGCCATAGAGACAATAGAGTGTAATGAAGACTTTACAGGTAAGGCTACATTTAATGTCTGTGTGCCACCATAAATTTTCATCACTGTTTTAGTGGCAACCACTAACAGTAAAGCAACACAAACAATATTGACAACAATGGGTATACCTCTATTTTCTAACAAAAGAGTTTTTAGGTCATTGATCGTTGATACCTTTTTCATAAGGCCCTTACTCTTGATGTAAAACTAAAGTGATATCAGCTGCAACTCCGGCAATAGCCCCTCTTTTTACACGCATTGAAACTACAGCAACAGTATATCGATTCCATAAAAACTCTACACTTTTTATCAACTCATCAAAGGGGACATTTTTTAATTTAATTTCAATCGATTTAGACTCTGACTGATGAATTGATTCCATATATTGTGATAATTGATGCTGTGCTAAGGTAGTTTCAACCAAACTTAATAATGCCTCTTTACTACCCAGAGAAACCTTAACACCTCTTAATTGAAAACGGCGCATAATCAATTGCGTCCGTTTCATTAAAAATAATAAATGCTGTTGTGCTTGATTTTTTTGCTCTATCTGATCCACTGCAATAGTCAATGGTCTCCAAAATAAACTATAGAATAATATTAATAGACAAAGCAAAGTGCCGAGCATTATAAAAGTTTGCTCACGCTGTGTTAAACGAACCCACCATGCCCTCATGATAGACCCTTATTAATAACTAGACTAATTATTATCTTATTTTTATATTGTTTTTTTTGCGTCTGTTGAACTTGCAGACCTTTTTTTCCTAGGGCTAATACAAATGTATTGATCGTGGTTGCTTTCTTAGATTGAAGAGTCAACGATAGCTTTTTCTGATCGTACTCTAAGGATAACAAGTCTATGCCCACCTGTTGTTTTAATACAATTCCTGTTAATTTAAACAATCTTATAAAACTATTAGATCGTGATACTTTAGTGACATGCTCTAGAAGCTCATGTGCTCTCGACTCCAAATTAGTAGTTGCTAATTGGTGAGAAAATAGCTGACTATATACTGAATTTACCATCGTGCTTAATTGCTGCCCACGATACTGAAAATAAAAATACTGTGCAATATAACTGAATAATAACCCAGCTATCACAGCCACTCCAGCATAGCAAGAAATACGCCAACGAGGAGGCACTGAGCTCGGCTGTGACCTTCGTCGGTAAGGCCCTTGTAGCAAATTAATCACTATATCGCGATCAAAACTTAACGATTTTATTTCCACTGGAATATCCTCTGGAAAACCAGAGATTGAACCCACTGCACCCATAACCCAAATCGTTTCAGGTAATACAGTATACAGTTTCAACAATTGACAGAAGTTAGACATTTCTATGGCATAACCAGAATATAAACCTGTTCGTACCGAAATTAGATCCCCTTGAATAGACCCCACCCAAGTCTTTTCTTTATAAGGAAGTACCATAAAATCAGCCGTTATAAGTACAGGCTTTAAATTTGCTATAGATAACTGCTCTAAAACATTCTCAAAATATTTTTTCTCAATGACCAAAACTGGGACATGGTGCGTTTTATCACGATCTCCCAGTGCAAAAAAACAATCCTCCACTGAACTCGCTAATTGATTTTCAAGTTCATAAGGAATCACTTTCTCCCACTGAGATCGACTTACAGTTGGTAGGTGCACACAGGTTGATAATACCCGTTCACCCGGAATCAATACCGTCAAGCGATCGGTATCTGCCAAACTAATATCGGATAAATGAGAGTATTCTAACTGGTTAACCACCCTTCCTTGATCATCAATATCGTAGAGAACAAAGGGAGGTTTTTCCGAAAAAAATAATAATTTTATGCCCACTTTCTGCATTAGATCACCTTAAGATATCGTTCGCCAAACTGCAAGCACCTCTGGTTGGCCTCGATTTTCAATGAGATAGACCATAACACGTAAAATACGCTGCTGTGAGGCAATTTTTCCTTGGCCTACAATTAAATAATAGCGACTTGAAGTCACCAAATTCGGTAAAGTTGAGATATTCTCTGGAGCAAGGCATAAATTATTAAAACGTCGCATATCATGAAAAGGACCTAAATCTTTCACACATTGAACAACAACTTGAGCTTTTGACGCGTTTAAAGTATCCGTTAGCGTCATTAATACGGGAGCTGATACATGGTTAATATTAAGAGCTGATATATTAATGGGTAGTGCTGTTAGATAAGGTGCTAAACGATGATAAAGTTTAGTAGGAAAATGGGGTAGTGCCAACAGCTCACTGATATCGATGAATTCTTGTCGACCTTGCATTGCCTCAACAAAAAGCTGTGCCTCTCGGGCGGAATATTTTGGAGCAAGTCGCTTCACTAAACGCATAAAACGCTCTCTCCCTGCTCTTTGCATGAGTAGATTGATATTAAACAAGCCTTGTTGATCGACAATAACTCCTTTAACCTCTACATTATGGTACTGAATGGGTCCCATTTTCATTGGCATGCTTGAGCGTGGCACTTGCAACAAAGTAGCTACTCCCCAATATTGAACGCCTTGTAATGCCAGCATAATCTGATTAGCACGTGTATCCCAAAGTTCAAAACGAATTAATTGACTCATTCGCACTGTAAACGCTGTAGCAATAATAGTAATTATTGCTGTAATAAATAAAACACTAATCAGTGCAGCACCCTTAGGGCTTTGCATACAGTCTCCCACTGACAATCGGTAAGACAAGAGTCATCTTAGAAGCTGGTTTTAACGTTAATATGATTTTAATACCAATAGGAAGCAATGCTGAGCTTGCATGTTTTAAGGGTTTGGGAGGCCACTGCGAGTTCAAAATACCCCGCTGATCTATATATTGCACCTGCATTCCTACCACATGATCTAATAACATCTGACGCATAGAGATCTCCTTATCCTTAGTGTTAGAGTCAAACATTGAAGCTAAGCGCACTAACTGACCTGATTCTATTCTATAAGTTACCTTCTCAAGATCACTACGATGAAACAAATCAAACGGGTTGACCAGGCCTGCTCGTAAAAAGGATAAGCTCTCTTTAGAACCTGACTGATCCCACGGATATATCACTATTTGCCCCACATCTTGTCGCATTAACGTCACAGCCAAAGACAAACGTTGCAACAATTTTTGATGATGAGAAATGGATCGATAGGACCGAATTACCTCACCCAAACCCAGTACAGTCATCGTACTAATAATTGCAAAAATAAACAGGGCAATTAATATTTCAATTAAAGTAAATCCTGATGATCTGCGTTTATTCATAGACTGATACTTTGGCCACAAAACCTTCCAGGTGAAAGACCACTTGATCATTGTAAGCGACATTAATATAAACTCGCTCATAATAATGCTGAGGGTCTTCTACTATGATTCCTGCCGTCCATAACCAAGATTGGTCTAATAAAGTCATCTTCCCAGAAATTGTATCACCTTTCTTTCCTGGTAGTGGCTGTCGACCCACTTGCATCTGTGCAAGAACATTCATCGCTACCCAACGTCCTATAGTTTCTCTTTGAACATGTTTTGTATTGCTAATGGTATCGCGCATCGCTTTCATGACCGCCATACTAATAATCGCTAAAATCAACAAGGCAATTAATACTTCAATTAAGGTAAAACCATTAGATTCTCTTAAGCTATATTTAATGAGTAATTTCTCCTCGGCCTGAACGATCGACTGTCAATACATTGGCCCGATGGCTCGTGCGAACGGTCAATTTAAAAGGGGTTAGGCGAGCTTCTGGGAAAAATAGAACTGCCGATGTGGATGATTTTTTAAGCCTAGCAGGTAACTCCACCAAGGGATCTAATTTTAAGAAAAATACCTCACCCTTTGGAAAGGCTATTTTATTTGATAAATGATCAGATACTAAAGGTTGCCAAGTGTACTCTTTTCCATCGATTGACTGCTGATACTGGTAGAACTGATATCCATGCGTCGTTAATACCATTTTCAATATAATTGACTGTAACATAGCACGTTGTTGAGCTAATGCTACCACCGCTTGCACTTGCTCTAATGCAATGCTAGCACGACGGTCACGACCGAAGTGGTTAAACGCTATGACAGCGACTGCTGTGATAATTCCCAAAATAATTAACACAACCAGTATTTCAATCAAGCTAAAAGCAGGTGATAATGGTTTATGACGCATCCCAGTTACCAATTACCTCTGAACCAGGCTGGTTTGTGGGACCATAAGTAAAGATATCAACATCATTGTGCTTTCCTGGATTTTGATAATGGTAGGCATGTCCCCAAGGATCGATAGGCAAGCGTTTCAAATAACCTTCTACTGCCCAATTTTGAGGCAATGGTTCTACGGTAGGTTTAATAACGAGTGCTCTTAGCCCTTGCTCTGTAGAAGGATAAAGCCCGTTATCCAATTGATATAAATCCATTGCATTTTGAATAGCTGCGATATCCTGTTTAGCAGCCACTCGTCGTGCTTGTTCAGGGCGATGTAAAATCTTAGGTACCACAATTGCTGCCAAAATAGCGATAATCACAACAACTACCATCACTTCAATTAAGGTAAAACCTAAAGCATTTCGACCCTTCATAATTCAGCTCCCAATTGATCAAGAGAAAAGATTGGCAACATAATAGCAAGTACAATAAACAATACGATACTTCCCATTACTAAAATCATAACAGGCTCAAATAAAGTTAAAATACTTTGTATTAAATGCTCAATATCACGCTCTAAATAATTAGCTGATTTCTCCAACATAGATTCCAATTGACCACTTGACTCACCGCTGGCGATCAGATGAAGAAATAAAGGCGGAAAATAGCCTGTATGTTTTAAAGCTTGATAAATTCGAGACCCTTCACGAACACGCTCTATTGCTATTTTCATAGCATCCTGCATAGGAAGCGGTACAACTAATTGTGAGGCAGCTTGCATTGATTCTAACACAGGGACGCTTGAAGCTGTTAAAATACCGAGTGTCCTACCAAAACGTGCACAATTAATGGTACGAATTGCTTTACCCAACACTGGTAAATTAAGTAACAATCTGTGATATTTTCTACGAGTCTTAGGATTCTTTAACATTCTTATCACTACATAAATAATCACTAATAATACCAATAAAATAACTAGACCATACTGGCGTATTCCATGGCTGACTCCGATTAAAACTTGAGTCGATAAAGGGAGCGTTTGGTGGGTACTTGTAAACACATTAACAATCTTAGGAACCACATTGATCAGTAAAAACACTACAATAGCCACTGATACCAAAGTCATTACCGTAGGATATACTAAAGCTTGGCGTATTTTTTGGCTCATCGCATATTGACCTTCAATAAATTCAGCCAACTTATTCAATACGACACCCAATTGCCCTGATTGCTCTCCTGCTGCAATTGTTGTTCTATAGAGTTTTGAAAAAGTTGCTGGAAATGCTTTCATACTATCAGCCAACGTATAGCCTTCTAAAACTTTTGCACGTAACCCTAAAAGGATTTGTTTTACCTGTGGTTTTTCCGCCTGTTCAGAAACAGCCTTTAACAACTCATCAATCGGAATATCAGAATTTAATAGGGTAGCCATTTGTCGTGTTACTAACACTAAATCAACAGTAGACCATTTGCGTCGCAACGAAAATCGAATCCATCTTTTGGATTGCTTACTTTCTGCAGCAATGCGCACCTCAAGGGGCATTAAATTTCGATCCCGTAACTGTTGCCTTGCTTGACGTGGATTATCTGCCTCAACAACTCCCTTTTTACGTTTCTGTTGTGGATCTAATGCAATGTAGCTAAACGCGCTCATTCGGAAGTCACTCGCAATACTTCTTCAATACTGGTTACTCCTGCCAATACCTTCTGGCGACCATCCTCCCTTATACCCACACTCTTTTGACGTGCTAATTTTTCTAATTCCACCTCATGAAACCCTTCATGGATCCCTTCAGCCAAAGCACTATCAATAACGATCAATTCATAAACACCACTGCGACCCTTATAACCAAGAAAACGACAGGCCTCACATCCTTGAGCAGTATAAACAGCCTGGGAGCTCTCTTTAGAACCGCCCAAAAATAGACACTCATTCTCCGTCGGTATCTTTGGCTTTTTGCAATTCGAACACAATAAACGCACCAAGCGTTGCGCAGCAACACCAATAATCGTTGATGATAGTAAAAAGGGCTCCACACCCATATCACGCAGACGAGTTACTGCACCAATCGCACTGTTAGTATGCAAAGTTGATAATACCAAATGTCCTGTTAAACTCGCTTGTATTGCCATATCGGCTGTTTCTTTATCGCGAATCTCACCCACCAAAATAACATCAGGATCTTGACGGAGAATAGCACGTAAACCACGAGAGAACGTCATATTGACCTTATTATTCACCTGTGTTTGTCCTATTCCAGGCAAATAATATTCGATAGGATCTTCAACTGTTAAAATATTGCGCTTCTCGTCATTGAGCTCACTAATCATGGCATAGAGTGTCGTTGTTTTACCCGATCCCGTTGGCCCTGTGACTAAAATAATACCGTGTGGTCGTTCAATGAGCTGGCGCATGGGTAGTAAGGTCTTTCGTGATAGGCCTAACTGCAATAAATCTAAAGGAGCACTTTGTTTGTCTAATAAACGTAAAACAATACGCTCACCATAATGAGTTGGGATTGTAGAGACCCGCAAATCAATCACATGCCCTGCCAATTTAATTGAAATACGTCCATCTTGTGGTAGGCGCCGCTCAGCAATATCTAACTTTGCCATAACTTTTAGTCGTGAAATCAATAAAGGGGCAAAAACACGAGGCGGCTCTAACACTTCTTGTAGAATGCCGTCTAAACGAAACCGAACCTTGAGCGCCTCTTCAAACGTTTCAAAATGAATATCAGATACTTTTTGCTTGATGGCTTGAATCAATAATACATTAATTAAACGAATCACTGGAGCATCATCCTCACGCTCTAGAAGATCTTCCGTACTCGACATTGAATGCATCAATTCCTGTAAATCAACATGATCTTCTAAATCGGAGATCGCATCAATAGCGGCATGGTCACTTAAAGAATGTGTTTTTGATAATAAATCATCAAAATCTTGTTCAGAGACTTTTTTAAATCGTAATGATTTTTTAAAAAAACGGCGTAATTCTACAAAAACTTCAGGAAGCAGCTCTGATGCATGTGCTACTTCCACATAATCATCTCCTTCTGCCATACATACTATTTTATTATTTTTTGAAAAAAGATAAGGTAGACGAAGCATATTAACGTCTTTCTGTTTTTGCAGGTGCTGGTAAGAAGACACTCTGTTCATGCGGCATCCCATCATAGTCAGGCAAGACTGATACATCATAGCGACTCATAAGACGCCCTGATTTCATGGCCATTTGCTCTGAGCGTATATAATGATAACGTTTTCTTGTTTGAAGGCCAGCACGTATCCGATCATTTAAAATAATTGGTTTAATAAAGACCATAAGATTTTGTTTCTCTACACGATGCGACTTGTAACGAAATAAATTACCTAACAAAGGAATATCGCCTAAGATAGGAATCTTCTGCACCCCTTCTACTCTATTACGATTAATTAAGCCTCCCAATACTAAAATATCCCCACTACGAACTAATACATGAGTTTTAATTTTACTCACATCCAAAATAGGATTATCAATATCACCGGTAGATGATGGATCAATCGAATTATTCTGTTGCTCAATCTTTAGACGAATCATATTGTTAGGACTAATTTGTGGCGTTACTTTTAACGATAATGTGACATCTTGTCGCTGGATGGTATTAAAGGGCGTAATCTCATTATTAGTCCCTGGTACAGTAGAAGAATATTGACGATTCACTAAACCAATATTTTTACCATCAGCAATGGTCGCTTTTCCATTATTTAGCACAACAATGGATGGAGTCGCTAAAATATCAGAAGAGGTATTGCCTCTTAAAGCATGAATAATAGCGCTTAAATTACCGCCTGAAATAAAACCTACCCCATGAGTTACTTTCATAGCAAAGACATTAGGTGCGCCTAATGTGGCTTGTCCAGAGGCTACTCCTGTTGCCGAATCCACAGTACTTGTTGAGGTGCCATTACTATTCACAGTACCCCAAACAATACCGAGTTGACTTAACAAGGTTTCATCGACTTTCACTACAATAGCTTCAACAAGCACTTGGCTGGGGCGAATATCTAGTTGTCGAATCACTTTACATAAACTATGCACTATATCTGAGGAGCCATGCAAAATAATGGCGTTATCATTTTCTTCAGCTTGCACTGAAACACTACTATTTATGCCTAAGCCACCTAGACTGGTTTGTCTGTTTCTAAGTTGTCCTGCATTCTTACCACTGGCCACTTTCATTAAAATAGGAGCCAGTTTTTTAGCTTCTAAATAGTTTAATGACACTACAGTCGTTTTATCATCATGGGCGACCGTTCGATCTAGTTGATCAATCAAATGTTTCATACGGGTGATATTCTCAATATTCCCATTTAATAGAATGCTATTGCTTCGATCATCTGACACAATCGCTACATTCACTACTCGATTCTCAGAACGGATTCCACTTTGTAATGACTGTAGAATTGTTACTAAATTTTTAGCGATAGCATGATGTAGATGCACAATAGAAGTCAGATTTGCACTCTTACTGTCCATTTTATGGATAATTGATACTAATCTAGATAAGTTATCGGCTGAGCCTACTAATATTAATGAGTTTGATGGGAGATAAGCATCTACATGGCTCCAATCAGGCATCATACTATGGAGGATCGGGACCAACTGCGAAGCAGAGACATGATTTACAGCAACTACTCTCACAACGACCTGGTCACTATGCTTTGCATGCAGGCGAGAGGCTAGAACATCCCCATGTACTTTAGCTAGCATGGCCGGAACTATTTTTACGGCTCCATCGGCTAAAGGAATTGCTTCATAACCCAGAACCTGTAACATCGACAAAAAAGCTTGGTAAATTTCAGCTACAGTCATTGGTTTTTGTGAAATAAAAGTGACACTCCCCTTCACACGCTGATCAATAATAAAACTCTTACTCGTTAGAATAGAAACCGTCCGGATGACTGCTCGAATATCTGCATCCTTCAAATTCCAAGTCTGTTTTCCTATAAAAGCTGATTTTATGGGAGTGGCTGCCCATACTAAAGTCGCTGTAACAAGCAATACACTTATTAACGATATTTTAACCAATCGAGCACGCACGAATTAAAAATACCTTCTCAAGTCAATTGAAAATCAATTGTAACACGATGACTAGTGCAAACTACTACACTTGTGAAGTATGGCGTTGATTGAATAAATGAACTCGCGGATTAAGCTCACCGGCTTGATAAGCCTGTGTCATTGCTTCTAAAGAAACCACCTGAATTTTACTGGCATTACCAGCAGCACCAAAAGCTTCATAACGTTTTTTACAAATAGCCCGCATCGCTTTAATAGCTTCACTTAAATAGCGACGTGGATCAAATGCAGCTGGATTATTTACTAAATAACGACGAATTGCACCTGTAGAAGCCAGACGCAAATCCGTATCGATATTGATTTTACGCACACCATGTTGAATCCCTTGCTGAATTTCTTCAACAGGCACACCATAAGTCTTGGCAATATCACCACCATATTCATTAATGACTTTTAACCACTCTTGCGGAACAGAAGAAGAGCCATGCATGACTAAATGAGTATCAGGAACTCGCTTATGAATCTCTTTTATACGATCAATAGCAAGAATATCTCCTGTAGGAGGCCGGGTAAACTTATAAGCCCCATGACTTGTACCAATGGCAATAGCAAGCGCATCTACTTGGGTTGCTTGAACAAATTGCGCGGCTTGTTCTGGATCTGTTAATAGTTGTTCTTTATTTAAAACACCCTTGGCTCCTGAGCCATCTTCATCACCGGCCTTGCCCGATTCTAAAGAACCTAAACAGCCCAACTCACCTTCCACCGATACACCACAGGCATGGGCCATTTCGACTGCTTGAGAAGTGACATTCACATTGTAATCATAAGAAGAGGGCGTTTTCATATCTTCTTCTAAAGAGCCATCCATCATGACTGAAGTAAAACCCAACTGGATAGAGCGTTGACAAACAGCAGGAGAAGCACCATGGTCTTGATGCATACATAACGGAATATGGGGCCACTCTTGCAGTGCAGCATGCATTAAACCATGAATAAACCTAGGACCTGCATAAGTACGAGCACCTGCAGAAGCTTGTACGATCACTGGACTATCGGTTTCATCAGCAGCCAGCATAATGGCTCTCATCTGTTCGAGATTATTGACATTAAAGGCAGGAACACCATAATTGTGTTCAGCCGCATGATCTAAGAGTTGACGCATTGTCACTAAAGACATGTTATTCTCCTTAATTTTTTAACAGCAAAATACAGACAAGCACCACACCAATTAGTAGCAGTGCTAAAATACCTAAGGTAAAAATACTTTTTGAAAGCGCCTTGCCAGTAAAGGAGCTCGGGTTATTTTTGATCATCCGCACCATCAACCAAATCATTAATCCAGCAGTCAATAAATACAGCAATAAAGACCAATGCATGACTAAACAACCTGACCTGCAATTAAAATCTTCATCGCATTTGTCCCCCCTCCTTCACCCAGATAATCTCCCTTAGTTAAAATCACACGATCACCTTCATGCAAAGCCTCATGCTGCTCCAAAATACCAATCGCTTGGCGATTAATATCGTCACGGGAATATTGGGTGACATCAAACTGAATTGGATACACACCACGATAGAGTGACATACGACCTAGTGTTTTTTTGAAACGACTTAGAGCATAAATGGGCATTGCCGTACGAATACGTGACATCATCAAAGCGGTTTCCCCTGATTCAGTTAATGAAATCACAGCGGAAATATCTAAATGATTGGCCGTATACATTGTAGCCATCGCAATGGCCTCATCCACTCGTTCAAACTGACTTTCCATACGATGATGCGATTTTTGAGAGCGAGGCATTTTTTCAGCCGTTAAACAAATGCGTGACATAGCTTCAACCACCAATACAGGATAATCACCTACTGCCGTTTCTGCTGACAACATCACTGCATCAGCATTCTCCAACACTGCATTAGCGACATCTGATACTTCTGCACGTGTTGGCACTGTTGAATGTACCATGGACTCCATCATCTGTGTGGCAATAATGACAGGCTTGTCTAATCGACGTGCCTCTTTAATAATCGCTTTTTGCACCAAAGGTACCTCAGCATCGCCAATTTCTACCGCCAAATCACCACGCGCCACCATAACTCCATCACTGACTTTAATAATTTCCTCGATATTGCGCACCGCTTCAACACGCTCAATTTTAGCAATCACAGCGGGATGATCTTTATGAGGACTCACTAATGCTTTTGCCTCAGCGACATCCTCTGCATTACGTGGGAAAGAAATCGCGACATAATCCACTTGCATTTGATGAGCAAACTTAATATCGTCACGATCTTTATCAGTTAGCGCTTTGGCTGATAATCCCCCTCCCTGACGATTGATACCCTTATGGTTGGACAACACACCACCTACTTCTATAAGACAATGAATTTTAGAGTCCTCAACTTTTTCAACGACTAAAGTGAGCCGACCATCATCAAGTAACAACACATCATTTTTACTCACATCCTGAGGTAATTCTTTATAATCAATGCCCACAGTTTTTTCAGTGCCGACATGAGAGTCTAGTGAGGCATCTAATATAAAACGTTCCCCTTTTTCCAGAGTCACTTGGTCTTTTTGAAAACTAGCAACACGAATTTTAGGACCTTGCATATCTGCTAAAATTCCCACCACACGTCCGCATTGTTGCGCCACACTACGCACTAATTCAATGCGCTTTTTATGTTCCTCATGAGAACCATGTGAAAAATTTAATCGAACCAGATTAACTCCTGCATGAATTAAGCCCACCATGATGTCTGGATCATCCGTGGCTGGACCTAAGGTAGTAATAATTTTAGTCCGACGAAGTAAATGATGATTATGCATGCGCTCTTGCTCGCTTCTCTAAAACGACAATTACAGGCAATGGCTTATCTTCTAAGTAGCTAAGAAAAGCCCCACCTCCTGTAGAAACATAATCTATCTTATCTATAACGCTACATTGCTCAACAGCAGCCACTGTATCACCACCACCAACAACAGAAAAGGCAGAGCTTTTAGCAATTGCCTCAGCAAGAATACACGTACCTGTTTCAAAGGCAGGAAACTCAAACACACCGACAGGACCACTCCAAATAACCGTTCCTGCCTTGTGTATTAATTCGGCATAAGCCTGTGCAGTTCTAGGGCCAATATCAAGAATCATCTCTCTTTTTGACACAGCATCTAAGTTACGAACTCTAGCCTCTGATTTCGCTGAGAATACATCAGAAACCGCTACATCAATTGGCAAAGCTAACAATACATTTTTCTCTCTAACGCAATTTAGTACTTCTTTGGCAAAAGTGATTCCCTCTGCCTCGTACAAAGAGCCACCTATTATATATCCCTCTGCTGCTAAAAAAGTATTGGCAATCCCACCACCGACAATTAATACCTCCACTTTATCTAAAAGAGAACGTAACAATTGAATCTTGGTCGATATTTTAGAACCACCCACAATAGCTACTGTTGGTGATTTAGGCTGTGTTAAAACCGATGATAAAGTGGTTAACTCCTCCAATAGTAGAGGGCCGGCACACGCTTCTTTAGCATACTGAGCTACACCCACTGTAGATGCCTGGACACGGTGCGCTGTTGCAAATGCATCCATCACGAAAATATCACATATCGAGGCCATTTTTTGAGCAAGCTGTAGATCATTAGAGTGCTCACCAACATTAAAGCGCACATTCTCACATAACATCACTTGGCCTGGTAGCACATTCACCCCATTGAGCCAATCTTTAACTAAGCAAACCTCTTGTCCCAGCATACGAGTTAGTTCCTCTGCCACAGGCTGCAATGAAAAAGATTGATCAAACTCACCCTCTTTAGGGCGACCCAGATGAGATAACAACATAACCGCTGCGTTATTTTTTATTAGTGTTTGAATCGTCGGCAGAGCACGATGAATACGCTCATGATTGATAATAACACCCTTCTTAATGGGAACATTAAAATCTTCACGCACCAAGACTCGCTTATTCGACACTGTAAAATCGGTTATTTTTTTCAACGCAGAGACCTCGATCATGTCGCTGCCATCATAGCTAAAGTGGTATTCAACATTCGATTTGAAAAGCCCCATTCATTATCATACCAAGAAACCACTTTATAAAGACGATCTATTTTACGCGTTTGAGTGGCATCAAATGTGGATGAGGCAGAACAATGATTAAAATCAGTCGATACCAAAGGCTCATCATTGTACTCCAAAATTCCTTTTAATGAATGATCAGCCGCTGCTGCTTTCATAGCTGCATTAATCTCATCAATACTGAGCTCTGCGCAACTACATTCAAACGTTAAATCCACAACAGACACATTAATGGTGGGAACACGTATTGCATAACCGTCCAATTTTCCTGATAACTCCGGCAACACTAAGCCAACAGCGGCTGCAGCACCGGTTTGAGTTGGAATCATCGATTGCGTTGCAGAACGCGCACGTCGCAAGTCGCTGTGATAGCTGTCAGTTAGTGTTTGATCATTAGTATAAGCATGGACTGTCACCATCAAACCACGGCTTAGACCAAATTGATCTAATAGAACTTTTGCCACAGGCGCCAAACAATTGGTAGTGCAAGAGGCATTAGACACAACCGTATCTTTTGCAGTGAGTGTGCGCTCATTAACCCCATAGACAATTGTCTTCACATCTTGGCCTGCAGGTGCTGAAATAAGCACTTTTTTCGCACCAGCCTCTAAATGAGCCGATGCTTTTGCTTTACTTGCAAAAAAACCGGTGGACTCTAACACAACATCAACATCAAGTGCGCTCCAAGGAAGTTTTTTAGGATCACGTTCAGCGCATACTTGAATAGTATCGCCATTGATTATTAAATCTTTACTATCACTAGAGACCTCGCCTGGAAAACGACCATGCACACTATCGTACTTGGTTAAATGCACATTAGTTGTTAAACCCCCTAGATCATTAATGGCTACCAATTTTATCTGATCACACAGACCCGACTCATACAAAGCACGAGTAATATTACGCCCGATACGCCCATACCCATTAATTGCAACACGAATAGTCATTGACTCTGATTCTCCTCTTTGAAATTAGCCAACCCCACAAACCTTGCTTTTATGAAGCAAGGTTAACATGGTTTGCTGCGCACACTCTGCACTGATCCCAAGATCTGCAAAGACCTGCTCTTTTGGTGCTGATTTACCATAACGTGTCAGACCGACAATCGCTCCCCTATCACCGACAAACTGATACCAATAGTCGGGAACACCCGCCTCAATGGCTACACGCACTTTTACCTCTGGTGGCAATACGGAATCTCGATAAGCAACAGTCTGCTTTTTAAATACTTCACAACAAGGCATAGACACTACTCGAATAGTCATGCCTTCTAACGCCATTGCCTTGGCTGCCGCCATCGCCAGGGATACTTCTGAACCTGTTGCAATAAAAATACCTTCTGGCGTATCACTACCTGCCAACAACACATACCCTCCCCGAGCAATATCATTAATACTAGTTAATGAACGCGATTGAGGCGATACATTTTGACGCGTTAATAACAAACAACTCGGGCCTTGATGCTCAATTGCTTGCTGCCAGGCAAGAGCAGTTTCCGTTAAATCACAGGGACGCCACACTCTTAACCCAGGAATCATACGCAAGCTGGAGGCATGTTCAATGGGTTGATGGGTCGGGCCATCTTCACCTAAACCAATCGAATCATGGGTTAACACATAAATGGTACGTAATTGCATTAATGCCGATAAACGAATGGCATTGCGCGCATAATCTGAGAATACTAAAAAAGTACCCGAATAAGGTAGCACGCCGCGATGCAATGCCATACCATTACTGATCGCTGCCATACCAAATTCACGGACACCATATTCAATATAGTTGCCCGAAAAATCACCACGATGAATGGTCTTTGATTGCGACCATGCGGTGCAGTTTGAGTCTGTTAAATCGGCCGAGCCTCCCAATATCTCAGGTAATAAAGGCCCGTAAGCCTCTAAACATGCTTTTGAAGCTTTACGCGTTGCCATAGAATCGACTGACTGCTGCGCTGCATGAATAAAAGTGTTGGTCTTTTCACTCCAACAAGTCGGTAGATCCTGATGAAGGCGACGCAAAAACTCTCGAGCTAATTTTGGATAGGCACGCTCATATTTAGCAAATCGTTGATTCCACTCATCCTCTAAACCTTGCCCCCGCTTGCGTTGATCCCAGGCTTGATAAATCGCATCAGGAATAACAAAAGGCTCGTGCTGCCAATTCAAAGCAGCCCGCGTTAATGCCACCTCAGCCTCACCTAAGGCGGCACCATGTGCCTTTGCTGTATTGGCTTTATTGGGCGAACCAAATCCAATCTGAGTACGGCAACAAATCAATGTAGGCTGTGTAATATCACTTTTAGCCTCTTTAATCGCTGCCAAAATAGCAGCAAAATCATGACCATCGACATCTGCAATCACTTGCCAACCATAAGCATCAAAGCGCTTTGGTGTGTTGTCTGTAAACCAGCCGGCCACATCACCATCGATAGAAATACCGTTATCATCATAAAAAACAATTAACTTGCCTAAACCTAAAGTACCCGCTAACGAACATACCTCATGGGAGAGTCCTTCCATCAAGCAACCATCCCCCACAAAGACATAGGTCATGTGATCTACTATATTAAAAGGATCACGATTAAACTGAGCTGCCAGATGTTGCTCAGCAATAGCCATTCCTACAGCCATTGCTAAACCTTGCGCAAGAGGTCCTGTGGTCGTTTCCACTCCAGGGGTATCTCCATATTCTGGATGACCGGGTGTTTTTGAGTTCAATTGACGAAACTGCTGGATTTCATCGAGGCTCAGATCAAATCCTGTAAGGTGCAATAACCCATATAACAGCATAGCACCATGACCGTTAGAGAGTACAAAACGATCGCGATTAAACCAGTTTGGATTCGCTGGATTAAAGCGCAACTCATCCCGCCACAACGCTTCAGCAATATCAGCCATCCCCATAGGCATTCCAGGATGACCCGAGCGAGCTTTCTGAACAGCATCCATGGCTAAAACACGAAGTGCATCCGCTAATTTACGGCGTGAAGGCATCGACAAATCCTATAAATTTAGGCACTGGATTGAATTGAGCAACGATCTATAGAGCCTTATAGGCCATTGGTTGCTCACCTCATCATAACTTGTCATTCCAGTGATTATTATCTTTAAAAAGAGGGATTATCCTTGATTCCAACCTTGGGTGCAATTCTCTCATCTACTGAATTGATATAAGCCTCTGACACAGAACATGTTATGATCCCGAAGTTTCTATTGATTCCACAGAAGGGGCTGTGGAGAGAAAAGTATCAAAAGGATCTAAGAACGATGTGTGGAATTGTCGGCGCTATAGCGCAAAAAAACATAGTAGATTTACTAATAACAGGCCTCAAACGCTTGGAATATCGCGGCTATGACTCTGCCGGGTTAGCCATAATTCCCTCCAACTACCAAAACATTCAGTGTCAACGTGTCATGGGCAAAGTATCAAAACTTGAAGCTGTGCTAAAAACAAAAACATTAGCAGGACATATCGGTATCGCCCATACTCGCTGGGCCACACATGGCAACCCCTCCAAAATCAATGCCCATCCTCATTGTTCCCAAGGTGATGTAGCACTCGTTCATAATGGTATTATCGAAAATTATCAGTATTTAAAACAACAATTAATCACACTTGGTTATCAGTTCAACTCAGAAACAGATACAGAAGTCATTGCGCACCTCATTCATTACTATTTACAACAAAACCATGACCCCATGCATGCTATTCATCAAGCCATATCACAACTTGATGGCACTTATGCCCTAGGGATTATAATCAAGCAATTTCCTGAGTACTTATTTGCAGTGCGCTCTGGCAGCCCACTGATTATCGGTTTAGGTGCTGATGCTCATTTTATAGCATCGGATCCTCTAGCCCTTCTCCCTTTTACACAACGTTTTATCTACTTAAAAGAAGGAGATATTGCAAAGATCACTAGCCATAAAATAGCCATTGAAAACTCAGCAAGCCAGCCTGTTGAACGTGAAGTCCATCATTCCAAAATTGATATGAGCACCACGAGCAAAGGACCTTATCGCCACTTTATGTTAAAAGAGATTTTCGAACAACCCGAGGCCATCAATAATACCTTACAAGAATTTCTTATAAACGATCAGATACTCCTATCTGCCTTTGGCCATCAAGCAGAGTCTACTTTTAAAAAAATAAAACGGATTCGTATTATTGCCTGTGGCACCAGCTACCATGCAGGCCTTGTCGCACAGCATTGGTTTGAAAGTTTATCAGGCATTCCATGCCAGGTTGAAATAGCTAGCGAATATCGTTATCGCCACAGTGTCATTGAACCTGACACACTCTTTATTGCTCTTTCCCAATCTGGTGAAACCGCCGATACCTTAGCAGCATTGTATCAAGCAAAACAACAAGGCTATATGGCTACTTTAGCTATTTGTAATGTACCTGAAAGTTCTCTTACCCGCGAAGCAGAGCTCGTATTTATAACACGTGCCGGTGCTGAGGTCGGTGTTGCCGCTACCAAAACTTTTACAACACAACTGGTCGCCTTATTACTATTATCAATTATGATTGGACAATATCATTGGTTAACCGATAAAAAAATAAAAGACACGATCAATACATTAAAACAGCTGCCTGAATTAAGTAAAAAAATACTGAGTCTTGACCCTGTACTTAAAACATTAGCAAAACAGTTTGATAAACAACAATCGGTTATTTTCCTAGGACGCGGGGAACAATATGCGATTGCTTTAGAAGGGGCACTCAAACTCAAAGAAATCTCCTACCTCCACGCACAAGGTTATCCAGCAGGTGAATTAAAACACGGACCATTAGCCCTAGTAGATAAAAAGATGGCGATTATTGTGCTTGCTCCTAAGAATCACTTAAGCAACAAGCTAGCCTCCAATGTGCAAGAGATCCAAGCACGTAAAGGTCAAATTTATATTTTTAGTGACCACCGCCTAGAGTGGGCTCATAAAAAAAACTTGCATATCATTGATATGCCAATCGTACCAGAAATATTAAGTCCCATACTCTATGTGATGCCATTACAACTTTTGTCCTACCATATTGCAGCATTAAAAGGCACTAATATTGATCAACCTCGCAACTTAGCCAAATCAGTTACGGTTGAATAGGGGGGGGCGACAAATCAGGCAAACGGCGATTCTGTGAGTATGTGTTACAAAAAAATTGGCTGGCATACTTTACACCTCGCACCCCATTATAAGATGCGAGCACGCCACCACCTACGCTACCAACTAAGCCAGTAGAAAGTGCCGCAGCACCTGAGGAAAACGCCACAACAGAAGCTAATTTAAGCGGAATAGCAAGCGGGATCCCAACCCCTGTTAAGATTAATCCAACGCCAGCAATGATACCAAGTACACCAAGAAAACTCAGCATAGCACCTGCTACTATTTTTCCAATATGAGGCTCGCCATTCCTGATTTTTTGGGTAAGCTGAAAGTAGTTTTTCATTAAATTAGAATCGAAATTTTTTCTGCATAACTGTTTTGTCATACTTATCACTTTAATCAACTCATTATATTGATCCAGCGCCTCTGCTTGCTTATGCGCTTCTTTTAATCCTTTTATTGTATCGGGTGTCTGCAAGCTTTCTTTCGCTTGCCGCACTGCACAAAGCAAGTTTCGAGCAGCTTCTACTAAAGCGTACTTTTTACTTTCAGCATCAGTACTCTTACTTTCTGTACCTTGACTTTTGCTATTAGCATTAATTATTTCCTGAAGGTTTGTAGACTCTTTTTTGTAAATATGTTCTAAAAGGTACTCTAGACATTTCATCTGACACTCTACAAGCTCTCTGCTACTTTGATCAGAAACGCTTCCTGCAAAATTCTCTACTAATTGCTTTAATTGATAATGAGTAAAAATGGTATTTATAAATTCTTGAGATAGACTGATATTTGATTCTTTTTTCAATAATAATTTTAAATTATTAATATTTCCAAGCTTTAGTGCTTCTAAGAGCTGTGACTGTGTAGAATCTGATTGAGGCGCCCTCTCCTGCAATGGATCTGAACTAGAATTCATTAATACATTTAAATGTTGAGATTCAGATTGTGCACCCAATTGGCTTTCTTGCTGACCCTGTGACTCTTGCTCTTCCATTACTAAAGATGTGATGCTGTCAACATCATCGTTTACTGCAGGTGGAGCACTTTGGGATGTGTGTGAAACAAGCTCTTTTTCCCCTGCCATATTTTCAGAATTGGCTGTGCTATTTTTCGAAGGACTTGATACTGCCGAAGATGAGCTAGGTTCAACTGAAGTTGGCACGCTTTTTTGTTGATCTGCGATATGTTCGTTTGATGAATAGGTAGCAGAAGAACTTGTATCCTCAGGAACTTCCTTGTTTATAATCTCATGCACGATATCATATAATTTGTTTACCCCTGAACAACTACATAATCGCTCTATGTCATTATTAGCAGGCAAGTCGTCTTTTATATCCGTTAATACACCTTTTGCTGCAAGATAACCACAACTCCAAACATCCTGTTGTAGACCAACACTTCTAATATCATAATCTACTTTATATCCTGGAAAAGCTTTAAAATTACCGTCAGTATATTCAACAGCTTTGTTAAAAATATCTTTAACTTCATCACACTCTTTTTGATTGATGACATAACTATCACGATAATAAATACTAACTTTTTTATTATTAGTATCAACTGAAAATATTGCATAAACCCAGTGACTATTATTAATATTGAGTATAAATGGCACTTTATAAATTTCTATCTTTTTATCTTCGTTGTATCGACGTGCAAAATGTAATTCATTTCCGATATTAGTAGAATTCATATCTTTAATAGTAATGTAATTCTTCGGAATACTTAAATTAGTGAATAATTTTTTTAAATCTGAGTCTTTTAACCATTTTATTTGAGGATTACTAAGCAAATGATCTGTTTCAGCAGATAACGCTTCACACGGCATTTTTAGGTCTATTTGTAAATTAAAATCCTGTGTAGTAGCTATTGTGCTATCCTTTGCAATATCTTCGTCAATCAATGATTCAGTAGAAATATTATCTTCATGCTGACTATCTTTAATATTACTAATTATAGATAGTAATTCATTTTTATTATCTCTAGCTAGTACAATATTGCCATTTTCAATCAAATTAATTAAATTTTCACAGAGATTTTGGTGAAATTTAGATACACACTCCAGAGAAATTTTTACCTGTTTGTAAGAATTTTTTGGAATTAATTTTTGAAAAAAACCAACCAATTGATTTTCATATAATTCATTTATACACGATATAACAGTTTTCAATTGTGCTTCACAAGATTTAGTATTTTCAATCAATTCCATAAAGAAATATTCACGATACTTAACCACCTTTCCTATAGATTTTATAATCGTTGGTAAATTTTCTTCCCCAAAAAAATTAATTAAATCAGCAACAAAAAATGGGGGATCAAATTGATCACCTTCTTTGTCTTGAAGCTTTTTAATGACTTCTATCTGTAAATTATCAATATTTTTTATAGTATCTGTTGTTATGCCTGCTTCATCAAATTTATTAGTTTTTACTAAATATTTCGCGGGTACCTCTCCTGTCAATATAGCAGGAGAATCTAAGTAATTAATAGAAGTTCTACTTGCATACTCTTTACTATTTGAGCGTGCTTTATCCTTTTCAAGAACTTTTTCATACACTGGCGATGTAAACAAACCAACATTAAAAGAGGTTGCATTGTCATTTCTATGAACTATGGGATATCCTTCAGTATGTTGAAGTAAAAATTGACGCAGATACCATGCACCACTACCTGTGGAAATAGGGACAGAACATTCAGGAGTGATCTTCTCCTTATTCTGCCATGGTTCTTTTTTACCAGAGGGAAAATGTGAAAATAGAGACAACTTATTACTTAAATTTTCTTGATTATTATCAAGTAGCAGTTTTCTAAGAAATTTTACTTCTGCTACTTGAAAAAAAGTTTTCTTTTTTGATTTTTTCACCTTATTAAACAAATCTTTACATTTACCTTCATTCCAACCTACTAACTGAACTAATTTATATTTATCATTACCTAATGATTTTAATTCATCCAAATTTTCTTCCGTAAAATTTTTAAGAGCATAAATTTTATCGTTTAGCCCAATTTTCTTAAGATACTGTAAACACTTATTAAATATATTAGAAAGATTTTCAATATCTAAATCATCATCTTTTGATAAATAAAATAGTGTTTTAGATATATTGTGCAGTACTCCAATCTTTCCTATAATAGCTACACTGATCAACTGTTTTATAGCGTCCTTATCATTGTTTTTGATAGCATAATCTTTGCAATAATCAATTATTTTTTGGTAGAATGGTGCTATTATCTCACTAGGTTTTGCGACAAAGAGGATATCTAGACTATCTTGTAATTTTTTATCTGAATGCCCAACGCTATTAGCGACCTCTCTCAATGCTTTTTGTCTTTTATTGCTCTTAAAGGAAATAAAGCCGAGTCGCTCTCTTAATCTCACTATCAAAGAATCTTGTGCGCTCTCGCAAATAGACGGAATCATGAGCTTTTCGCTTAAACTCGGATTCATTCTATCAAGGATGCTCTTTAGTAATGCAGCATCCTTTATATCAAAGTTAGTTTGCTTATACTGATCATTGTTTTTGTCCAATGATTCAATAATGTTAAATAGCTTTTTATACTGATCAGAATAAGATGAATCGGATTTTATTAATTGTTGTAGCGTCTGCAGATCTTGAGTGTCAAAATTCACTAACAATGAACACGTGTTGAATGTTTTCAAAAGTGCTCTAATGTCTTTTATATCGAGTAATTTGATACACTCTACTTGTTGACTAGAATCACAGTCAAGCAAATACTGTATAATTTCTGAATATGATTTACTATGAACTAATTTCTCAAATTTAGAGATATTATCTTTTAAATTGTTAATATCTTTTGTTGCAGTCATATTTTCTTTTAATGTATAGAATCTACACTTTTTATTAAAACAAAATTATATTAAATTAATATTAAATTTTACAAGATAAGTCCTAAAATTGACTATCAGCTTACTCTAAAATTTTAATTGTACATTCTATCTTTAAAAGACAAAAACTAGAGGAACATTGTAATGAAATGATTAAACTTAAAAAATCCTTATTCTAAAAGATAGCGATTTTCTTATGTGATTGAGTCATTTTTTAGATAAGATATTTTTTAAAAATCAGTCAATTAACACTATTACAGAGCTGGATGATATATCTACCACCTACCTCTAATTCAGATACCAAAAACTAAAATTCAGTAGACTAGCAAAAATAACCCAAACAAAATAAGGGCTTAGTAACCAGGTAATAGATCTATTTTTCGGGTATGAAAAGATAAGAGTTAATAATATAAAAAATAACAATAAAAGGATATCGACTAATGCCCAGCCTATTTGATGCGCTCCAAAAAATAGTAAAGACCAAGAAACATTTAAAATAAGTTGTACAAGATAGCAATAAAAAGCCCCTCGCATCGACTGCCTATTGACCCACAACAGCCCACCACTAATACCAATCAATATATACAATACAGTCCATACAGGACCGAACCACTCATTAGGCGGCGTGAAAAATGGTTTTTCAAGTATTTCATACCATGATGGTATAGAATGGGCGCTGATCCATCCCAAAAAGAAAGACAGTGTTAGACACACTAAAACTCCTATTACACAGGATCCCACTGTATTTTTTAAAGATATTTGTTTCAAGCTCACTGCCCTCCTATTCCCTATTTATCAAAGTCCAAAAATTCGTACCTATTTACATGGCTTCTCCTAGCTATAAAACGTGTTGAATGAGCTAATGAACTGTTTTGTTCATTAGAACTCAATCTCCATATTATTGCTTCAGATAAGCTCATGTAAACAGACCCTAGTGAGCTTCATCCCAATTCTTACCAACACCGATATCTACAATTAAAGGCGTGGTCAGTTGAGCGGCCCCTTCCATAGCCTGTTTAATCTTAACGATCGCCTGATCTACTACTTTATGAGCTACCTCAAAAACCAACTCATCATGCACTTGCATGATCATAGTAACATCTGCACGAGCACGCTCTAGCCATTGATCAACACGAATCATGGCTAACTTAATAATATCAGCTGCAGTACCTTGTAGTGGAGCATTAATCGCAGCACGTTCAGCTGCCTTACGACGTGTTATATTTTTAGACTGGATATCAGGAATAAACAGCCTACGACCAAATAATGTTTCAACATAACCCTTTTTAGCAGCCTGCTCTCTCGTTGCTTCCATATAATCATGGATCTTGGGGTAGCTTGAAAAGTAGGTATCGATATATTGCTGTGCTTGTTGACGAGAGATTCCCAATTGTTTTGATAAACCAAAGGCAGACATCCCATACATTAAACCAAAATTAATCGCTTTGGCGCGGCGACGCTGGAGCGAACTCACTTTAGCCACATCAACACCAAAGACTTCCGAGGCAGTAGAGGCATGCACATCGAGATCATGCTCAAAGGCATGTAATAATCCAGGATCCTGAGAGTAATGTGCGATAATACGCAGCTCAATTTGCGAATAATCAGCCGCGATGATTCGATAACCACGAGGCGCTATAAAGGCTTGTCTTATTTTTCGACCTTCTTCGGTTCGAATAGGAATATTTTGTAAATTAGGATCCTTGGAGGCTAGACGTCCTGTCGAGGTTCCTGTTTGAATATAGTTGGTATGAATCCGACCTGTCTTAGCATTGATCTGTTTTGGTAACTTATCAGTATAGGTTGATTTCAACTTACTATAACTACGATATTCTAAGATCAACTTAGGCACTGGATAATCAGCTGACAATGTCTGCATCACTTCCTCAGCTGTCGATGCTTGCCCAGAAGGGGTTTTTTTTAAAACAGGAATCTTTAACCGATCAAATAAAATCTCACGCAACTGTTTGGGAGAATCAATATTAAACGTTTCACCCGTTATAGCGTAAATTTTATTTTTAAGATGCGTGATTCGGCGCTGTAAGCTGCTAGTTTGTTTTTTTAAAAGCTCTACATTAATTAAAACACCATGACACTCCATCTTGGCTAAAATTGGGATCAATGGCCACTCTATTTCTTTTAATATTTTTTCAAAACAGCGTTCTTTTTTATAAAGTGGTTCAAAATGATGATGTAGCTGCAAGGCAATATCAGCGTCTTCAGCGGCATAAGGCCCTGCTTCCTCTAGCATTACATCACTAAAATTCTTCTGTTGGGCACCACGACCTACGACCTCTGTATACTTAATCGTAGTGTGATTCAAATGGGTTAATGCCAGCGTATCCAAATCATGCCGTGAACCTGTAGAACGCATTACATAGGACTCTAGCAAGGTATCCCATAAAATCGCCTTAACTTGAAGCCCTGCATTGCTAAGGATTTTATAATCATACTTTAGATTTTGGCCGATAATAATTTGCTGCGTATTGCCCAGTAAAGGCTTCAATTGATTAAATACCCATGATTGTTTTAACTGTTTAGGCACACCTGGGTAATGATGTGCTATGGGCACATAAGCGGCTTCACCAGCCTTGATTGCAAAAGAGATCCCTACAAGTTTTGCCTCCATTGGGTCTAAACTTGTCGTTTCTGTATCTAATGAAAAATACTTCACCTTTTTTAATCGAGCAAGCCATTGTTCAAAATCAGCCTGTGATAAAATAAGCGAATAAGAAGTACTAGGGCATTGCTTCGTTGATTTTTTGGGAGCATCAATATCTGCCAGCCACCGATTAAATTCAAGTTCAGTAAACAAAGCTCTAAGAGTAGCCGTATCCTGCTTATGCAACACGAGCTCTTTTAGTGACACTGCTACAGTGACATCGCACCGGATCGTTACCAGAGTACGTGATAGATCCAAGTTTTTGATATGGTCTCGTAAATTCTCACCGACTTTGCCTTTAATAGTCTTAGCATTCTCAATAATTGCCTCCAAACTCCCATACTCATTAAGCCACTTGGCAGCTGTCTTAGGGCCTACCTTGGGGACTCCTGGAATATTATCACTGACATCACCGACTAAAGTGAGGTAATCCACGATCTGCTCAGGCAACACACCAAATTTTGCTAGAACACCCTTTGGATCTAAAGATTGGTCAGTCATGGTATTGATTAAAGTGACACGATCATTGACTAACTGCGCCATATCTTTATCACTGGTAGAGATCAAAACATCAACCCCTTGCTCCACCATACGCTTTGTTAAGGTACCAATCACATCATCAGCTTCAACACCTTGTTCAACAATCAACGGAAAACCCAGCGCTTTTATTGCACTGAACAAAGGCTGAATTTGTTCACCTAGCTCCTCTGGCATCGCTTTGCGGTTGGCTTTATAGTCTGAGAAAAGGTCATGACGAAATGTAGTACCTTTCGGATCAAAAACAACTGCAATATGCTCTGGATTATAATCTTTCAGCAACTTACGAAGCATATTTAACACACCATAAACAGCACCGGTGGGTCTGCCTTGAGAGTTCATTAAAGGCGGCAAGGCATGATAAGCACGAAAGAGATAAGAAGAACCATCTACAAGAATCAAAGGGGATTTTTTCATAGTTTTGTCTTCAAAAAACGTTAATCCACACAGTTTAGTCTGGCCAACACACCAAGGTCTCTGGCTGTACTAATAAAACATAAAAAGCACCACTTATACTCAATATGCGTAAAAAGAAAAGCGTATCACGATACAGAGACCTATTTTTCAAATTTTTTATGCGAACATGAGCAAGACAGTATATCATGTCTACCAACTTAACCTATTTGAATAACGAATCTGTACTGCAATTGACTATAAAATAAACTATGCGTAGATCTATTTCATCACTTGCACTACTTTTTGCCTCCGTCAGCGCCATTCTCGGTTCTGGCTGGCTTTTTGCTGCTTACTATACCTCCATTTTAGCAGGACCTTCGGCGATTCTTTCTTGGCTCATTGGTGGCGGTTCTATCATTCTTGTTGCCTTTACCTTCGCTGAACTAAGTGCCATGATTCCCATTACAGGCTCTAGTAGTCGCATTCCCCACTATACACACGGCTCGATTGTGAGCTTTTTATTTGCATGGATTATTTGGTTATCCTATGCCTCACTTGCCCCAACTGAAGTACAGGCTGTTTTGCAATATCTTAGCTACTTCTATCCACCCTTAGTTGAGCATCATTCAGGAGCTTTAACGGGTACAGGCTATATCGGTGCAGCCCTCTTAATGATAGTCATTTGTAGTATTAATATTTTTTCACTACGATGGCTATTACGCGTTAATAACCTTATGACTGTGATTAAAATTTGTGTGCCTATTATTATTTCCGTAACAGTACTTGGACTCTTTTTTCATTCTTCTAGCCATGCTGAGTTTGAATACAAAGGCTTTTTACCTATGGGTTTCCATGGCATGTTTGCAGCGATTGCTGGAGGCGGTATTGTATTTTCCTTTAACGGCTTCAAACAAGCCTGTGAGATGGCAGGGGAAGCTAAAAATCCAAAAAAATCGCTACCTGTTGCTATTATCGGCTCGATCATTATCTGCCTTGTCATTCAGCTATTATTACAGCTCACTTTTCTTGTTTCAATTCATAGTACAGATATTGCGCATGGCTGGGCTGCCATGTATTTAACAGGCAACAATAGCCCATTCACCAACGTACTTATCTCTGAACACCTCCCTCATTTGCTAACGCTTCTCTATCTTGGCGCCATTATCGGGCCATTGGCAGCTGCCTTAATATACATTAGCAGTGCAGGCCGCTCATTATATGGCATGAGTCATAATGACTACATCCCCTTGATTTTTCAAAAGCTTACCTCTGATGGCAATCCTATATCAGCCATTGGCGTTAACTTTGTTTTAGGCATGCTGTTGTTCTTACCTTTGCCTGGCTGGAATAAAATGGTCACATTCTTAACCTCACTTATGGCCATCACTTATGCCATTGCGCCGATCTGCTTATTGTCACTGCGCAGTCAAGCCCCTAATGAATTACGCCCCTTTAAACTGCCTGTAGTTAAGCTATGGAGCACACTGGCTTTTTTCATTTGCACATTGCTGACCTACTGGAGTGGTTGGCATATTATTTCTAAACTAGGCTTATCACTTATCATCGGCCTTATTATTCTATTTAGTTATCACTTTAGTACAAAACGTGGACGAGAATTAAAACTCGATTGGCACTCATCGATCTGGATATGGCCTTACTTTATCGGCATAAGTCTCCTGTCTTATCTCGGTAGTTTCGGAGGGGGGCTTAATATCATTCCATTTGGCTGGGATTTTTTAACGATCGGGTTATTCTGCATAGGGATTATCTATCTGTCACAAAAATATAAATTGCCAGCAAAAAGAACACAACACTATCTTAAAGTACTAAGGCTAAACCAATACAACAGCGACGATAATCAACAACAGTCTATATAGTTCTGTAGTAAAAAACGACTACATGATCATTAGCGATCAAGTTCTATAACAACGAATACTTAATTTCTCTACATCGGCATTAAATCTAAAATTACTCATTTAGACTATAGTTTTTTAGCAAGGTATGAAAAATTCTCACTGTATGGTAAATCATTCTTTCGTCACTTTCTCCAGTAGCTTCGTGTGAATAAAACAAGTAAAGTAAAAACCTCTAATCGTCCTGCAATCATTGCAAAAATTAAAATCCACTTAGAACTACTCGGAATATTTTCAAAATTTGCAGCCACACCTCCTATTCCAGCTCCAGTGTTGCCAATACTCGCTGCTAATGAACCAAAGGCTGTTTGTAAATCAAGACCAGTTCCTAGAAGAGCCAGCAATAAAACAATAAATAAGGCAATAAATACAGCGACAAATCCCCAAATAGATTGGACGATTGAATCAGACAATACTTCTTCTCCCAGCTTAACCGAAAAAACGGCTTGTGGGTGTATTAGACGTCTTAATTCTCGCTTTCCTTGCTCTTTCAACATCAAACAACGCATTATTTTAATACCACCACTAGTTGAACCTCCACACCCACCAATAACAGCCAAAAACATAATAAGGTAAGGCACAAAAGTCGGCCATACACTAAAATTGCTATTCGTAAACCCTGTAGTAGTGGCCACTGAAACCACCGTAAAAATCGTATTGATTATCGAGTTACCAAGATTATATTGATGATAAAGAATCAACATGATAGTAATGATAATAGTCACAAAAAACAACATCGATAGATAACCTGTAAACTCAGGATCGCGATAATAGACCGAAAAATGACGCCGACGCAAAAAAGCAAAATGAAGCGCAAAATTAGTAGCCCCTGCTATCATAAATACAACAGAAATCATATTAATCAATGTACTATGGTAGAAAGCAAAACTTGAATCATGCATGGAAAAGCCGCCTGTTGAAATAGTGGCAAAGCTTTCTCCAACAGCATCTAAAAATGACATACCAGCCAACCAATAAGACAATGCACATAAAACGGCAAGACCTGCATAGATATACCATAATGCTTTTGCAGTTTGTGTCATTCGTGGTCGTAGCTTGGTAGCCTTCATCGGTCCTACAGTTTCTGCTCGATATAGTTGCATACCACCAATATCAAGCATTGGAAAAATAGCAACTGCTAATACAATGATTCCCATACCTCCTAATAAATGTAATTGTTGCCGATAGTAAAGAACCGAGCGAGGTATTTTATCAAGGTGGGACAAAATCGTAGCTCCTGTTGTCGTTAGCCCAGAGACAGATTCAAACATAGCATCTGTAAATGACAGCTCTGGGTAGACCACCAAGATTAAAGGAATCGTTGCAAAGGCTGCTAACACCACCCAAAACAAAGTAACAACTAGAAAACCATCACGAACTTTTAGCTCATTTCGATAAGATCGAAAAGGCATCCAAATAAAGAACCCAAACAAAAAAGTCACTACAAAGGTTGGTAAAAAAGCAAATATTGATTCTTGAAAATAAGCAGAAATAAAAAGAGGAGGCAACATACTAAAACTGAATACCATAAGAAAGATACCCAATATTTTAATAACGGCTGGAAAACGCATCCTAATGCCCTTTAGAAAAAGCCTGGACTGACTCGAAATAAACGCTCAACATCACGTACAAACCTTTTCTCAGAAACAAATATGATAATATGATCTTCTGACTCAATGATCGTATCATGATGAGGAATAATAATATTTTTTCCTCGCACAATAGAACCAATTGTTGTCCCCTTTGGCAACTTGATCTCACTTAAACTACGGCCAACAACCTTTGAGTTTTTATAGTCTCCATGAGCCACCGCTTCAATCGCTTCAGCCGCACCACGACGCAGAGAATGCACATTAACCACATCACCTTGACGAATATGGGTTAAAATAGAACCAATAGTCGATTGTTGGGGCGAAATAGCAATATTAATTGGACCACCTTCAATAAGATCCACATAAGCTGTTCGGGTAATCAATGCCATGACTTGTTTGGCACCTAAACGTTTTGCCTGCAGACAAGAAATAATATTATCCTCATCATCGCTAGTGACTGCACAAAAAATATCAATATCTTCAATATTTTCATCGATTAATAATCGTCTATCACGAGCATCACCGCATAATACCATGATATTGGGTAATTCATTAGCAATCAGTTGACAACGATCAGATCGAGCATCAATTAACTTAACTTCATATTTATTGGCAAGACGTGCTGCTAGCTGGCTCCCAATATTTCCACCTCCAGCAATCATAATTCGATGATAAGGCTCCTCAGCTCGACGCAACGTCGCCATAATATCATGTGTATTTTCACTGGCTGTCACAAAAAAAACCTCATCACCGATTTCAATTTCCGTCGAACCATCTAGAGGAATAGATTTATCATTACGAAAGATTGCAACCACACGCATCTCAATATCAGGTAAGTAATCTCTAAGTATTTTAATACTTTTACCTAATAAAGGACCCCCATAATAAGGCTTCACAGCAACGAGTTTCACTTTACCATCGGCAAAATCTAATACCTGTAGGGCACCTGGGTGAGCAATAAGCTGCTGCATATATTGCGTTACTAAATTTTCAGGACTAATAAAAAAATCAATGGGTAGGTTTTCTTTACCAAATAAGGTTTTGTGTTTAAAATAACGCGATGACCGAATACGGGCAATTTTGGTAGGGGTGTGATAGAGCGAATAAGCGACTTGACATGCCACCATATTGACCTCATCACTACTGGTCACTGCGATAATCATATCCGCATTATCAGCACCTGCCTCATGTAAAACATGAGGATAGGAAGCATGGCCTAATACAACACGAATATCTAGGCGATTTTGAAATTCATTCAGCCTGCGATCATCAACATCCACAAGTGTAATGTCATGACGCTCTCCGGTAAGTATCTCTGCAAGAGAACTACCCACTTGGCCAGCACCTAAGATAATAATTTTCATAATATAATTATAGCGTTGTTTTATAGTTCACAACACCCTGCTACTAATTAGCATTCTAAATGAGCCTTTGAATATATCGATAATGGGCCTGTTGCGAGCCAAAATTTTAATCAGCCTTTCAACGACGCAGGCACCAAGTCATCCTGACTTATATGTGACTTTATTTTAGTAGCCTGTGGCAGGGGAAACTTTAGTGCTTTAGCCTAAGGTAGCCAATGCACAGCATATTATGCTCATTAAGCGTCTAAACTCTGACTTCATGTAATTTAAACCTATATAATTAAGGCTAACATTCTAGCCAAAGAGTTTCTTAATGTGGAGCTCACCAAGAACATGGGAGGAAACAGTCCTTGAAAATCATTGCTGATCAACAAATTCCCTATTTAGATCTTTTTTTTAGCGATATGGGTAAACTCATTACATTACCTGCTGAAAAAATCAATGCCAGTCGTATTCAAGATGCCGATGTATTACTTGTGCGCTCTGTTACTCCAATTACACCTACTTTATTATCAGGCACCTCGATTGGTTTTATTGGTAGTGCAACTGCAGGAATCGATCATATTAATACTACCTATCTCAATGAAGCTGGCATCTTCTGGGCTTATGCACCTGGATGCAATGCAAAAGCAGTGGTCGATTATGTGCTATTAAGTGTGGCCTGTTTAATTCAAGCAGGCACCTTGACCACAACAAATCGACGGGCTGGTGTCATCGGCATGGGTCATGTGGGACAACAGGTGGCCTCTATGTTAAAAAAAATACACTTCGATGTGCTCTACAACGATCCACCTCGTGAGGCTAATGAAAGCAATTTTACCTCTACATCACTTGATCAATTCTATGATCTAGATTTAATTTGTCTACATACCCCATTGACTGACAGTGGCGATTATCCAACACAACATCTCATTGATGAGACCTTTTTATCATTATTAAACCCGCGCTGCGTCTTACTAAACGCAGGACGAGGGGCCTGCATTCAGACTCATGCCCTAAAACAATTCCAATTCACCACGATTATGGATGTCTGGGAATCTGAACCCAATATTGATATTGCACTGGCTCAATCTGCTTTTATTGCCACACCTCACATTGCTGGCTATAGTCAGCCTGCCAAATATAATGCCACAAAACAGATTTTCGATGCCCTCTGTTACCACTTTGACCGCACACATAAGAGAGCACAAAAACCAGACCCTTTGAACTATGTGACCTTAAACTTAAAAAAATCTGATTGGACCGAGCACGCTTTAGGTATTGAAAATCTGAAACTTTTAAGTGAAGGTTTTCAAAAAGCGATAAAAGAAAATACCAGCGATATTGCTACCCTTTTTCAACAATATCGCAAAGCCTATCCCTTTCGTATGGAATTTCATTACTAAATATTTCTAATCTGACCTAAAAATAGGCTTGCTTAATAATTTTAAAAAATATCTTGGGGATCAATATCAATAGACCAACGCACTTTGCGACCCTGTGGTCTTTGCTGACAAGCCTGTACCAATTGACACAGAGCACTATGGAGTTTACTACGATCGGCTGATTGTACCAGCAATTGCGCACGATAACGGCCTGCGCGTCGCTCCATCGGTGCAGGAACAGGACCTAGTAATTCGACATTGTTAGCAGTATAAGCTGCTTTAATAGTATTTAAAAAATCTAATGGCTCTTGTCTATCAACGGCTTCTGCACGTAATAAACCTAAGTAAGTAAATGGTGGAAACTCTGCCACACGGCGTTGCTTTAGCAACACATCAGTGAAGGCAGCATAGTCTTGCTCTAATAATATTTTCAACAACACATTGTCTGGATGATGAGTCTGAATCACGACCTCACCCATATTAGCTTCACGACCGGCTCGACCTGACACTTGCACTAACAACTGTGCCATCCGCTCAGTCGATCGAAAATCTGTTCCATACAAACCACTGTCGGCATCCACAATAACAACCAAACTTAAATTCGCAAAATGATGTCCTTTTGATAACATTTGGGTACCAACTAGCAAGCACGCCTCACCTGCATGAATAAGCGCTAACTTTCTTTGCAGACTGCCTTTTTTGCGAGTACTATCCCGATCAATACGCACAATGGTCTGACCAGGAAACAAATCAGACAACGCCCTCTCTAATTGCTCGGTACCTATCCCCATATCACTCAACTCTGCTTGTTGACAACTTTGGCAGATTTTTGAAATACGAGCCTGAGAACCACAGTGATGACATAACAAATAATTCGGGTTTTTATGTAAAGTCATACGAGCATCACACCGTCCACACATAGCCATCCAACCACAATGACGGCACATTAAAGTAGGCGCATACCCACGACGATTTAAAAATAATAAGACCTGCCCTCTTTTTTTAAGATGTTGGTCGATACGCTCAATTAATGGCTCAGATAAACCGGAATGTAATGACTGATCACACAAATTAATCACTGTTGTTTGTGGGGTGCGCGCCTTTCCCGCACGTTGTGGTAATACTAATAATTGATAGTTTTTTCGCTCTACATTCACTAACGTTTCTAATGAGGGCGTGGCTGACCCTAATATCACTGGAATATTCTCTATTTTTGCACGCATAATGGCAACATCTCTTGCAGAGTAGCGAAATCCTGAGGCTTGTTTAAAGGAAAGATCATGTGATTCATCAATGACAATCATCCCTGGCCGTTTTAATGGCACAAAAATAGCCGAGCGAGTCCCAATAATAATACGCGCATAACCACAATAAGCTTGTGACCAAAATTCCAACCGTTGCTTATCAGTGAGCTCTGAATGTAAGCAAGCGATCGGCACATTAAATCGTTTCTGAAAACGAGCTACAGTTTGTGGTGTTAGGGCAATTTCAGGGACTAATACTAAGATTTGCCAACCCATAGCAATTAGCGGCGCCATTGCTTGCAAATAGACTTCAGTCTTGCCACTTCCTGTTACCCCTTGCAAACAAAATGACTGAAATCCTTGCACTTTACTAATTGCATCCACTGCTTTTTGTTGGGCACTATTTAAAACCAATGGCTGGACTTGAGTCTCTAATAGACACTCCTCAGTATATTGAATAGGCTGGCGTCCCTGTTGTAACAACTTAGGTAAGTTTCCCAAAATAACCTCCCCCACAGGGTGATGATAATAACGACTGGCCCAATCAAAGAGTGAGATCATTTTTTTTGACAATAAAGATTCTGAATCTAAAACCTCATGTACCGATTTTAATTTTTCATAAGAGACCGCAGGCCGGTCTACTACCGCCAACAAAATACCCATCACATCACGTCGACCTAATGGGACTCTAACACGTTGCCCTATTTGCCACTGTACCAAGGCGCCTTCTGGTGGCAAATAGTCAAAAGTGCCCCTTAATGGCGAGCGAACAGCAATACGTAGGATAGGTAACATAGACGCTAGTCTAGCACGACCTCTACTTGGCTCCACCCTCTCCTAACTGCTAAGATAGCCTCCCTTTATAAGCAACGAGAATGACATGGCTAAGTACAGTACCAATGAATTTCGTAGTGGGCTCAAAGTGCTACTCGATGGTGAGCCTTGCAGTATTATCAACAATGAATTTGTCAAGCCAGGTAAGGGTCAAGCATTTAATCGTGTAAAATTACGCCATTTAAAAAATGGTCGTGTATTAGAAAAAACCTTTAAATCAGGAGACTCACTTGAAGCAGCAGATGTTATTGAAATGGATATGCACTATCTTTACAACGATAGTGAGTATTGGCATTTTATGGATCCAAAATCGTTTGAACAAATCAGTGCAAGTGGTGCGGTCATTGCAGAGGCTAAACCCTGGCTTAAGGAACAGGAGCATTGCATCGTTACTTTATACAATGGCACACCACTATCGATTGAAGTACCCAATTTTGTGACATTGAAAATTACCCAGACTGACCCAGGCGTTAAAGGTGATACAGCTCAAGGTGGCAGTAAACCAGCTACTTTAGAAACAGGGGCTGTAGTTCGTGTCCCTTTATTTGTTAATGAAGGTGAATTAATTAAAATCGATACTCGAAAAGGAGAATACGTATCCCGTGTCAAGGAGTCATAAACTGGAAACCCTCTGCTGATTTTTCTACGCTAAAACAACGTGCAGATCTGATCGATCGTATTCGTGCATTTTTTAAAAGCCGCCAGGTACTCGAAGTTGAGACTCCTCTACTTGACCACTATACTGTAACAGATCGTTATATAGAAAGTTTTAAAGTAGGCAATGCCTATTTACAAACCTCACCCGAATACGCGATGAAACGCTTGTTAGCAGCAGGAAGTGGTCCTATTTTTCAAATTAGCAAAGCCTTCCGTCAAGAAGAAGTGGGGAGTCAACATAATCCTGAATTTACTCTATTAGAATGGTATCGACCTGGCTGGACCCATCACGACTTAATGTATGAGATAAGTGCATTATTAATGCACGTTGCCTATTTTAAAAAAGCAACGCGAATCACCTACCGAGCATTATTTGAAAAATACTGTCAACTAGACCCTTTCACCTGTGCAGACCATGTCATTAAAGCAAAACTAACCGATATTAATACAGATTCACTCGATCGTGATACTTGTTTGCAATTGGTATTAGCAGAACAGATTGAACCCAAACTGGGATACAATGTTCCTACCCTGGTCTACGACTTCCCCACCTCCCAAGCGGCACTTGCTAAAATACGCGATGATAATCCACCCGTTGCCGAGCGTTTTGAACTTTTTATTCAAGGCAAAGAAATTGCAAATGGTTTTCACGAGCTCACCGATGCCAAAGAACAACAACAGCGATTTGAATCTGATCAGCAGTATCGGCAACACCACCAAAAAACGACCCCTGCTATTGATCAACGACTCATTGCAGCATTAGAATCTGGCCTCCCTAATTGCGCTGGTGTAGCACTTGGAATTGATCGTTTGCTCATGTGCCTCTGTCATAAAAAAAAGATTCAAGAAGTCCTAGCATTTGATTGGAGTATTTAGGGTACCTAAAATTTTATTATTCCTTGCAAAGGCACCTACTACTGCTTAGTCAAGAAATTTCCCACTGTTTTTCCCATGCGCACTCTTTGTAAGGCTTGTAGAGTGGAATCCCATTGCATCACACCTTTTCCAAATAATACGATCACTGTTGAACCTATCATAAAGTGGCCCATTTCATCACCTCGATTAAGCACAATAGGACGATGATCATAGCACCATTGCTCTAGTGCAATCCTTGTAGGCCGCACCATGCCATGCCATTGAACAACGATACTAGCAACTAACAGAGCACCCACCATAATCACGGCCATCGGCCCATGATCAGTTTCAAAATAAGCAATAACCCGCTCATTACGAGCGAATAAACGAGGTACTCTTTGCACAGTATAAGGATTGACTGAAAACAAACGACCTGGCACATAGACCATCTTTTTTAATACTCCAGAAGCTGGCATATGGACACGATGATAATCTTTTGGTGATAAATACGCGGTTAAGAAGGTACCACCACAAAATTGAGCCGCTTGTTGTTGATCACCTCCCAATAAATCTAGCAAAGAATAGCTTTTCCCTTTTGCCTGAAAGAGATGTTGCTCTTGCAGGGCCCCAAAGGCACTGATTGCACCATCTACTGGAGAGAGGATTACCTTGGGATCATCAGACCAAGAGCGTAGCCCTGCTCGAAGGGAGCGCGTAAAAAATGCATTAAAATGGGCATAAGAGTGAAAGTCTTCGTGTATCGCTTCTGACATATCAACCTTATAATGCTGAATAAAACGTTGAATTAAAAAATTCTTAATCCACCGAATACGACAACGTGCTAGGAGTCCAAAAAGACGAGATAGCAGGTGTTGAGGTATCAATTGCTGCGCCCAGATTTGCACCAAATACACTCCATAGGTAAGATTCACCAGAATGAACCGCCATTAAACCACCCAGGAGATTAGATTTGAAGATTTATTTAGTCGGTGGTGCAGTACGTGATGCGCTGCTTGGCCTCCCGATCAAAGAAAAAGACTGGGTTGTCGTTGGTGCATCACCAAAAACATTGATTGCACAGGGGTTTCAACCCGTTGGCAAAGATTTTCCCGTTTTTCTACATCCAAAAACCCACGAAGAATATGCGCTTGCCCGTACTGAGCGTAAAGTCAGTCAAGGCTATCACGGATTCACTTTCTACACCGGCCCCAAGGTCACTTTAGAGGAAGACTTAAAGCGGCGTGACTTAACTATTAACGCAATGGCAAAGCAAGAAAATCAACAACAGATCATTGACCCTTATCACGGACAACAAGATCTAGAAGCAAAACGTCTACGTCATATCTCTTCAGCGTTTGCTGAAGATCCGGTACGGATTCTAAGAGTCGCTCGCTTTGCCGCTAAGTTACCTGATTTTTCAGTAGATCCGCACACCAATCAACTTATGCAGCATATGGTGAGTAACGGAGAAGTCAATACACTCGTTGCTGAGCGTGTCTGGCAAGAATTTGTACGCGCCTTAGGAGAGCAACAACCTCGACGGTTTTTTGAAGTATTACAGGATTGCGGTGCATTAACGATCTTATTTCCCATGTTAGATCTTAATAGTGCAGGTATGTCGGCATTAAATCGTGCCACTACACTAAGCACAACACCCTCTGTTCGATTCGCTGCTTTAGTACATGACATGGATCCTCATGCCTTAAGCACCATAATATCGCGCTATCGCATCCCTAAAAAATTTAGCGAACTGGCTTCTTTAAGTAACCAACTAACCAACGTCTATAAAAATATATTAGAGGCCGATCCCGCCAGTTTATTACAATTTATTAAAAAAACAGATGCCTTACGTCGGCCGCAGCGCTTTTATGCGCTATTAGAAAGTAATCGTGCCAGCATCAATGATCCACACAACTTACAACGCCATAAGCACTTAGATGATGCTATCGATGCGATTAAAAATAGTGATACCGCTTCATTAAAAAAACAACGCTTAAAAGGTAAAGAATTTGCGGATGCATTAGAAAAACAACAGATAACAGCCCTCCAAAACCTTCTTAAAAAAAAATCTAAGCTTTAAGTTTATGTTTTCTATTACCAAACAATTAAAAAACTTCTCAGCAGCCCATCGATTAGTGAAAGATTATCAAGGTAAATGTCAGCATTTACACGGCCATAACTATGCAATTGAAGTCACACTAAGCAGCCAACAGCTCAACCAATATGATTTTGTAATCGACTTTGACCTGATTAAAACCCATTTTGATCAATGGATACAAACACACTGGGATCATGTGACTCTTGTTAGTGACATAGATAAATCTCTAATTCAGTTTCTTGAAACAGAGCAACAAAACTTTTTTCTAATTCCTGGGGGAAAAAATACCACAGTAGAATGTCTTGCTAAATTTTTATACCATCAATTTCAATGTATCTTACAATCTCTTAATGATACCCGTATTCAATTAACCAGTGTTCGTCTTTTCGAATCTGAAACAGCATCGGCACTCTATTCTGAGTGAGCACTCAGTATTAAGACGAACCTTTATCTAAAAAAAAAGCCCCCGAGGCCTTGTTTGCCACCGCGGGGGCTATAAAATTAAATTTAGGGTTCTAACTAGCGCATCATCATCATGTTCATATTCATCATGCCGCCCATCATTTTTCCTGATTTATACATTCTCATACCCATCATCATCATGTGATTATCTCTCATTCTCATACCCATCATATAAAGCTTTACACCCATCATCATCATACGACTGCCCATCATCTTCTTGCTCATCATCATCATTTTTTCTGACATATTATTCATCATAGACATATCAGAACGAGACATGGCCATCATGTTAGCCGCAAAAAGAGGGGTTAGCGCAAAAGAAAATAAGAACACACAAAAAACGATTATCTTTTTCATTCAGAGACTCCTTGTATTTAAATGCATCTATGCCTGGTAGAGTGTACCATAAATTAGAATCAATCCAATAAAAACAGCTTCAAAATGAAGTCTGATTTTAAAGATAACCTAACGATGAGAAGTGTGTGCGGCGCAGTAACGCCACACTGATTCAATAACTACCATTAACAAATGATGATCAACAAATTACTTAACATGGATAATTTTTTCCAAATCTCGTGAGGTTCCAGTACTCTGAAAAGTCCAGGTGATGCCATCAGTAGAGGTAAGAGTCGTACCATTACTCCCAACTACCACATATTGATTATTAGCATAGATAATGTGCCTCAAATTTTTGGTAGTTCCACTGGTCTGTGAAACCCAAGTAACTCCATCTGGGGAAGTAAGAATCGTACCATTATTCCCAACTACCACATATTGATTATTGGCATAGATAATGCTATTTAAACTTGGTCCTGTTCCTCTGTTCTGCTTTGTCCAATGGACCCCATCCGGGGAGATAATAATGATTCCATTAGCAGCCACTGCCACATATTGATTGTTGGCATAGATAACTTTGTTTAAGGAATTTCCATTCAATAAATCATCCCTGTACCAGGAAGCCCAATTGACCCCATCGGGGGAAGTAAGAATGGTTGCAAGATTACCCACAGCCACATATTGCTTATTGGCATAGATAACGTCGTTTAAATGACTGCTCGTCATTCCCATGTGAGGTGTCCAATTAACCCCATCTGAGGAAGTAAGAATCGTACCTTTATCTCCAACCACCACATATTGCTTATTGGCATAGATAATATTATTGAGCCGTTTCGTTATTTTACTGCCCTGTAAGGTCCAGGTAAACCCATCGGGTGAAGTAAGAATCGTACCTTTATCTCCAACCACCACATATTGATTATTAGCATAGATAATATCATCGAGCCATTTCGTTGTTTTACTGGCCTGTAAGGCCCAGGTAACCCCATCTGGGGAAGTAAGAATTGTACCCTGATGTCCCACTACCACATATTGCTTATTGGCATAGATAATATCATCGAGCCATTTCGTTGTTTTACTGGCCTGTAAGGTCCAAGTGATGCTACTATCATCATCAGATGAGGTGAGAATTGTGCCTCCAAGCCCAATAGCTACATACTCTACAGATTGTTTTATCGGGATATTGAGCCGAACTCGATTGGCTTTATTGGCAACACTACAGACCATGCCGCCTTGCTCAATGCCACAGACACGAAGCGGATCTAATAAAATACTGCCATCCTCTGAGAGAGTGCTTGGGGCATGTACTACTAAAGTTACGGTACAACTTTCCTGCTTAGCTAAGGTGCTTTTACACTTTAGTGATCCTAGTGAAGTTGATTTAGGTGGTAGATATTGCATGTTCGACACATCGGCATCAACTTGATTGGTAATCGTATAGGTGACCTCAGTTGTCGCTCCAGGCGCTAGATTCACGACTTTGTTCGTCGTAGTAATATCAAAAAAAGAAAGTGCTTGTGCGCTACCTAAGGCAACCAACAAACACACTCCCAATAAGCTTTTCAAAAATCTCCAGCGCATCGTAGCAAGCCCCTTAATTTGATTTCTCTATGTATTTCATTATCTAAATTCTAAGCAAACAACTGCGTCAATCTCAGTATCACTGCATGCGAGGATACATTGCCTAGTGATAAACGATCTGATGTCGTTTGTATCTTTGAAGGATTTAATTGCGCATGTCCATAGTTCGCATAACGATACTCTAAGCCAAATTCTGTTTGAGGGCTTACCCTATAACTCAGACCTGCTCCCACTGTATAAGCAAAGCTCAACACCGTCTGAGGTTTAAACGGACTCCGTATTGGAACCGCTGATGAGGCTGGATTCGTTGGCAACTCCTGATAATTACTCGCTCGATTCCATGATACTCCCAAACCACCCAACACATATGGAACCCAAGCTCCATGAGGAAATTGTAATGTTGATAACATTAGCAAGGGCACACTACTGACCGCATAACGAAAACTTAACGTATCATAATTTGGATTCATCTTATAAAGAGGTCGTACTCGACCTAAGGCACTTAACACTCGGCTATATCCGGTCTCTAAACCAAGAGAAAAGTTTAATTTATGAGTGCCCAGGTTAGACCAAAGCAAGCCATAACCCAAACCTAACAGTGGTGCCAATTGCGATGCACGACTTGCTTCATAGCGATTTACTGCCAAGGGAGCAGATAATGTGACATCTGTGCGCGCTTTACCGGACTTAGTCCAGCTCACACCTCCTGATAAATTTATATAACTGCTCGTACTCTTGAACACCTTAGCAGGTAGTAAGGTAGCAGTATCATGATTCATTCCTTCTGCGGGAAGGATATTAAATAAACTCAAAGAGACTGCGCTCACTAAACACAATAAATTTCTGTTACTTTTCATTCTAAGCCTTGTTATTTGATCAAATATTGATGAGCGGAAAAACTATACTAAATAATTTTTTTTGTCGAGTTTTAACTGCTAGTTTTTCTAAAAATTATTAAATTATTGGAAAAATAATTCAGTATGAAAATTTTTGATAGTTATTTACGAGTTATTATCTTTTCAAATAGACACATTGCGAAGTAATATTATTTCTCACTAAAAAATATACTAGGAAAAATATACCTTCAAACCGTGAATAAAAAATTATTAGAGTGCATTAAAGTAGCAAAGGATAGTTACAACTTTTCTAATTGATTGAAAGTTCTAAAACCTAATAAGTCTTTATCAAATTTTTTTGTTAACGCAATAACCTTAAATAACTCTCCCATGTCACTAGGTAGAATCAAGCGTTTGACCTGGTTATTTTTATTAAGCCTATCCATAGAATCTGATATGTTTTTTAAACTGTCTATAATGCCACAATCTATTAAGAAGGCCCCTTGGTGTGTATACCCTTCAACTTCAAAACCACATTCAACAGCCGCCTTAGCGACAGCGGTAAAATCAACATGAGCCGTAATATCTTGTAAGCCCACAGCAACTAAAGGATCTGCATGTGCTCTATGTTGATAGTGACACATGATCGTACCCATCGATCGATCTGGATGATAATATTCTCGACACGGAAAACCATAGTCAATTAACAACACTAATCCTTGCAATAAACAGCCTGATATACTTTTAATCCAAGAATTAATCCATAAATTAATTTCACTCTCATAGCCTCTAGCCAGTTTAACTCCTAATTGATGCACAGCTTTCTCTAAAGTAGTACTCGGCTGCATCCAATGCCACATAAATTGATTCTCTGCTACATCAACATAAGCCTCTTCCAAGGTATTTCTCATTCGAAATTTATTCACTGGCATTGCATCTAATACCTCATTAGCAATAACTACTCCCTTAAAAGGATTTTTTGGCCACTTTGTCAGCCATTGCACATAGGGCAACAAATGAGGGGCACGTTTTTCAAATAAAACACGCTGTCGTGATTGTAATTCAGCGCTAAGCTCTAAAATCCAATAGGCTTTGGGTAATGCATTAAGCTGCTCTAACATCAACAATAGATCAACAGCCATTACACCAGAGCCTGCCCCTAATTCTAAAATAATAGGAGCCGAAAGAGAGGAGAGGACTTGCTGACATTGTCGAGCAAGACAGTGTGAAAATAAAGGAGATAACTCCGGTGCTGTAATAAAATCTCCAGCCTCCCCCCACTTTGCTAGACCCGAAGAATAGTAACCTAAGCCAGGCGCATAGAGTGCTTGCTGCATAAAATCGACAAAGGGAATGGGGCCACACTGCACTATCTTAGCCATCAATTGATGGGCCAGAGATTGACTCATAGTGTTGCGTTTACAAATTGACGCTCAATAATGACACCAACACCCATGACATCAGGCATATCAAAAGGTCGCTTAGTAATACATAAGCGTATGGAGTCAAAGTGGCACTGCTCGTGCAAATAGCAGGCCAGGCGATCTGCTAGGGTTTCTAACAAATGATAAGCCGTTTTAGCAATATAGCTGATAATCAAACGACGTACCCTCGCATAATCGACTGTCTTATTAAGATCATCTTCTTTTGCAGCCGTACGGGCATCCACTGACACTTCTAAGTCAATGAGCAGTTTCTGATGCGTTTTGCGCTCTTCAGGCAACTTACCAATTAAAGCTGGGACTACCAATTGTTTAATAAATACTTTATCCGCCAATTTGTTTTTCACGAATCTCTTCAAAAGTTTTACAATCAATGCATTTATCAGCAGTTGGGCGCGCCTCTAATCGGCGAATACCAATCTCTGCACCACAAGATTTGCAGTAACCATATTCTTTATGATCGATCATATCAAGAGTTTGCTCAATTTTCTTAATCAGCTTACGTTCACGATCGCGTGTGCGTAACTCTAGATTAAACTCTTCCTCTTGCGCGGCACGATCCAACGGATCAGGATAACTAGCCGCTTCTTCCTTCATATGGACCACGGTACTGTCTACTTCCTGCATTAAACGCGTTTTCCACATATTAAGGATATTTTGAAAATGCTCTAACTGCCCCTCCGACATATACTCTTCGCCCTTTTTTTCTTTATAAGGCATAAAGTCCAAAGACCCTGCCGTTACTAATTGCGTTGGGCTTTTCTTTTTACTTACCATGCTTTCCCTTCCTTTGTAATAAAAATAGTCGTAGAAATAACCAATTCTATAACAAAATCAAAGACTCGAACATCACTTTAAAATCATCATAAAAAGTATTCACCCTGAAAAACAAATTCAGCACTACCTGCCATTTCTACAAAAGAATCATTACCTTGCCAAGATATCTCTAGATCACCGCCTGGCTGTGACACAATCACTTGCGAGTCTAGAAGACCTTTTTTGCGCCCTAACACCATCGCTGCACAGGCCGCTGAACCACATGCCTGTGTCTTGCCCACACCGCGTTCAAACACACGAAGGCTTATATGAGAAGGGTTTTGTATTGCGACGACACTGACATTAACACCTTCCACAAAACGCCTATCTTTAGCAAAATCTGCTCCCCAAGCGGCTAAATCAATGGCTCTCACATCATCAACGATGATAATAGCATGAGGATTACCGACATTAACGACATCAAAGGGCACACTCAATACCGTAGACTGCTGCGCTGGATCGTAGGGAATTGTACTATAAGCAAACTTTGGAGGTTCTAATAACGCTAAAACCTGACTATCGGATATAATATGACACGAAATAAGCGTTTCAGAGGTCTGTAGAACGACTTTATCTTGATTTATTAAGTCCATTATTTTGGTATAAAGTGCTATACAACGAGCCCCATTACCACACTGCCCTACTTCCCTGCCATCTGCATTAAATATCCGATAATAATAATCAGCACAAGCCTCTCGTGTTGGTTCAAGTACTAGCAACTGATCAAAACCAATGCCCAAATGACGTTCCGCCATTCGTTGAATGGCTACCGAAGATAAGGAAAAAGCGACTTCAGTGGCATCAATAACTACAAAATCATTACCCAAGGACTGCATTTTTGTAAATACGATACTCAATTCAATACCTCTCACAGAGCAAAATATTAAATCAATATTATTAATATAAAAATTAACATAATGAATTACTTACATTACCATACACTTTTTAGTGACTCGCTATTTTACTCTAGTGGTGATGATTTGTTTTTTGAGACAATGATTTATCATGAGTGGGCAGATAGAGTGCTCCCCTTTGACCACAAGCTGACAAGCTAATGCTTATACACAATATCGCTAATATCAATAATCTCATACGAAGCTTGGCTTTCTTTCTTAAGTTTAACAGTATACCCTGAATACCTTATGAATCAACTTGTCCATTAAGATATGCTTGAAACAATCACTATAGAACCCAAAAAAAATGCACAGAGTTGTGTTATTTGCTTGCATGGTTTAGGGGCCGATGGCCATGATTTTACACCTATTATTCCTAAGCTTGGCTTACCTAAAGACCATCGTATTCGTTTTATTTTCCCACATGCCCCTTATCGCCCTGTTACAATCAACGGACAAAAAGAAATGCGGGCATGGTACGATATATTTGATTTAGAAAGATTAGACCATGAAGATGAGCTCGGCATTCAACACACTTGTCGTGACATTAATAAAATAATTCAACAACAAAATATTAGTTCAGAACGGATAGTAATTGCTGGCTTTTCACAAGGGGGGGCCATAGCACTTTTTATCGGTACAACGGCTCTACAAAATTATGCGGGCATTATTGCACTTTCGACTTATCTGCCTTTTCTACGAGCTTGCGATAAACGTCCTACTATAAAAAATTTAAACTTAGCTATTCTACAATGTCATGGAATTTATGATCCTATTATCCCCATATCAGTTGGAAAAGCAGCCTATGATTATTTAAAAACAGAGATCAATACGATTGAATGGAAAGAATATAAAATGGGGCATCAAATCTGTGATGATGAAATTCAATATATTGGAAAATGGTTAGCTAAGAAACTGTTCTAATCGCTTAAGCTCCTCTATTGTACCGATATTAAACCATTGTCCTTGATACAATTCACCACTGACTTTATTCTCCTTCATATATTTAGCTAATAAAGACCCCAGCGAAAAAAAACCAGATACCGAGGTTTTAAATAATTTTGGATGAATCACAGCAATATTTGCATAAGTGTATTTAGGATCTGCCCTAGCATCCAGCAATCCTGTTGACCTTAGCGCATAATCCCCTTTTAGATGAAAATCAGGATTTCTCACCATCACTAAATGTGCCCTACAGTGCGATGGTAGAGCCAGCGTTTCAAAAGGATAGTCTGTCCAAATATCACTGCTTAATAAAATAAAAGGCCCATCACCTAAATAACGCAATGCTTGAAAAACGCCACCTCCTGTTCCTAATGGTTTTTCAGGCTCATAAGAAAAGGTAATTTTTAAACCATAACGTTTGCCATTACCTAACTTTTCTATAATTTGTTTTGCACGGTAACATACATTAATAACAACCTCTTCAATACCTGAAGATTTTAATTGAATGAGATTATGTTCAATTAAAGATAAAGAGTGAGAACCTATGGATATCAAAGGTTTTGGTATCGTGTCAGTGAGTGGCTTTAAACGCTCACCACGTCCGGCTGCTAACAGCATCACTTTTTTCATAGAATAAACCTATTTAAAAAAGGCGTAAATTCAGAATACTTTTCACAAACGGAACGAATGTAATTAAGTACTCTTGGAATATTTTTTAAATAACTGGACTTATGATCACGATAATGCAGCCGCGAAAAGATACCAAGACATTTCAAATGGCGTTGCAAAGCCATCCAATCAAACCACAATAAAAATTGCTCAGGATTCTCTTCGACTAATCGATTGCCCGTTAACAGATGGCGATGAAAGACTAAAACCCATTGTCTTACCCAATTTTTGGGCCATTGTATGTAACAATCACAGAGTAAAGACACCAAGTCGTAAGTAATAGGTCCCCATACTGCATCCTGAAAATCCAAAATACCCAACTTATGATCAGGCAGAACCATTAAATTTCGGGAGTGATAATCACGATGAACCCATACTTGAGGTTGTGACAAGGCGCACTCGATAAGCAAATGATTGGTGCGGTCTAATATCTGAAGATCCACAGAGGATAACTGCATTCCAAGGTGACGCTTAAGATACCAATCATGAAACAAGTTTAATTCATAGGAATATAACGCCTCATTAAACGAGGGCATTTCATAATCAGATACATGATCACCACACTGAAGAGTCAACAAATCATCCAAAGCTCTGCCATAGTACTTATGTACTGTTGTGTGATTTAACCGACTGAGCAAGGTATGGTCACCAAAATCAGATAACAATAAAAAGCCACTTTGAATATCCGCATAATATACCTCTGGAACCTGCAAGCCTCGCTGCTTTAATGCACCACTGATCGTAATAAAATCTTGACATGAGCGCTCTGAGCACGGCGCATCCATAAGCACATAAGAATCTCCTTGGGAATATAGGCGAAAATAACGCCGAGAACTTGCATCGCCTGTTAATAATACCAGCGGCTCAAACTGCACTAGATTTTTTTCCAGCCAATAGTGGCGTGCTTGTTCACGTTCATCCATAAGCGTTACTAACTACCCTCTGTATTTTAGTTCTAATGGAATTCTATCAAAAATCAACTTTACTTTACTCATCCAGCTAACTAATTCACACTATCGATTTTAAAATAGACAGATTAAAAAGGAGGATAGCATTTGCTAAAAAATGAGTAAAATTTGAACTCATATCAAAGTCAATGGACCTTTGAACACGTTTTTGCGCAATAGATTGTTTTTTAATTCAATCTCAACAAAATCATTAATGGCTATATAGATCAATGAAAGTCAACAAAATTAAAAGAGTAATATCTTACATAATAGGACTTACCCTCCTCATACCTATTATCACTTCACTGTCCGAAAATAACAGCATTCTGCCTAAAAATCACACGATAGCACAACAACTTGGCTGGATCTCAAGACCAAAATCACCTGATTCACTATGTGATGGTTATTTCTACGAACCCAAAAATATTCGTGACCACCCCATGCCGCCGCCCTATAAAAATACCTCTACGCAAATAACGGCTCAAGGTCCTAGCATTTTATCAAAAACCGGAACCTCTATTTTGCAAAAAGATGTTCGTGTTAGGCAAACAGGACGCTTAACAAAAGCAGATAAAGCGTATATTTTTCGCAATCAAAAAACAGGAAAAATTACGCACATTAAATTGGTGGGACATGTACGTATGCAAGAGCATGATAAATTATTGGTAAGTAAACAAACCTCTCTCAATTTACAAAACAATAGTGCCCAATCAAATGACGCAGCCTATCACATTACCCAAAAACACCAAGCAAACAGCTGGGGCGTTGCTAAAAAAATTCATCGTTTAAGCAACGGCAATCTTATATTGGAGCAAGCAACCTATAGTACGTGCTCACCACTAAAACCAAGCTGGCAGATCAGCGCAAAGCACATTACACTGGATCACATCAAAGAAAGAGGTAGCGCCAAAAATGTTGTTTTAAAAGTTGGGAAGCTTCCGATACTCTATTCACCTTATTTATCATTTTCAATAAATAATACTCGCAAATCGGGACTCCTATTTCCACTGATTGAAACCTCTACAAGAAGTGGGTTTACTATAAAATTACCTTATTACTGGAATATAGCGCCTAACTACGACCTGTTAACTACTCCTGTTTACTTCGCTAAACGTGGCTTTCAAATCAATACATTATTTCGTTACCTGACTAAAAGCAGTCAAGGTAACTTATATGCAAGCTATCTACCCAATGATAAAGAGTTTCAACGTTTTAAAAATGATACATTCAATGAGTTCCCTGCCCCCATTAACCCTACTTATCAACCTTATATTGATCAATTAAAAAACTCGCAGAATGATCGCGGTTATTTTGCTTTTAACAACTATACAAGAATCAATGCTGACTGGAAAATGGGCATTCAATTAAATTATGTCACTGATGCGTATTATCTTCGTGACTTCGGGGCCACCATTAACCAGGTTATTGCCAACCAACTCTTAAACCAATTTACTTTAAATTATCAAAACTTGCATTGGAACGTGACATTACTGGCTCAAGCCTATCAAACACTACATCTTATTGATCAATCTAATAATCCTACTGTAAATCAATATATGCGACTTCCTGAACTTGACGCTTTTGCAGACTACCCGAATATTTTTAGTGATATTGACTTTAATCTCATGATGCAAGCTGTTAACTTTCAATATCACAGTATATTTCCCCCTACAACAGATCAACTGCCCGTAGGTCAACGTTATCATATGCGCCCAACGTTGAGCCGATCCATTCATTGGGCATCAGGTTATATTACCCCTAGTTTGAGTCTAGATAGCACAGCCTATCATGTCACACGCTCGCAAGGACCGCAGCTTAGAAGCAGTGATCGTAATCTGCCTATTATTAACATTGATACCGGCCTATACTTTGACCGCTTGTTCCATTTTCAAAAAAATGAATACACTCAGACACTCGAACCTCGATTATTCTACTTGTATGTGCCTTATGAGAATCAAGACCGCTACCCTGTTTATGATACGCAATTGTTACCTTTTACTTATGGACAATTATTTGCATTCAATCGCTTCACAGGTTTTGATCGATTAGAAAATGCTAATCAATTAAGCTTTGGCATCACCTCACGCATTCTAGATTCAAACAATGCCAGAGAGCTTTTAAAAGCGAATGTCGGTATTGGATATTACATTGATCCACCCAGAGTCTGTCTATCACCTAACTGCCACACTGACAACGAACACTGGACACCGATTGCAACAGAGTTGACTTTTTACCCAACATCACGCTGGTCCATCAGCGGCGATTTTTCTTGGGATGCACCACGATCACAAACAAATAACATACAACTTAATGTCGCTTACACACGCGATGGAGCTCATATTATTGGCGGCGGATATACGTTTGTTCATGCACAACCTAACACTTCTGGCACTCATCAAATCTCTTTCAACAGCGATTCAGCATTGTATCACTTCTACTTTGCCTGGCCGCTCACATCACGCTTGAGCACTGTTGGCTATTTTTACTACAATGCTACTGACAAGCGGCCAGAAAATTATTTTGCGGGTATCCAATACGACACTTGCTGTATTTCTTTTCGGTTTATTATCGATAGAACCTATTTAGGCGCACAGCCTCTTGCCTCTGGCACTCGATCCTCCAACCAATACAGCACTAATTACATTTTTCAAGTACAACTCAAAGGCCTAGGCAGTGCTGGTAATACGAATCCTTATGCTATGTTACAAAATGCCATTCCAGGCTACCATGATCCATTTAAATACTAATTGAGACTAAGATCTGTTATACTGGCGAGCCTTGATTTTTCAAAAAAGAATAATATAACATGATAAAAAAACTACTCATTTTATTTTTGACCCTTTCTTTTACCCCAGTAATAGCATTGGCTAATAGTCATCTACCTTCTCCCAAAAGCTCCATTGAGCCTCTTGATCAAATAGTAGCTATCGTTAATGATGGCCTCATTACTGAGCGTCAGGTGAATGCAGCCTACCAAAATGCACTTGAACAAGCGCAAGCACAAGGCATCAATTTGCCTAATCCAAGCACATTAAAAAACGAAATCTTGAATCAACTAATCGATCAAGAACTGCAAGTCCAATTAGCCAAACGCAATAAACTAGAAGTCACCGAAGCACAGCTTACCCAAGCTATTAAAAACATAGCTCAACAACACAAAATGTCCGTATCTGATTTAAAACAAAAAGTAATCGCACAAGGCACTCCATACCCTATTTACCGCCAGGCCATTAAAAAACAAATTTTAATTAGTATGGTTCAACGTCAAGCCCTAGGAAAAAACATGCAAGTGAGCCAGGCTGACATCAAACAATTTTTACAAAAATACCAATCTCAGAAAAAAGTTGCGACTCAATATCATGTCATTGATGCACGAGTGCCCTTGCCCTCAACACCTACACCCACCCAATTAAAACAAGCTCAAGCCCAAGCTCTAAAGATCTCAACCCTATTACAAGCAACTGCTGATTATAGTAAAATCAAGGGCGCTGAAGTCAATGATCTTGGATGGCGAACTCAGCTTGAATTGCCTGATTTATTTTTAAAACACATTACCAAGATGAAACCCAATCATATAACACACCCAGTACTCGCTCCTAATGGCTATCATGTGCTTAAATTAGTTAACATCAAAAAAAGCCAAACACCACTACCTTCTCATGAGCAAATAAAAACAATACTAATGCAGCAAAAATTTCAAAAAGCACTGAGTCAGTGGATAGTGCAATTAAGACAACAATCGTATGTAAAAATAGTTCGCCCTCCTCAATAATGAATGATACAAGCTTACCGATTGCACTAACTGTCGGCGAACCCGCTGGTATTGGACCTGACCTTATTTTACAAATACTACAAGACCCTCCAAAGACTCCATTAATCATTTTTGCCGATCCTCAGTGTCTTGAAACACGCGCCAAAGAGTTGCGCCTTCCTTCTGAGCTACTCTCACAACATGATCATATTGCTATTGAATCGGTTCCATTAGCACAGGCTTGCATTGCTGGAGTACTCAATCCTCATAACGCTATTAGTGTTATTGAATCGATTCAATTAGCAACACAGGCCTGCTTAACCCAACGCTGCCGTGCCATGGTAACTGCTCCTGTACACAAAGGAATTATTAATGAAGCTGGTATTCATTTTACCGGACATACTGAATTATTAGCAGAATTAACCCATACTCTAAAGACTGTTATGCTGTTAGCAACCTCTTCACTAAAAGTCGCTTTAGCGACTACCCATCTGCCACTCTCTCAAGTACCTAAAGCAATCACTTCTTCAAACTTAGAACATTGCATCCAAATTATCGATCATGATTTACGAACACGGTTTCATCTTTCATCCCCCCACATCGCTGTCTGTGGGCTTAATCCACATGCTGGAGAAAACGGTTATTTAGGGGATGAAGAAATAACCACTATAATGCCAACCCTAGAAAAAATGCGCCAACAAGGCTATCAACTTACCGGACCGATCGCAGCCGATACTGCCTTTAGGCCAGAATCACTCAAAGGAATAGACCTTGTACTGGCTATGTATCATGACCAAGGATTACCTGTATTAAAAACACAAGGCTTTGGTGAAGCAGTGAACATCACATTAGGGCTGCCTATTCTGCGAACCTCAGTAGATCACGGAGTCGCGCTTTCATTAGCAGGAACAGGCAAGGCATCCTCAACCAGTTTAAAACAAGCCTTGCACTATGCAGATGTTTTATGAGCGCACGTAAACGATTTGGCCAACACTTTCTAATAGATAAACAGAGTTTACACTATTTTCGCTTAGCAATAAGACCACATACTAATGATCACCTGATTGAAATTGGTCCTGGTCTAGGAGCACTGACTGATTATTTAATCGGAACCACTCAAAATCTTCAGTTGATTGAAATTGATCGTAACTTGATTCCGCTACTGCAACAAAAATATGGCCACAACGCCACTATTTACCAAGCCGATGCCCTTCGCTTTGATTTTAAACTGCTCAATCACACTAAAAAAATCCGCATCGTCGGCAATCTTCCCTATAATATTTCTACCCCTTTATTATTTCACTTATTTGATTATATCGATATCATTGAAGATATGCATTTTCTCTTGCAACAAGAAATAGTCGATCGACTGTGTGCAAGACCTAATACACCTCACTATGGCCGACTCAGTGTGATGACCCAACTCTACTGCAGTGCAATAAAACTTATAACCGTACCACCCACAGCCTTTATGCCGCCACCTAAGGTGATGTCTGCCTTCGTTCGCCTCATACCCCATCCTAAGCCATGGGAAGTAAATTCTATTACACAGCTCAAAGCGATCGTCGGTGATGCCTTTAATTATCGACGGAAAACCTTGAGCAATAGCTTAAAGCGATGGATTAACCCTCAACAGCTCGAACTACTGAATATTGACCCAAGAAAAAGAGCCGAACAGCTAAGCGTTGAAGATTATATTCGAATTAGCAACCAAGTTGCAGTAGACTAAGACTATGAAGTCTTATAAGCATATATTACTTGCCACTGACTTGTCTGAACACAGCGATAGACTGGCTCAGAATGCGCGCGATCTCGCTGATGAATTCGATGCTAAACTCAGTATCATTTATGTGATGGAGTATTCTCCTGTTGCCTACGGTGGTGAGTACTCGATCCCCATTGATGTAAGTCTTGAAACTTCTTTAGAGAAAAAAGCCAAGGATTGCTTAGCAAAGTTAGGGCACAAATTTAATATTAAAACAGCAGACCAGCATCTAGGTCATGGATCCGTGAAACTAGCGATCACTGATCTTGCTCAGGAAAAAAGCGTTGATTTAATTGTTGTTGGAGCCCATAGCCATACAGGTCTTGATGCTCTATTAGGTTCTCGAGCGAGCGCAATTCTCAATCATTCTAAATGCAATGTGCTTGTTGTCCGGGCGAATTCACATTAGGTACTAGGAGCGTTAACTATGGAAAATCAATCCCCCCAAAATGCTCTTATCACAGCACTGCTCAAAGATCGTAAAATAGACCGTCGTTGGAAGATTATTCGATTTTTTACATGGGCTTGCATTCTGCTATTTTGGACTTTGCTACTCTTTTTTCCTAAAAGAGCGAGCAATGAGATCATGGACAGCAGCCAGCCTTATGTTTCTTTGATCCACCTAAACGGTGAAATCATGGTAGGGCGCAATTTCTCAGCGAAAAAAGTGATTCCTGAACTCAATCAAGCCTTTAAAGATGAGGATGCCCAAGGCGTAGTACTGGTTATCAACTCCCCCGGAGGGAGTCCAGTACAAGCCTCTATTATTCATGATCGGATTCTTTATTTAAAACACAAATATAAAAAGAAAGTAGTCGTCATCGGACAAGATGCCCTAGCTTCTGGTGCCTACCTAGTTGCCACAGCGGCTGATAAAATTTATGTAAATCCCGATACCTTAACCGGCTCTATTGGTGTTATTATGAGCGGCTTTGGCTTCAACGATGCCATTCAAAAAATCGGTATATCACGTCGTGTATTTACTGCAGGTAAAAACAAAGATCGCCTTGACCCTTTTAAGCCATTAAATTCAGCAGATACCACTAAAGTTCACCAGGTACTCAATGAAGTGCACCAACACTTTATTGATGATGTCCTACAGGGACGTGGCCAACGATTAAAAGGCACTCAAGAGGCTCTATTTTCTGGAGATTTTTGGACCGGCAGTACGGCTGTTAAGCTAGGTATTGCAGACGGCACAGGCAATCAGTGGGAAATTCTTAAAAAAGAATTCCACGCCAACCATTATAAAAACTATTCTACTAAACCCAGTCTACTGCAAGTAATTCTAGGCAATGCCGAGACCGAGCTACACCTTGCACTAAATCAAGAAAGTAAATCATATATTAAGGCAGAGCTACCGTAACTAGACTGATTTCAGCCGTTCTAAAATGACGAAACGATACTCATAAGGATTTTTTTTGTCCAATGAATGAGATTCATTAGAGACCTCCTGCCACTCACATTCATTCCACTGCGGGAATACTGTATCACCTTCTATCTCTGCATTAAATAAACGTTAAATATAAGCGATGGGCCCGTGGCAATGCCTGTTGATACAACATACCACCACCAATGATCATTATTTCTTGCTCATGAGCCAACATCACTAGCGCTGCATCAAACGAATGAAACACCTCACACGCTTCAATGGCAATATCTTGATGCGTGATAACGATATTTCTTCGATCTGGCAAGGCTCTACCAATGCTCTCAAATGTCTTACGACCCATAACAATAGGTTTACCAAGCGTGATCTTTTTAAAATGTGCCAAATCAGCGGGTAGATGCCAAGGCATGGTCTGACCTTTACCAATGACTCTATGTTTGGCCATTGCTGCAATTAATGAAATAATCACAGCATACTCATAATGGCATCATATGCACCGCTGGCATCACTAGCAACACCAAAATAACAATCGGTACAATGGCCCAAATCAGCTCAAGCAATAAACACGAATGGCTTGCCTTAAGTAGTTTCTCTTCTAACCGGTGGTATCGCACTAAAGTATATATCAACGCAAACAATATACTGACTCCCACAATTATACAAATCCAAAACACCACTTTATGGACACTAAAACCACTTATGAGTTCATGAACTATAGACACAAAAGGCATTATATAATCTTTAATAAGTTGCACTGTTTCTGTAAGCACCTGTAATAAATTAAAAAATAGTAAATGCCAGAATGACTTTTGTATCATACCAAAAGTGCTATTGAACTAAAACTAGCTGTTCAAATATGAACCTACGTAATTGTCAAGGAATCAACTTGTGCGGTTCTTTCTATTAAGGAGCCGCCAAAAGCCTCAGTACACTTTGCCAAAAAGTCCAGTACCCATGATATTAGTAGGAATTCTAGATCAAAAATCGTCTTTAGTTATCTCAGATAAAGTCTGAGATAACTTATTATCAAGTTTACAGATTACTCAACAAAGATAACTTTCCTTAAGTTAGTGTTTGATACTCCCATAGCCTGCATGAGCCCAAGTCATGCCATCGGAGTAGTAATATCAAAAAAAGGAATCGCTTGAGCTAGGCCACTCAAACTCAATAACAACATACAACAACTTAGTATTAGTAATCGCTTCACACCACAGCTCCCTGTAGAAATTAATCCCTCTAAACTTCTAGGAAAAGGACTCACTTAACTTCACTAACACCGCATGAGAGGACACACTTCCCAACGATAAACGATTCATCGTCGATTGAATCCCTGAAGGATTTAACTCCGCACGTCCATAGTCCGTATAACGATACTCCACACTCAACTTCGTTCGAACACTCAACGCATATCCTAAACCAGCTCCCACCGTATACGCAAAATCATAGACCGTACGCGGCGCAAACGCACTGCGCATCGGTGTCGCTGAGGACTCCGGATTTTCCGGAAATTCATTATAACGACTCGTACGATTCCACGACATTCCTATACCCCACAACACATACGGCATCCAAGAACCATGCACAAACGAGATATTCGATAACATCAACAACGGCACACTACTCACCGCATAACGAAATCCTAATCGGTCATAACTCGGTGACAGATTATACAAGGGAAATATTTCACCTGACGCGCTTAACACTCGACTATATCCTGACTCCAAACCTAATGACACATCCACATTATGACCTCCCACATGAGACCACATCACACCTGCCCCTAATCCTAATACCGGTGCTGCTCGAAAGGCATTACTCGCCTCATAGCGATTCACTACCAAGGGTATTGAAAGCGTGACATCTGATTGTTTCCCTGATGTGCTCCAACCTACACCTCCCATCAAACTCATATAAGGACTCATTCCTCTCCACATACCAGCAGAGGCACCTCTATAGTGATCGGGGCCCCCTGCGTGCGCACAGGTCAGAGGCAGAAGAGTTAAAGAAAAAAGGCTCGCCATATATAGGGCTTTACTCTTGTCCATGATGAAAGTTCCTTATCCTTGCCAAATTTATCTAAATAGCTGGAATATACTAAGATATGTTCATATAGAATATACTTATAGTCAAGTTTTTTGAGTATACGCCTTTCATAAGCAAATTTGCTAAACCTACCAAAATCTAAGAAATTTTTGAGGCAGCAACGCAACTTATCTTATAGATAACTTAATCAAGTTTAAAAACACTTTCTAGGCAAAGGAGAAAAGACTTCTAATGGGAACAAGTCTGTTCTTGCGGAGAGTTGCTGAATACACTCCTTCACCCCCAAGATGTAATGATTTAGGTCAGATAACGAATAACAATGTTTACAAAATAAGGCTTTCAAAGAAATCATCTGTAGCCTACTTGATGTACTAGGGACCAGTTTAACATTTTGACCACCATCTAACGGCACACTTAGCATAGTACGCCAATAATCGATCATTTCGATGGTATCGTAGTTGATCTGATGCGAATTTAAGGCATTAGTTTCCATGATCAACTCATTGAGACGTTTTACGTTTAACCACAATTTTCTCTCTATTTTCCTCCTCAATTCAAATCTTACCTTGCCTAATGTTTCTTTAAGAGAACCAATGTTAGAATTAAACTCGATGATATTTGTAGTTATCGCATCATCGACACTAAATTTAGGTATTTCTTTGATAAAAACTAGTCTAAAATAAGAATAAATCTTATTATATTTTTTTGGAAGTTTTTTATAGAGTGGTATTTTAATTCCTGGGATTGTCTTTTCTACAATCAAATACTCTTGGTGAGTAGCAGATAATAATTCATTAATTGCCATTAATTTTTTTCCTACTGCCTGCTGCGTTAACTCGGCGACAACAGTCGATAAATGCTTTTGTAATATCTCCAAATTGTGCTTATTTTTTAATAATACTTCATTGTAAGCACTAGATAATTCATGAATATTGCTTAATCCAACGATTGCAGATCGACATAAGCGTATATTACGCGTTAATGGTGAAAAAAAACTAAAAATACGCGCTGGTTCAGCCAAACTCTGATCAACAAGATATTTAAAAATTTTTATAGCTTCTTCTAAATCTATATAAGCGCTTTTCTGCTCTACCAAGCTATCAAGTGCTACCATCCTTAAATACCGTTATTAATAGGGTTGTTAATGTCTATAAGATCCATTAAAAACATTGCTTTTGAGCAGCATTGTACCATGTCCTTGCACCTACTTTTGCATGCGCTATCATATAGCTTCTTTACTTCACAATACACATATCAGGATACCCATTTTAATGAATGAAATCCCATCACACCGCCCTACTCTAAGTGCTTACTTTGAACTTTGTAAACCCCGAGCTGTGGCATTGATGGCACTTACCGCTTTTGTAGCCATGCTACTGGCACTACCTAGCAACACTGCTATCCCTTGGCGTCTTATCTTCTACAGTATTTTAGGCATTAGCCTAACGGCAGCAGCGGGTGCCAGTATTAATCATTTAATTGATCGACGCATCGATGCTATTATGAACCGCACGAAAGATCGACCTATCCCATCAGGCCGCATTCAACTACCACAAGCTATCGTTCTTGCTTCCTGTTTAACAGTGACTAGTACGGTTATCATGTTCACTTTAGTCAATAAGACAGCGGCCATACTGAGCTTGCTGACCTTAGTGGGCTATGCGGGTGTCTATACCTTCATCCTAAAACAAGCAACACCACAAAATATTGTTATTGGCGGTTTAGCGGGTGCTATGCCACCGCTATTAGGCTGGTCATCAATGACCGGCACTATTGACAGTGCAGCGCTTTTATTGGTCGCTATTATCTTTACCTGGACTCCTCCCCACTTTTGGGCACTTGCCATTCACCGCTATAAAGAATATAAAGAAGCCGGCCTTCCTATGATGCCCATAACTCACGGTATTGCTTTTACTAAAATAAATATATTGCTCTACACTCTATTAATGATCATTGTCACCTATCTAGCCTTCGCTATTAGTATGTTTGGCTGGATCTATCTTATTGGTGTCACCATGATTAATATGCGATTTTTATATTACGTAGTATGTCTTTATCGCCGTAATGATTCAAAATATGCATTCATCACCTTTCGATTTTCAATTGTTTATCTAGCATTATTATTTTCAATCATGGTGATCGACCACTATATTCCTTTATAAATTTAGTTGATTGCCGGATAAGAGTCAGCCTCTTGAGCTTGACCTGGATTGTCTTGATTAAAAAAATGATTACAATTTTTAGGAGGTTCTATCATCTCTCTTACTATTTCTTCCATACTGAATCTAGCACAAACTAAACTCTCTAGCTGATTAGCATTTTCTTTAAGAAAATCATTAATACATTTAAAATAATACTCTTTAAGCTGATATATCACATCTATTAATTTAGGAATATTAGTATGTAAATTTTTATACTCGAGCAAGTAATCTTTAATCCCATTACATCCTTGTTGAATCTGCTGCTCATTGGATTTCCATATTTTTATGAAATTATCTAATAAAAATGGCTCACACCCATCTTCATTAAACTTAAAAAATTCTAACAATTGAGAATAAGGATGTTGCACACCAAGCAGACTGTAAACTGTTTGACAAAAATTACTATAGGTTCGTTTTTTCCAATACATCATTTGATATACAGGAAATTTACCTGCTGAAATAGCTTCACTAAGCGACTGATCTCCTGTTACCTGAACACAAAGATGACTGTTTTGTAGGCAAAACTGAAAAGTTTCATTAGGTAAGGGAAATGGGTTTATCAAAATAATAGATCGTTTACCCACATTATTTGTAAAACATCGTTCCTTTGGAGTAATCTTTCCTAAATCATTGATCATATAATATTGGACTCTTGATATACCAAATGCAGTAAAAAATTGTACTAATTCCGATGTATCGATTACCTCTATATCTTGGTTTGCAATAATTACTATCGACTGATCATTTGGGGTTAATCGGGTAATAATTTTTATATATTGTTCAAAATCGACCTCATTAACAACAGATTGAATCTCTCCATTCAGATAGCTAAAGTAAATAGATTTATCTTTCTTTTCATTATTAATTAATTCTATTAATGCTTTACTTTTCTTATCATCGGCAGCTTTTTTATCAGAGCCAGCTTCAATAAATAAGCCCAATCCTTGAAAACCCGTTTTAAATTCAATAATTTTCTGTTTTTGACACAAAATATCATCTAAATACTCTATAGATACTTCAACTTTTTTCCCCTTGATTTTATCTTTTTGCTCTAGATGATCATATTCATGAATTTGCAGAATGGGAGCATGAGTACAGTCTAGATTTTTTATAACATTAGAACTAATATTATGGGCAGTGGGGAAAATTAAAATAATGTCTGGATTTTTAATCAAACCTTCTGTTGTAATTTTCTGCCAATTATCAAGTAGAAAATAGTTTGTTTTACTTAAATTAGATTGAGTTATTCTATTTTTAATATCGTTACGTGATTCTGGACAAAGAACGAACCAATCAATCTTAATCTCATTATATCGAGACACTAAAGTGGCTATTAATTTTTTTGCAGCAGAAACATCACCTGATCCATGAATACTTTCTGTCATAATAACTATTTTTTTATACTCATTGTATGTTCGCATAAGATAACCCTTGCTTCATTGAAAAATATTTAATGAAAAAAGCGAGCTATAATAGCAATTATATTAAAATTGTCAAAAGTGCATTATGAAAGAAAATAGTGATAAAAGAATCTACTTCAACTATCTTAAATTAATCAATAAATATCATGTCCAGAAGCTAAAAGAAAGCATATAACTAAAGTCTTGTAGCGCTTCTGGCTACAAAATTTGTTGGCTTGACTCCAATTAACGATAGCGTTTTACTTGCAAAGTGATAATACCTATTAATAAAAAAGCATTTAAAAAAGGAATCAAATAAATTAATACAGGATGAGCAATCCAATCAGTAATAAAAGAAAAATAGGAGGTAGCAAAAAGATAAGTAGATAAGGGAATCGAAAAATAGCAAACGATAAAGCCCCATTGTCGCGGTATAAACAACCCAATCGTACTCACAATATTTAATAGATAAAAGAGAGCGACCACAATAATTGAATAAATATTACTGCTGGTATCAGTGAGCAGCACAAAAATAGCACGATAGCGCACCATCATGATTAAAAACAATAAGGCCATTACGCGACATAATAAGGTATTACTTTTTAACCTGTTTTCTGTCACGATACTGATCCTTCAATAATTGCACCAACGACCTCACTTAAATCCGCATAAACAGGAATAGAGCGTAATGTGGCTTTATTTTCTTTTAATGTTCTCTCACCATTACCAGTTCGTACTAAAATAGGTAAGGCAGCCACTTGTTGCGCGGCCTGAATATCACGAAAACTATCCCCTATAAAATAAGATTGTTTCAAATCTACATTAAAATCCTTAGCAATTTGTATCAACAAACCTGGCTTCGGCTTTCGACACTCACAATGATCATCAGGGATATGAGGACAAAAATAAATTCCATCAAGACGACCACCTACTGCTGATAACTCATCACGCATCTTTTGATGGATCGCTTCTAAAGTATCTGGCGAATAATAGCCCCGACCTATTCCCGATTGATTTGTAGCAACTACCACTTGATGTCCTGCATGATTAAGGCGCGTAATCGCATTCAAACTACTAGGAATGGCAATCCACTCTTTCGGTGATTTAATATAATCTACAGAGTCATGATTAATCACGCCATCTCTGTCTATGATGATGAGCATAAATAACCCCCATTCCTTTTAGTCAAAGCTGTATTATGCCATATATCAATAAAGCAGCTGAAATTAAAAGAGAACACAATAAGAGAATAGCACCCCCCCAAACCTGATATCCCTTGGCTATTTTTTTAATATAACGCCCACTCCATACCATCAATGCAGGCATCAAAATCAATAATAAAACACAGAATAAACCCGCATAGCGCAAACCTGTAATAAATGCACTAGGATAGATGACAACAATCATTAATGGCGGCAAGAAAGTCACCCCCATCGCAAGCCAACGATGCCAACCATGACGGCGTATTTCCATCCCATCTGTTAAAAAGTCGGACAAACACAAAGAGACGCCAAGAAAAGAAGTAGTCACACAAACAGAGGTAAAGATATGGGCGGAATCACTAATCACTTGGTTTCCTAATTGCGTACTCAAGGCAGCGGTTAACTCACTGGTTGCATGACCTGATAAGGCAATATGAATCAAACCGGCCACACCATGGCTGGTAATACTACCCTGTACTACAAAATCCCAAGCTAAATAACACAATAAAGCACCCAAGCTCCCTAAGATAATCGTCAAACGCAATGCATTAACATCACTGTTAAAGTAACGCCGTAGACTTGGAATAATCACTGAATAACCAAATGAGGTTACAATCACCATAACAGCAGATGATAATAATCCAAAATGCCCTCCCCATAAATTCTGCACCTGCACATGGGAGGCAATGAGTATAATTAAAAGGACATAGGCTGACATTTTTATGATCATTAAAGCACGATTTGTCCAGTCAACCACCACAATATCGTAATAAACAATCGTGCCTAAAGTCGCTGTAAACATAATAGCATCAAGCCATCTGGAGGTGTGTATATGAAAGGTAGCTAAAATACCATGTAATAAATCACTTCCACCAGAAATATAAGCCGATAACAACGAATAGAGTAATAACAAGTAAAGGAGCCAGGCAATAGAACAACCAGGCCACCCTAAAGTGGCACGTGCCATAGATATTAGATTTGTGCCTTCTGGTAACCATAGTGTCACCTCCAGTAATAAGAAAGCAGCAAACACAGTCAACAACCACATCGCTATAAATAGCCAAAACGAATGAAAATAACCCCCAGCTGCTGTCACTAATGGAAGTGCCAGCATACCTGCTCCAAGTGAGGTACCAATAATTAACAACACACCTCCCAAAATCTTACTTTTCACATCGCCCCCTCATTTGAAAAAACAGTATCACCAGGCACAATAGGATGTGCATTTAGAAATTCAGCCGCTGTCATAGTGCGACCGCCAGGTAGCTGTAGTGCTAATATTCGTATGATTTTGTCCGTTGTGGCTACTTCAATTCCCTGTTTACTGACAGCCACTACAGTACCTGGTAGCAGGTCGACTGAGGCATCCACCACTTGTGTCTGCCAAATACGCAAGCGCTTGCCTTGAAAATAAGTAAAAGCAACGGGGCGAGGATTCAATGCGCGTACTTGATTCGCAATCTCTTTGGCCGTTCGCTGCCAATGAATCAGGCCCTGTGATTTGTTAATCTTAGGCGCATAGAGGGCATCGGCATGCTTTTGTACTAATGGCCTATAGAGTGTCTTCTTTTCTATGGCAGATAAGGTGCTTAATAACAAGTCAGGCGCTTTTGTTGCTAAACGATCTTCTAACATCTTAGCATTTTCATGTAGCTCCACGGGATAGGATTCTTGTAACAGAATGGGACCTGTATCCAAACCTTCATCTAATTGCATGATTGTGATGCCAGTGCTCTTATCACCAGATAATAGGGTATATTGAATAGGCGAGGCACCTCGCCATCGAGGCAATAAAGAAAAATGGACATTGATACAGCCCCTTTTGGGTAGAGCCAATACACTTTTTGGAATCAATAATCCATAAGCAACGACCACTATAATATCAGGCGCCCAGTGGTTTAACTCTAATTGTATCGCTTTATCCAGACGCTCTGGTTGATACACAGCCAATGATTGAGTCTGTGCATAGGCTTTTATGGGACTGGCTGTTAGATGACGGCCCCGACCAGCAGGTCGATCTGGCTGTGTTAATACCGCTAAAACCTGATGCTCTGAGGCCACTAACGCCTTGAGTGTTGGCACAGCGATATTCGGAGTGCCTGCAAAAACTACTTTTAAACTCATTGTTTTTTAAGTTCCACAATCTATGCTGTGCCTGCTGATCACTAAGCCACAAGCTAAAGCTTTAGATAATAACAGACCCTAAATAGATTGACCCGATTCATTCACTGTATTGCCAAGATGTTAAAACCTTCTAAACTACCTTAATGCTTGAACACCCTTTAACCTACTGGCTGCTTTTCAGTCATAGCAAGCTTATCTATCAACATTCCATCACAGAAATCGTACAACACTACCAAGACCCAGAATATTTTATAAGAGATAATATAAAGACTTTTGATAGGTTTAAAAAGACAGATTGGTCCTTGATAGAGCAGGCTTGCCGTTGGGCCGATATGCCTAATCAGCAGATCCTTACTTTCAACGACCCCGCCTATCCTCATTTGCTCAAAGAAATTGCTTACCCACCTCCGATTCTCTATGTACAGGGACTATTAGAAACACTAAGATTACCTCAAATCGCAGTCGTTGGCAGCCGATATCCAAGTCACTCAGGCCTTAGTATTACAGAGTTTTTTACTAAAGACCTGGTTCAAGCAGGACTTTGCATTACAAGTGGCCTAGCCACTGGCATCGATGGTATCAGCCATAAAGCAGCCCTAAAATACGGCGGTCGCAGTATTGCTGTTCTAGGGAGTGGCCTGTACAATATTTATCCTAAATGTCATGCTGATTTGAGCCAACGCATAATTAAACAAGGCTGCCTCCTCTCTGAGTTTCCGCTAAATGCAAAACCCTATAAAAAGAACTTCCCCCAACGAAACCGTATCATCAGCGGCTTATCACTGGGCACCTTAGTGGTTGAGGCAAAACAGCGTAGCGGTTCACTGATCACAGCACATTATGCAGCTGAGCAAGGACGTGATGTCTTTGCTGTTCCTGGATCCATACGTCATGCTTTATCACAAGGGTGCCATCAATTACTTCGTGAAGGCGCTCTACTCGTAGAATCTGCCCAAGATATCATTAACTCCTTAAGCATTGTACTCACTAAAAGTGCCTCTAAAGCAGCGATTGTCAAAGAAAATAGCAGTGGCATTAAGAAGCTCAACAAGCAGCAACAACAATTATTGGCCTGTGTTGATTATGAAGGGTGCTCTATTGATAAAATTATTGAAAGAAGTGGGGTTTCTACTGATAAAACAGCTCGCCTGTTGTTAAATCTCGAATTACATGGTTATATAAGTTCAACCTATCGAGGATATGTGCGAGTCAAATAATGAAAGAAAAATGTGTCTTAAATGTTCTAATTTACCTATTCCACAAGTATGTGAAAAACGAAGGTTGTGAACTGGATCAAGATCTCAACTATATCATCAAGGCGCTAGAAAAAACTGGCGGCTCACCGACTGCAGCTCAACAAGTAAGCTCTTGGCCAGAGACACCGGCTAAAGAAGATAATACTCAATTAATTCGCTCACCACAACTAACCTCTACGCGTGTTTTTATATCCGAAGAAAAAGACGCGATTGATCTTGAATGCTTAGACCTCATCATTTCTCTTGAACAGCAAGGAATACTGACGCCCGAAACTCGTGAAATCGTTATGAATCAAGTGCTTGCCTTAGAATCATTGTTACTTAATATCAATTCGCTCAAATGGATCATACTCGTAGTGTTAGTAAATCAACAGAGCCCTGAAAATGCACTCACTTGCATGGAGTTGCTTACCTTAGATGATACACTGGGTGGAGTGCATTAATGGCAAAACACCTTGTGATTGTAGAATCACCAGCTAAAGCCAAAACGATACAAAAATACCTTGGAAAAGATTTTAAAGTTATGGCTTCTTATGGTCATGTTCGTGACTTAATCCCTAAAGAAGGGGCAGTTGATGTCACACATAATTTCAAAATGCATTATCAAGACATTGAACGAAATCAAAATCATATCAGTGCTATTGAGAAAAGTTTAAAGGTTTGTAATAGTATCCTCCTGGCACCTGATCCAGATCGTGAGGGAGAAGCGATCGCATGGCATATCCAAGAGCTGCTAACACAGCGAGGTGCATTAAAAAACAAAATCGTAGGACGCGTTGTCTTTCATGAAATTACTAAACGTGCCATTCAGCAGGCAATCGAGCACCCACGTCAAATTTCAATGGACTTAGTCAATGCACAACAAGCACGTCGTGCACTTGACTATCTAGTCGGCTTTACACTATCTCCCTTATTATGGAAAAAAATTCGTGCTGGTTTATCCGCAGGACGGGTACAAAGTCCTGCACTGCGCATGATTGTTGAGCGCGATAAAGACATTGAAGACTTTATAAGCCGAGAATATTGGACAATACACGCTAAAGTTCATACGGGTAAAGCAGAATTCTTATCTCGTCTTATTCAACATAAAGGTGAAAAAATTGAGCAATTCACCGTTACCAATAGCAAAGAATCACAAAAAATAACGGACGCTATTATTCAAGAAGCCAACGGAATACTTCACATTACTAAAGTAAATAAGCGTGAGCGCAAACGTCAGCCTGCTGCACCATTTATTACATCCACATTGCAACAAGAGGCAGCACGCAAACTAGGCTTTTCTACACAAAGAACTATGCAAATCGCACAACAACTATATGAAGGAATTGATATCGGTGAAGGGCCGATGGGCTTAATTACTTATATGCGTACCGATTCTGTTAGTTTAGCGCAAGAAGCACTCCAAGATATTCGCCAATGTATTGAACAACGTTATGGAAAAGAGGATCTGCCCAAAACCACTCGAAGCTATAAAACAAAAACAAAAAATGCACAAGAAGCACATGAAGCGATTCGCCCAACTTCCATTATGCGCCTCCCTGATGATATTAAAGCTAAACTTAAGATCGAACAATATAAATTATATCGCCTGATTTGGAAGCGTACCATTGCTTGCCAAATGATCGATGCTACCATTCATACTGTTGCTGTTGATCTAAGCGTTAACGATACGATCTTTCGCGCCAATGGCTCAATGATTGCAAACCCTGGATTCATTAAAGTGTATCAAGAAACGGAAGATGATAAAAAAAAGGAGGAGAGTGATGGGAAAATGTTACCTCCTTTAGAAGAAGGGCAAACAGTTAACATTCAAGAAATTTTTGGTGAACAACATTTCACAGAACCACCACCGCGTTACACTGAAGCCAGTCTAGTAAAAACTTTAGAAGAATACGGCATCGGCCGCCCATCCACCTATGCCAGCATCATTTCTACTTTAAAAAATCGCCAATATGTGACCATTGAGAATAAGCGGTTTAAAGCCACTGATGTTGCTATCGTTGTGAGTCGTTTTTTAACTCACTATTTTACACAATATGTTGATTATCATTTTACTGCCAAATTAGAAGACGAACTAGATGCCATCTCACGCGGTGATAAAGCATGGATTCCCTTGCTAGAGTCTTTTTGGGCTCCTTTTAAAGAACGCATTGACCATACCGCTGATAATGTGCAACGCCGTGATATTACTCAGGAAATGATCGATGAAGTATGTCCCAAATGCGGCAAACAATTATCCATTCGCTTGGGCAAACGCGGGCGATTTATCGGTTGTACTAGCTATCCTGATTGTGATTATACGCGCAACTTAAATAATACACCGGCTACTGATGAGCCAGAAGTTATTAATGATCGCCAATGCCCAAAATGTCAATCTAACCTTATTATTAAACAAGGTCGCTATGGTAAGTTCATTGGCTGCAGCGATTACCCTAATTGTCATCACATGGAACCTTTAGAACCCCCAAAAGATACAGAAATTAGCTGCCCTCAATGTCACAAAGGCACAATTTATGAACGTAAATCTCGCCGCGGAAAAGTATTTTTCTCTTGTGAACGTTACCCTAATTGTCAATATGCCATTTGGAACAAACCAATAGCTGAGCCTTGTCCTAAGTGTCAATGGCCTATTCTATCTGTAAAAACAACAAAGCGTGCGGGTACTGAAAAAGTATGCCCACAAAAAAACTGTAATTTTTCTAAACCTTATCCTGAAGGAGGATCTAAAAATGACTAAACCCTGGGTCGCCGTTATGATGGGATCTGATAGTGATCTTGACACTATACAAACATGCCTTGATACATTAAAAGAACTCGCTATATCACATGAAGCACACATTTTATCAGCACATCGCACACCCGATTTAACCGCGAACTATGTGAAAGAAGCAGAACAACGTGGTTGCGCTGTCTATATTGCAGCGGCAGGACTGGCAGCTCACCTCGCCGGTGCGGTAGCTGCCAATACCATAAAACCTGTCATTGGTATTCCATTAAACGCCGGTACTTTAGGGGGGCTAGATGCCTTACTAGCGACTGTGCAAATGCCAGGAGGCACACCTGTTGCAACAACTACAATTGGCAAGGCAGGCGCAAAAAATGCAGCGATATTGGCAGCTGAGATTCTTGCAATTAGCGATACAACACTCGCTAGTAAACTCATCGCTATGCGAGAAAAAAAGCGCCAATCTTTACAAGCGGCTGATCAAAAATTACAAAAAACATAACAACGAGTCACAAAACTCAGATTGCTCAGGCTATAGCAGCCTTGGATCAGGGTGGGGTCATTGCTTATCCTACTGAAGCTGTGTATGGACTCGGTTGTGACCCTTTTAACGCTCACGCGATTGCTAAAATCTTACAGCTTAAGCAACGCTCTATTGAGAAAGGATTTATTCTGATTGCAGAACGCTGGGAACAAGTAGCCTCGCTAGTGCTACCCATTAAGCCACGTGCTCTACATCAAGTTCTAGATACCTGGCCTGGACCTATTACCTGGGTGTTTCCTGCCAACAAAGATACAGTGCCGAAATGGATCCAGGGGCAACATCAAGGAATCGCAATTCGAATTAGCAATCATCCCATTGTACAGGCATTGTGTTACCAATTTAAAAAGCCGCTAGTCTCCACTAGTGCTAATATTCAAGGACAACCACCAATCCGTGATGCACACACGGTAAAAATGACCTTTGGTCACCAAATTAACGTTATTATTGATGGTAAGTTAGGCTCTCAAATACATCCAACCACCATTAAAGATGCAATAACCGGAGAAGTAATTAGAAAGTAAGGGATCTCGCTTAAGAAGATAACATTTCCAGCTCAATGATAACGCGCAACCCATGTGGACGCCGGTTAGATAAAGTAATTTTTCCACCATGGGCTTCAATAATATCTCGTGTAACAGCCAATCCCAAACCCACACCTCCGGTATCGCGTGACCGAGATTGCTCTGCTCGATAAAATGCAGTGAATACTTGTTCTAACTCACCCTCAGGAATACCTGGTCCATTATCATCGATGCGAATAATCACCGAGCGATGCCGTGCAAAAATCATAGCACTTACACTTTGAGCATAGCGAATCGCATTATAAATTAAATTGGTAAAGGCTCGCTTTAGTGCAATTGGGCGACCTAGAAAGGGAATACGATTTTGGCGACTATAGAAATTAACATTGTGTCCACGATCATGAGCGTCCATACAAATGGAATGTAATAACGAGACCAAGTCCAGAGGCTTTTTATGTTCTTTACCTGCATCATCACGCGCAAATGATAAAGTCTCTCGAATCATAGTTTCCATCTCATCCAAATCGTGTAAATACTCTTTACCCAATTTCTCATCATCAATAAACTGTGTACGTAATTTCATTCGCGTAATGGGAGTCCGTAAATCATGTGAAATAGCAGCCAACATTTGGGTTCGATCGCGAATCAGCTTTTGTATTCGATCCTGCATTTCATTCATCGCTTTTGCTGTCTTTCGTACTACTGAAGGACCATTAATGTCAATCGGACTGGAATGCAAATCCATACTCAAGCGTTTTGCAGCTCGTTTAAAATCTTCCAGTGGACGTGTAAAACGATTGACTGACCAACCTGCAATCAAAACCGTTCCAAATACAATAATCTCAATACATACCAACATAAGACGTTGTAATAATTGAGTAGACTTAGCGGTTGCTTTTAAATTGAGCCACTTATCATTATCTAATCGAATCGATGCTTCAAATGAAGATAATTTATTACGCAGTGTTTCTGAAATTTCCCAGAATGAAATATGTTTAAATTGTATTTTCCACTTTGGATGTGTCGATAAGCTTACACTTAAACCTGGATCAGCCATGGCAGAGACAGCATGTTGCCGATTGGCATCAGGCATTGCCTCAACAAGATAAATCGCATTTATAATTTTTTGAACCATGGCATCATGATGCACGGTTCGTTGCACTAAACGATTATTTTGTATGTAGAAATACATTAAACTCAAATGTAGCGCAATGACTACTGATACAACAATCAAAGCTGTTTTACCACTGATGCCCCGATACAACACTTTTAACAAGTTCATATCAACAACGCTCAACACTTGTCGCTAATATATAACCACCACCACGAATAGTTTTAATAAATGTTGGATTTTTAGGGTCTTTCTCAATTTTTGAACGCAGTCGACTAATCTGAATATCAATACTACGATCAAAGGGGGCTGCAGAACGACTGCGTGTTAAAGATAACAAACGATCACGACTTAGTACCTGTTGTGGTCTTTCTAAAAAAGCAAGTAACAACAGATACTCACCATTGCTTAAAGAAATTTCTAAATAATCAGGGGACCTTAATCGTCGTGCTGTTTTATCCAGCTCCCATTTTTCAAATCGCAAAATGACATGCTCTTGCATTTGATTAGAATCATCAAATCGACTGCGCCTTAAGATTGCTTTAATACGTGCTAACAGCTCACGAGGATTAAAGGGCTTACTAAGATAATCATCAGCTCCCATTTCCAGACCCAAAATACGTTCGATTTCTTCACTAATAGCCGTTAGCATAATAATGGGTACTTGTGATTGAGCACGTAATTGACGACACAAGGCCATACCATCTTCACCAGGTAACATAATGTCAAGAATGATAAGATCAACTGGCTGCTGTTCTAAATGACCTCTCATTTCATCCCCATTACGAGCTAACAAGGTATGGTAACCATGTTCACGTAAAAAGCGACCCAGTAGATTACAAATGCCATGGTCGTCATCAACAACCAACAGGGTTCGTTGAATATCACGCTGTTCTTTATTCATAAAGAAGGATTATATACTGCCCATACTAAAAGAAGCGAATTTTAACCTAACAAACAATAACCGATGCTTGACCCTTTCTAATAGCCCCTTATACTGCTAGCATGAAATCACTCATTTATAATATGATAGAAGTTGCCCTTTCTTCTCTCCAAAACAAAGGACTCCTCCCTAAAACTCTCAAAATTGACATTCAAGTCAGTCGAACACGTAAAGAACAAAATGGTCATTTTGCTTGTAATGTTGCCATGATGTTGGCAAAAAAAGCAGGGAAAACGCCGCATGATTTAGCGAACGACATTGTAGAACACCTCCCCCATTCAGATTACATTACTAAAATTCATGTTGCCGGACCTGGTTTCATTAATTTCTATCTAGCAGAAGGGACTTTGTACTCTGTTATTCATCAGATACTAGAAGCTGGTGATACTTATGGCCGTTCTAATAAAGGAGCAAGAAAACACATCCATATAGAGTTTGTTAGTGCAAACCCAACTGGCCCGCTACATGTAGGTCATGGCCGCAGTGCCGCTTATGGTGCTTGCGTGAGCAACCTACTACAAGCCATAGGCTATAAAGTACATCGTGAATACTATGTCAATGACGCAGGTCGACAGATGCGTATTTTAGCACTGAGCGTTTGGCTACGTTATTTAGAACAATTCAAAGAACCTATTACACTACCGACCAACGCCTATCAAGGCGACTATATTGTTACGATTGCCAAAAAATTAATTAAACAATACGGCAATCAATACCAACATGCTTACTCTGATATCAAAACACACCTATCAGATGCGATACATCATGATAAAGAACAATACATCGATACCCTGATAAAGGTCATGCAGCAATTAATCGGCCAAAGTGCTTTTGAAATTTTTCAGAACACAGCGTTAGAATCTATTCTATCGGATATAAAAACGGATTTGGAAGAATTTGATGTTACCTACGATCAATGGTTTCGTGAAAGCAACCTATTTAAAAAGGGTCTATTAGAGGAAGGGATTCAATTATTAAAAGCTCATGGACATCTTTTTGAAAAAGAAGGTGCACTGTGGTTTCGTGCCACAGATTATGGTGATGAAAAAGACCGTGTATTATTGCGTGCTAACGGTCAACCTACCTATTTTGCATCAGATATCGCCTATCACCTTTATAAGTACCAACAAAACTACGACGAGATCATTGATATTTTTGGTGCTGACCACCATGGATATATCCAAAGGATTAAAGCCTTTTTAAAAGGACTTGGTAAAAACCCGAATAAACTTGAAATACTACTGGTACAATTTGCTATTCTCTATCGAGGCAAAGAAAGAATCTCTATGTCAACACGCTCTGGTGAATTTGTCACACTACGTGAATTGCGTCATGAAGTAGGCAACGATGCAGCACGTTATTTCTATATTATGCGCAAGCCTGAGCAACACCTTGACTTCGATCTAGAGCTTGCAAAATCAGATTGTAATGAAAATCCAGTATATTATATTCAATATGCACATGCCCGAATATGTAGTGTCTGGAAACAGATGAAAACCAACAACATCACCTGGGACAAGGCCAATGGTATCGCCCATTTATCGCTGCTGAATCAAGAAGACGATCATGCTTTAATTCATTTATTATCCCAATATCCAGAGATTATTTTGAGTGCCGCAACTAATAGAGAACCTCATGTTGTCGCTAATTTTCTTCAGAGCATCGCAAACTTATTTCATAGCTACTATACTTCTTATAGGTTTATAATAAACCAAAGTACATTGCGTGATGCAAGATTGTGCTTGCTTGCTGCGGTGCAACAAATTATTAAAAATGGACTACACTTGTTAGGGTTATCTGCTCCCGAATCAATGTAATTCATAAATGGGTAGCTAATGATAAAAGATTATGCGCAACCTGCTGCAGAGCAGTCAAAGTCTCAGCATTACAAGAGAATAAAAGTCGCTATCCTCTTTACCACACTCAGCGTTATCGTCTCTGGAATTATTTATCACATCCAGCCTCATAAAACAGCCAAAAAGAAAGCACCTCTAGCAACAACTACTCTAGTGAATACCTCTAAAAGAGAAGCTCACCATAACAACTCAATCACTCTTGATTTCTACAGATTACTACCTAACATGAATCGATCACATCAAGAAAAATAAGCACTTGCCTTGAAATCTTTAATAAGCAACCTTATCTAGTAGTTCAGTTCATAATACCAAGGTTAAGTACATTGGAACCATTTCACGGCACAACGATCTTATCCATTCGTTGCCAAGGCAAAGTAGTCATTGGTGGTGATGGCCAGGTCTCTATGGGCAGCACGATTATGAAAGGTAATGCACGAAAAGTACGTCGTCTTTACAATAATCGAGTAATTGCCGGTTTTGCAGGGGCCACTGCTGATGCATTTACTTTATTTGAGCGATTTGAAGGAAAACTAGAAAAGCATTCAGGTAACTTGATTCGTGCAGCTGTTGAGATGGCAAAAGATTGGCGCACTGATAAAGTACTGCGTCGACTCGAAGCACTGATGGCAGTCGCTGACTCCAAAGCGTCTTTGATTTTGACGGGCAATGGCGATGTTATTGAACCAGAAAATAATCTCATGGCCATTGGTTCTGGCGGTTCCTTTGCTCAAGCAGCTGCTAGAGCATTGGTAGACAATACAAACCTAAGCGCACGTGACATCGTAGAAAAAGGACTCTCTATTGCTGCCGACATCTGTGTTTATACGAACCAAAATTTCACTATTGAAGAGCTCGAGAGTGAAGTTTAAATACTCTGGGAAATTACATGTCTTTTAACACCACAAATTCTTCCATGACTCCTAAAGAAATTGTTTCTGAACTTGACCGATTTATTATCGGCCAAAATGAAGCAAAGCGTGCAGTTGCGATTGCCTTGCGTAATCGCTGGCGACGTATGCAATTACCTGAAGAGCTACGCCATGAAATTACGCCCAAAAACATTCTGATGATCGGGCCTACAGGCGTTGGCAAAACTGAAATTGCCCGCCGCCTAGCCGCATTAGCCAATGCCCCTTTCATTAAAGTTGAAGCCACAAAGTTCACTGAAGTAGGTTATGTAGGGCGCGATGTGGATTCCATTATTCGCGATTTACTCGATACTGCAATCAAAATGACGCGCGAAAAAGAAATGAAAAAAGTAAAATTGCAAGCTGTGGAAGCTGCAAAAGAGCGTGTTTTAGATGCATTAATTCCACCCGCACGGGGGGCTTTCACTGATCAACCAAAAACATCAGAAGAGGATTCTTCTGATAAGAAAAAACCCAAAGCAACAAGGCTGCTCTTTAGTAAAAAACTAGAATCTGGTGAGCTTGATGATAAAGAAATCGAAGTAGAGCTTACCTCCAACGCTACAGCCTTTGAAATCATGGGGCCTCCTGGTATGGAAGAAATGGTAGGCCAATTACAGAACATGATGGAAAACATGTCGAATCGCAAAACCAATAAACGTCGCATGAAAGTCAAAGAAGCTCTAAAACAGCTGCAAGAAGACGAAGCTGCTAAGTTAGTTAATGAAGAGGATGTACGAGCACAGGCAGTTGAAAGCGTTGAACAAAACGGCATCGTATTTATCGATGAAATTGATAAAATTGTTCGTCGACCAGAACATGGCGGCGATGTCTCTCGTGAAGGAGTCCAACGCGATCTACTCCCTCTAGTTGAGGGAAGTACTGTTTTTACTAAATACGGTATGGTAAAAACAGATCACATTTTATTTATTGCCTCTGGTGCCTTTCACTTATCAAAACCATCCGATTTAGTCCCCGAATTACAGGGCCGCCTTCCTATACGAGTTGAGTTAAAAGCACTTAAAGCGGAAGATTTCGAACGAATTCTAACAGAGCCAAAAGCTTCATTAACAGAACAATATACTGCATTAATGGCTACCGAAGGACTAAAACTTGAGTTTACCAAACAAGGAGTTCGGCGTTTAGCAGATATTGCTCAGCTCGTAAATAACAAAACAGAAAATATTGGAGCCCGACGCTTACACACAGTTTTGGAACGCTTAACGGAGAGCATTTCCTTCGATGCTTCTGAGCGTAGCGGTCAAACTACGAAGATCACTGCAAAATATGTGAATACTCAATTATCAAAATTAGCTGAAGATGAAGATCTTAGTCGATCGATTTTATAAATGCTTTTTTTATAAAGTATTGATCTAAACCAGATCTCTTGTTCCTCTGCCATTCGATCCGTATGATAGAGCGCATGACCACAGACTCAGAACCAACACATTTTGGCTACCAAACCGTTCCAAGTGCTGAAAAATCACATAAAGTAGCGGATGTATTCAATTCAGTAGCCTCAAAATACGACCTTATGAACGACTTAATGTCCTTTGGCATTCATCGTCTATGGAAACGTTTCGCCATTGGTTTATGCCAATTGCATCCTGGTCAACGTGTTTTAGACCTGGCTGGTGGGACCGGTGATCATGCACTTAAAATTAGCTCTTTGGTCGGAAAACAGGGTCAAGTGATACTCGCTGATATTAATCATAGTATGCTCGCCTTGGGCCAAGACCGTTTAATTGACCATGGCGCTATTCATAACACTGAGATTGTACAAACGGATGCAGAACGCCTCGCCTTTTTAGACAACTACTTTGATCGGATCCTCATTAGCTTTGGCTTGCGTAATGTGACTCGACCCAATCAAGCACTTATTTCGATGTATCGTTGTTTAAAACCAGGAGGGATGCTTATTATTTTAGAATTTTCAAAACCAACGACTCGATTATTATCAAAAATTTATGATGCGTATTCTTTTCAGTTACTTCCTAAAATTGGCAAAATAGTTGCTAAAGATGAAGCGAGTTACCAATATTTGGCTGAGTCGATTCGCATGCATCCCACACAAGAGGAGCTTAAATCAATGATAGAGCAGTCCGGTTTTGAAAATTGTGATTATCACAATTTAAGTGGCGGGATTGTCGCATTACATCGAGGCTATAAATACGAATGATGCCACTCATACTCCACGGATTAGAAACGGCACTCAATCAACTGCTGCGATTGGACCCTGATTCAACCCAACGAATCAAACTCCTAGAAGGCAAATGTATTAAAATCAATATCAGCGACTGGAATATCTCGTTTTTTATTCTACCTTATTCTCATGGCTTAGAGCTTATGACTGATTATCATAAACCCCCTGATACCATAATTAGCGGCACTTTATCTGGACTCATCAAAGTGGGTACTGCCAAAGCCAGCACCACAGCTTTGTTTGATGCCTCTATTATGATTAGTGGTGACACCCAAGCAGGTGAAGCACTAGGTCGCATTTTAAAAGATTTAGAGATCGACTGGGAAGAACATCTATCCACTATAGTGGGCGATTCCCTAGCACATCCGATCGCCTACCATGCAAAAAAGGCCATTAGTTCGGGTAAACGTAGCCTAAAATCATTAGGAGAGAATCTTTCTGAATATCTTCATTATGAATCACAGCAACTACCAACACCCTTTGAAGTAGAACAACTCATTCAAAACATAGAGCAATTACGCGATGATATCGATCGTATTGAAGCTCGAATTCATCGCTTACAAGCAAGGTCACCCTCAACATGATCCGTTTTATTCAAATCTTTCGCCTAATGCAAATTAATTATGCACTAATGCGCTATACGATGAACCGATCTGTACTAGAAGGACGGCCTGGATGGCTGCGTAGGCTCAGTTATTTAAACCCATTAAGTTTTTTAAAACAAAAAACTAGTCGTGGTGAATCAATACGATTAGCCCTGGAATCTTTAGGCCCTATTTTTGTTAAATTTGGTCAAATCTTATCGACACGACACGATTTATTACCTGAGGATATTGTTAATGAGCTTGCCAAATTACAAGACCAAGTGCCTCCTTTTTCAAACCAAAAAGCAATCACCATCATCGAAAAGGCCCTAGGTGCACCGATTCAAAAGCTATTTATTGAGTTTGATGAAAAACCGCTCGCATCCGCTTCCATCGCACAAGTCTATGCCGCTCAATTACAAGATCACTCTAAGGTCATCGTTAAAGTATTACGCCCTAATATAAAAAAAATGATTCGTCATGATATTGCCTTACTCTACCTAGTCGCTAAGTTAACACAACGTTTATGGTCTCGGGCTCGTCGACTGCGTCCGATTGAGTTGGTTACCGAATTTAAACAAGTCCTATCTGATGAGCTAGATTTAATGCGTGAGGCAGCCAATGCATCCCAATTACGCCATAACTTTAACGATTCTAAAATAATGTATGTTCCTAAAGTACATTGGACCTATACACGGCATAATGTTTTAGTCATAGAGCGTATTCATGGTATCCCTATTGCCAATATAAAAGAATTGCAAGCTCAGCACACTAATATGAAAAAACTCGCTGAACATGGTGTTACAATATTTTTTACGCAAGTATTTCGTGATCGTTTTTTTCATGCTGACATGCATCCTGGCAATCTATTCGTTGATGCCTCTGACCCAGAAAACCCACGATACTTAGGAGTTGACTTTGGCATCATGGGCACACTAAGCTCTGAGGACCAGTATTATCTGGCCGAAAATATGCTGGCTTTTTTCCACCGCGATTATCGACGCATCGCTACACTCCATATTGAATCAGCTTGGGTACCCCCTGATACGCGGATTTCTGATTTTGAATCAGCCATTCGCACAGTGAGCGAGCCAATTTTTGAGAAGCCGCTTAGTGATATTTCATTTGGACAGCTATTATTGAAACTATTCCAAACCGCAGAACGCTATAACATGGTGATCCAACCACAACTTCTACTACTGCAAAAAACTCTATTTAACATAGAAGGACTAGGCCGACAACTCTACCCTCATTTAGATCTATGGCAAACTGCCAAACCACTTATGGAGCAATGGGCTGCTCAACAAAAAAGTATTAAAAAAATGATCCACAAGATGGCACCACAATGGCGGACATCCATAGAAAGTATTGTGAAAACCCCAAAACTCCTCTATGAAGTTTTACACTATATACAGTGTCAACAACGCCAAGATACCTATCAAAAATTAATACCCAGCTCATCAAAAAACACACATTATCTGAGTCTAGGCGCAGGGTTCGCTTTACTTGCTGTAGGTAGCTTTAATCTGATTACCCAACCTACCACCTATAGTACTATGATAAGTCACCACGAGCCTTGGATAATAACCACACTCCTTGGAGGATTACTATTGCTATTAGGATCTATTTTTCGACGCTAAAAGCCAAGCTACTGTGCGCCCGGCAGGAATCGAACCTGCGACCTTTGGCTTCGGAGACCAACACTCTATCCAACTGAGCTACGGGCGCCCAATCGCCTATCTTACTTTGATCCTATAGTACTGACAATGATTGAGTTTACAGCGATAGATTTTTTCCGTTGTCGTTATTAGGCATTGCTGCTCCAGGGCTAAATAAACCCATTCCATGATTTGATTCTTGGGAAGAGTAGCTTTCCTTCAATGAAATTAATTTTTTAATATCATAATTTTTGGGTATATTTTCTTCAATCAAAAAATGATATTTTTCGTCAGCTGCAAATGCCTTTCTCAACAACAAGTCTAGGGTTTTACATTCATTGGATGTACGTATTTCATATGCCTTCTTAAGTTCATTATTAGGCTCTAACTCGTTTATTTCTTTAAAGATATTCCCTAATCTTTGGACACTAAGTGATACTATAAGCCCCATAAATTTAACTACAGTATTCTTATAATGACAAGAAGATATATTTTTTAATAGAAAATTAAAATTTTTATTTACCATATCAGCAATAAGGTCATAGTCAACCTCTTCACTCCCATCAAGGTCGTAAGACGCTCCTATCCATACAAATTCTATACGAATCTTTGATAGATTTAAATCTATTAAATCGTCTTCGGGAAAACTCTCAAAATTATTATTTATTTCATAAAAAAAATCTAAAAGATTTTTCAATTCAAGCAATGTAGAATTTAGTATATCTTCTTTAGATAGAAAAAAATGATTTTCATTATTTTCTAAATTCATATCTTTTATTAAAGAGATTACGGTATTAATATACCTAATAATATTACTCAACGAAGTCGTATTACTACAATCAACGCTACCCCTTCTAATAATATTAAAAATTTCTTCTTTTGAATAAATTTTATTGTGAAAAACTATTTGGTATAGAGCATGTGCTCTAGAAGAAATTTTATTAATAAGCTCTGGTTTTTTTTTAAGAAAATCAATTGAAAGAATATTTGTTACCATTCCTTTGTTCGCACCATCTTCTATTATTTTTCCCAAATCTTGTGCCTCATCTAATAAAGATGTAAAAAGTTCTTCAAAATCTTTATTAAAAGTTCGACGTGCCTGTAATGATATTTTCTTACTTTTTGCTATTTTTTCTTTAGAAACTACTGATAAATCTTCAGTTTTAGCTTGGTCTAGGCCAAGATCAGCCAGTGCTTGATCAAGCTCATCCAATTGAGTTGATGGCTTTGAACTGGAGCTCGCATTATTACTGCTATTTCCTTGTGTTTTAGCTTTTCTAGTTTTAGTATTTTTTTTACCCCTTTTAGTTTTAGACTGCAATGAAATCAGTGTATTCTCAGACCTTTTTTCAACTAAAGTCGGTAAATTTCCTAAAAAAGAGAGTACTTGTAGCTCTCTACTTTGTTGCACTTCTTTCTTTTTCATAAGAATTCTATTGAGTTCCTGCATAGCCCCCGTATCTTCCATAAAGCGGGTTAGCCCTTCTTCAATTTTTAATTGATGTTCTTTAAAAAGCTCTAAACCTTGTTTATATTGATCACCAACAGCATTCCATGCTACTTGATCATATGCCTCAGGCGCATAAGCTAGGTGTGGCGGCGACAGTATAAGCTTTTCTCGATTGTAATATATCGATGTTCTAAGTTTTCTTCGAACTATTTGGCCCTCATTATTAACGACTGCAATTGTCCAATGCGTCGGATAACCAATTTTTTTTGATAAAGTAAAATGGGCGTTTATTTCAGGTACACTCGGAAAATAAATTCCGACCGTATATTCTGTATTTTTTAGTGTATAACCTTCCCGCTTTACTGATACACCCACTTTTCCTGCCATATCATCCATTATGCTAACAAGGCTGTATCTAATAAAATTACCTGCATAAACAGCAGTTGATAAAGGCATTTTTTATCTCCTCAATTTTCTAAATAACGTGAGTTCGACCTAACTCATGCTAAGATTGAAAAATTGTTATTCAAATATAAAGAAGGCTTCTTAGGTTGTAAAGAATAAGCGACTAATCCAGCCAGGATGTTAACCCTACAATTGACAGGACTACGATGACGAGAGTGTTCTATCTGACTAATATTTTTTAATTGATCAATGACGGTTTCAACAATCACACGTTTTCGTAATAATAATTTGTCGATCATTGGCATCAGTTTATTTTTCATATTTTTTCGTAGGCGTGTAATGAATTTTAAACCACGCAGGTATAATTGATTAAATAATTCAGAAGAAATATATCCTTTATCACCTATCAATTTACCCTCTAATCCTTGTGTTAACTCATCAACAGGTTTACGGTCATCCGTATTAGCTTTCGTTATTTTGAAAGCCAGTATTTCCCCTTTATCATTAATGACTAAATGCAGTTTAAAGCCGAAAAACCAACCCATAGTTGATTTCTATTTTTTAGCAAGCCCTTTAAAAACACGATTTGATGATGAACGTTTAGGATGGCACACAGATAATGTGGTAGAGTCAATAAAGTAAATTCCTGTTAATGTTTTGCTTTGGAAATGCATTAATAAACACAAGAGTACCAATATGGATGGCATCAGTTCAACGAAGCGATTATAACTGACCAAATCAGGGAAGGCTTTATACAAATGCTGTTTTACATAATTAATATAATAGGTTTTAAAATCACGATAATGACTTTGATGAAAGTGGATGACAATCGTCATGATTTCTGAGGGAGTCAGTCGGCATGACCTAGTTCTTTTTTTACTCAAATTAGGCAAAGAAGCTTTCTCTAATTCAGGCAATACTAATTGACAAAAATCATCGACAACACAATATAAATCGACTAACTTATCCATACGGCTCTTCCTTTTAAGGTTTGATTTACTGAAATTAGCTGCTTTTGCACGAAACTTAACCATGAAAGAGCCTTTTATTCAATCACTTACTTTACACCTTTTCATCGAACTCAGGTTAAATAGGGCTAAGGCTTTGTCACAAAATAGATTTTAAAAGAGTAAGTTTGATTTATTAATCATCATTTATATTAACTAAATTAAACTTGCGCAATTGTATATATTTTTATTATTCCTTATATCATTTAGATAAGTATATCCAGAAAAGATTAACTAAATCTTAAATTAAAAAATTGTAAACTTAATTTTTTCTTTAATGACAATACTTACATGCAACTCAATGATACCGCTGACACAATGGAGGCGGACTATCCAAAATCAATCACCCAATGGCAGATACTCAACAATGGGTAAGAAGAAGATAATTAGTTCGTCATGTTAATAAAGCAACGATGATGTAGTTCAAAAGCAAAACATTTCTTTTTATATTGTTGACAATTATGAGCACGGAATCAGGGCATTAATATTCTTTGTAACTAATACAATTTTTAATTAAGTCCATAGTTGAAAAAAATATTTTTTTCTGTAAAGTACAAAGTTAACCTAACTATCTTATAGTACATTACTGGGTCTCAAGGAAAAATGATGATAAAACCAATGAAGGTAGCTGCATTAGCCATAAATTTAATCATGCTATGTATTAGTTACACCAAAACAGCCTATAGCATAGGTACCATGCACTATCAAGAAAGCCGTTGGCAATTACTGCACAGTAGGTTAGTAATTCCATCAGGCCCTCTATTTATCGATAATAGCATATATGCTGGTACACAATTACGTGGTGTTGTTAAAAGTGTTAATGGAAGCGATTGGCAATCAATCAATAATGGATTAGATAATTCAGGAATAGATGCTATCGCAGGTGATACTAAAAATTTATATGTTGGAGTAGGAAGTTGCCAAGGTATATACAAAAGCACTGACAAAGGAGATCATTGGCAGATATTTAATAACAGCTTGCCTAACGGATGCATTACAGAGATTTTTTTAAATGGGAAAGATCTATATGTATCACCAAATAATTACGGACTCTATAAAAGTACCAATGGAGGTCCTTGGCAACTATTCAACCAAGGATTAAACAACAACGAGGTACTTAGCTACTTAGCCTATAAGGATAGGCTGTACGTTGGAACAGATGACGGTATTTTTTACCAAAATAAAGAGAGCGAGTCACCATGGAAAAGATTAGGCACAGGATTATCTCGGATTGCTATAACAGCTTTAGCCATTGACAATACTGGCATCATGTATGCTGGAGCAAACAATGGTTTGTTTAAAAGTACTGACAATGGCATCACATGGCAAACGTTCGATAATGGCTTAGTTGGAAAAGCTTTAAGAATCTCAAAAATTCTAAGCAAGCAGAATTTCTTATATGTCGGCACAGAAGATGGTGTGTTCAGACGTTCTGATTATAAAGCTAATTGGCAAAAATTTAATACAGGAATCAACTCTTCTGTATTAAATTTGGTATCAAATAAGGACAAAATATACGCAGCTTGTGTTAATGGTGTGTTTATAAGAAAAGCAGCTAATAACTATGCATTTGATATTTTAGGTACCACAAAAAATGATCTCCACCCAGGTAAGACCTACTTTTTCTTTAAAGATGGTACCTACATGCAGCTCAATGATACAACTAACACAATGGACAAAGGTTATCCTCAATCCACTAGTCAGTGGGGAATGTCAACCACTCATACAAAAATTATCAGCGGTATCATCAAATATTCGCGTCACCCAGGTAAAACCTATTTTTTCTTTAACGACGGTACTTATACACGATTCGATGATGCAAATAATACCATGGATCCTGGTTATCCCTACTCCACAGCATCAGAATGGGGAATGTCAACCACACAAGCAAAAACGATCAGTGGTATTATCAAAGATTCACGCCATCCAGATAAAACCTATTTTTTCTTTAAAGATGGTACCTATATGCGCTTTGACGATGCAACCGATACTATGGATCCTGGCTATCCCTACTCAACAGCATCACAGTGGGGAATGTCAACGAAACAATCCAAAAATATCAGTGGTATTATGAAATATTCGCACCGTCCAGATAAAATCTATTTTTTCCTCAATGATGGCACTTATATGCGATTTAATGATATCACTGACACAATGGAGGCGGACTATCCAAAATCAACGGCCCAATGGTGGACACTTAACAATGAGTAAGAGAAAAATAGTTAGTTCATCATACTAATAAAGCAATGATGAGGCAGCTCGAAAGCAAAGTGCTTCTTCTAAATGAATACGTGATACCTTAGGTTCCGATGATAAATCAGCAATGGTACGTGCCAGCTTAAGTATTCGGTAATAGGCACGCGCCGATAGACCTAAGCGTTTAACTGCTTGGGCAAAAAAATTTTGATCTTTAGGCTTCCAATCGCAATAATTCAATACTTCTACTGAATTAAGCCAAGCATTCGGTTTATTCTGTCGTTGCTTTTGATATTGATACGCAGCCAGTACACGAGCTGCTACCTGAGCACTACTCTCTGCCTCATTTTTTACCTCTGCTAGCCAATATTTACTGGCTAATGGTAATACTGCAACATGCATATCGATTCGATCCAGTATTGGTCCGGAAATACGCTGTTGATATTTACGAATTTGATCAGCAGTACACCGACATGAACTGTCTTCTACTGTGACATAGCCACAAGGACACGGATTCATAGCAGCAATTAATTGAAATCGAGCGGGAAACTCCATCTGATGTGCTGCACGTGAAATCGTAATTTTCCCAGCCTCTAATGGTTCACGTAATGCTTCTAATGTCTGTCGCGAAAATTCTGGAAATTCATCCAAAAACAGCACACCCTGATGCGCTAATGAAATCTCGCCAGGTCGTGGCGGATTGCCACCCCCGACTAAAGCACAGCTCGATGCAGTATGATGGGGCGATCGAAATGGTCGAATACTCCAATATCGATGATCAAAGCCCTGTTGACTTACAGAATACAGGGTAGCCACTTCTAGAGCTTCTTGTACTTGCATTGGCGGTAAAATACCTGGCAATCGGCTGGCTAACAAGGTTTTTCCTGCCCCTGGTGGGCCAGATAATAAAAGACTATGTGCCCCTGCTGCCGCTACCTCTAAGGCGCGCCGTGCGAAATGTTGACCTTTAATATCAGAAAGATCAGGATATAAAGATTGAGATAATGAAGTATTATTTGTTCGTCTTACAACAGGCAGTGATTTTAAATTTTGCAAGTAATGACAGACTGCGAGTAAGTGTTCTACAGGATAAGCAATAAAGCCTGTTAAGAGTTGTATTTCTTCTATATTCTCTTTTGGGAAAATTAATTGGTGCCCAGCCTGTTTCGTGGCTAATGCAAAGGGTAAAATACCATTTACTGATCTCAATTTACCAGATAATTCTAATTCACCCGCTATCTCAAAGGCATCAAGCGATTGAGTGGGCAGTTGCTCCGAGGCTAATAAAACCCCTAGTGCTATGGGTAAATCAAAACGTCCTCCTTCTTTCGGTAAATCAGCAGGAGCTAAATTAACCACGATGCGCTTTGATGGAAATTTAAAACCACAATTTAATAAAGCACTGCGAACGCGGTCTTTACTTTCTTTAACTGCTTTCTCTGGCAATCCAACAATATGAAATCCTGGCAAACCAGGTGATAGATGAATCTCTACGCTGACTAATGGTGCCTGTATCCCCGCAAAGGCGCGACTATACAATCGAACCCACGACATCAATGAATACTTACTTTTCTAATTCGGCTACTTTTTTTTCGAGTCTTTCTAATTTTTGGCGCGAACGCTCTAAGACCTTTGTTTGTACATCAAATTCTTCTCGAGTAACCAAATCCATTTTTGAAAAAACCATTTGTATCGCACTGCGTAAGTTTTTTTGCACTTCTTTAGGCAGATTTTTCAAACCCTCTGGCATTAAGTCTACAACATTTTGTACAAATTCATTCGCTTTATTCATATCAATCATAACAATTACCTCCTAGAACTAGGATGATACGACTTTTTATCAAAAAAAATATACCGCACATTGCACTGCTAGTATTTGCACACACTAAAAAGCACGATTTATCCGACCCAGAGTGCATTAAAAGTAAACCACCTACAAAGCAGGTAACACAAACATTGAATAATTTGGATTTATATTAAAAAAAGAGGCATCCATCCATTGCTCAATACGCTGCATTCTTTTTACTTCATGCTGCTGATTGTGACGCATTGTTTGATATAAATGCTGTGCTTCTTGTGATGATAACTTCCTGCCATTACGATAGGCCACAATATTAAGCTGAGGTTTACCTTGAGCATCATGATCGGCATGAATGTAAATTGTTTGAACATCAGGTCGGAAAAATACTTGACGCGCTTGCTGCATTTGCCGCTCATTAACCCAGCCAACGTGGCCATTTTTAGGATTACCCATTTTGATCCAGCCTTTATGACGGTAAATAGGAACTAAAGCTGTATTTGCTAGAACCTTTTCTGTTACTTTTTTAGCATGATAATTTGAGTACATGATAATACGATCTTCACCAGGCTGCATTTTATTTGCCGCCAATATTGGGATAGAAATAAGCAAATGTAAGAGTCCAAATAAAATAATATAAGGCTTATTCATATTCATGCCTCTATATGAAACTATAAAAACTAAAATGCTAATTAGTAAGATAGTTACAATTAAATCGATAATCAACCCATCTCTATACACTAAAGTGTATTACGGAGCCAAGAAGGCAATATCAGATCTAATATTACCCTTTTTTGAATATCAGGGAAGGGAGGCGATGCCGGACACCTCCCTTGCTCTTTTTCAGTAAACCAATCATTGAGAGGGCCAATAATCAGCTGCTTCAATAAATCTAAATACTCGTTAAATGCCAATATATTTTGGCAAATCCTTAAAAACTATTACTCTAGAATAACAGTATTTAACGAAGAAAATCCAGTAGTTGCCAAGGGAGCTGATTTTAAAAAATTCTAATTTAAATTCATATAATTACCTCATATTTCATGATTAATAGAAAAATTTTATGCCATACTCTCAAATAGTTAAAAAAATTATCTCGTGTGAAAAAATTTTAAAATAATTTGCTTGACAACAATTTTATTTTTTGTTGACCATTAGAGTCCCATTTCGCTTCTGAGCCACTCCCTTTTCGCCCTAATGCAGCTATGCTAAGATAGCCCGTCTAAAACATATCGGCTGGAGGCTGAGATGGCCAACATCACTTACTTTACTTCAGAATCAGTATCAGAAGGTCATCCCGATAAAATGGCTGATCAAGTATCAGATGCAGTTCTAGACGCTATATTAAAACAAGACAAGAATGCACGGGTGGCCTGCGAAACTCTGGTAAAGTCAGGCATGATCCTAGTCGCTGGAGAGATTAGTACTCATGCCTGGGTTGATATAGAACAAGTTGCTCGTAATACCATTTTGAATATTGGCTATCACAGTCCTTCTTATGGCTTTGATGCTGAAAGCTGCGCTGTACTTACCGCCATTGGTAAACAATCTGCTGATATTGCTCTGGGAGTAGATGGCCGAGGCTATGAAGCGCTGGGTGCCGGTGATCAAGGCTTAATGTTTGGTTATGCCACTAACGAAACTGATGTCATGATGCCAGCGCCTATCACTTATGCACATCGTCTTGTTAAACAACAGGCCCATCTACGCAAAGAAGGCACACTAAAATGGCTGCGTCCTGATGCAAAAAGTCAAATTACTATGGTTTATAAAGACGGTAAGCCCATCGGCATTGATTGTATCGTGCTTTCTACGCAACATGAACCTGATGTAGACCAAAATACATTAACCGAAGCAGTGATGGAAGAAATCATCAAGCCAGTGATTCCCGCACATTGGCTGTCTCAAAATACCAAGTATTATGTGAATCCAACAGGTCGATTTGTAATTGGCGGACCCGTTGGTGACTGTGGTCTCACCGGTCGCAAAATCATTGTAGATACTTACGGGGGTATTGCCCGTCATGGTGGCGGTGCCTTCTCAGGAAAAGATCCTACAAAAGTAGATCGTTCTGCTGCCTATGCAGCACGTCATGTCGCTAAAAACATCGTTGCCGCTCATCTTGCCGAACGTTGTGAAGTCCAAATTTGTTATGCTATTGGCGTTGCTGAGCCTGTCTCTATTAATGTAGAGACTTTTGGCACAGGTAAAATACCTCATAGTCAGATCATTGCCCTTGTGAAAGCACATTTTTCTCTCAGTCCAAGTGGCATCATTGAACATTTAAACTTATTGCGTCCAATTTACCAAAAAACAGCAACTTACGGTCACTTTGGCCGTCAAGATACAGAATTTACTTGGGAAAATACCGATAAAGCATTTGAACTGCAGCAAGCAGTCACCTCAGTAGCCACAAGTTCATAAGGATGATAATGGAAGTAGCGACCATGCCTAACACACAAGACTACCAAATTGCTGATATTAATTTAGCCAATTGGGGACGTAAAGAAATTGCAATTGCCGAAACAGAAATGCCAGGTCTGATGGCACTACGTGATACTTATGCACAAGAACAACCTTTAAAAGGGGCCCGCATCACTGGCTGTTTGCATATGACAATACAAACTGCCGTGTTAATAGAAACGCTTATAATATTGGGAGCGCAAGTCCGCTGGTCCTCCTGCAATATCTATTCAACCCAAGACCATGCCGCTGCTGCCATAGCTGCCGCAGGCATTCCTGTCTTTGCCTGGAAGGGTGAAACTGAACAAGAGTATGAACATTGTATTGTAAAAACCTTAACGGGACCTAATGACTGGAAACCAAATCTATTACTAGATGATGGCGGCGATCTTACCTCAATAGTTCATGAGCGTTTTCCAGAACTACTCGATCATATTAGTGGCCTATCAGAAGAAACTACAACAGGAGTACATCGCCTTTATGACATGGCACGACAGGGTACCCTTAAAGTTCCTGCTATTAATGTTAATGATTCTGTGACTAAATCTAAGTTTGATAATTTGTATGGTTGCCGTGAATCACTAGTAGATGCCATTAAGCGTGCTACTGACGTTATGATCGCCGGCAAAATAGCCATTGTCTGTGGTTACGGTGATGTTGGTAAAGGCTGTGCCCAAGCCTTAAGAGGTTTAGGAGCAACGGTTTGGATCACCGAGATTGATCCTATTTGTGCATTACAAGCTACAATGGAAGGATACCGCGTTGTTACTATGGATGAGGTAGCCTCACAAGGTGATATTTTTGTCACTGCAACAGGTTGTCGCGATGTAGTTACTCATGATCATATGCAGGCTATGAAAAACGAAGCCATCGTTTGTAATATTGGTCATTTTGATTTAGAAATCGATGCGGCCTCATTGGAACAATACCATTGGGATGAAATTAAGCCACAGGTAGATCATATTACCTTCCCTAATGGTAAAAAAATTATTTTATTGGCAAGAGGCCGTCTTGTGAACCTAGGTTGTGCGACCGGACACCCCAGTTTTGTCATGTCTCACTCTTTTACCAATCAAGTACTTGCTCAAATAGAACTATGGAAAAACACCGATCAGTACCCCGTAGGCGTGCATGTATTACCCAAACACCTAGATGAACGCGTTGCTGCCCTACATCTACAAAAAGTAGGAGCGCATTTAACGACACTCTCCCAAAAGCAAGCAGACTATTTAGGTCTTTCTCCAAAAGGACCGTTTAAACCTGATTATTATCGTTATTAATCTCTTTGTGTAGAATTTTTAATATACATAGATAAAGCTTGTACCTACTTAAAAAATAAATAGCTTATTCAACTCTAGCAAAAGTACATTTAAGAGGTGGAAAATTAACCAATAACAACGTGACTGAGTGACTTGATGTGGGGTCTGTTGAAATCTAAGCTAATTTTGTTTGAATTTGTTAAAATAATATTGTTTTGTGTTATAGGATTTTCCGATGGATCAACTAGAAGTAGTGAGCTTAGATTCGTTAGTATCGACTGAACATTCGTATCGTAAATTTGCAGCACTGTGGTCTTTTAGTAATGCTGAGAAGACATTAAAGAAATTTGAAAAAGAGAAGAATCCTTATCGAGGTTTTGAGCTATTGCGACTCTTTAAATGCCTTCTGCTTCAGTTTATGGTGGTTCGTGCCCCGTATGAACGGGTCTTCTCGCAACAAAACAAACAAGTTCGCTATTGTGGTGTGGCGAAGAATCAATTTGCAGCCTTTATGCAAGCCATTTGCTTTAACCTAAAACCTCTGCTTGTTATCAACCCACCACAACTAGTCTTGGTCTAAAGGATCAGTCTGCTTAAAATGGGTAAAGATTCTCAGAGTCGATAAAAAAATCCCTGAAATTTCGCGTGCCCTAACACTGCCAAGTGCCTTTGACGCATTATCCTGATTTTTAGCTGACATGTGCCTTAACATTTCGGCTCGCAACAGACCCCTACTGAGTTGGGGAAGCTCGACTTTAGTCAACCCTTTAATAGCTTGCCGGTAACGTGTACCTTGTAGGCCTTCTACGGGAAGCACCCGAAAATGGGGAGTTTGATATACTCATCAATTACTCGTAGTTACGAGAGAATAATTCAGAAAACATTAATGAATAGTACACGATAAAATAAGACGAATTGAAAAGAATAAAAATAAACTACCACTGAATATTTTTAATACTATTTCACCTATCACTGAATTCAACAAATGTTTAAACGCGCCCGACCAAAAAATAACCAAGGAAAACCAGCTTGCAACGATCATAGCTTGGATAGTTCCCAACACTAGGGCATTTATAAATACAGCATGCTGCCCAACAAAGTGAGGTACAATAGCCAGATAGAAAAAGATGATTTTTGGGTTGAGCAGATTGATTAAAATGCCCCTTAAGAAATCATTATAAAATGTCATGTTTGTAGTTAGCTTTGCTTTCAGATTAAAACTATGCTTAACGTTTATCGCTTGAACAATGAATGTTAACCCCAGCCATGCGAGATAAATGGAACTAAACCATGTTAGGATATGGAAAATTATTGGGTAATTTGATAAATAATTTAACCCAATACCAACCAGTACAGCATAAAAATAAAAAACTAGCGTAACACCAATGATGTTAGCATAAGCAAATTTATAACCACGACTTATTGAGGTATTTAAAATTAATAATGCGTTCGGTCCCGGAATAAGTGCTAATAAAAAAGCCATCCCAGCAAACGTAGCCACGCTACCAATAGGCATTATTTGTGAAGGCCCTTTTTATGCCGCTTTTGACGCAACATTACCTAGATTAGTCAATGAATTTACTTCTAGCAATTGTTCAGATTTTGTCGGCCACCATGCGCCACAGTCATCACTAACAATAGCATATTGTCCTTTGATAAAATCATAAATCTTCATGCGTGTAATCGGTTTCATATAAATGTGTCCAGTAACTAATCTTTCATCAGTAGAATTTCCCATAGCATGTATCATTCCTTTGGGTACTATCAAAATCTCGCCTGTCTTTCTAATTTCTACAGAACGTACCATATAACCATGTGCTGTTTTAATATAAATTATTTGTGTTGCCGTGCCTTGTAAAATTTTTACGGCACCAACAGAATCGCCGTGGTCATGCGGTAAACATTGTTCATTATGATTCCAATTCATAATAATAATTTCGCGTTCATCAGTATGTTCTAATAAATTTCGCCCATACGTTTCATTAGGAGCTGCTTTTTTTAATTCAATACTCAAATTATTAATTTCATATTGATCAAGAATATCCATCATAACTTCAAACTTTTTATCCATATTGTGTTCACTCCTAGTTTTATCAAATAATTCTATTAAATCAACCACTTTAAAATATAGCAAGTCCACTTCACTGACATTCTTCAATCACGCAGCATACTGTGATCTTAGAAGACATTAAAACTGAGTCGAAAGTAAAAATTCTACTACAAGCTTTGATCTGCTTGCTAAGATCAAAAAATAAACTAAAAAGCTTGATTTATCGTTGTTTTGACTTTCCGTAAGGTAGCCTCAGCGACTTCGTTTGCCTTTTCAGCTCCATGACGCAATATTTTCAATACTTGTGCAAGGTCTTTCTCATATTCGGCACGACGCTGTTGCATCGGCCCTAACAATTCAACTAACACATCAACTAATTTCTTTTTACAATCGACATCCCCAATACGACCTTCACGATATAAGGTTTTAGTCTCTTCAAGCCATTTTTTATCAGAATTAAAAGTATCATGAAAAATCCAGAGTGGATTATTTTCAATAGTACCTGGATCACTCACACGTAAGCGATGCGGATCGGTATACATAGCCATCACTTTTTGACGGATCATATCCGGGGAGTCACTTAGCAAAATGGCATTATTGAGCGATTTACTCATTTTTAATAGCTGACCCTGTTCGCCTGGCCCTCCTAACCCTACTAAACGTTGTACACGACCTTTTTTGTATTCAAAAATAGGAAAGATACCACCTGCTGCAATCATATCCTTATCATTTGTGTGAGGATCAACCCCGCAATACATGCAATTAAAGCGTCGTGCCACCTCGCGCGCTAACTCTAAATGGGGAACTTGGTCTTCACCCACAGGCACGACATTAGCTTTAAAAGCCAGAATATCAGCCACCTGTAAGATGGGGTACCACAAAAAACCCATCGAATACTGGTAACCAAGTTTTTTATCACGAATCTCATCCTTAATGGTTGGATTACGCATAAGGCGAGGATAAGGAATCAGCATACTCAGCCAGGTTGCTAACTCATAAATCGCTGGGATCTCTGATTCAATAAAGATGATGCTTTTTGAGGGATTAATACCAGCTGCCAAATAATCCAGCGTAATCTGCACTGTATGATCATAAATTGCGCTTGTTTGTTTAACTTGGGTTGTAAAGGCATGAGTGTTGGCCAACAAAAAATAACAGTCATAAGTATCTTGCATGGCTACCCGATTCTCAAGAGAGCCTACCCAGTGTCCCAAGTGTAAACGACCTGTGGGTGTATCTCCTGTTAATAAACGAGGCTTTGAAACCATGGACATCAATTTGTCTACCTTAGTTCGAAAAACACCATGATCGCTAACTCATCCACTTCTGTCAAAACCTACAGCGCACCTCATTTAAAAAATAATTCTATTTAACACTGAATAGGCTTTCCGGTACAATCCGCGAATGAAAAGTGCTCACCTAACACAATCGCTTAATCCTCAACAATGTGAAGCAGTTTCTGCTAAACCACAGCATATGCTGATACTGGCCGGTGCCGGCAGTGGCAAAACTCGTGTCTTAGTTCACCGTATTGGCTGGTTGATTGAAGCAGAACAGGTATCCCCCTTTGCCATATTAGCTGTGACCTTTACCAATAAAGCTGCTCACGAAATGCGCAACCGTATTGAGCAACTTTGCAACATGTCAGTAGGAAGCATGTGGGTTGGTACCTTTCATGGCTTAGCTCATCGATTACTACGAGCCCACTGGCAGGCAGCCAACTTGCCTGAGGGCTTTCAAATCCTTGATAGTGATGATCAAATCCGTTTAATTCGCCGACTTCATAAAAATTTGCAGCTGGATGAAACAAAATGGCCCCCCAAACAGTCTCAGTGGTATATCAATCATTGCAAAGAAGAAGGTCAGCGCTCACGACATATTGTCAACACACGAAGGTAATTACTTTGTAGAGACCATGCTGCGTGTGTATACCGCGTATGATGAAATCTGTCATCGAAGTGGGCTTGTTGATTTTAGCGAATTATTATTGCGAAGTTTGGAACTACTCCAAAGTCATGCTGATATTGCCCAACACTATCAAAATCGCTTTCAACACATTCTGGTCGATGAGTTTCAAGATACCAATACTATTCAATATAAATGGTTACAAAAACTCTCAGGCTCTCAGACTTTTATCATGGCTGTGGGTGATGATGACCAATCTATTTATAGTTGGCGCGGTGCTAAAGTGGAAAATATGTATCGCTTCACAACAGATCACCCCCACACTCACACTATTCGTTTGGAGCAAAACTATCGATCTACACAAACGATATTAAGTGCAGCCAACGCCGTTATTGATCACAATCATAATCGACTTGGAAAAAAATTATGGACAGAAGACAATACAGGTGAAAAAATCACGCTGTATGCAGCCTTTAATGAGCGTGATGAAGCCTATTATATCGTTGATCAAATCAAAAACTGCCTACAACAAAACCAACACCATTATCGAGATATTGCTATTTTATATCGATCCAATGCACAATCGCGTATCTTAGAAGAACGATTAATTGATGCCCAAATTGCTTATCGCATTTATGGAGGCCAGAAATTTTTTGAACGTGCAGAAATTAAAGATGCTTTGGCCTATTTGCGATTAATCGTTAACCGTGATGATGATGCGGCTTTTGAACGCATCATCAATACGCCAACACGAGGCATTGGCAACACTACATTAACCATGTTACGGCAAGCTGCTCGTGAGTCTTCTTGCTCTTTATGGCAAACAGGAGCGCACTTAATCGCATCAAACCAGCTCAGCGGCCGAGCCAGTAATGCATTACACAGCTTTTTTGATTTAATCGATACTATGGAGCATGAAACAACCAATCAAAGCTTGGATGAACAAACCGACTACATTTTACACCGCAGTAGTCTACTAGACCATTACAAAAAGGACAAAACAGAAAAAGGTTTATCACGTGTTGAAAACCTGGAAGAGCTAGTGAATGCAACTAGTCAATTCAACCCTGACCTGCAGACTGATGATATTAGCCCATTGGCTCATTTTCTAGCCTATATTGCTTTAGAAAGTGGCGAAGGCTCAACCCAGACACACTCTGATTGTGTAAGCTTAATGACACTCCATGCAGCCAAAGGATTGGAATTTCCAATTGTCTTTATAACAGGAATGGAAGAAGATCTCTTTCCTCATAAAATGTCCTCTGAAGAGCCAACAGCCTTAGAAGAAGAGCGTCGTTTATGTTATGTCGGCATGACACGAGCTATGCAAAAACTCTATTTGACGTATGCAGAGTCGCGACGCTTACATGGTTATGATCGTTACAATCGACCTTCGCGCTTTTTGCAAGAAATTCCTAAAAAGTTCCTTGATGCCGTTCGACCCACAGCAACAGTCTCTCGACCTAAAGCGTTTTCTCACCCCAAAAACCGTCCTCATTGTAATACTAAAAAAACTCTTATTGGTAATACAGGGCTATCGATTGGCCAACGCGTACAACATAAAAAATTTGGCCAAGGTACCGTAATCAACTATGAAGGCCATGATGAGCATACTCGAGTTCAAGTAAAGTTTGATTATCAAGGCATCAAATGGCTGGTGGCAAGCTATGCTCGTTTGCAAACAATTACTAAAAAGTAAAAATATCTACCTTTCTTATCCCTCTCTATAATACAAGCCCATCGGTTGATCAAATAAACCACCACCATTCGTAGAATTACATTTAGTAAGAGAACCGGATGAACTGATGTTACAAACAACGATATTAGTGTTGCCACGATTAGCTATATAGGCATGCGTAGAATTTAGTACAATTCCCCTTGGAAAGTTAAGATCTTTATCTAAAGTAACAACACAACTACTAAACTGCCTTGTATTAGAAACATCACATAAAGTCACTGTATTATTTCCATTATTAGCAATATAAGCGCGTGTCTCATCACTATTAAAGACTATACCATATGGTTGATTGAGTGTAGTAGCGTTACTAGAAGTGCAATTAGACAAATTTCCATTCAATTCGACCTCACAATTTTGTACCTGACCGGCAGCATATTCAGTTATATACGCATAATTATTTGTAGTATCCAATATTAAAGAAGTTGGATCGTTAAAAGAAACATTAGGAATCAACGTACAACTATCCAACATACCATTGGCTGCATTAACTGCACAATTTACGACAGTATTACCAATTTCATTTACTATAAATAACTGACTCTCATTAGCTCTGAGAGCAATACTAAGAGGTTGATCAATCAGCGAACCACCCGCATCGCCACAGCCACTAAATATACCGGAGGGACTAACGTTACATAAAATTATCACATTATCTCTAGCATCAGCAATATAAGCACGTGTACCAGCATTATTTAATACGATACTAAATGGTTGCCCAAGGTTATCAGCATTCGTATCAGTACAACCATTCAATGCACCTGTTGTTCCATCAACATCACAAACGATCACTTTGCTATTACTAACATTAGTGACAAACAAGCGCCGCCTTGCAATCTCCACCTCTAAACTAATCGGACTGTTTCCTGCACTGTCGCCTGTTACAGTAATATTACCACTAATAGGCGTAGGCGGTGCTGCTGGAATCGTATACATTAATTGACAGCTCGCACCCGATGCCAACTCCGTCGTACTCGTACAATTGCCTGTAAAATAAGGTGTCAATGACGGTGGAATCGTCGCACTGATACCCGTAATCGCACTCCCACCTGTGTTGCGCAAGGTAATCGTATTCTTATCATTTGGGGATAAGTTCAGACTGTTGATCTCCTGATTATTACTATCAAAAAACACAAAGCGGCCTTGTGTGGCAACCGTTACTGCTAAATTAATTGGACTATTCTCTGCATTGTCGCCCGTCACGGTAATATTATCACTCACAGACGACGGTGCTGCTGGAATCGTATATTCTAAACGACAGATCTGGTTAGGTGGCAAAATACCCTGGACCATACAGCTGCTCGTAAAATAATTATTTAGTGGTGGTGGCAGAACTTCATTGATGTTTGTAATAGTACTCCCACCTGTGTTGCGCAAGGTAATCGTATTCTTATCATTCGGAGATAAGTTCAGATTGGTGATCTCCTGATTATTACTATCAAAAAACACAAAGCGGCCTTGTGTGGCAACCGTCACCTCTAAACGAATCGGCGTGTTTACCACATTGCTACCACTAAAATTAATACTATCAGTAATAGGGTTCGCAGGGCTTGGCGTAATATCATAGTTTAATTGGCAACTTGCACCTGGTGCCAACTCCGTCGTACTCGTACAACTGCCTGTGAAATACGGGGTCAATGACGGTGGAATCATCACACTGATACCCGTAATCGCACTCCCACCCACATTGCGCAAGGTAATCGTATTCTTATCATTCGGGGATAAGTTCAGACTGCTGATCTCCTGATTAGTACTATCAAAAAACACAAAGCGGCCTTGTGTGGCAACCTTCACCCCTAAACGAATTGGCGTGTTCACTACATTGCTACCACTAAAATTAATACTATCAGTAATAGGGTTCGCAGGGCCTGGCGTAATATCATAGTTTAATTGGCAACTTACACCTGGTGCTAACTCCGTCGTACTCGTACAACTGCCTGTGAAATACGGGGTCAACGATGAGGGAATCGTCGCACTGATACCCGTAATCGTCCCTCCACCTGTGTTGCGCAAGGTAATCGTATTCTTATCATTTGGGGATAAGTTCAGACTGTTGATCTCCTGATTAGTACTATCAAAAAACACAAAGCGGCCTTCTTGCGCGGCAACCCTCACCTCTAAGTCAATCGGCGTATTCGCCACATTGCTACCACTAAAGCTAATACTATCAGTAATAGGGCTCGCAGGGCCTGGCGTAATATCATAGTTTAATTGGCAACTTACACCTGGTGCTAACTCCGTCGTACTCGTACAACTGCCTGTGAAATACGGGGTCAATGACGGTGGAATCATCGCACTGATACCCGTAATCGTCCCTCCACCTGTGTTGCGCAAGGTAATCGTATTCTTATCATTTGGGGATAAGTTCAGACTGCTGATCTCCTGATTAGTACTATCAAAAAACACAAAGCGGCCTTCTTGCGCGGCAACCCTCACCTCTAAGTCAATCGGCGTATTCGCCACATTGCTACCACTAAAGCTAATACTATCAGTAATAGGGCTCACAGGGCCTGGCGTAATATCATAGTTTAATTGGCAACTTACACCTGGTGCTAACTCCGTCGTACTCGTACAACTGCCTGTGAAATACGGGGTCAATGACGGTGGAATCATTGCACTGATACCCGTAATCGTCCCTCCACCTGTGTTGCGCAAGGTAATCGTATTCTTATCATTCGGAGATAAGTTCAGATTGGTGATCTCCTGATTAGTACTATCAAAAAACACAAAGCGGCCTTCTTGCGCGGCAACCCTCACCCCTAAGTCAATCGGCGTATTCGCCACATTGCTACCACTAAAGCTAATAATAGCAGTAATAAGATCCACAGGGCCTGGCGTAATATCATAGTTTAATTGGCAACTTGCACCTGGTGCTAACTCCGTCGTACTCGTACAACTGCCTGTGAAATACGGGGTCAATGACGGTGGAATCATTGCACTGATACCCGTAATCGTCCCTCCACCTGTGTTGCGCAAGGTAATCGTATTCTTATCATTTGGGGATAAGTTCAGACTGTTGATCTCCTGATTAGTACTATCAAAAAACACAAAGCGGCCTTCTTGCGCGGCAACCCTCACCTCTAAGTCAATCGGCGTATTCGCCACATTGCTACCACTAAAGCTAATACTATCAGTAATAGGGCTCGCAGGGCCTGGCGTAATATCATAGTTTAATTGGCAACTTACACCTGGTGCCAACTCCGTCGTGCTCGTACAACTGCCTGTGAAATACGGGGTCAACGATGAGGGAATCATCGCATTGATATTTGTGATTGCACCAACACCCGTATTGTTCAAAGTCACCGTATTGGTACTGCCCTGAGCTAGATCCAAGCTAGTAATATCTACTCCGTTACTATTACGAAATACAAAACGACCCTGCACCAAAGTTTTCACCACTTTGATCTGAATCTGATTATCTTGATTTGCAACACTACACACTAATCCTCGCTCAATGCCACACACACGAAGTGGGTCTAACAGAATATTTCCACTCTCTGAGGCAGTACTCGGCGCACGAACTGTTAGTACTTCCGTACAGCTTCCTCCTTTCACTAACGTACCAGTACATGTTGATAACGATGATTTTGATGTTAATGCAGGATTAACATATTGCATGTTAGATATATCCGCATTAATTCGATTGGTAATGGTATATGTGATATTTGCTGTCGTCCCAGCTACCAGAGGCACAACCTTATTCGTCGTAGTAATATCAAAAAAGGGAATTGCTTGCACGTTGCCTAAAGCAACCAATAAAAAACAACCTAATATTTTTTTTAAAAATCCATGTCGCTTCATAGCACGCTTTCCACTCCCTACAAGCAGCTTTGCAAGTTCGATAAATTACTTTAACTAGAATTTCAAGTGAATGTCAATTCACATTACGGTCGTGGTCAATTTTTTATCACAAAGTCACTAAAAATTTTGATATTACTGAAGTTTTTACAATCTATAGAAATCATTGATCAACAAAGGATATAATAATCTTTTTTATAAAACATTCTCACATAATATGAAATTCAAAATTACTCTAATAGCTCTAGTATACCTTACATATACTGCTATGGCAGCCCCCACTCATATTCTCTACTGTCCAAAATCAACTTATTTAACCAAGGATCCAGTTAAGCTTACCTGGTCAGCTAATCAAAATACCTTTCGTAGTTATGATTTTTCTTTTGCAAAGACAATTGACCACTTTGTTGGGGCACAGTGGGTGGGCACTCAAGTAGGCCAAATAACCTGTATTTACAAAGCATTTCCAAAAACATCTTTTCCTATTTTGTTAATCTATCATGCACTGGCGTTAAATCCTAAAGGAGGTGCTTGGACAAAGGATTTAGGTGGCTATAAAAATTGTAATACTTTAGATCGTAAAGCGTGTGCTTTCATTGTTCAATTAAAACCAAAGTCCATCAATATTTATGAAGAAGCAAAAAACTTAAAGTCGGCCACACCAGGGTCATTATCTGAATAACTTGTGGAGTATTACTATGTCCTTTCTACGTGGCTGCTTAGCGCTTCTGTTAATTATATTAAATTTTATCATTATTACTGTGACCGTTTTACCTTTTGCCATAATTGCTCATGTTTTACCTAAAAAGGCACATCGCTACGTAATAACATTAGCCTTAAAGATATTGGTTTTCTGGACAATAGTCAATCAATGGATTCTAAAATTGAATACTCAAGGTAAATGGGACATTCAAGGTAAAGGAGTGCTGAACTCAAAAGGCTGGTATATAATTATTTCTAACCATACATCATGGATCGATATTCCAGTTCTTGGTAGTATATTTAATAGAAAAATTCCGTTAATCAAATTTTTTATGAAAAAGGAACTATTATGGCAGCTGCCAATTGCTGGTATTAACTGCTATTTATTAGGCTATCCCATTTTAGCACGACACACACGCACGGCGATTCGAAAAAATCCTGCTCTAAAAAGAAAAGATATCGAAGCCACTAAAAAAGCATGTCAAAAATTTAAAGTATTCCCCACGACTTTTATGAACTTTGTTGAAGGAACACGATTTACTCAAGAAAAGCATCAGCGTCAACAATCACCTTATCAACATTTACTCAAACCTAAAGCAGCTGGAACGGCGACTGTGTTAACTGAAATGTCAGACAAACTAAATGGTATCATTAACACTACCCTCTATTATGAGGCAAAAGAGCTTAACTTCTGGCGCTTTCTATGCGGTAAAATTAATAAAATTCATATCCGCTATGAAGTCATTCCTATTACAGACTCATTAATTGGAAATTATTATGACGATCGACAATACCGCAAACACTTTCAACAATGGCTCAACTGTATCTGGCAAGAAAAAGACACTCTAATCGATGCTCTGAAAAATAAGCAACATGAAAAAAGTCATTAGAATCGCTTCTCGCCAAAGTCCATTAGCACTGTGGCAGGCTCAATATATTAAAGCATCTCTACTTACAGTTGATCCTGAGCTTGATATCACAATCGTTGGACTTACCACACAAGGCGATAGAATGATCGATAAACCACTTACTGGCTGTGGTGGTAAATTACTCTTTGTTAAAGAACTTCAAAAAGCATTATTAGATAATACTGCTGATATTGCTGTACACAGTATGAAAGACTTATCGGTGTTCGCTTGTCCAAAGCTCCATTTAGCAGCTATTTGTGAACGCGCTGATCCACGGGATGCTTTCATTTCGCCACGCTATTCTAACATCTGTCATTTACCTAATGGCGCTGTCATCGGAACAGCGAGTCCACGTCGAACCACATTATTAAAATCATGGCGACCCGATTTAAAAATAAAAATGTTGCGTGGTAATGTAGGAACCCGTCTAGCACAGTGCAAACAAAGCAATTATGATGCAACGATACTCGCTGCTGCTGGATTAAAAAGGCTACAACTCGACCATCATATTACACAATACTTAGAACCAGAAACTTTTATTCCAGCTATTGGGCAAGGGGCTATTGGCGTTGAATGCTGTGAAAAAGATACTGAATTGACATCGCTACTTTACACTATTAACCATGAAGAAACTGCACTTTGTGTTAAGGCTGAACGTGCAGTCAATCGTATACTCGGTGGTGACTGTCATACACCTATTGCTGCTTATGCAACTATCCAACACAAAACTCTCTACATTCACGGTATGGTAGGTAGTTTGGACGGTAAAAAGATCATCGAAAGTAAACAGATCGGTTCGCCAGAAAACGCGATTCAATTAGGCCAAGCCTTAGGCCAAAGCTTGCTTAGCAAAGGAGCAGAGGCTCTACTGAAGAAGGAATGATTAGCAATGTACAAGCTCAGTTTCTTTACTCCTAAAACCCATCTGCAATCTGTTACAAGGGCTTGTTTTAAGGCAGGAGGAGGTACGCTTGGCTCCTATGAGCAATGTGCCTGGTATACACTGGGAACAGGGCAATATAAACCCACAAAAGCAAGCAATCCATACCAAGGTCATGCGGGAATACTAGAAACCTGCTCTGAATATAAAGTCGAAATGATAGTACAAGATGAGGCTATAAAATCAGTCATTGAGGCCCTACTTAAGGCCCATCCTTATGAGCAACCCGCTTATGGGGCTTATAAACTACTCACGGTTGATGATTTCATATGATACCAAAACACTTTACTGTAGTGAATACACGCCCGACTCAACAAGCTATAGCCCTTAATAATGCACTCAAAGCGTTGGGGGCTCATATCATTAATTTACCTATGCTTGAAATCAAAGCAATACACTTGCCGCAAGCAAATAAATGGCATCAACAATTAAAAAAATTTCATATCGCTATCTTTGTAAGTGCCAATAGTGTGCACTATAGTCACAATATTTGGCCTCTAGTTTTCCCCATACCAATCGTCATTGCTATCGGAACAGGCACAGCACAAGCATTAAAAGAGTATGGAATTAGTCAAATTATCTTGCCTAATCAATTTAATAGTCAAGGTATTCTTGCGCTTCCTGAAGTAGCTATGGCAAAAGACAAAAAAATTGTTATTTTCTGCGGGAAAAACTCAAAACCTTTATTAAAAAAATCCTTAATCCAGAAGGGTGCACTCGTTAGATTATATGAATGTTACGAGCGTTTATCTCCACTACATGATAAAAACAGCCTGTGCCTATTAGCTCAGCATCCACTCGATGTTATTATTAGTACCAGTCAAGAGAGCCTAAAAAATTTAAATACTTTATTAAAAAATAGAAGTAGTATTAAAAAAACACCGTTAATTGTTATTAGTCATGAAATGGAATACTACGCCAAAGACCAAGGCTGGAACAATATTTGGGTTGCAAGTAATGCAACTAATAATGCTATCATTGAAACGATAAAACAATTGAAGTCAAATAAATAAGGGCATTCTATGTCAGAAAATACCTCAGGTAATTCTCCTAAAAAAGGCATAATAGGAACTCATAGAGCTATTTTAGAGATTATAGCGATTACCTTAGCCATCCTGTCTATTATTTTTTCTACTCTAATGTGGAGAGCACATTACATATCAGGCAGCGCTCAGCAACATACTAGTACATTACTACAACAACATATAACGACAACTAAAGCAACCTTTGAAGATTTTCGAAAAAAAATAAACTCACTAAAAAATGAAGTGAGTACCCTCCAAAGTACACTCAACCAGCTCTCTAAAATGAGTCAACAAACGCAGAATCAACGCATTCTTAATGAGATTAAATCACTTATTCATAGGGCTAATTTACAACTGGTAATCAATCATAATCCTATCTCTGCATTGCAAGTGCTAAAATTAGCACTTGTTCAACTTAAAACCGTAACCCTACCAGATCGCTTCACTCTACAAAAAGCCCTTAATAAGGATATTAATATACTCGAAAAAAATTCTAAACTAGACCCTGCACAATTATTAGTCCAACTTAATCAATTGAAAATTAATATTCAGAATATTCCAGATCTACCTGCTCAACCTTTCAGAGCGACAAAACCCTCTAATTCAAAAAAAACAACCATAAAACCATGGTATAAAAAGCTCATTCAAAACTTCAGCAGCCTAAAAGAACTCGTTGTTATCAAGCGAGATACAAAAATTGTTAAACCATTATTATCTACACAGCAATTAATGTTTTTAAAACAGAATGTGCAGCTACAGATTGCTCAAGCAGAATGGGCTGTTCTTCATCAAAATAAAATACTCTATCAACAAAGTTTGACTCGTGCTAAAAAGATGCTGCAAGCACACTACCCCGATCAGAATAGAATAAGTAGCACCATCAATAATATTGATGCACTTTTAAAAATAAATATTAGCCCTCCTTTACCTGAATTCATGAATACTCTAAACATTTTAAATCATCTGATTTCTATGGCAAAGGTTCCACTATGAAAAAGCTTATCATCCTGTTTTTACTGCTATTATTTGTCGTTTGGGTTGGATTTCTAATCCATCAAGATCCTGGCTATATTTTAATTACCTATCATTCTTGGAGTATCGAAACAAGCCTCTGGGTTGGGCTCGCTATAACATTGATACTATTTGCTGCTTTCCACATACTACTAAAGCTTTTGTACCATACTGCACAGATCAATACTCATTGGCAAACATGGCGCCAAGAACATCGTGAGCGTAAATCCAATGAGCTGACTTATCAAGCTGTTCATGCATTTATCACGATGCAGTGGAAACAAGCTGAAACTTTATTTTCAAAATCGACCAAGGGCAGTAAGTGCTCTTTACTGAGCTACATAGCAGCAGCTTATGCGGCACAAAAACTTAACGCTCTTGATCGATGTCATCAATACCTTAGGCAGTTCTCTAAACAAGCTTCCTCTCATTTAAAAACAACACAACTTATTAAAAGCCTTTTCTATATTTACAATAAACAATGGCAAGAAGCACTCACTATTCTGACTAAATTAAAAAACAAATACCCAAAAGATCCCTCTATTGTTCATTATATGCTAAGCCCACTGGAACATTTAAAAGACTGGAATACTATAAAAACACTACTTCCCTTAATTAAAAAAACAGGCTCAATAGATGAATATAGGGAGCTAGAACACCGTGTTTATATTGGAATCTTAAATAAAGTAACGCATTCTAAGGAGTTAGATCAAGCTTGGGATCACTTCTCTAAATCACAAAAGACAACTGCTGTAATTGCAGCTACCTATGCAAAAAAAGCCATTGAGCTGCATTATACTCATAAAGCCGTTAATGTGATTGAAAATGCACTAAAACACCACTGGAATGTAGATCTCATTAAATATTATGGACAGCTGAAAGGAGAATATATTTACAAACAAATTAATTATGCAGAATCCTGGTTGAAAAAATATCCAAATGATCCTGATCTTTTAATTTGTCTCGGCCGTCTTTGCATTCTCGAAAAGCTTTGGGGAAAAGCAGGTGATTACCTCAATAAAGCTGCTCAGATTGCTGCCACAAGAGAGGTTTACTATGAGCTAGGTCGCCTTCTGGAAGCAACTAACAATATCAAGGAGGCCCTAAAGTTCTATCGAAAATCATCTCTAGCTATTTAATTTAATAAAAATGTAAGATCTTCTATACTTTAATAAACCGGATTAGCACAAGAGAAAAACATGTTGCCTAATCCAATGAGAAAAAACGGTTAGGAGAGAAAAATGGCAATTTTCCATCCAGAGAACACCTCGATTGCTGAATGGCAATCAATAATCGCTGAAGCTAAGCTACGCACCCACTATACTTTTGACGATAACATAGAAAGTTATCTAATTTTAACCCTTGATCAATATACTAAAAAAGAAAAATTACTAACCTCAGTTATTGCTTTGAATTTTCTTAAAAGCATAAATATTGAAAAACCCCATGATGGCGATCAGCTTCGTAACGTTGGTGATCAATGTTTAATTCTATCTGGACTGTTTCCTGAATGCGCCATTAAAAAGAACGTTTCTCTCAATTACTTCATTGGAATAGGGCAAAGAGCTTACTTAGCACTCACAAACATTCGTCTTAAAGAAAACTTTGACCCTGTATTATATAAAAAACTGAGCTATAATTTTGTCGGCCTTATGGATTTATTACATGCTATGCGATCTTAGATTTCTTAAAAATTAAGGACTTCTTTTTTGAATCATTATTCAGCTTCATTTAAGTTGGCATTGGCTTACCCATATTGGAATTAGCTACTACAGTTTTATGATCAGAAAAAAAACGCAAGCCCATAGTGATGATACTTTTAACATTCTCTTGTCGCTTTACCCCTCGATTAACGCGTTGATCGGCTTGGATTAATGCAATTTTAGAGGCTTTAACACGGCCTGCATCTACCTTAAGTCCCTTACCACTGCTTGCGCTAGAGAGTGCTTTCATTTCATCAAATCGAATATTAGAGGATAAATCAGATCGATCATTGGCAGAATTCTCATAATCTTGCACCGTCTGAGCCTCACAGGCTTCTCTCTCTGAAAGCCCTAAACTCTCAAGTACTCCTTTGACAGAACGTGTGACTGGAATCCCCAGAAAAGCTTCTAAAAAAATGGGTAACTGCGGCGCTAAAAATAGCACAATCCCTAAAAGCCAATATTCCACCCCTCCCTGTAAATAGAGCATCATCGCACCCCGTAAGCACCACAGTAAGGGTTCTTTTTTGGAACTATCGGGTAATACACTCTCTAACAAGAGCAACATCATGCTCAGCCCATGGACACCAAACTGTAATAAATCTCCTAGAAAATGCGCCAAAGTAACTAAAGGGCGCACCGACAGTTCTTTGGAATTTTGATCTGATGCTCTTTTCTGAAAATGACGATAGTCTTCCTGAACAGAACGATGCAGTACTGTCGTTTCTAAGAACCAGGCAATCAGCGAGAATGCAGACCTCATATTATAGGGTTCGAGTACACATTGGCGTAGACTCGTCAAAGAACGTGCGAACCAATGCTGAGCATCCCCTGCCAACCAATCAGGAGAAAAGTCAAACCACTGAAATAAATCTCCTAAACGAGTATGCAATAGTATAGAATCTCCCATATATTCAGTACCCCTTTGGAGCAATTGATGCTGAAACATCCGCCATACCACCTTTTTTTCTTGGCGTTCTAAAAGCACTCTTTTTAAGGCCGGTAAGCTTTCTAAAGGTTGGCGTTCTAAATCGCTGAGCTTAATAGTTTGTATCCTACTCTCCACAGTCGTTAATACTAGTTCATTGCCAAAAACACTCACATCAGCAAGCACGACGGAATCACTCCATTTTCCTGAGTCAGTATACTTATAGTGAACTGCAGATTGACCCACATCCTGCCACCAAACTAAAGTATTATGTTTCTTAGCGATTAGGGTACACATGAGATAGCCGTTATCGTGCGGATAACAAGGCACATCGTATAATTGATGAGTCTTTTTATCATAGAGCTTAAAATTTTCAGAGGCGGATAACTTCACCTCATAATGGTGAGACTGTGACGCTCTCACCTGATAGCTTCCATCAGTGTGTTGCTCTAAAACAATAGAACGCTGCTTGGTATGCTCCCAGTGACACACGCCTCCTTTTCCTAAGCCTTGAGTCTTCTTTAAACGAGAACAATCTTCTGGATTAAATAACTTTAATTGTGGCTTGGAATTAGAGAAAACCTGTTTAAACTCCTCAAACGCAGGCACCCTAGAATTAATTGATTCTGAATGAGTGCCAGCGACATCATTGCCAAATTCTATTGGTACTTTGCCCAATGTTCCTAATATCGAGGGTATTTGACCGAGTTTCTCCCAACCTAATAAATAACCACCAAATAGGGGGATAACTAATCGATTCTTTTTATAAAACCCATAACTAGCCGCTATGGCTAAATAAACCAAAATATTGACTGAGAGACTAGTACCTGCACTGACTAAGTTATGCCATGATCTCTTTCCAAAATTAGGATTCCAGGCAGCCTTCTTAATGTGATCGCGATGCATGTGACCTAGAGGAATCGTATCTTGTGCCTCAGGGACAGCACAGTTAACTAGTGCCTCTTTTGTGATATTGCCTGTAAGACTCTGTTGGCATTGCCAGCGTGCAAACCAAGCGGCAGTCTCTTGAGCGGTACCTCGGTTAAGAAAGAGCAATCGATCTCCGGGTACATTTAACATCATCTTTCGAGCTGGCAGATAATCGTTCCAATTCCTTAAGACCACATCTTGTTCTAACTCTAAGCTCTCGATCCTTAAATCACCTCCAGAGGCTTTCATAGTTAGATTACTGGGAGCACTCTCACTCCAATCAATAATACCCATCTGACCCGTATTGTTAGGCGAATTATGATAGATCGTCAGAGATTGATGCGCTAAGGGTTTGTAATATTTTACAGTATGAGGAACTGCTTGATCGGCTCGTTGTCTAAACTGGAATGGCTTGATTGTCTCTTTATTGAGTTTGATGGAAAGCTGTATTGTGCCATGAATCTGTGTGTAATAATCTTGAATCAGTAAAGCCTCTCCTGTATGCGTACTCAGTAAGAGATCCTGATCCAGCCTCGAAAACTCTATGTGATGCGCATTAAAATGCAGTGAATTAATGATTTCCAATAAATCCTGTGCGCGCACCGTTTTTCGACCTCTAATAACTAAAGGATGCGAATGATGATGACGAGAGAGGCGATTCTCTTCTAATGTGTAATAAGCCTTTTTGTCCACTGTGATGCGTAACTCACGAGGTTCTTGGAGCCATACTGTGGTATTGCATATCGATTCACGATGGCAACTGATTCGTGTCCCTTGGTGTTCCACTTGGGTGTTGTTATTCAATTGAGTATAAGGCTCAATATTTAAATCAAAAATACTCTTTAATTTAAGTAGTACAAAATCTAAGAGCCCTTTAGGCTGATGAATAAGGATGTGATTATGTGAACCATCAATAAGATAGGTATTAGTAGAAGCATTGTGTTTATTTTCCCAGTAGACTGTTTGGTTGCTTTTATCAATATGGAACACATGAGTCCCTTCATCCACACGGGTCAGATGTAAGTTCGATCCATGCAATTGCGTGCTTAAAGTAAAATTAGAATTTTGGATCTGGTCTAATCTTTGAATTGCTTCTGGTAAACGCATCGCATGCGATAGCTCGCCATTTACTTGTAAATGAGTCACTTTCCCTGTTGAATCCATTCGTGTGGGTGTGATCCAAAAATCATCTTCGGTTCTAAGGTGCACCGGCGGATAGAGCAATGATTCTCTTAAATGTGATCTTTGTGATTGAATTTGAATAGGAGTGTCACAATCATTCTGGCTACACAGTGTCAAACGACCTTCATGCCACTGGATTCTGCTTATCTCATTTAAACCAAAAGGCAACAGTAAGGTAGCCGGCTTATACTTTTTACGAGCTGGATACACAGTAATAGTATCTCCAGCATACACTTTGACTCTGAGATCGTAGCGATGAGTCAAATTAATACGTATCTGATCTCCCCCCCCTTTACCATCAATATAAGGGATACAGGTCACATCAAATTCATTGCGTTGTGCAGAGCCGATAACTGCTGAAATAGGGCGTAGATAACAATCAAAATCTTTATAATATTCTCGTACTACCACTACATTGTGAGCGTCATTGGAAATATCGAACCTTGTGCCATAGATTCGACTGCTATCAAATCTAGAAATATAAATAAAATTATTACCAAGGGCCAGCAATCTCAAATTCTTTGGTATGGATTTTAGGTATAAGCGGTTGTTAATCGTATGCTGACCTGTAATTTGTACCTCATTCAATCGGTTTTCTGAAAAAATAATCGTGTTATTTGGATGATTCAGTCTAGTATGAAAGTTTAGAGAGGTAATATAGTAGGCAGCACCTAGTGATTTGTTTGAAGCAGAGCGCTTATACAGTACTATATTTCTGCAGCGATAAGCGTAGCTCCCAAACCATAATTCAGTCCACTTTCTTAATACCTTTTTGGGAATACAGCGTTGCTCAAACTTTTCTTTATTGTTTTTATAATATATCCTAGTATTTGTCTCTTCATATCGCACAGGTGTTGGCGCAGTCGATAGTATGTTGTTGTTTATAGTCTTTTTATGGATATTTTGAGTTGTCATACCACATACGTGCCTGTAATTGCCCACTGTGTTGGGTATAATTCTTGAAGCGTGGCTCAAACGAGATGAAGCAGGATCTATTTTTACTATACTAGTAATCTTATTAACAAAAGAAGGTTTGCTGGTTTGCACCTTGGTTTGACAACGTAGGTTATTATAAAAGTTATAGATTTCAGCCTGACCCGTTAATACTTCTTTCTTTTTAAATTTTAAATAAGGAAGAGTCATTGCAATAGTGTGGTATGGTTTGAATTTTTTTATAACGTTTTTAATGTATTGGGTATAAATGGCTTTGGCCCTAATATCTCGTGTGATGTAGTTTGGAATTTTTTTACCTGAGAATAAAATCCAATAAAGGTCATGGTCTTCTACATTGTTAAGTGCAATTGTTCGCTCTAAACTGTTAAGTTTCAATTTTGCACTAATAAAGGTAGATAGCGCAATAGCACACAAACCCACTGCAGCCCCTATGGGTCCAGCAAACTCAGCCAAAGTAGCTCCTACCATAGTGGCTCCCAGCTCAACACCCATTATGCCAGCAATATCAACCCCCAGTGCCGGCAAATCAGCGGCAATGAAAATTGAATTGGTGGCAATATTCAGTTGAGCCAGCTGTTTTTCCAGTGGGGTTCTAGCATTCTTTAGTGCCTCAATCGATTGCGCTAATCCTATAAAAGCCCCTAGATTGCCCACTGTACGACCAATAATCGGGGCGGCACTTTTTAAAGCTACAGAGTTTAATTTCACCCCTAAAGATGTCAGTTGCGCCGCCATTTTTTCACCAATCTTTGGGAGAAGCCACAAATTCAAAGCATCAAACCCTAAACCTTCCAGGTTGCCATTGACCAGATGCTTACCTACTAAAAACACTGTATAAGCTTTACCTATCCCTTCTACTGCACGACTGATTTTTTGCCCTATACCACTTCGGGTGAATACACCTTTAAGCGCCGAGGGATTCTCTATATGTTCAGTAATCTCATGCAATAGGGCACGAATACTTGGATCCTCTATCACTGAGTGGTCTTGTGCTATAACCCGACGTAGCTCAGTGTGATCGGTATCATTTAATACTTCACCTTTCTCAAGCTTTTGTTGCACCTTCAATAGCGTATTGTAAATATCAAATACTGATTTACGCACACTTTCTGATCCTGCTAGCAACTCTTGAGCACGTGCTTTTTCTTCTTCGGTGTTCTCATCACCAGAGTCAATACATACATTCCTTATAGAGCGTCTCAATCTGGATGAACGCGAGCAGGATGCTGCAGCCATACTGCCTGATCGCTGCAACAAGCCATTGAAATCGACTGCATTATGATATTTAAATATTAAAAAATCTCCGATATTCTCTTCATTCACTTGTGTCAGCTTGTTAAGCTTAGATAAAAGAATTAGATCGTCTCTAATTTGACCAGAGTATTTTTCATTGATTAAATTTATGAAATTATTAATGGCGTTTTGATCAAGATTAAAAAACCGTAACTTTTGAATATTTTCTTCACTTGTATCTAATTCTATATTGAATTTATCGTAAGATTTGCTCACTTCATCTATTTCTTTAATACTCATACGATCTATTTTTTGCTTTATATAGTCACGTATAAATTCTTTGAAATGCTCCTCGAGTATATCAGGAGTTAATATTTCAGATGCTGGGTGATACACTAGAGAAAGGAACAGACGCTTTCTCATACCCATAAAACAGCTTGGGTGATCACCTTTCTCTTTATTATCTATTTCTCTTCCATTGATTTCTTCCCAGTTATGAGCTCTATTTATTAAAGCTAGTTCTTGAAAGAAAAATTGCCTTTTTACCTCTTGAACATTATTGATATCCCTACCATTATCTGAAATTTCAGAATCCCTTACCGCTTCATATAATAGATTAATTATTGGAATATAAGGCTCAAAATATGCTCGAGCTGTACCAATTGTTGGATTTCCTTTCACATAACTAGCATCAAAAGCAATCCAGCGATTTGGATTAGATAAAAAACGATACGCACCATGGATATCGCTACTATAATAGGCTCTCAGAGCATTTTTATATCTCTCCTCATCCATTAATTCTTTTTTTTTCTTTAGAGTTTGAAATTCTTCCCATGTAAGTGGTAGAGGAACAGTCTTTTTTATTCCATCAGAATTAGTATATAAAATAGTAGCTGGTTTATCTCGGTACGATGCTGCTATATCATGTCGCAAGTTTTCAAAAACCTTCCTATCACCTCCTGCTAAACGTATTTTTTCTTGATAGTGTGTACGAAGTTTTTTCTGCAACAATATTTCCGAACTATCGAGTGCTCCAATAGAGGATTCTTCATTTATTGCTATTTGTCCCAAATCAATTCTATCACCATCTGTTTTATAAAAATTCTTCTCGCGAGCTAACTTATACACTTCAGGAAGAGCGATAAGGTATTGGATTATTTCAGTATGCTGCATGCGCATCGCTAACTTAAGTAGTTCATTCTCTTCATTGTTATCAAAAAGATGTAAATCTTGATGACATATGTTTTGAACTGCTGGGATTTCAAGTAAAAACTCTACATTAGACAGTATATCTGTAGTAGGCACAGGACTTCGAATAAGATTCCGAAGCACATAAAAGCATTCCACAGCTTCTATCTTATTGAGGTCAAACATAATATGAGTATTCTTAAACAAAAAAAAATTTTTCTTAACTCGTAAACTAGCTAATTTCTTTTGAACAAATTTACTCAGTAGCTTGTCCTTATGTGCTCTAGTAGCAACAAGAATTTGGCTACTCTCAGAATCTTCTAGGTAATTAAATATATTTTTAAATCGTAATAAATGATCTGTTATACTGAAATCATTTTGATTGAACAACTCTTCAATTTCTGGCAGCAAATAAAAAAGTGCTGTTTCTATTTCCCCTATTGTTAAATAGTTCTTTACGTAACTAAACATTTCTATATTATCTAAAAATATAGTCCTTTTTATTACTTCATAGTTTTCGCTCAAAACAGCAGCTTTCCTCTGCTGCTTCGTTAATCCAGATTCTAAGAGTTGATAAACTTCTAGACTTCCAGCAAGCTTAAACGCACTATAAGTCCTATCTTTCAAAAAATAGGGCATACTGCCGATTGATAATTTAAAATCTGAGTCTCCTATTATTTTTTTGAAATACAGTACTATGTCTAAATTTCCGCTTATAATAGCTAACTCTAAACCATTAAAATTTTGAAGGCCTTGCTTTTTAATTGATAAATTATTAATCTCTTGAGTAGATAAGTATGATGATAAATTATAGAAGATATCTATGTTTGCAATTAAAATACTTATTCGAATTATATTTTCGTCCTCATATCCTGCTCTCTCTATAATTAAAGACTTAATTTTCTCTTTATTTAAGTACGACTGTATAAATTGTAGTGCTTCTAAATCTTGATTATTGACAGATAAATTCATAAGATTTTTTGACTGTTCTTCTATTATTCTTTGTCTTTGCAAAGGATCAATTTTCGAAAGGATATACTGAAGAAAGTATAAATTATAATTCCTAGTAATATTTTTTATATGTAGACCATACAATTCTTTTAATCGAAACTCCTGACCTCCACTCATGCAATAAGTCTCTAAATATTGAAGTATATTTAAGTGCTCTCCATGCAAAGCTACACGAATTAATTGATAGTCATTGGCTTTAGTAAGCCTTTTTATTTCCTCGTTTGTTAAATAAGTAAAAAAATGGTTAAGAATATCTAAATAACCACCTTGAGCTGCTATATTAATCAATCTATAATCGTTCATCTTAATAGCTGCTTTTATTTCCTCGTTTTTTATTTCCTCGTTCGTTAAATAAGTAAAAAAATGGTTAAGAATATCTAAATAACCACCTTGAGCTGCTATATTAATCAATCTATAATCGTTCATCTTAATAGCTGCTTTTATTTCCTCGTTTTTTATTTCCTCGTTCGTTAAATAAGTAAAAAAATGGTTAAGAATATCTAAATAACCACCTTGAGCTGCTATATCAATCAATTTATAATCGTTCATCTTAATAGCTGCTTTTATTTCCTCATTTGTTAAGCGATCAGTGAGATATTGCAGAACATTTAAATAACCATTCCTAACAGCTAACTCTAAGAATCTATAGAGACTTTCTTTAATAACTGCTACTACTTCTGCATTTGTCAAATATAAAGTGAACCATTGCAAAATATCTGGATGACCATTTTGGACCGCTAAACCAAAGAACCTATAGTCATTTTCCTTAACGGCTGTTCCCACTTCCTCATCTGTCAAGGATAAAGCGAACCATCGCAGAATATCCAAATAACCATCTTGGATAGCTAAAGAAAATAGTCTAGAAATATTTTTCTTAATGAAAAAATTTTTTTCTTCGCCTAAATAATAAGCGAGATACTCTAATACCTCTAAATAACCATTTTTGATTGCTAAAAAAATCGCTTTATAGCCATCTGTCTCTATAATCCCTTTCATTTCTGCATCTGATAATTGAGGAGTAAGATATTTCAAGATATCTAAATAACCCTTTTGGGTAGCTAAACCTATTAAATCATAGGCATTCTTCTTAATAAAAAAAAAATTTTCCTCACCTAAAAAAGAAGTGAGATATTTTAAGACTTTTAAGAAACCACCTTGGATGACTAAAAAAAGCAATTTATAATTATCTGTCTCAATAATTGTTTTTATTGATTGATCCGTTAATTGAGGAGTGAAATATTTCAGAATATCTAAACGACCATCTTGAGCAGCTAAGCTTATTAAATAATAGAAATTCTCCTTAACAAAAAAATTTTTTTCCTCACTACTTAAATAACTAATAAGATATTTCAAAAAATTCAAATTGCCACTTGTGATCGCTGAAAAAATCAATTGATAACCATCTGCCTTAATAATCGTTTTTATTTTCTCACTACCTAAATAAGAAGCAAAATATTCTAAAATATCTAAATAACCATTTTTAATTGATATTTCTATTGACCTATAATAATTGCTGCTGATAGCCTCTCTTTTTTCCTGATCTGTTAAATCTGAAAAAAAATATTTAAGTATGACTAACTGTCGATTTTCTGTGATTAAGCGAGTCATTTCAGAGCTATTTTTTTTCAGTTCTTTTTGTTCATCAGCTGATAAATAACTTTTTAGATATTTCAGCATATCTAGATCACCACTGGCAGCAGCTAGTAGAATTGATTTATAATTGTGCTGCTTTATTAGCTTCGCATTAATTTGTGAACTTAAGCGTGACTTTATTAGATGCAACTTACCTGAAAATGCCAAAATCTCTAGTAGGTTAACTTGCTTGTATATAATACGACCATCACTATCTAGTAACTGAATATCATAGACATGATCTATGTCATCTAATATATTAGAGGAATGCAAATTATCATTTTCTAAAAGACTTTTTAATTTTGCGTAATGAGATAAGCTAGATTGTAAGATACGAATCGGCATATATTTAAATCCTTAAAAACTATGCGTGAAGTGATCCATACTAAGTGCATTAATATACAAGAGTTTTTCGAAGCTAAGATACATTCCATGCAATTAAATAGAATCCCCTCATCTTCTATCATTAGATATTCACTAAGAAATGGAACAATGCTTAATATTTTTTGATGCTTGCGATTTTGCAACGCCATGTTAATAATTTACAGTTGCTCGAGCGTCATAATAATCCTATTTTTACGCAACTAGAAGAAGTTATCTTAATATATGATTATGTAAATTTAAATTATAATTTCTGACTAAATTCATAATATTTTCTGAGAAAAGGATCAAGTTGGAGAATATTGTATACTGAGTGATCAAATTAATATTGAAAAGAAAATCATGTTGCTAAGTTACAATGAATTCAATAAACGTCCCCTGTATTTTTAGAAAATTAACTTGCAAAGTAGGATGATTCATATATGTTGTAAAAAATTTTTCCTATTGCCACATCATTTATGTAGCTAAGTCGAATAATTGAGCCTGGAAATCATTTTAAGCAAGAACGTCCCCTTTCATCAGGAATTTGACCTGGCCTTTTTGTAAAGATCTCATGAACTCCATCCCATCAATCGCTTTAGCAATAGATTAAATGATTGATATCATCGGCGATGGTGAGATTTACGTTTTATTGATTTGTGATCGTTCTCGACAGTATTATTTAATGAAAGAAATCTTGGGAACTTGCGGCCGAGCTGTTGAAATATTTGGGCTCTACGCAAAGACGCGTAGAGCCGAGAATTTTTTCTGCCTTTTAGTTTTTAAAAAAGTTCCTTAAATAGATAATTTTAGCCCCTTTAGCTTTTCATCGCATCAAAAAATTCATTATTAGTTTTTGTTAATTTTAAGCGATCAATTAAAAACTCAACGGCTGCTAATTCATCCATTGGATGTAATATTTTGCGCAAAATCCACATTTTTTGTAGCTCATCGGGCTTGGTAATCATTTCATCACGACGTGTACCAGAGCGATTAATATTAATAGCTGGGAAAATACGTTTTTCAGCGATACGACGATCTAAGTGAATTTCCATATTACCCGTTCCTTTAAACTCTTCATAAATAACAGCATCCATTTTAGAACCGGTATCAACCAATGCAGTCGCAATAATAGTCAGGCTACCTCCCTCCTCAACATTACGCGCTGCTCCAAAAAAGCGCTTGGGGCGATGGAGGGCGTTTGCATCGACTCCCCCTGTTAACACCTTACCCGAGGCAGGAATTACTGTGTTATAGGCTCGTGCCAGACGGGTAATGGAATCCAATAAAACAACAACATCACGTTTATGTTCTACCAGACGTTTTGCCTTTTCAATCACCATCTCCGCTACCTGCACATGACGTGTTGCTGGCTCATCAAAAGTAGAGGCTACTACCTCACCTTTTACTGAACGTGCCATTTCTGTCACCTCTTCAGGACGCTCGTCAATCAATAGCACCATTAGATCACATTCAGGATGGTTAACAGCAATAGAATGTGCAATATTTTGCAGCATCATGGTTTTACCCGCTTTTGGTGGCGATACGATTAACCCCCTTTGACCTTTACCAATGGGTGCTGCTAAATCAATAATTCGAGTGGTAATATCCTCTGTACTTCCATTACCTGTCTGCATATATAAACGTTCTTGCGGAAACAGAGGGGTTAAGTTCTCAAAAAGAATCTTGCTTTTCGTATTTTCTGATTTTTCAAAATTGGTCTCAGCAATTTGTAATAATGCAAAATAGCGCTCACCTTGTTTGGGTGGGCGAATTTTTCCAGATACTGTATCACCTGTTCGTAAACTAAATTTTCGAATTTGACTAGGTGAGACATAAATGTCATCAGGACCCGCAAGATAAGAACTATCTGCTGAACGCAAAAACCCAAAGCCATCTTGTAATATTTCCAAGACACCATCACCAAAAATGTCTTCACCCTTTCTAGCATGGGCTTTTAAAATGGCGAAAGTAATGTCTTGCTTGCGCATGTTGCCAATACTTTCAATATTCATTTCCTGAGCTATTTTAGCCAACTCAGAAGGTGATTTTCGTTTAAGATCGGTTAAGTTCATTTTAACTCACTATTAATTTAACATTAAAATAGGAAAGATTTTTTTTCGACTCAAAAACCTGACATTTGACGGGATTAAAATTTGGTACGGAATTGAACTCAAATATACAGCATTTTTTTAATAATACAACTAAATATGCTGATTTAAAAGAGCAGAGAGTTGTGATTTCGTTTTCATCCCTATTTCTGTAGCGATTACTCTACTCTCTTTAAACAATAACAAGTAAGGAATGCTACGCACACCAAACTGGACCGCTAAACTTTGATTTTTATCGACATTCACCTTATAGAATCGTACTTGATTTTGATATTCTTGAGCAACTTCTTCTAAAATAGGCACCAAGCTTTTACAGGGGGCACACCATTCTGCCCAAAAATCCACAAGCACGGGAAGTTCTGACTTTAAAACGTCTTTCTCAAACTTTTCGTCTGTAGTGTCCTTAACTGATTCACTCATAATATCCGGCTCCATTTTAATTAATAATTGGTACGATCTAATTTAATACGCAAGATGCAATCCATATATCAAAATAGGACGCAACATGGCAAGCTTTAAAAGCCACAACAGTAAAAACAAAGGGATCGGTGATAAATCCAAACCTGCCACAGTGGGTATATAACGACGACCTAAGTTTAATAAGGGCATTGCAATTGTATTAACAATATGGGCTAAAGGGCTATATTGTAGAGTAGGAATCCAACTGATTATTGCATTCAAAATAAGCCCACCTATGTAAATATTAACGAGTTTATACCCTAAATAGCCAGCAGCAATCACCATACTCCCTAAAAAACCTGGCATAATATGGATCTTTATCGTAAAAATTAACATAATCGCAACTATTTGAATGATCATAGCAGCAACAATAATAGCAAGATCAAAGCCCTTAAAACCTGGAATTAATTTTTGTAATGGCTTTATTAGTGGCTCAGTTAACTTTAATATAACTTGAGAGACAGGGTGGCTCCAACGAGCACCTAACTTCTGAAGCAACAAACGCATTAATAATATGTAAAGGTACGCGCTAAAAATAAAATCCAGCATGGATATCAACAATACCACTTCTAACCTCCTACCTCATACTTTAAAAGTTAAGAGATAGAGGATTCTATCTCTGATATTTTGGTGTATAAGAATAAATTTTCTGCTGCTCAAATCAAAAGCCTCGTAAACTACATCTCTTAAGCGATAATCATGAAAACACTCTACAATAAATAGTAGACTCTGTTAACTATTTAAAATACAAATCCTCTTCAAACAAGTAAATATTATCCTTTCTACTATCAAGCAGATAATACTATATCTATTGATAAAGGTGAGGCTTGCCAAAAATAGCACTACCAATACGAACTATTGTACTACCAGCAGCAATAGCCGCTCTAAAATCATGGCTCATTCCCATTGATAACGTATCTAACTGCAAACCTTGGCTCACAAGGCCACACTGCAAGGCAGTCACACGATCGAACACTGCTTTTTGCTGCTCAAACTCGGCATAATACTTTGGTACAATCATCAATCCCCGTAAGCGTAAACGCTTGAGTGCTGAGACCTCGCGAGCCAATGTTAGTAACTGATCCGTATTCACTCCCGACTTGGTAGCTTGACAATCGATATTAACTTCAATGCAGACATTCAATAACGGTTTTTCAGAAGGCCGTTGTTCGCTAAGCCGCTTGGCCACTTTATATCGACTAACACCATGTACCCAATTAAAACACTCAGCAATCGATCTGGTTTTATTTGATTGAATAGAACCTATGAAATGCCACTCAATATTACAATCCTTAAGAACTCTTTGTTTTTCAATCGACTCCTGAAGGTAGCTTTCACCAAAAGCCTTTTGCCCTAAATGATAAAGCTTCCGAACTGTGCTGGCTGCATGTGCTTTAGAAACAGCTAGTAAACAAACACTCTCCTTGCACTGAAATTGTTTTTCAGCATACTGAATGCTCTTGTTCACTTTATGTAAGTTTTCTAACACACTCACAATATATAGAACAGCCTATTCAATTACAGGCCCTGCCTGACAGATAGAGCTTGGCACATCATACTGCTTAAAATTATCAATAAAGTGCTTAATCAACTCTTGAGATTGGTGTTTATAATCAGCTTTATCTGACCAAGTATTGATCGGATTTAACAAATTAGAATCTACTCCTTTCACTGACTTTGGAATCGAAAGATTAAAACCACGAATCACTTTAGTCTCAGCATTGACCAGTGCTCCAGAAACAGCAGCTCGAACGATAGCACGTGTGATGGGTATTGAAAAACGTAGACCTCCTCCAGAATAACTGCCCCCTGTCCAACCAGTATTTACTAGATAAACCTGACAGCCTGCATGCTCAACGCGTTTCATTAACAATTCCGCATAAACCGTTGCAGGACGAGGAAAGAACGGTGCTCCAAAGCAGGTGCTAAATGTAGTAGTCACACCAGAAGAACCCCCTACTTCAGTACTACCTACTTTAGCGGTATAACCACTTAGGAAATAATAGGCAGCTTGCTCCTTTGTCAATAAAGCAATCGGGGGTAATACACCATATAAGTCACAAGTTAGAAATAAAACAGATTTTGGAATAGGGCCTCGATTGATTAATACACGCTTCTCAATAAATTCACGTGGATAGGCAGCTCTGGTATTTTGTGTGTAGTGCGCATCTGAATAATCTGGCTCATCATTATCTTTTAATACAACATTTTCCATAATAGTGCCTGAACGGATAGCATTCCAAATAACCGGCTCACGTTCTTTAGATAAGTCAATACACTTAGCATAACACCCTCCCTCAAAATTAAAGACGGTGGTTTCACTCCAACCATGCTCATCATCACCAATTAAGTAACGCTCTGGATCTGCAGACAAAGTAGTCTTACCGGTTCCAGATAATCCAAAAAACAATGCTACATCTTCGTCCTCTCCCTGGTTGGCAGCACAGTGCATCGGTAAAATATCCTTTTCTGGTAAAAAGTAGTTCATAACAGTAAACATGGCTTTTTTCATTTCACCCGCATAACGCATGCCTATTAGCAATACCTTACGTTTGGATAAATGAATCATAACCGCACCATCACTATGTGTACCCTCATGCTTTGGATCAAGCTTTAAACCAGGGACATTTAAAATAGTCCAAGAGGGCTTCCCTTGTGCAAAATCATTACCTTCTGGTTTAATAAATAAATGCTGGGCAAACAAATTATGCCATGCCATTTCAGTAATCACCTCAATCGGCAAAAAATTCTCTTTATCAGCACCTACCCGAAGATGTGACACAAAAGCTTCTTTATCAGAAATATATTGAAGAGCACAATTCCATAGCTTATCAAAGGATTCCACCGACACTGGTTGGTTCACTTCACCCCAGTCTACGGTATTTGCTGTTATGGTGTCTTTTACAATATAGCGATCCTTTGGGGAGCGACCTGTACGCTTTCCTGTTGTTACTGACAGTGCTCCTGTGGCACTCAAAACACCTTCTTTTCTCTTTAAAGCAAACTGCAATAATTCATTTGAAGTTAAATTAAGGTGTACATTTAAAGCTTGAATCGCATTCATTATATGAAGCCCCTACTGCTAATAAACAAACAGGCATTATTACAGATTATTGATTAAGTGAATACCAAGAATTTCTAAAAATAACGAATTTTCTTGCGCACTAGATGCCACTAAAGCATACTTATACAAATGAAAATTCAACAAAATCTTATCAACCATTTTCTCATTGCCACACCTACCCTGCAAGACACTCTTTTCTCAAAAAGCGTTATATACTTATACGAACACTCTGCAAAAGGAGCAGTAGGGTTAATTATCAATAAATCTATGCAAATTACCTTAGAACACTTGCTTGAGCATCTTGATATAGAAATGACAGACAAACACTCCGCTAAATGCTCTGTCCTGACAGGCGGACCTATAGAACCTGAACAAGGTTTCATTATTCATGATCCTATTGAACAGCGAGAAGATCAAAAACAACAAGCACCCTTCATTATTTCATCTTCCAAAGAAATGCTATATGACATTAGCAATGGCAAGGGGCCTGACCATTTTCTAATCACACTCGGCTATTCAAGATGGGAACAAGGCCAACTCGAAACTGAAATTAGTCGTAACGATTGGTTGGTCGCTCCTGTAAAAGAAAACATTCTTTTTTCAACACCCATTGAGCAGCGATGGCAAGAAGCTGCAAAATCAATTGGTATTGATATCCATTGTCTTAGTAGACATACTGGGCATGCCTAAGATTAAAAAAACCAATATTCTACTTGCCTTTGACTTTGGTATGAAAAAAATTGGAGTCGCTGTAGGCCAATCAATAACCCAAACAGCAACTCCTTTGTTAGAGCTTCCAGCACAAGATGGCAATCCTTCCTGGACTATTATTTCGCAACTGATTGAACTATGGTCAGCTGAAGCATTTGTGGTGGGCTTGCCCTATAATATGGATGGATCCTATCAAGAACTGACCTTTGCAGCAAAAAAATTCGCAAACCGTCTACACAGTCGGTTTCGAAGGCCCATTTATCTTGTCGATGAGCGCCTAACAACAGTTGCAGCAAAAAGTCAATTAAGGCATGCTTCTAAGAATATTGACAGATATGCAGCAAAAATAATATTAGAGGCCTGGTTTAGAGAACACAATGATCAACAAAAAAGTTAAATTGCCTATTCAGCATTTAATCAGCATAGAGCCTCTAGACAAAGAAATAATAGAAGCAATATTTGAACGGACCCGGTTCTTTTTAGAGCTTTGTTTAAATAAAAGAACCACGTTAAAAAATCTAACTGGTAAAGTGGTTGCTAATTTATTCTTTGAGTCAAGCACAAGAACACGTAATTCATTTACACTAGCTGCAGAACGATTGGGGGCCATTGTACTAAACCCCAATATGACACAGCTATCAACGACAAAAGGGGAGTCTTTACTGGACACGATCCATACTCTTGAAGCTATGGGTACTGATTTATTTATTATTCGACATTCCGATAGCCACAGTGCAAATTTTATTGCCACCGAGCTAAAAAGCGATGCTGTGGTTATTAATGCAGGAGATGGTAATAATGAACATCCTACTCAGTGCTTGGCAGATTTATTTACCATCAACCATTACAAACGACGCTTCAAAGATATTAAAGTAGCCATTATTGGTGATATTCTACATTCACGGGTTGCAAGATCACTTATTGAAGGTCTGCACATTATGGGAACCACAAGTATTAACCTCATTGCTCCTCCCACACTATTACCAGCAACCACAACAGATCAATATAAAGCCACTACCTACAATACACTTGAAGAAGGTTTAGCAAATGTAGATGTCATTGTTGCCCTACGTATTCAAAAAGAACGCATACCATCTAGTGCTATGCCAGATTTTGATAAGTTTTATCGAGAGTTTGGCCTAACACCTGCCACATTAGCCTTTGCAAAACCCAATGCCATCGTTATGCATCCTGGCCCACTAAACCGTGGTATTGAAATCGACTCCTGTGTTGCCGATGGGCCACAGTCTGTCATTCTAAAGCAAGTGCATCATGGACTCGCTGTTAGAATGGCTCTTATGGATATGCTGCTAAATAAATAAAATAAAATCCAAATAAGTCATTTTAATTTTTTGTATGTAGGTATAAAATGCTAGTTTTAGTCTTCTGCTTTCCACTTAGCATTAGGGAAATCCATGTCAACTGCGATTGAAATAGACGCATTAACACTGTGGCGCACTTGTCTTGAAAAGTTGCGTGATAAAATTCCAGCACAAAAATTCAGCACATGGATACGCCCCTTGCATGCAGAAAATATTGACAATACTCTTGTTTTGTTAGCTCCTAACCAATTTGTTATGGATTGGATTCATGAACATTACTTCACTATGATCAAAGAAATAATGCAAGCAATGGCTAACCCACCCCTTGAGGTACATTTACAAATTGGGACAAAGGACATTCGAGAAGCTGAGTTAAAACCACGCAAAGCACCTCAACAACAACCATTAGTAGCTGAAGAAAAAACTCGCAGTTTCCATAACGCCCTTAATCCTGCTTTTACCTTTAATACCTTTGTTGAAGGTAAATCAAATCAGCTGGGTCGTGCAGCAGCACTACAAGTAGCAGAAAACCCAGGGCAAGCCTACAATCCACTATTTCTTTATGGTGGCGTCGGTTTAGGAAAAACACATCTGATGCATGCCATGGGAAACCGCACGCTAAAAAACAACCCAAAGGCAAAAATTCTCTATTTGCATTCTGAGCGTTTTGTTGCTGATATGATAAAAGCACTACAGCGTAATGCAATGACTGAATTTAAACGCTTTTATCGCTCTGTTGATGCACTTTTGATCGATGACATTCAATTTTTCGCAGGCAAAGAGCGCTCCCAAGAAGAGTTTTTCCATACATTTAACTCACTATTAGATGGCCAGCAACAAATTGTTCTTACCTGTGATCGCTACCCAAAAGAAATTAATGGTCTTGAAGAACGGCTGCAATCACGTTTTGGCTGGGGATTAACAATTGCGATCGAACCACCAGAATTAGAGACCCGTGTTGCCATCTTAATGTCAAAAGCAGAGCATCTTAAAGTACACCTTCCTCATGAAGTTGCTTTTTTTATTGCTAAAAACATTCAATCTAACGTTCGTGAACTAGAGGGTGCTTTAAAACGCGTCGTTGCCAATGCACAATTTATTGGACAACCCATCACTGTTGAATTTTCTCGAGATGCCTTAAAAGATTTATTGTCTTTACAAGCTAAGTTAGTCACCATTGACAACATACAACGCACTGTATCGGAATATTATAAAGTTAAAGTATCTGATATTCTCTCTAAACGTCGTAGTCGCTCTATTGCACGGCCAAGACAAGTTGCTATGGCATTAGCTAAAGAATTAACCAATCATAGTCTTCCAGAAATTGGAGATGCCTTTGGTGGACGTGATCATACAACCGTATTACATGCTTGTCGTAAAATCAAAGAGCTTGTCAAAACAACACTAGATACTCAAGAAGACTACAAAAATCTTCTACGAATTCTATCTGCTTAGTTTTAATAGATGATGTTGGCACGCCATTGAATGGAAAGAGTTCTAGTGTAATGAACCAGGGCAAAATACTTAGCAACTCTGATCGGTTTGTTAGAACCAGCGTAAAAGATAATGACATTATGCATTATAAATATACATTTATGGTAGGGGTTACACGCGTCATGTCCTTTGGCATGATCCTCACACCAGAATCTGATCCGTGTGTTTTGTTACCCGCTAAATTACTCAATTTAAAGAATTGACAGGGATGATTGTGTTAATCTAAAATTGCATAACACTTTTACTAATTACTGAAATGCCTGTCTCGATTGCATAAAAAGGAGTTATTTATGCAGTATTTTAAAAAACTTTCACTGCTTATTTCAGTATTATCACTATGTTTTTCATCCATCATCTTGGCTACACCTTACGATATTCATTCACAGGCAGGACTCATCAGGCACAATATGACTATAACAGTGCCAGGTAATTTTCCAGGTGGCTTTCAGTCAGAATGTGTTAAGGGTGAAAGTATTCATTCCATTCAGCGAGCTCTCTATTGTTTAAATGATACGATGATTAGTCCAAGCGCTATTGTGACAATTAAAGTGATACAAAATAATATGAATGATGATCAAAACACAATTACAGTAAATCATCCAAATGGTAGTCAGATTGATATTGTCGGTGATTGTGGTAGAGAGCCATGCACATTAAATTTTAAGAATGGTAGTTCAGGCTTTGTTGTAAGTCATGGTCATACACTTGGATTGCTTTCTAACTTTATCATTAAAGGGACTAAAAAAAGTGGTAAAGCAGGCATACTTGCAATAGATGCTAGTTCAATAAAATTGGGGACTAACACAGTTTCTGGTTTTCATACAGGGATTGAAGCTAATTCTAATTCAGTTATTTCGATAGAGCCAGGAAATCAAACCCATCTTAGTGGGAATATAGGTGGGTTGAATGCCATTTTTAGCTCAAGTATTAAGGGGGCATTAATTACATCTGAAAACAATGGAATATGTGACTATTCAGTTAGAGATAGCTCAAGTGTTGATATTGCGGGTGCTCAAGGTACAAGCTCATCTGTGTGTGCAGATATGAATGGTATGCTCCGTTGCACGGGCTCAACATTCACTATAAAAAATAAATATACAGTATTAGGTGGGATCGTCTATCCAAGCACATGCAAACAACCTATGTAGGAGTATTAGCTCGAGGTTAAATTTTCTGCATTAAAACACCGTTTAACGAAATTGCTTAGTTTACCAGATTTTAAGAGATCATTAATTATTTAAGGACTGAGGTCATGTTTACTCAAGATATAAGTGTGATAGTGAGTAAGACTTTGGGACTTCGTAAAAGCTCGCATGATTTTCTAGGCGATGTATTGGCGACTCGCTCTTTAGGTCAGGCCAATATTACACTATTTGCTAATGTTGATACGGGTAATATTTTTTTACGAGGTCCTCTGCGTCGTATCATAGAGCGTGGATTTACGATTCTGGTAGGAGCCTACTATAACAGTCAAGCTGAAAAGGGAGGTTGGCGTGTATCCATGGGGCGCCGATTAGAGTGGCTTAAATCAGGGGATAGCACCCAGATTGTATTAATTAATGAAGAAGGTGCTCTGCTTACTTTTGTATACGATGTTGCCCACAAACACTATGTAGCTCAGGGGCTTTCTGGTGGTGATGAATTTTTATGTTTCGATAAAGCTCAAAAAATATGGACATGGAAGCATCCTAGCTCTGGAATCTCTGAGCACTATGGAACAGACGGTTTACAAAAAGATCGCTGTGATTTAGCAGGCAATACGCTAAGTTATACCTATGATGCGGGTCGTTTAACGCAGATCAAAGGCTCTTCAGGTCAATCTATTCAATGGGATTATTCAGAGAATAAAATCACAGTCTCTTTACACCCACTCACTGGTAACCTACAAGTGTTACAAACCTATAGGCTGGATGCCTTTGGTCGTGTGATTGCGATAGAGATTCCGGTAGAGGATGGAACGCCCTATACCGTGCATTATGGGTATGATGCTAAAACGAGGGCATTAGACACGATTTCTCAAAGTGATGGTACTTGTCATTATTTGAAGTACACAGGAGATTTAAAAAAACCGATAATTTCTCAATCCATAGACGGTGAGAAACGCATCACACAGTTTGATTTTTCAAAAGGTAAAACGGCCGTCTATTCAACTTCTTTAGGAAAGTCGACTGCAGTGGTCTACACCCATGCAAATGGGCAATTGATTCAAGTAGATAAACCCACTGGGACTCGCATTGAAACTGTGGTGTACCAATACGATTCCAAGGGTCGTTTAGAAAAAACGACCTATCCCAGCAGTGCGACAGAAAGCAGAACTTATAACGCACTCGGGCTCATTGATTCGACCACGGATGGATTAGGTCAGAGGACACACTATCATCGGGATCCCGCAACTGGGGTGTGTTTTTCGCGCGTGCAAACGATTCAGAGTGATCAACGTTCCAAAGCTCTGCCCACCTGGTTTGTCTATGATGAAAAACGTCAATTGCGTTATGAAATTAATGCAGTAGGCACAGTGACACGCCATATGTACGATGATCAAGGCAATCGGATTGAAACTCGCGTACACTTAACACAAGCGATGGAGGTAAGTTCACAGCCTTCTGATCAACCGATTGCTCAATCAGTCTGTGAGAGTTGGTGGCAGCAACAGCCGATCAATCAAACCGATTTAATTCAGTATATTCCCAATGCACTTGGCCAAATTCAAACAGAAACCCACTTTGCCTACTTAGATGAGGAGGGTACAGGGATTGCCGATGGGTCGGAGTCTTGTATTTCAACTCAGTGGTCACCGTTTGGAACGTGGTTTTTGCGTCGTGAACAGCGTGATAAAGACACTTCATTTTCGACTGTAAAAAAATGGGATGGATTGGATCGATGTATTGAAATCACCGATTCTGAAGACAATAAAACATGCTTTACTTATGCAAAAAGCAGTCAAACAGTAGTGACAGCGGATCAACTTTTGACAAAGACTCTTATGGATGCCTCGGGTCGATTAACCACTGTTAAAAGAACAGACCTTGCTGCAAACACACCGACACGAACCACACTCTATGAGCGAGATGCAGCAGGTCGTCTCTACCTGACGATTCATCCAGATCATACAAAAACTCAAACTCAATGTGATCCTTTAGGACGGGTTATTTTATCGATTGATGCCGCGCATTATGCCCAGTCCACTACTTATGATGAGAAAGGTCGCGTGGAAGCGATCACAACAATGAGCACACCGGTGGATCCACACACAGGGTGTAAGACAGCGTCTCATGTTCAAGATCGAACAACGACTTGGTTATACAATGCAGCCGATCAACTGCGTTATCACATTGATGCATTTGGTGCTGTCACAGAACGGGTCTATGATGAAGCAAATCGATGTATTAGCACGACGCACTATTATCACCGCCTCTTTGATTCAGTAGCACGCACGTTAACGAATAATAGGTTACAGGGGTTAGTGGTAGACCCTAAAAAGGACCGTAAGGTCAGATTTCATTTTGACGATGCGGGCTATAAAATTGTAGAACAGGATGCAGAACAGTTTGTAAAGAAAAGTGATCGCGATGCAGCCGGTCGTATTAAGAGCATCACTTGGTATAAAAATCCCTCTGATGAATCGATGGTCGGAGCAGAACATGTGTTTTATCGTGATGCACGAGGGCAGGTCATTGCTGAGCAGGATGCAGAACACTACCTTACCACGCACACTTATTTTTCAGAGGGATTAATCCGACACACTTGCCGTTATGCGACCCAAGTCAATGGTGGTAACACGACTCCGACTCCCAGCTCGGAGGATCATAGCACTGCATTCAATTACGATGGATTACAACGAGAAACGGTACGCATTGAGTCCCCCCTGAATCGGCAAACAAACCACCACTATGATGCTCTGGGTCGCCTGCTTGTACAGAGTCAAAAAGATACCCATGATTCAGATCCTAGAGGGGCACGCACCCAAGTCAAAAAATACGATGCCTATGGAGCGGTAATCGCCTCAGTGGATGAACGAGGTGCTGAAAAAATAGCTGAGATTGAGACAAACTCGAGTTTATCGCCCCAAGAGAAAACCCAACAAATAGCCCAATTTTGGCAAGATCATGCCACGCATCATAAGATAGATCCTTATGGGTTCTGTGTGAAGACAACAGACCCTTTAGGAAGCAGGACAATTTATTATTACACCCCACGTCGTGAGCTTGCCTTTCGCATTGATGCCAATGGTTATGTGACAGAAAATAATTACAATGCCTTTGGAGAAAAGGTGAGAGTATGCCGCTATAAAAGGCCCATTGAGGCTGAGACATTGAAACAGCTAACAGGAGGTAGGGCAGAGAATGATGTAGTGTTACAAAAAGCCCTTCAGGATTTAGCCGATCCCGCGCACGACAGCATTCAGCGCTGGGAGGTAGATCGAGTCAATAATACAATGACCTATACCGATGCTGAAGCCTTTAAAACGATCACGACAAAAAATGCGTTTGCTGAAGTTGAAAAAAAGCAACAACAGGTGGCTGCACACACTTGGCAGCTTCAGAACACAGACTATGATCGCCGAGGTCTTGTAGTAGAAACACAGGTGGATCCAGAGTCGTTGGCATTAAACACTCGAAAAAGTTACGATTTTCAAAAAAAACTGAATACATGGGTAGCCCCTACAGGGGCAAAAACGACTTATATACGGGATCGGTTAGGCCGTGTTCAATCTCTCATAGATGCCTTAGGACAATGCTCAGAAAAGAGGTGGGATGCGTTTTCTCGACTGTTAAAGCATACTGATAAAGCAGGTCATGTCACTACCACACACTATGACACTAAAAGGCGATGTCGTACCGAAACCAGCCCCGAAGGTCGACAATTAACCACAGTCACTACGGTATTTGAACAAACCCAAAGTGTGACTGACAGTAATGGAAGTGTTACTTGCTTTACTTATGAGGCTGGCGGTTTGCAAACGCAGCAAACCCTAGATGCTTTGGGTTTGAAAATAACCACACAAGATCAGTTTGATTTATGTGGTCGTTGTGAAATACATACAGAACCGAATGGATGCCAAACTTATTATATCTATGACTCGGCAGGGCGAGTGCATGCTCATGTAGAAGCACCGAATTCTTTTATAGCCACTACAGTGTTTACCCTGGGACATTTGGACTTAGAAATAGCGGTCACAAATCCTATTATGGTTCAAAAAACGATTAAAAGAGACCGTCGTGGACAGATTGTAGAAGAGAGAGTGCCTAATCCATCAGGTACTGATTTTCTCACCCTGCACCATACTAATGGACTAGGTCAGGATACCTTAACATGGCAAGGGGATTCTAAAAAAGCGGATCAGCGTGTAACGCAACACCTCTTTGACAGTGCTCAACGTGAGACTGGAAAAATCATCGATCCGGAGGGATTAAAACTACAAACGCTACATAGATTAGATGCCAATGGTGCTGTTATTGTGACACAAGATCCTAATGGCTTTAAAACCCATTCTATTTTGGATGCCTTATCACAAAAACGCTTTACGGTATTACCGAATGGAGGGGTTGTCGGTTATGAACTCGATCAGGAAGGTCGCTTAGTGCAACAGAGGGCCTATATAACGCCGGTGGATGTTAACCGAGTGACAGAGAAGACAACTTCTGCAGAAATGCAGGCATTGGTAGAACCAAATGTGAATGATCGAGTGGTGCATTATCGCTATGATCGTGATGGAAAACAGCGTTATAAAATAGACGCCTTAGGTGCGATTACACAATACCACTACGACAGTGCAGGGCATCGAATTGGTAGCTCGTGTTATCAAAAAACAATAGAGACACGAGCTCTTAAAACGAAAGATACCGATGAAATTACAGCTTGGTTAAAACAAATAAAAAGTCCAACGCGCAGCCATTACAATTTATTAGATGCAGCGGGTCGGGAAGTGATTACCATTGATCCTATGGGAGTTGTCGTTGAAAAAACGCTTGATGTCCATGGGAATCTCACCAAAGTACATCGCTATGCGATTCCCATTAAAGTGAGTCAATTAAAAGCATTGACGCCAAAGGCCGTGCGTGCTGTCTTAATATCGAGTCCTGAAGATCGCATCATGCATCAATTATTCGATGTGTTAGATCGTGCGGTCTTTCATATTGATGAAGCAGGTTATGTCACCGAAACCGAGTACGATAAGGTGAACCAACCCAAGACGACAACGGTGTATCTTCAACGCTTAGCGCCCTTACCCTCACCGTTAACCCTTTATACAATGCACAGGGCAGTACAGAATCTTCCAAAACAACAACGAATGACAATAAATGACTACGATGTCATGCGTCATCGTATTTATTCGAGCAATGCCCTGCATCAAGAAGAACATTGGAGCTTCAGTGCGTTGGGTGAGTGTCTTACTCATACAGATCGTGCCCAAAATGTCTGGGAAAATAGATTTGATGCAGCAGGGCGTAGAACCCATGAATTAACTCCAGCGGTAGAAGTGGCTGTAGTAGAAAAAGATGCAGACAATCCTGGACATTTAAAAGCCAAGGAGACGATTAAAGCGCGTTTAATCAGTGAGAGAGCAGTGGATGCCAATGGCAATACAGTGGCCGCCAGAAAAGGCTACGAAGATCCTAGAAGCCAACAGAAGATGATCGCTTCTGAAATCACATTTGCTGTGGATGCTCTGAACCACACCATTGGAACGACTATGTGCTCGGTTTTAGTGGAAGATCCTACAAAGGTTTTACGAAAACCTGAAGATCGTTCGGATCGACCAGTGACAGTGACCACAAAGCGCCTCATGAATACGTTTGGTCAACCGATAGTCGATATTGATGAAAATGGCCACGCTCATTTTACGGCATACGATACTGTAGGACGGATTCAATACCGAGTGCAAGCAAACGGACTTGTCACTGAATTTACCCGTAATGCCTTTGGTGAGGTCAGCACGCTTAGGCAATATGCGATTCCCATTTCGTTAGATTTATCGCAATTTATTAAGACAGGGCTCAGTTGTGAGCTAGTGAAAGCGCATATTACTACCTCAGAGGAAGATCGAACCTTAAGCCAACAGTTTGACAATGCAGGTCGTTTGATAGAGTTGCAACAGTCTGAGGTCTTTGTGACGACTGTGAATGAGAAGGGGGAGGATCCTGAGTTTCAATGCGATTATACCGCACCTGTGATGAAAAAATCGTATAACTCCTTTGGGGAAGTTGTCTGTGAAACTCACTTGCTGGAGGCACGGCACAGTCAATGGGCACACACACGGCAATGGTTTGATCTGCGTGGTAAGTTAATTGCCACCGCAGATGCAGAAGGTGGAGTGACGGTCTTTGCTGTAAATGTCGATGGCCTGCACACCTTGCGTTATGAATATGCGCAACCTCTAGATCCTGCCAGGCTCATCGCTATGGATTATGCGACCTTATTAAAAACCCTCACCCCTTCAGCCGAGGATCGAGTGACAGAAACCGGTTACGATGTGCTGGGCCGTACAATAGAAACACGCTTGAAAAAAGTGGTATTGCAGTCTATTACACTGGATAAACAAGGTGTGCCACATATGCAAGATTCCACGCAAGATGTGGTGACCACCTATGACCTCTATGATCTTTTAGATCATGTGACACAGACGAGTTTGCCCAATCAAGCCCAGGTATTGAGTGAGTACGATGCCTTAGGTCGCATGAGGCTTACCCAAAATGCGCCCCGTCCCGATGCAGATCGTCCAGGTATTGTATTTCTCGAACAAAAGATCATGCTGTTCACAGCCTTGCATCAGGTCGCCATTGAACGACGTACTGTTAAAGTGAAGGCTCCACAGGTTCCAGAAAAAACAGCCTTAAAGAACGTGCCTGAAGATCAAATTCGGTTAAAACTATGGGATAATCGTGGATTATGTGTGATTCAACAAGACGCTCGTGGCAATCCGAGTGCACAAACCTACACAGCCACCCACTTACCAGCGCGTCGTATACAGTGGGTCACTGGATGGAATACAAATGCCAGTGCTCGTCAATTACAGTCATCAGAAGATGTGATGCAAACGCTTCGTTTGTATGAACTCAAAAAATCGTATGATAAGACAGATCGTCTGAGCGCAACGTGTGAATCTCAGGTGATGACAGGGACCTCCCTCATGACTTATTATCGGCGTAACCTCTTTGGCGATGTGACCGGAATCAGTGAAGATAATAACACTTGGGTGATCGAACAGCGTTACGATCGTGTAGGTAGAGTATGGTATAACGACACTGATCGAGGGATTCCCAGCCTCCAATTTATGAATGCCAAAGGGGAGCAAACCGGTCAATTGCGCTCGCTCACACAAGATTTAGGGAAGATCCAATACCATCAATTGCCCCAAGCGATCCTCACCCCCCCAAGTGATGGGCAACACATAGGACTTGTGTTAAATAACAAGGGGCAGATAAAGACACAATATTTACCCCAATTTCGGCATTTAAAAGGCGACAGCCCTGAGCCGTTGCATACAGCGATTTCCATTGGGGCCTCAGAATTTGGTTCCTACAGTTTAAGTTGGCCCATGAATCCTCATGCCCTGATGGAGGCGCGGCTGATTTTAAATCGGGGTACAGAGCCCTTGACTGAGATTTTTCTAACACCAACGACAAATACCACTCAAGATAAATGGGGTGTTGATGTCTCGCATTTAATCGCTGATCGCTATCACTTTACCCTGTTGTATTATTTTAAAGAACCCGATCCTCAAGATCCGACACGGTATCGCACCAATTTTAATCCGTGTCAGGGGGCTTCGGGTACCTTGGTACTAGATACAAAAAATCTCCAAGGATCAGAACAGCTTGTTGGAAAAATGATTGATGAAGAAACGCTATTAGTGACTGGAAAAACAGAGGGTGTGCAAGGCGTTGCCTTAGTGCAGCATAATAAGATCGTTGCTAAAGCAGGGCTGACACTCACAGAAATCCCAGGTCGCTTTGTAGTAAGATTATCAGATCAAAAGTCAGGAACCTATGATGTTCAAGCCATTAAAAGCAGTGAAGCAATTGGGCAAGCTTTTCGCGTAGGACACACTGATCCCAGTGGGCGCCAACTACGACTTGTGCGCACTCAAGTGTCTTATGCAGTGGACATACTAACCCGCCAAGGGTGGATTCAGTGGTCAGGGGCTCCGCCTGGATTTCATACCTTGCAGGGAGAATATGGGTACTCAGAGTATGTGTCTGAACATGTTTTCAAAGGTTACACCTTGATGAAAGTTCAAAAAGCCTCTACTGAGTTGGGGAAGCTCGACTTTAGTCAACCTATTAATAGCTTGCCGGTAACGTGTACCTTGTATGGCTTGGGTGAGTCAGGAAAAAAATGGTTCATTGGTGAAGCTGCTAATTCAGAATTACCTAAAGAGATGACGGCCATTCCTTCCTACTTGTATTTTTATCCTGCGCCGGAGGATAAGAAGCCGGAGTTACTCATTGTAATAGATCCCAGCACGCAACAAGTCAAAGGTAGCTTAGGGCTCATGCAGTGGGCTAATGGCTGGTATCGTGCCGAGGTTTCTCAATTAATGAATGTAGCGCAGTATCAATTTCAAGCGGCCAGTTTAGGGGCTCCCGACCCTGAACAGAAGGTCGCTCAACAGGTGGATGTTTTTGCAGAAGATCTGCTTGCGAGCCCTTCCTCATCCTCTTCGATGCAAGTGCGCACCTTTTCAATTCCAGACTTTACTTTAAAAACGATCCTCTATAAGGGACATCATTATACACAATTTAATTGGCGCGCGCCTAAAGGTGGTTTTTACCGTCAGCCGTTTCATATTAACTATCAGTGCGACACCAGCACACAAAAGGATGTAGAAGTAATCACTCATGTGGGTCATGCCTTTAAATTTCCGTATTATCCAGGGGGATCTCGATTTGGATCCGCCGGTATTTATTGGGCAAGCTATGAGAATATAGAAATTGAAGTCTTTAAAGGAGATCCGACACGAATACCCAGATCCGGTGAGGCCGTGTATGAAATACAAACCTTGTTGATTCATCCCATACCTCCCAATACAGATTGTGTGCAGTTTCGCTATAAATTTGATGTTAACGATGATCGCGTTAAAGAAAATAGCGAGTGGCAAAGCCTCCCAGTTATGGTTAAAAAAGATCGTCTAGGGGATGCACGATTATTATCCATTGCTTTAAATAAGATAGACGCTGGAAAATATCCCTTTCAAATGCAGCTCTTGGATGCGGATCAACAACCCATTCCAGTGCCAGATTCAATGCTCAGTGAAAAACTATATCGCACTCCAGAAGGTTGGTTAGCAGGGCATTTTACACGCGTTGAACACTATGGAGATGTAGTGACCGTAGCGATGCGTGATCAATTTGAATGGGCTAAGCCCAAGCGCTCACAAGAGTTAGATCGCTGGGGCAATCCACGCGTTAGTATCGATGCTTTGGGACATCAAACACGCTCTACATTTAATCGATGGAATCAGTTGGCCACTCGAACCGAGGTTTGTGCCGATTATGTCGATAAAAAAGGTCACACGCACACAGCTGCACTGACCACCCGATATGGGGTAGATGCATTGCATCAATCGATTGGCCTACAAAAACCAAGCGGCAGCGTAAAAGCCACATTACGCAATCCTGCTGGAGATCCTATCAAAATAGTGACGGCCGATGGCGTGTGGGAAGCGCATAGCGTGGATGGTTTCGGACGCGTGGTCACCCAAAAAACAGCAACGGTAAAAACGGATTTTACCCATGATTGTGAAAATTTAGTGACCTCCATAACCGATGGGGAGGGGAACACCACGCACTTTACCTACAATGAGCGCGGACTACGTCAAAGCACTACTAATGCAAATGCAGAGACTACCCGAGAAGATTACGATGAAAAAGACCGGGTCGTTCGGCGTATTTTACCGGCAGGGCAACTCCATAGTTGGACTTATCACCGTAGTGGCCAAATAGAAATCGAAGACAATAAACACGGTCCTGCCTTTCAGATTACCCAGTTCTACCATCCTTTTTTTGGCATCCCTAAAAAGAAAATCGATAAAAGTGGTACTGTATTGTTGTATGACGTCAATCGTCATTACCAAACCACAAAAATCACCACTGATCCCAGTACACGAGGACGACATGGTCAACAATACCGTTGGTTACATAAGAGAGTGTTTGAAACTACACCCGATCAAAATCTAAGCTATGTGTATGACGAAGCGGGGCATCGTATTTGGATTTTAGATATTGGGAACCGCACTTACACTCGCTATCGACACGATAGAATAGGTCGGCGCATTGGTGAGCGCTTTTTTATGAACGATGTGAATGTCTATCAAGATACTAATATTGATATTGATTCGCGAGGATTAACCGTCTGTGTGCAAGACCTGCGTATGCAAGGCGTTTATAGCTATGATGCCAATAAGAACCTGCGTCACGTAGTCGCTACGTATAAACAACAATCTCCTGATTTAGACCCACGCAAAGCCGTTGCCCATACTATTGAACATGCAGAGCATTGGTTTGATTATAATGCTGCGGATCTTATGACCATTGATCGTGGTTGTTTAAAGCAAGGAGTGATCACCATTAAACCTGGGAAAGGGACAGTACTCACCTTTAATTTTGGCGGTCAACGTGAGAGTGAACTCACATTAGATTGCAAAGGTAATCAGTTATTAAAGACCATTCATTATTTAAACAATGGCTGGGTGAATTCCACCAGGACGATTCGAGCCGGAGGCTTGTTCTCTAGCGCACAATGGGGGTACCAAAAGGGCACAGGGCGTCGTATTGTGTATCAATTTGTTCATGCGGATCGCTCTGGTAAAACCTATTACACTGATTATGATCCCATTGGTACTGCGAAGGTGTCTAATGGCTGGATTTCCCATCAAAAAAATACCGTACAACACAGTTCTTCCTTAGGATTACCCGCCTTAGAAAATATTTCAGAAACCCAATACACGCATTATTTCGAGGAGGGACAATTAGAACGCCAAGTGAGTTACAGTAGTTGGGATGAAAAAAAGAAACGATGGGATCTGACTCAAACACTAGAATCGCATTATATCGGCTTTGATCAGATGCAATTGTTTTTGGTCAGTGGGGAGCAGGAGATTCCTCAGCGAGACCCCACCTATGGTGAAGTGTTTATTACATACGATGCCAATGGGCAGCCTCAAAGTGTCAATGGCGATGTGCTGGGTCATGATGGCTTTCGGTGGTTTGCAGTCAATGCCGAAGGACGCGTGGTGTTTAAACGCACTGGAGCGGGAGAAGAATTTTTTATTTACGATCCTAATGGCATTTCCTATGGTTGGATGGGGGACTTACCCTCTGATCCAACAGGCAGTGATGTGCCAGCAAAGGTGAACTTTGCGCCATGGTATCACGCAGTGAGCCGCCATTGGCCCCCTGCTGCACCGCAGTCACTAGTAGCGCATCCAGGAGATACGTTTGAGTCAATTGCAGAACAGTTGGGAAGTACTAGCTACGCCTATGAATTAGCCCAAATGAATGGGTATGGACCCGAAGATGCGATTCCCGAAGGCGCTACGATTAGGATTCCATCGACAGTTGATTTTAATCGATTTAATCAAGCGGCTCACCCTGTGCCGGTGAACACAGGAGCGATTCTAGGCACATTCTATCCCTATATGCCGATTGCTCCGGCTCCTCATCCTCATTCATTTTTTTTATTCTTAGGGGAACTTGTGGAGGTTGCGGTGGGTACATTAGTAGCCCTTTTAGTGCCTGAATTGATGCCTACCATTGGGGGCACATGGGGTCCGATACTGACCGCTATGTTGCGAGGTGCGCTGGTGGCAGGTCTGTCCGATGCGGCTCAACAAAGCGTGGGGATGATTTTAGGACTACAGAGTCAATGGAACTGGAAAGAATTAGGCGAACAATTTGAAACAGGATTGATTGCAGGGTTGATACGAGGGGAATTCAATATTGATGAACTTCAGGCAACCCACGAACCAGGCCTTTCTGCTGAGCTTATCCAAGCCCAGCAGAAGATGCACTATTTACCACAATTGGGCTTGACCTTATTGCGCCAAGAAGTGATTACTCTAGGCTCTGATATGGCCCTAAGCGCGTTGGGTCAAAAAAAGAAATTAGACTATCGAGACCTACTCAACGCTGCATGCCAGTCGCTTTTAAAGGTGAGCAGTGCGCAAGGATTAGCACATCTTCATCTATCGCTGCCTCTGACACTGTTTTTAGACGATATGCTCAATGGAACCTTAGGAGACTTATTCAGTGCTGCGGTGTATCATGATAAATTTAATCCCTTGGAGTCGGCAGCACGATCGATGGCCGTTTTTGCAGCACAGAAAGCCGCACAGTCGCTTGAAAAAGCCAAGCATCCCAGAAAGGTACAAGAGCCAGAAGAGCCGGCTAGAACAGCGATGATGCAAGACGCTAAAAGTGCAGGGTATGCTCTTAAGCTCCCAGTTGCTTTCATAGATGATCCGATAGATATGGCAGAACAGGCGTATGCCACAGGAACTGACTCCAGTGGTGAGCTTCTGCCCAAAGCAGGTCAGCAGGCCGCGAATTCCAGTTTCTTTGGTCATCAGTCATATGCGGTGACCGTGCCTTTTACTGCTCGACAGCAACAAAAGAATCAAATCAATACAGATGCCTATCAACACAGTTTAAGGCAGTGGCAGGCCCGTCAAGTACGACAAGCGCACGTGAGTGCTGACAACTCTTCTCTTGGGCATGGGAATTTAGTGAATTCACAAAGAGCGCAAGCACTGACAATAAAAGAGGTGCAAGGATGGCTATATACCCTAGCCACTTCGCAATGGGAACAAACAGCATCCCCTTCTACCCGGGTTCATGAGTCCTGGTGGAATACCATGAAGTTTGGTCTGTTGGAGAGTCTGCATGAAGAGGCCAATTTAGTGAGGGAGTATGTACAAAAACCTTTATTAGAGGGTTTAGAAAGCACATTGAGCGGTGTGTCGTACATAGCTGATGAGCTAGCCCCGGTATTCTTAAATACCCCATACACAGTGTCTGAAGGGGCTGCACTTGAAGAGCTTGCTCTAGGGACTGCACGCGTAGCTCACTTTTTTGGAGAAACCGCTAAAAGCAGTGCGCTTATACGTAGGATAGGTTTGTTTGGGAGGGGGGAGATAGAGAGTCTAGAAAATTCAGTAATACGATCACGCGTTTTATCAAATATCGTAGAAACAAAAGTTGGAAATAAAGCAAGCTTTTATAAGATCCATACACTTGCAGTAAAAACTCATAGTTTAGATGTCAGTACAAGTTTGGATGAAGCTATATTTTGGTCGGGACGTGGTAATAGGGAGTTAGCAGAAAATTTTGCTTCGCTTTATGATTATAATCGCTTAACTTTAGAAATGACGCCCGGTGGTCAATACTTAAGTTCATTGGGTTTGTTTGATAAATATCCCGGTAGTCAGGCAATAGTTCCTTGGGAAAGATTGTCGGAAAAATTTGCACAGGGAGCATCAGGCCGTGTATCAGCTTTTGTTGAAGGTTCTAGACCAGGAAGTGTGTTCAATAGAATTGAATATCCAGCACTTCTTGAAAATCCAAATATAGAAGAAATTATATACTCTCCAGAATATATAAATAATCTTGTGCCTAAATGATAAAAGAAAGTTATGTTGAAAAAAATTAGTACTGGTCGTGTTGAAAGTGATAAAGGTTTCTCTGTTCAAATTTCAGGACCTGAGACTATGATATATGAAGATCAAGGGCGAACAGTCGATATTGATTGGACATATGATCCTAAGCTCAGGAAAACGATTGTGTATGTTAATGACGTTAGGTTTTGGGAAAAGCCTATTTTACAAGAAATAAGCACTGATGATAAGCAATCAATGATAAGAAATATTGTTAATGCAGTGCAATTGCTAGATGGGAATTATGAACTGGCTTAGTTGTTTCAGAACAGCGATGATGCAAGACGCTAAAAGTGCAGGGTATGCTCTTAAGCTCCCAGTTGCTTTCATAGATGATCCGATAGATATGGCAGAACAGGCGTATGCCACAGGAACTGACTCCAGTGGTGAGCTTCTGCCCAAAGCAGGTCAGCAGGCCGCGAATTCCAGTTTCTTTGGTCATCAGTCATATGCGGTGACCGTGCCTTTTACTGCTCGACAGCAACAAAAGAATCAAATCAATACAGATGCCTATCAACACAGTTTAAGGCAGTGGCAGGCCCGTCAAGTACGACAAGCGCACGTGAGTGCTGACAACTCTTCTCTTGGGCATGGGAATTTAGTGAATTCACAAAGAGCGCAAGCACTGACAATAAAAGAGGTGCAAGGATGGCTATATACCCTAGCCACTTCGCAATGGGAACAAACAGCATCCCCTTCTACCCGGGTTCATGAGTCCTGGTGGAATACCATGAAGTTTGGTCTGTTGGAGAGTCTGCATGAAGAGGCCAATTTAGTGAGGGAGTATGTACAAAAACCTTTATTAGAGGGTTTAGAAAGCACACTGAGCGGTGTGTCGTACATAGCTGATGAGCTAGCCCCGGTATTCTTAAATACCCCATACACAGTGTCTGAAGGGGCTGCACTTGAAGAGCTTGCTCTAGGGACTGCACGCGTAGCTCACTTTTTTGGAGAAACTGCTAAAAACAGTGCGCTTATACGTAGGATAGGTTTGTTTGGGAGGGAGGCAGGGAAGCTGCCAAATTATGCTGCCCATAATGCAGCAGATGCGTTAAGATTGAAAACCACTTTATCGCTGCAAGAGGCAGGGATACTTGATGAAACAGGGAAGTTAACAGATGTTGCTGTCGAAACTTCTAGGCCGGCAATGAGGCGAGGTTCAGTTTTGGAAAATTTTTCAGTTGTTGATGCTCTTACAAAAGATGGTAGTAATATTATTGATTGGGAAAAACTCACAACTCAATCTGTTGAAATGCCAACAGGTCAGCGAATACAAGTTCACTTTTATCGTAACAAGTTTACTGGCGAGGTAAATTATACACATCCCGACTTCAAAGTTAAAAATACTGTTGATCTTTTCCCGAATGTAGCAGAACCAGAGCCTACAGTTACGCCACCGTATTATAGCCCCTATTGAATAAGGATTTAGGATGAAGGTTTTATGTAGAAATATTATTAGCCATACCACAGGAGAAAATTTAGGAGATTCTAGCCCTTGGTTGAAACGTGGAAAGGAATATATTGTTTTAGCAGTTAATTATATTGAAAACTTGGGTTTGGATATTTATATCCAAACTGAAGATCACAATGAACCGTCTTTTTTTACTGTAAATGGTTTTGAATTTCTTAATCAAAAATTTCCCTCTTCTTGGGTTACAGTGTTCAATAAGAACTATGATCGGAAGGTTATGACAGCATTACCTGCAAGCTGGAACTATGATAATTTTTTTGAAGATATGGAAAATCAGGATCCAAGAGCAATTGAATTGTTCAATAAAGAAGTTGAACAAATGTATGGTGAAGAAGGATTAATCTAATTTTATCAACGCTGCATGCCAGTCGCTTTTAAAGGTGAGCAGTGCGCAAGGATTAGCACATCTTCATCTATCGCTGCCTCTGACACTGTTTTTAGACGATATGCTCAATGGAACCTTAGGAGGCTTATTCAGTGCTGCGGTGTATCATGATAAATTTAATCCCTTGGAGTCGGCAGCACGATCGATGGCCGTTTTTGCAGCACAGAAAGCCGCACAGTCGCTTGAAAAAGCCAAGCATCCCAGAAAGGTACAAGAACCAGAAGAGCCGGCTAGAACAGCGATGATGCAAGACGCTAAAAGTGCAGGGTATGCTCTTAAGCTCCCAGTTGCTTTCATAGATGATCCGATAGATATGGCAGAACAGGCGTATGCCACAGGAACTGACTCCAGTGGTGAGCTTCTGCCCAAAGCAGGTCAGCAGGCCGCGAATTCCAGTTTCTTTGGTCATCAGTCATATGCGGTGACCGTGCCTTTTACTGCTCGACAGCAACAAAAAGAATACCTCACTAGAGACGCCTATCAACACAGTTTAAGGCAGTGGCAGGCCCGTCAAGTACGACAAGCGCACGTGAGTGCTGACAACTCTTCTCTTGGGCATGGGAATTTAGTGAATTCACAAAGAGCGCAAGCACTGACAACAAAAGAGGTGCAAGGATGGCTATATACCCTAGCCACGTCGCAATGGGAACAAACAGCATCCCCTTCTACCCAGGTTCATGAGTCCTGGTGGAATACCATGAAGTTTGGTCTGTTGGAGAGTCTGCATGAAGAGGCCAATTTAGTGAGGGAGTATGTACAAAAACCTTTATTAGAGGGTTTAGAAAGCACATTGAGCGGTGTGTCGTACATAGCTGATGAGCTAGCCCCGGTATTCTTAAATACCCCATACACAGTGTCTGAAGGGGCTGCACTTGAAGAGCTTGCTCTAGGGACTGCACGCGTAGCTCACTTTTTTGGAGAAACTGCTAAAAACAGTGCGCTTATACGTAGAATAGGTTTGTTTGGGAGGGGGGTAGAGACAGATAAATTATTTGTCAATCAGTTTCCCGAGCATTTAGTTGATAGGTCTAATATAATACCAACTACTCAGCTGAAAAATATAAATGGAAGATTTAATTATGTTGTGGACGAAAATAAAAACTTGATTGTAGGTAGGGTTTCTAAAAATATTGGTGGTGGTCACATCGACCTTGCAAGCGGTAAACCGGTGCAAGCAGCGGGTGAAGTAAGAGTAATAAATGGCCAGATAAAATATTTTGATAATTCGTCAGGACATTACTTGCCTACCGGAACATCTGCACAGCAGGCTGCAGAAGAAGCTTTCTCAAATCTCGGTTTTGATACTTACGAGAAATACATAGAGAAGCAATGGATTGAGGATCTTAACCATCCAAATGGTGGAGCATGGAGGCCGAACCAATGAAAGATATATTAAATACGTTCCATAATTTAGCGCATGAATCTAGTAAGGTATTGGATTCAACATATGACTGTAGAAAGGCCGAACCTTACTATGTAGAGATACTTGATTTGATAAAAGCGCATCCTGAATATCGTGCTAAATTTGTAAAAGAGTTTCTTTCAATATTAAGTTCGGGAAATGCTCCGTGGGAATTAATACAATTTTGTATGCGTGAGCTTCAATGGGAGGAAATTAAAAATGAAATAAAATTAGAAAAACAAAAAGAGATTAATAGGAATCATGATTGGAGAATAATTTCTGTCTTGGATCACATTTTAGAAGTGTATGAAAAAGATTGGGATGATGCCGAGTTGTATTTGTACTATTCAAAGGAGGGTGACAGCTAATTAGTCGCTGGCACGAAATAGAATATTGATCATGTTCCCTCTAATATTGGTTCCCAACGGATGGGCAAGAGCCTTATCAAGCAGGGCATGGGAATTTAGTGAATTCACAAAGAGCGCAAGCACTGACAATAAAAGAGATGCAAGGATGGCTATATACCCTAGCCACGTCGCAATGGGAACAAACAGCATCCCCTTCTACCCGGGTTCATGAGTCCTGGTGGAATACCATGAAGTTTGGTCTGTTGGAGAGTCTGCATGAAGAGGCCAATTTAGTGAGGGAGTATGTACAAAAACCTTTATTAGAGGGTTTAGGAAGCATACTGAGCGGTGTGTCGTACATAGCTGATGAGCTAGCCCCGGTATTCTTAAATACCCCATACACAGTGTCTGAAGGGGCTGCACTTGAAGAGCTTGCTCTAGAGACTGCACGCGTGGCTCATTTTTTTGGAGAAACCGCTAAAAGCAGTGCGCTTATACGTAGGATAGGTTTGTTTGGGAGGGGGGTAGAGACAGAAACTCGACTTCTCTCAAGTGTGAGACGCATTTCATCAAATGTTGCAAATAAACCCTTTATATCAGCAAAAGCTACAGCAGAAGGTTGGCTCCCACCTTATCCAAAAGATTTAGATATTAGAGAAATCTCAGATGCGAAAGACATTGGTTTTTCGCGAGTTCATCTTAATCCAAATGAGCCTGCCGGTGGCTTTTTAGTAAGAGAAAAAGTTCTTGCACGTCTTAATTATGATCCAAGTCAAATAAAGACCTATCTGGGTTTACCAGATGTTCCAATTTATATTACTGATGTTAATGTTCCAGCTGGCGCGAAAATGCTGGTGGGTCGCATTGGTGCGCAACCAAATTTTGGGCTAATGACCGAAAGTGGATTTCAATATCAGCTTGAAGATATAATTCCAGTAAATAATTTCTACAACACAAGACCACTAGCTTCTCTTGTGGAAGATGAATATCCAACAATGACTCCGGGGCGATAATATGAATACTTTAAATAAAGTTGAACTGCAAAATATATTAAAGAAGCTTGAAGTTGATAATGACAAAATAATTGTTTTGGTTGATACAACATCCAATAAAAGCTTACAAAGTCAAATAGGAATGAAAAATATATATTGTATAGACGCTGACAATAATATTTTGTGGCAGATATTTTTAACTAATGGTAGTGAAAAGTCACTAAATGATACTTTTATGTATGTAAATTTAGATAAAGAAGGCCAATTAAATGCTAAGACATTTTTTGGAATGGAATATTTAGTTAATATAAATACAGGGGCTGCTGAGCAAACTGGTTGGAAAAAGTAGGCTGAATTTATTTGTAAAGCTTCAGACTTAATCTGATACTCACGTCAAATTAGGAGAGCATAACATTCCAGGGTGCACTTATGCTTCTTTTTTATAATCAAGAAAGGTATTTAAAATAAAAATTATATTATTGATCACAATCTTTGTCGTGATTTTTAAATTTATAGAAAATTTTGTAAACCTCCGAAAAACTTATCGTTATGAGAAACTATACAATCGATACTGCAATTTATTTACCAAAGAATCAGGAGAGAAAACGGAGCAAGAAGATATATTTAATGATGAAGAAATTAATCTGGAAAAAAAATTACATGAATATCGCACACAAATATCAGCTATATTCAAAAAAGCAGAGTTGAAAGATATTTATGTAACAATTGCAGTTCCAACTGGATATGGTCATGGAGTTCATCAGCAATATAGTATTTTTGAAAATCTAACGAGTATAAAAATACTTGGTGATGTCAACATCCCAATAACCATAAAAAAATATTTTAGAACAACGATTGGTTTTTTTAAAGTAAAGATGTGGGAAGCATTAAATCCATTATATTGGATAAAAAAAGTTATTTTCTTACCTCAAGAATTAATCAGATATATTGGTTTTCCTAAAGAATTAAAGACAGTAGGTATTGTTGTAAGAATATTAAATATCATATATTGGCTAATCATAATTTTTTTAGCGATATTACACCTGAAGTTGACATTAATTGTCAGCCGCACCTAACTTCCACCAATATTTTATGTAATTAATTACATAAAAATTAGGAGATAATTTCTAATACCCTTATATCAGAATCATATAAAATCTCAAGAGTATCACACTTTATTATTGAAAAAAATTACCAATTAGTAGCTATTAATAGTGGAACGCTAAATAGTCGAGCAAACGATTGAACCATTATTTTTTGCGAAGGCCAATACGGAAGTATTGCAGTCAACTAAACTTCGTATGATAGATGATTATTCAATGTCATTAATATGATTGGGAGATAGAGACTGAAGGTGGCACTACACAGTATTTTAGTCCATTAAAAGATGATTGGGAGCCACGGCTATGATGAAAAATATTACTCAATTAAACAAAGCATTATCACAATGCAAAAAAGTTTATACAGAAAATCCTCTATTCTACCCATTTGCGTCTATTATTCGTCAATTAGAATATTTAATTAATGTAGAGGAAGGGAAAACTAAGGATTTCGCCTTGCTAAAGAAAATAAAAATAGGCTGGATCGCAGCACGGGGGCTGGATGGCTATGAGGACCAAAAATTAATTAATATGCTTTGTACTATTTCTAAAGAGGCAGAAGAAATGGCTGTTAAAATGAGTGCATCTAATGAATCAAAATAAGCAATTAAATTTAGAAGTTTTATTAATGCAACCTAAAGAGATTCCTAAAGAATTACTCGCGTCTTTGTCAACTTTTTTTAAAAGTCGAATGGGTATTAGGAAGGCTTATTTTGCAGTTGCTCAATTTTCTGATTCATTAGACTCTATGGATTATTTGATTGCAATCGATGCTGAAACTGACCTTGCTGATGAAATCAGAAAGATTAAGAAATATCTTGATAAAATTAATTTAGATACTGGAGGAAAGAAATTAGCAATTGTGGATGTGAACCATAACATATATGGTGGTTATTTTTGTAGAACCTCACCATTTTATAAAAAGTAAAAAGCGCGTTGGGTCAAAAAAAGACATTAGACTATCGAGACCTACTCAACGCTGCATGCCAGTCGCTTTTAAAGGTGAGCAGTGCGCAAGGATTAGCACATCTTCATCTATCGCTGCCTCTGACACTGTTTTTAGACGATATGCTCAATGGAACCTTAGGAGGCTTATTCAGTGCTGCGGTGTATCATGATAAATTTAATCCCTTGGAGTCGGCAGCACGATCGATGGCCGTTTTTGCAGCACAGAAAGCCGCACAGTCGCTTGAAAAAGCCAAGCATCCCAGAAAGTGCGTATTCTTCTGTCACCTCTTTTGCTAATACCTAACAAAACTTGCTTGTTTCCGCTAGAAGACTGCCTTGGAACTAAGCCTAACCAGGCTGACATATGACGACCATTTTTAAATTCATTAGGGTCTGGAACGGCAGCTATAATTGCCGTCGCTGTTAATTCACCTATACCTGGAATTTTCAAAATTCTTTGACAAGCATTGTTCTCTTTACATATCACTTTGACTTTTAACTCAATCTTTTTTAACCTACATTCGATTTCGACTAGCTCATCATAAAGCTCACGCATTAATTCGCGTGATGATGATGTTAGTTCATTACTACTATCATCAATAATCGATAGCAGTGCCTTTTTAACTTTGAGAGCACCTTGGAATATTGTTATTCCATATTCTAAATTCAACCCTCTAATCTCATTTATTAGCGCCGTTCTATTTTTAACTAGTCTGCTACGTATTCTGTGCAGAGATTGTATATCTTGTTGTTCAACTTGCTTAATTAGTACAAAACGCATTGAGGGCCTGCTACCAGCTTCAACTATCGCTTGTGCGTCGTTAGCATCATTTTTGTTTGTTTTAACAAAAGGTTTAACAAATTGAGGACTTATTAATTTCACCGTATGTCCACTTCGTTGAAAAAACCTTGCCCAGTAATTTGCACCACTGCAGGACTCCAGAAATATCGCACACTTCGGTAAATTGGCAATATAGGCAGATAATTGATCACGAGCTATTCGCTTCTTCAGAACAGTACCCCCCCATATTGTTAACCCCATGTAGTTGGAAAATATTTTTAGCAATATCTATACCAAGTAAGTTAATATTCATTATTGAACCTCTCATCTTGTTATCAAGTCGTCTCAACTTGAATGATAAGTTGGCAATTCACATTTACCAACTTATCGACGGGATGGTTCATTACACTAGTACCAGATGGTATGGTTTAAAAGTGGCCAGATTCATTGGAGTGGGAAAAACGTTTTTCCAGATTATCGATTTCTATGAAAGAAGTACGGGTTGCATTGGACTACTGTGTAGAACTTGAATAATATGTATAACATGTGAATCCAGCTCGGGGGCAAGCTCCCGAGACTTTCACTATGCGGATCAAATCATTTTTTTTTAACAATATAGTTCTCTGTTACATGGACTATATAACATGGAGGAAATTATTATGAGTAAATGTTTTTTACGAATGTTATTTTTTATCATAAGTATACCATTATCTGTAAGCGCTTCGAATATACTTATTGTTAACGATGATAGTATTAGCCCGGGGGTTAATGCTTTATATAATACTTTTAAACATGATCCAAATAATAATGTATTAGTTGTTGTGCCTGACACTAATAACAGCGGTGTTGGTACCAAAATCACAACCCCTGATTCTTCAAAATGCGCTCGAACTCGTTATCCGATTAGATGTCAAAACATTACTGTTAAGGAGATAAAAAAGCATTATTATACTATTTCAGGTACACCAGTTGATGCAGTTAACTTTGGAATAAAAAATTATTCTCGATTAATTGGTATTTCATCGTTGTCTCCAGACATTGTAATTTCAGGCATTAATGAGGGAATGAACATTGGAATGCCTTTGATCCGAGCTTCTGGGACGGTATCTGCAGCACTCAAAGCAGCTAGTAAAGGCTATATTGCTATAGCTGTAAGCAATGGATTATCTCGAGGAAGAAGTGTTGAAGGAAGTGATAAAATTATCGCTAATTATATAAAAAATTATATTAGCAAAAGTCGGTATATCCTAAAATATCTTGCAAAATACCATTTTATTTCGAATATCAACTTTCCTTATGGCTGGTTTGAAAACCAAGAGCAGATAATAAAGAAGAGAGTGAAGGTTAATAAAGTATCTAATTATACTTTTGATATTATGTCTGATGGTCTAGACTCTAACAATTATTATCTTTATATTTCAAAATTAGATTGCGAAAAAAACAAACTATGTAAAAGAAATACAGATGTGTATTATTCTTTAGAAGATAAATATGCCACTATATCTTACCTAGGTGGTGAAAATAATGATGATGAACAAAAAATCAAAGTTTTTTAATGCAGTTTTTTTAATATGCCAGATTTTATCCTGGCTTGATTGCCATCTACGATAGCAGATTTTTTTAAAAATAAAAATTACTTCTCCCTTCTTGGGGTGCGTAGATAATGAGAGATTGATTATCTTTTTTTAACAATAATATATCATGTATTTCATTTTGAAAGTCTTTCCAGTGAACCAATAAAATTTGCAGTTTACACGCTTTTTTCAAATCATTTTTATTCACTTTGATAATATTTTTTTCTTTAAAAATTTTTGAATCAGTAAGCATGTTTTTTAAGCAGCTAAATTCATTTAATGAAAAAATAGCAATTTTGCTTTTTGACAGCCCAATACCAAGTCTATACCAAACAGGTAGTACACCCCTTATTACTAAATAAGCGATATAAAAAAAGCCGAGTATCATCAATATTGTTGATATCCCCCCAACAATACTAAAAAAGGGACTCTCAAAAAAGTTTGTTATTTCTGTAATCATTTATCTTTATCCGAAAATAATAGCTATCTAATATGACATGCCTCAACATACTGTCTGGGTTTACTACAAGTATAGGACTTACGCATTGAGAATTGCCTGAAGGAATGTTTTTTGACTAATAAATTTCCTAATAACAGCCATAAATAAATTTTTTCTGATCTCATACCAGTTTGTTATTTTTTGTTCTGATCTCATCACTTCAAGTTTAACAAAGGATTTTATAGCACAAAAAATATGATTTTTTATCGAGTGCTCTTTACGCACCTGAAATTTTTCAATATTACAAACCTGTTTGAGTGCCCGATGATAGCGCTCAATACTCCAATGTGATGAATGCATCCTTTCAAAATCGATACGGGTGACCGTCTCTAAGTGATCCAACTCTGCAGTGCTTACGATGTAATAGCGGTATGCGTTTTTGTATACTTGTCTATACACCTTCACCCTACCATAGTCCTTTAGGTAAACTATTTTTCCGTTCTCGTCCCAGTCTTCTAATGTTTGTATTTGAATGTACTGACCACGATCAATTGAGATTCGACGATTGCTTTCAACACCAAACATGAAATTTAATCCCTGTTTTCGTAAGAGTTTTAAATTAGGTAAACTTGAATACCAGCTATCACCAGTAACCCAAGCCGGAATTAACCCCCAACTCAACACATCAAGCAACATTTCTTTGAAAAAATCATTTTTAGTTTTTCCAACTCTCTTATCATAAATTCGATAATTCACTGGCACTGATATACCTTGTATATCAGTATAAAATAATGTGATTAGATGAATTCCTTTTACTACACGATGATGCTTTCCCGACCAAAAGTGATCAATTAAATCCGCTTTACTTGGGTCGCTATAAGGTTTATCTAATACAGAATCATCAACACTCAATGTGCCACCCACCCTATCTATTTTGTCTTTTTCAGCATCGAACAAATCTTTCGGTTCGTATCGTTCGCGTTCTAAAAATCTATTGACGCTATCGTGTGATATCGTTTTCATGATTTCTGATAACCGGGTACAGCTTGTGTTATAAGGGTCCGATAGAAGATAAAGTGAATAAATTTCCTCATTGCATTTCGCTGTCGATGCTCTAGTCTTATGCAGCATATCTGTGTCAACCTAAAATTTAGTCCATTTTAAAACACAATTTGTCAATGCGTAAGTCCTAAAGTAGAACCATTTTCAAAAACAAACATAGCATATAGATACTCTCTCTGGGAACATAAGTGGGGGCTAATACTCATATTGCAAGGAATTAGTGCAAGTTGCTCAAAATAAAAGTCAACAATGACATTGTGATGATATTTTTTTGATCAAAATATTGGTAATCAATATTAAATGGACATATAGTGTGGCCACTTCATATCAGGGTGATGAAATTTAAGTAAGTTTCATTGAAAAATATACTCATTTTGCCATAAGAAAACTAAAAAAGAGCAATATGCCAGAGATTCATCCTGTATGGATACCAATGGCTTAAGAATGATAAAACATTGAACAAAATTTCAATTTTATTATAAGAGGAAATAAAATGGATCATATACTTATATCACCTAGTCAATTAACAGCGAAAGAAAATCAACTACAACACGAGTTTCGCATTTGCGTAAATTGAGATAATCTTGCAATTTTCATTTGAGGGTTGGGCAAGGATGTCGAAGCATAAGTGCACAAAAGAAATTTACAAAACGTTTTTGCAGGCGAGCAGTATTCGCTATTCTGGCCTTGCATTATCAGAAGTTTCTCCAAAAAGTTTTTCACACGATAGCGTGAGCCGCTGGTTGCAAAGCGCACATTTTCGACCACGTGAAATTTGGCAGGAAGCCAAGGATTTTATCCAAGACGAAGAGCCATGTTTGCTGATTGCCGACGATTCTGTTTTATCTAAACATCGAAGTAAAAAAATTGATTTAGTTCACTACCAATATTCAGGTAACGCACATGATGTCATTGCTGGAATTGGTTTGGTGAACTTGCTTTGGCATGGGCTTGAATCAAGCGCCTCGGTTCCAATTGATTATCGTATTTATGATAAACCAACAGATGGGAAAACAAAAAACTCACATTTTTGTGAGATGTTAAAGCTTGCTAAAAACAGGGGTATTTGTCCCAATGCCGTTGTTATGGACTCCTGGTACTCAAGCTTAACCAACCTAAAAACCATTCGCAGTATGGGTTGGTATTGGGTCACTGGATTAAGGAAAAATCGCAAAGTTAATAGAAATATTTCATTAGCCGACTTGGATATTCCCGATGAAGGATTAAAGGTGCATCTGCGGGGTTATGGATGGGTTTGGGTATTTCGGTTTGTCGCAAGTAATAGGCGCACGGATTACATTGCCACCAACCTGGAATCGCCAACACGCGATCAAGTGGCAACCATCATAAAAGCACGCTGGTCAGTGGAAGTCTATCACCGTGAATTAAAGCAAACCTGTGGTATTGAGCGTTGTCAGGCCCGAAATGGTCGAGCGCAGAGAAATCATATTGGCTTAGCAATTGCTGCTTGGTTTAGTCAGCATCGACGACGATGTTTGGAAAAGTTAACTTTTTACGAACAAAACTGGCGAGTAATTAAACAAGCAATTTCTATCCGGATGCAGTGTTTATTGAGTGAAACTTAGGCAAATGCGAAACTCGTGTACAAGATTTTTTAAAGGATTGGGATGAAAATTATAAAAATGAAGTGAAAAAAATAGATCTATTTATTCCTGAGAAAGTTCAGCTATGGAATGAGGAACAAAAAGTATTTTTTATTAAAGTTTTCTACCATTTAAGAGGGCATTTTTCAGATTTATTATGGTATATGGGCAGCTTTGCTCCGGATAAAAAATCTAAAGAATTAATAATCAGCAACATATTAGATGAATTTAACCCAAATGGATTATCGCATGAACAATTGTATTTGCTTTTTGCTTCAGCATTTAATGTAAATTTAACCTATGAATTACTTGATAATACTGCATACTTGCCTTTTGCACGAGAATATATAGAGGGAGACAGTGAAGGTGGCTAAGGGATAATAATTGGCAATCAAGATTATCAGCTATTGAGCGATTAGATAACATCGATTATGTAAATTTTCGTAACGTTGCAATTAATATGAGGGCTAAAAAAGAACATTTGACCTTCTTTAACGTTCATATTTCAGCAGATCACTTTGAAAACGTACTTAATTGTACTCTTAAAATTTTATGGCGAAGTGATCAATATTTAGTAAAATGTGCCTTTGAATTTGTATTTGAATATCAAATTAATATGTTAATTAGGTTTTCGGATGCTGTTACTAGACATTAAAGAGTAAACTCACTATTGGAATAATAATGTTGATAAAGTGGGTTTTGAGTTTAAGAGATATTGTAAAAAAGCAAGTTGATTCTTTTGGTAATCAATATTTTTTATTCGGCATATTTGGGACAATCAATTATCCGATTTTTTACATAATATGGGCTTACTTTACTTCTCAGACTTATGAAAACTTCTGGCTAAGATGTATTGCAACATTAATTTGCATTCCTCTTATTTTTCATAAGAAATGGTCACCAAAACTTACTCCGTGGAAACCTTTATACTGGTATCTAGTGTTAATGTTTTGCTTACCGTTTTTCTTTAGCTTCATGCTCTTGAAAAACAATGCCTCTGATGTATGGTTAATGAGCACTACCATTGTTATGGTGTGGCTAATGTTGCTAGTAGATGCACTGAGCTTCGTCATTTTATTGACACTAGGTACTGGTTTAGCTGTTCTTCTTTTCAAGATCACAAGTATCAACCCTTTTCATAGGGAGAACGTATTAGGTCTAATATATCAGTATTTTGGTTCTCTTGCTGTTGTTCTTATTTTTGCGAGACAAAAAGATCTACGTATAAAAGCTGAAGCAAGCAGTAGAACAAAATCAAAATTTATAGCCAATATAAGTCATGATCTTCGCACGCCGATTACTGGGATGTTGGGCATGATGCAGGATATGCTCAATACAGCAGACCAAGCTAAATCTTCTTTAAGTGATAAAAATACACTTCAAGATCCCTCTACATTAAAAAAACTCATCGAAACTGTACAACGGGATAATAATTATCTGATGACGGCCACAGAGGAACTTTTACAACTCTGTAATGAAGTCTTGGAGGCGGTACGTTTAGAATCTGGGGAAGTATCAGATAATGCCGTGTCATTCTGTTTACAGAATATAATGCAACACAATATTGAATTATTCCAACCCACAGCACATCATAAGAAATTAAAATTAGTGTACGAAATTGATCAAAATATACCGACCTACTTAACCGGATATCGTATTTACCTCAGTCGTGTATTGCTTAATCTGATTAGCAATGCACTCAAATTTACCGAAAAAGGCACTATAACAGTATCAGTTAATCCATTAGATACTAATAATCATGTGGGTGAAACAACAAAAATACAAATCTTAGTAAAAGATACGGGAATTGGCATCCCAAAAGATAAATTTGATACGATTTTTGAACATTTCTCGCGACTTACTCCAGCCTACGAAGGGAACTATAAAGGAGCAGGATTAGGCTTATATACCGTCAAACGCTATATCGAAGCTATGAAGGGTAATATCTATGTTGAAAGTGAGCTTGAACAAGGTTCCTGTTTTATAGTGACGCTACCATTTATCGTAGCTGATCATTCTGATCAAGAAACAAGCTCTATTCAACCCTTAAAAATAAACCAACCCTCTATAGAAGTATCGACTCAGAAAATGTTTGAGGCTCATAGAGATAAAAAGGGCAATTTTTCTGCGTCCATTTTAATTGTCGAAGACAACAAACCTGCAGCGATGGCCGTTCAAATCGCATTAGACTCGTTTCATTGTCATACTGATATTGCTCACAATGGAGATCAAGCGGTCAAGATGGCCGAAAGCAGCGATTATGATTTGATTTTAATGGATATTGGATTACCCGATTTTAGTGGAGTTGAAGCAACGCGAAGAATCCGCAGGCTCTCTGAGCCTAAAAAATCAAAGGTGCCTATTGTGGCTTTGACGGGCCATGCTAATAATCCAGAAATGCGCCAGGAAGCCCTTGATGCTGGAATGCAAGAAGTGCTGAGCAAACCGGCTAAACCACTCACTCTAGAATCTGTTTTAAAAAATTATGTGTTTAAAATAAAAAAAGAATCTAAAAGACAAAATCAGATTTCACCTTACATGGTACCGGCAATTATTCGGTTCCTGCTTCGCCTGTAAATTATGGCCATGTAACTTCGTCTATTCCAGCAGATAATTGCAGCAACCAAATGCCAATAAGCATAACAGGAACAGGCCATTACGATTTTTTCCTTACCTGTGAAGCCCTACAAGTAGGAAGTTTTCCAGCTTATGGAAACATTCAGGCAGGCCCATATTATGCCAATGCACAAGGCGTGATCACCCAAGTTAACGGTCAACCCTAATCAGTTAGGGTATAGAAGTTAATATGAGATTTCTTAGTGACAATAGCTGATCTTCTTAAATAAACAGCAGTAATCTCCTCGCGCTCATGGCCAAGCTCAGTTTCTGCGAATTAGCCTTTGATCCGCTATGATTTATCTTCTGCAAAACCCCTTTAAGGCTCGCTTTAATTTGGTTCGGCAATCTCTGCTAAATCTACATATCTATCATCAACCATTCGCTCTCATGAAACCTATACCATAGAAACACAGGAAAGTTCCCTCATATAAAAATCTTTCAAATTTCTAAAACTCAAGCCTCATCACAAACCTACCTCTATATAGGTTGATCGCAGCTTACAAAATTTTTAAATAAACCTTTACCAAAAACAAATTACTCTACAATTTCTTTTTTTCTATAAGTTTTGATACACTCATAATCCATCAAAATCACTTGATTAGGCAAATTAGAATTATGAAGCTCAATCTCCAGCGTGAAGTACTTTTGAAGCCCTTGCAACAAGTTATCGGTATCGTTGAACGCAAACAAACGCTACCTATTTTATCAAATATTTTAATCAAGCTAAAAGATAAAAAGATATCCTTCTCTGGAACAGATCTTGAAGTAGAGCTTACAAGCCAAGTAGAAGCAGACTCCCTGTTACAAACAGGACAAATTACTTTGCCTGGTAGAAAACTCATGGATATATGCAAAGCACTTCCTGAACAGGCTCCTATTGAACTCTATCAAGAAAAAGAACGTGTGGTTCTTAAGTCAGGACGAAGTCGATTTACACTTGCGACATTACCTGCGAGCGATTTTCCAAATATTGAACCTCAAAAAGCGTCTTTAGATTTTACGCTACCACAAAAAGAGTTACGTTCTATCTTACAACGTACACTTTTTGCCATGGCACAGCAAGATGTAAGATATTATCTTAACGGCATGTTATTTGACATTAACCATAATACATTGAGCGCTGTTGCAACCGATGGTCATCGCTTAGCATTAAACACCTTACCTATACCTACAATCAATCAGCCTCAAAAGCGACAAATTATTGTTCCAAGAAAGGGGGTCACTGAATTAGCGCGTATTTTAAATGACAATGAATCGAACATAAATATTACAATCAGTGATCATCATATTCGTGTTGAAGGCAAAGACACTATCTTCACATCTAAGCTAATTGATGGTTGTTTTCCAGATTACGAACGTGTTATCCCTAAATCAGGAAATAAAGTAATTATTTTAGACCGAGATACATTAAAATCAGCATTAGGTCGCACTGCTATTTTATGTAATGAAAAATTTAGAGGCATTCATCTTGAACTAAAGAAAAATTTACTAAAAATTTTAGCTAATAATCCAGAACAAGAGGCTGCTGAAGACGAACTTAATATCGAATATGGAGGTGAAGACCTCACCATTGGATTTAATGTAAATTATTTACTCGATATTTTAAATGTTCTAAACCCTGGAGCAATTTCTTTAACATTGACAGATTCTAGTAGTAGCATTTTAGTTGAAGAACTCGATAACCGTAATAGCTTGTTTGTTGTAATGCCTATGCGACTATAGTTTATTATGGCTCAAATTGTTAATCTAAAAATTCTTAACTTCCGTAATTTACAATCTACCTCTATTCAACCCGGATCCCATTTCAATATATTTTTAGGAAACAATGGAGCTGGAAAAACAAGCATACTTGAAGCTATCTATTATTTTGGTTTTGGTCGATCTTTTCGCACCTCTCAACCACTGTATTTAATACATAAAAATAGTAAGCAATTTCTATTACACACTGAACTAAACATCAAAAATGATATTACACCTGTTGGTATTGAGTATCATTCAAATACAAATCGACGTATCCATTTTAATGGAGATAATATAAAAACTATTTCACCCATTGCTGAATTGCTGCCTATCCAATTGATCAGCACAGATAATTGCCGATTTTTTCATGAAGGCCCTAAATTACGTCGACAGTTCATGAATTGGGGATTGTTCCACATGGAACCTCGTTTTTCTTCCCTTTGGCAGCGTTTACTTCGAATATTAAAACAGCGAAATGCAACACTTAAATCTCGTCTACCCCATAAAGAACTTTTAGTTTGGAATACAGAGCTACTTAAACTTTCAGAAGAAATCAATGAATTATGTAAAAAATACATTCGCCAATTAAAACCTATCTTTAATTGCCTAATCAATTCTACACTCAATGCATATACTTTGGACTTCAATTATTATCCTGGCTGGAACCCAAAAATTGATTTTGAAACTGCACTAAATCAGAACTATTCTAAAGATCAGCTTTTAGGTTATACCAGTGTTGGGCCACACCGTGCTGATATAAAATTGCTCATTGAAAACAAGCCTGCCAAGGAAGCTTTATCTCAAGGAGAACAAAAATTTGTTTCCTATATTCTATACTTGGCTCAAGGACAGTTACTTCAAACTATTTCAAGCAAAAAGCCTATTTATCTAATTGATGATTTACCTTCCGAACTTGACACAGATAAATGCTCCCACATTCTTTCTATTTTAGCTAAAACACAAGCTCAAATATTTATAACCAGTATCAATCAACAAAAACTACACACAGCAATTGCACTAAAAAACACACAATTGTTTCATGTGGAACATAATATAGCGAATTTATTAACCAATTAACCTCTATAGCAGTAAAACCTTAAAGATAAAGTTTTATCTTTAACTTAGATTTAAGCATTTTAAGAATAATAGCTCAAACTTAACTATTTATAATTGAGGCTATTCTTGTGGAAAACCCCTGGATTTCTATAAAAAATAAACACTTGCATCTCGTTTTTTTAATTGCTTTTATGCTACAATAGTCCTCTTTCACAAAGATACCAAACCACTCAAGTTTAATTAAAATGGCTAAAATAGAGTCCCAAAAATACGACGAATCTACGATCAAGGTGCTTAAAGGCCTCGATGCTGTCCGTAAGCGACCTGGAATGTACATTGGAGATACAGATGATGGCTCTGGTTTACATCATATGGTATTTGAAGTCGTTGACAACTCTATCGATGAAGCGCTTGCTGGATACTGCTCTAAAATCAATGTTACTCTCCATGAAGACAGCTCTGTTACCATTACGGACAATGGTCGTGGCATTCCAACTGGCATCTATAAAGAAGAAGGTCGTTCAGCAACTGAAGTGATTATGACTGTACTCCACGCAGGTGGAAAATTTGATAAAAACGCTTATAAAGTTTCTGGAGGTCTTCACGGAGTAGGTATTTCTGTTGTCAATGCACTTTCTGAAATACTAGAAGTTACTATTTACCAACATGGAAAGGTATTTTACCAAAAATATAGTTTAGGAGTTCCAGAGGCCCCACTTAAAGAAATAGGCGATACAACACAGACAGGCACTCAAATTCGTTTTAAACCCAGCAAAAAAATTTTTAGTCATACTGAATTTCGCTATGATATTTTAGCAAAACGTCTTCGCGAACTATCATTTTTAAATTCTGGTATTCTCATTGAATTAAATGAAGAGATCTCTGAGAAAAAAGATATCTTTAAGTATGAAGGTGGCATCACAGCTTTTGTTGAGCATCTGAGCCGCAATAAAACTCCTATTAATTCTGACATATTTTACTGTTCTCAAGAAAAAGAGGATGTCGTCGTGGAAGCGGCTTTGCAATGGAACGACGGTTTTCAAGAAGTTGTATTCTGTTTTACTAACAATATACCGCAAAAAGACGGTGGAACCCATCTATCAGGGCTCCGCGCTGCATTAACACGTACCCTAAACCACTATATTGACCAACAAGGGTTTGCTAAAAAAGCAAAAGTAACAACAAACGGAGATGATATTCGTGAAGGACTAACTTGCGTTTTATCAGTCAAAATTCCAGACCCTAAATTTTCATCACAAACTAAAGATAAGCTTGTTTCTTCAGAAATAAAATCTATTGTTGAGTCCACATTGAGTAGTAAGCTCAATGAATTTCTACAAGAAAACCCTGCCCAAGCAAAATCGATTGTCACAAAAATGGTCGATGCAGCTCGAGCTAGAGAAGCAGCTCGAAAAGCAAGAGATATAGCGCGTCGTAAAAATGTATTGGATATTGCAGGCTTACCAGGAAAGCTAGCTGACTGCCAAGAAAAAGACCCTATCGCTTGCGAGCTTTTTCTAGTTGAAGGAGACTCTGCTGGAGGTTCTGCAAAACAAGCACGAGATCGTAAATATCAGGCAATATTACCCCTTAAAGGTAAAATATTAAACGTTGAAAAAGCTCGTTTTGATAAAATGTTATCTTCAGCAGAGTTAGGCACATTAATTACAGCAATGGGCTGTGGTATAGGTCGCGAAGAATATAATCCTAACAAATTACGCTATCATAGGGTTATTATTATGACAGATGCTGATGTAGATGGCTCTCATATTCGAACATTACTATTAACTTTTTTCTACCGTCAAATGCCAGAATTAATTGAACGAGGTCATATCTATATTGCACAACCCCCACTCTATAAAATGAAAAAAGGCAAACAAGAGCAATATGTTAAAGATGACGAAGCCCTGGATACTTTATTGTTGCAAATGGCTCTTGATAAAGCACAGTTATATCCAAGCAAAAGTGCCCCCGCTATTTCAGGAACGGCTCTTGAACAATTAGCAATTAATTACCAACAAGTAGAACACAGTTTAAATCGCTTATCGCGACACTTTCCTCGAAAAGTTTTAGAAGCTATTATGCACATTCCACCTCTATTAACAGAAAATCTAGCAAACCAATCAGAAGTATCTGCTTGGACAGATGCATTAGAACACTACCTGAGACAAAATCATACAGAACACAGTTGTCACTTTAATGTAACAACACAGCTTGACTCTGAGCAAGAAATCTATTTACCCCATTTAACCGCATCCCAACATGGAGCTAAAAATCATTATTCTTTCTCAAAGGATTTTTTTACATCTTCTAGCTATCAAAATATTATTAATCTTTATAAAAAACTTGATAATTTATTAGATAAAGATGCTTATATCAAACGTGGTGAACAATCTACTCATGTGCACACTTTTAGTGAAGCATTGTATTGGTTACTCGATCAAGGTAAAAAAGGAACCACTATTACACGTTACAAAGGATTGGGAGAAATGAATCCTGATCAGTTGTGGGGAACTACAATGGATCCAGATACACGTCGTATGTTAAAAGTAAGTATTGAAGATGCTGTTCACGCCAATGAAATGTTTACCACTCTAATGGGAGACCAGGTAGAACCCAGGCGGCATTTTATTGAAACAAATGCCTTATTTGCCGAAAATATTGATATCTAGCCAAGCTTTGGTGAATCAACTTTATAGCACAACTCCTAGACAGAATTAACATTTGTTACCCGCTGGAATAAATAATAGCTAACATGCGCGGTATGTCCTTCCCTTAAACAATGCCAATTCGCTAGCTGAATTGTTTTTTTTTGCTTTTCCATTTCTACATAAATCAACGCTGATTTTGCCAAATAGATGCTCGATTCTAGCCAAATAGCAAAAGAAGATAGCTGCTTACTGTAAAAAGGCGGATCAAGAAAAACGATATCACAAGGATAAAAAGAGAACGGTGGACATTGCTTGAAGCAATCACCTTGAATAATTTGGATATTTTTTGATGAGATTTTTAAAGTTTGTACTGTTTTTTTCAAAAAATTAATAACTATGGAGTTTCTATCCACCAGAGTCACACGCTCAGCACCACGCGATAAGGCTTCAAAACCTAAAGCACCACTGCCTGCAAATAAGTCTAAACAAGTAGCACCTTGAATAAAAGGCGTTAACCAATTAAACAAAGTTTCCCGAATAAAGTCATGAGTAGGGCGCAGCTCAGAAATATCAGGAAATTTTAATAATCGACGCCGCCAAAGGCCACCAATAATACGCAGGGTTCTATTTTTATTCGCCATTTTAAAATGAGGGACCTACTGTAACGACAGCAAGATGTTTTTGGTTAATGATTTTATTAAAGGCCATTTTAACCTCAGGTGAGCTTACATCAGCAATACGAGCTTTATAAGTCTCTAAATAATTTAAAGGAAGATGATAAAAAGCGATTAGTGACACAATAGCAGCAATATCACGATTGCTGGTCATTTCCAATGGAAAACTCCCAATTAAATTTTTTTTCACAGAATTCAACTGCTGTGGACTAGGGCCTTGTTTTAAAAAGGCATTTAATGCCTCCATGACTGTACTTAATGCTTTTTTTGCTTTATTCACACGCGTTCTTAGTTGAATAATAAATGGACCCCGATAACCCAAGGGCCAAAACATACTGCCCACATCATAAGCGAATCCATTTTGATTGCGTATTTTTTGAAACAAGACAGAACCCAACGGCAACCCTCCAAAAATAGTGTTACCCACCAGTAGTGGAAAATAATCAGGATTATCCCAACTAACACCCACCTGACCCACCATTATAGAGGTTTGCTTGGCTGGAAAAGACACATGATGATACACATTGTGTTTTAACTGCTGATTTTCTTTTAAACGTGGCGCCACTTTTCCTATTGGCATTGCCGTTGCAATATGTTCAGCAATGTGTTTTGCTTGTTTATAGCTTAGATCGCCAACTAACACAATATCTGCATTCCTTGCTACATAATAACGTCGATAAAAATATCTAATATTTTTTGATGAGAATCGTTCTATAGAAGCAATGGTACCCAAGGGATCATGAGAATAAGGCTGGTCACCATATATCATTTTATAAAGGGTATTCTGGGCTACTTTTCCAGGATTTTGATTTTCAGTTTCAATCATCGCAATAGTTTGATTTTTTATACGATGCAATGTATTGGGTTGAAAAGACATTTTTGTCAGAACTTGAATAAATTCAGATAAGGCAGCATTGAAAGAAGCTGACTTTGAGAGACTACGCAAAGAAACAACTGCTTTATCCCTATCTAAACTTGTATCAAATTGGGCACCCACATCATCAAACGCTTTTGCAATCTGATCTGCATTTTGTATTGTAGTTCCTTCACCTATCATATTATTAGTCAATGAGGCTAAACCGATCATTTTGTTATCATAGGCTGAACCTGCGGCAAACATCACACGAATATCGACTATTGGTAAATTATGAATCCTCACAAAATATACATTAGTATTTACTGAGGTTTTCCAATGTTGGATTTTAACAGTGTGCGGCAATGCTTTCAGAGAAAAAGCATTCACTGAAATAAAACAAAGCAAAGCAATACAATATTTACCCATGATAAGTTTTATCTCTTAACACTATTTTTGGCTTTAAAATAGTAATGGTTGCACAGTCAGGTTGTAAAAATTCTTTAGCAACCGATTGAATTTGTTGTGGTGTAATCGACTTTATTCGTGATACAAAACCATCACTATCTTGCCAAGATAATCCAATGACTTCAGGTACACCTATATCAAAAATTTGCTGCATTATTGAATCTCTCTTATAAATAGAATTTGTGATAACCTGTCTCTTAATACGCTTTAATTCAAACTGATTGACTAATGTCGTCTGTAATTTTTTAATTTCTTTGAAAAAAGCATATTTTAACTCTTTAATAGAATGATGAGCAGTCGGTATCCCCTCAAGCACCAATAAGTTGTTATGTAAACTATATAGATTGTATTGGCTTCCAGCACTGACAGCGACTGGGGTTTTTCGCACCAAATTCCTCACCAAACGTCCACTGCTGCCAGAATCTAAAATATTGACTAAAACATATAGAGCATAAGCTTGCCATCGATTCTTTGCCGTTTTCAAAACAGGCACAGGGTATCCCATCACTAAGCAAGGTATCTTCGCTGGAATATGAACAACAAGCTGTTTTGTACCCACTAAAGAAACCGCTTCTCGTGGTTTTAGTTTTGGGGTAGGTGATGATTTTAAAGGGCCAAAATATTTCTTAGCCAAATTAAAAACATCACTATGATTCACATCACCTACAACCACCACCACTGCATTATTAGGCACATACCACATTCTATACCATAGGTTCAGGTCCTTCTGTGTAAGATGCTCTATATCAGTCATCCAACCTACCGTCGGATGATGATAGGGGCTATTTAAAAACGCAGCAGCTCTAAACCGCTCCCACATCAGAGCTTGAGGATTATCATCGACTCGTAAACGACGCTCTTCCATCACTACTTGACGTTCTTTGCTAAATAAATCAGGTTGTAATAACAAATTGGTCATACGATCTGATTCTAGCCTAAAGCTTAAATCTAACTGATCTGCTGAAAACTTCTGAAAGTACATCGTATAATCATCACTAGTCATTGCATTCTGTTGACCACCATGATCATTGACCATCTTAATAAATACACCAGGTCCAAAACGCTTAGTCCCTTTAAACATCATATGTTCCAACATATGAGAGACTCCCGTTATCCCGTTATGTTCATAACTACCTCCCACCTTATACCAAACTGAGGACACTACAGCAGGTGCACGATGATCTTCCCGAACCACTAGTTTTAGACCATTATTTAAACGGTATTCATAAGTATTATGCTCTGCGAAAACGGTAAGCGATATTAGCCAAAAAGTCAGGCCTATGATCCAACGCACTTTTATCTCCAACTCTGTTGTTCACAGCAGTGAAATGGTAGGATAGCCCAAATTCAGAACGGCAACAAACTATGTTTCAATTTTTAAAATCCAAAGCTTCTAAAGAGCCCTCTAATGAAGTTAAAAAGCCAACATGGGCTGTGCGCTTAAAAAATAGTTTAAAAAAAACACGTCAACAATTTTCTGAGAATATATCGAATTTATTACTAGGGAAAAAAGTTATAGACCATGCTTTATTTGAAGAGTTAGAAACACTACTATTGAGTGCTGATGTCGGTGTTGATGCCACACAAAAAATTCTTGATCAACTTACCCAGCAATTAAAGCGAAAACAGCTAACTGACCCTACAGCCCTTCTTCAATCACTAAAAGAGATCCTAAACGACCTATTAGAACCCTGTGAGCAATCTCTCACTATTAACGCTTCGCCTTTCATATTATTAATGGTTGGCGTAAATGGTTCAGGAAAAACAACAAGTATTGCCAAAATAGCACACTACTATCAGCAAAAAAACAATAAAGTTATGTTAGCAGCAGGAGATACCTTTCGTGCTGCAGCAGTTGAACAATTACAAGTTTGGGGTAAAAGACATGACATCGCTGTTATTGCTCAAAAAAATGGCTCTGACAGTGCCTCAGTTATTTATGATGCCATACAAGCTGCCAAAGCAAAAAATATTAATCTATTGATTGCTGATACTGCGGGACGTTTACATACACAAAAACATCTAATGCTTGAATTACAGAAAATTAAACGTGTTATTACTAAACAAGAGGCATTAGCCCCACATGAAGTTCTATTAGTTATTGATGCTGGAATGGGACAAAACGCACTCTATCAAGCAGAACAGTTTCATCAAGAAATTGGCTTAACAGGTATTGCAATAACAAAATTAGATGGTACAGCACGAGGCGGTATAGTTTTTGCTATTGCTGAAAAAATGAAGTTACCCATTCGTTTTATTGGTGTAGGTGAAACAATCCATGATTTAAAACCCTTCCATGCTAAAGAATATGTCGATGCCTTATTTGACAAATCAACCAAGAATTACAATGAATAGTTTCTACAAAGCAATTTAGATCATATAAGTCTTATTGTACACTATCGGGCACTATCTTTTAGATAGCTGATACACTAAAAACATTTCTTTGAGTACATCAAATCCACTAACGACATGGTATTTTCCTTGCAAAACAGAATGTTAATATCAGATAATCGCAACACAAAATTAAGCAGAGCTGGGCTACCTCTAGTATTAGCACTCTGCCTTAAAGAATGCTAGAATTCGCAAAGGTAAATATTATGAACAGTAATTTACAATCTATAGATCAATCACTTAGTGTCAGCAGTCTCGCTTCATACATTCACTGGGCCAATCAAATACCCTTACTTTCTGAAGAAGAAGAGCAAAGACTAGCATTTAAATTGGTTAATAACAAAGACTTAGAAGCTGCCCGCCAATTAGTGATGTCACATCTTCGCTTGGTGATAAAAATTGCCCGCGGTTACTCAGGCTATGGCCTTCAACAAGCCGATCTTATTCAAGAAGGAAATATTGGCTTAATGAAAGCTGTAAGGCGCTTTAACCCTAAAGTCGGTGTTCGGCTTGTTTCCTTTGCAATTCATTGGATTCGCGCTGAAATACATGAATATATTATTCGTAACTGGCGTATTGTAAAAATTGCTACAACAAAAGCACAACGTAAGTTGTTTTTTAATCTAAGAAAAATGGCTAAAAAGCGTGGCTGGTTTAGTAATGATGAGGTAAAAGCAGTTGCTGAAACACTGCAGGTTAGTGATAAAGACGTTCGCCAAATGGAAGCACGCTTAAGCCATTATGATGAGTCTTTTGAAGGGTATAATGATGACAGTGAAGACAATAATTCTAGTAGCTGGTCTGCACCCATTCACTACTTAGAAGAACAAAGCCAAAATCCAGAATTCTCTGCTGTAGAAGAAGATTGGTCAAGTCAGCAAGAAAAACTCTTATATAAAGCTATGTTAAAATTAGATGATCGCAGCCAAGAGATTATTCGAACACGTTGGTTGAGTACAAATAAAATGACTTTGCAACAACTCGCTGATAAGCATCATATCTCTGCAGAGCGTGTTCGACAGTTAGAAAAAAATGCAATGAAAAGCTTACAGGACGCTATTACCAATTCCTAATCAAATAAATCCTCCATATGTGGTAGTATCACCGCTTAATCAACTAAAAAGGATAGTATTATGAAACGATATTTTGTTTTTCTCTGCTGCCTGATCACAAGTCTATTTTTTTTGAATGCTCTGGCAGCAAATGATCGTTCTTTTTCTCATCAGCAAGTTAAAGATATTCAAAAAATCGTTTATAATTATTTAACGACCAACCCTGAGGTATTAGTAAAAGCATCTCAGGTACTACAAAAGAAGCAAGAAAAAAAACTACAACAAGATGCATTATCTGCTATTAAAACACACAAAAAACAAATTTTTAGTGACATCAATTCACCAACAGTGGGTAATCCAAAAAGCTCTATTAAAGTAGTCGAATTCTTTGACTATCAGTGTGGTCACTGTAAAGCTATGGCTCCTATCATCACCACAGCTATAAAAAACAATGCTCGAATTAAGGTTATTTTTAAAGATCTGCCTATATTCGGTGGAAACTCACGTTACGCAGCAAAAGCAGCACTCGCTTCTGTTAAACAAGGAAAATATTATAAATTTCATAACGCCTTATTTGCAGCAACTACTCCACTAAGTCCAAAGACTATTTTTAAAATTGCTAAAAAAGTAGGACTTAACACCAATACGTTAAAACAGGATATGAATGCTAAATGGATTGATCAACAACTGCGCGCTAATTTCCAATTAGCTCAGAAACTTAAATTAGTAGGCACTCCGGCCTTCATTGTTAGCAACAACAATCAAACTGAAGTTCGCTTCATTCCAGGTGCTATATCACAAAAGGACTTTAATCAGCAAGTTGCTGATGTATCTGCACAATGAATCAAAACACAAAGAAAGTACTCTGTTTCCAAGAAATAATACTGACACTACAGAAGTACTGGTCTGAGCAAGGTTGTATTATTTTACAACCTTATGATATGGAAGTAGGGGCAGGAACGTTTCATCCTGCCACCTTTCTCCGTGCTATTGGTCCTGAACCTTGGTATGCCGCTTATGTGCAACCTTCACGTAGGCCTACTGATGGTCGTTATGGTCAAAATCCAAATCGCACTCAACATTACTATCAATTACAAGTAGTTTTAAAACCTTCCCCAGATAATATTCAGGATTTATACCTCAACTCATTAAAAGCATTGGGCATTGATCCCTTAAATAATGACATACGTTTTGTTGAAGATAACTGGGAATCACCCACTTTAGGTGCCTGGGGCTTAGGTTGGGAAGTTTGGCAAAACGGCATGGAGATGACACAGTTTACCTATTTTCAGCAAATTGGTGGTTTAGAGTGCCGGCCAGTAACCTGTGAGATTAGTTATGGTCTAGAACGTCTTGCTATGTACCTACAAAATGTCGACAGTCTATTTGATATCATCTGGACTGAAACCCATGATCATCGTATTACTTATGGTGATGTATTTCATCAAAATGAAGTCGAAATGTCAGCCTATAACTTTGAACTTTCCAACATCAAGTTATTGCTTCAAAACTTCGATACCTATGAACATGAAGCCAAACGCCTTATAAAAGAAGCCCTGCCTTTAGCTGCCTATGAAATGGTACTTAAAGCCTCACATACATTTAACTTATTAGATGCAAGACACGCTGTCTCTGTTACAGAACGACAAGATTATATTTTACGTGTACGAAAGCTAGCGCAATTCATAGCAAAAGCATATTTTAAGTCACGTGAATATCTAGGCTTTCCTATGCTAAAAAAAGAAAGGAAGCCTCATGGATAAAAAAGATTTCTTATTAGAAATTGGCTGTGAAGAGCTGCCAACTGACCATCAGCAAACCTCTGCCGACCATATTGCCCAACACCTATCATATAATCTTGACAAAGCAAAAATCACCTACGGTAAAACTCATACTTACTCATCACCTCGCCGCCTTGCTGTTCTGATCAATGACATGGCTACTAAACAGCCTTCCTTTGAAATAGAAAAGCAAGGCCCCAGCTACCACAACGCATATGATAAAGAAGGACAACCTACTTTAGCCTGTTTAGGATTCGCCCGCTCCTGTGGTGTATCCATCGATCAACTTGAAGTACAAGAGATTGCAAAAGAGAGACGGGTTTTCTGTCACATAAAACAGCCTGGTAAACTCTGTATCGACCTATTACCGAAACTCGTCGAAAATGCGCTTAAAAACCTACCCTCAAAAAAATTAATGCACTGGGGAGATTATGATTTTACATTCATTCGTCCTATACAGTGGATTGTCATGCTTTTTGGTAAAGATATTGTACCCGCTACTTTATTCGGTAAAAAAGCCTCGCGTAATACTCAAGGGCACCGCTTTCTTTATCCTAAACAGCTAAGTATTGATACACCCTGCCATTACAAAGCCTTACTTTATTCAGAAGCTTATGTTGTGGCAGATTATAAAAAACGATTAGATAGTATTGAAAAAGCACTTTACAAAGCAGCAATACCGCCCAACAAGCCGCTCATTAATCCCAATTTACTAAACGAAGTAACAGCCTTGGTTGAGTGGCCAGTAGCATTAACAGCACAGTTTAATGAAAAATTTCTTAAACTACCGCACCCGGTATTGATAACTTCAATGGCAACACATCTTAAATGTTTTCCTGTTGAAGACAACCAAGGAAATTTACTCTCTAGATTCGTTCTAATTAGCAATATTAAAACTTCTAATCCAAAACTGATTATTCAGGGAAATGAACGAGTCATTAATGCACGTTTATCTGATGCAGAGTTTTTCTATAAAAATGACTTAAAAATACCCTTAAAAGAACGACTCGAATCTTTAGGTCATGTAGTTTTCCAAAAACAGTTGGGAACTATGAAAGATAAATCTTACCGACTGTCTAAACTGGCCTGCTTTATTGCAAAACATATAGGAGCTAACGAAACTATCGCAAAACACGCGGCTCTACTCTCAAAATGTGACCTCGTTAGCGAAATGGTAATAGAGTTCCCTCAACTTCAAGGTATTATGGGGTATTACTACGCAATCAGCGATAATGAATCAAAGGCTTGTGCAATAGCCATCAAAGAACACTACCTGCCACGTTTTTCTGGCGATAGTCTACCAGGTAGCCTAGAGGCAACCTCTGTCGCTTTAGCCGACCGATTAGATACATTAATTGGTATTCTAGGCATTAATAAAAAAACCACTGGTGATAAAGACCCTTACGGCTTAAGACGTTCAGCACTCGCTGTTCTAAGAATACTCATTGAGAAAAAAATAGATATAGATCTTATTGAGCTTATTCAACAAACCATTAGAGGTTTTGAACATGCACTGCAAAATAGTAACCTGATCCACCAAACATTTGAGTTTTTCATGAATCGGCTAAAAGCCTGGTATCAGGAACAAGGAATTTCCAGCTCAGTTTTTGAAGCCGTACTTGCTTGCCAACCTACTAATATTTTAGATTTTCATCGACGCATTGAAGCAGTACAAGCATTTCAAAATCTACCTGAAGGAAAAGCGCTAGCCCTGGCTAATAAACGTGTTGGACACATTCTTAAGAAAGCAGGGCTTACTATTTCTAAAAATCCAGACACAGCCTTATTAAAACAAAGGGAAGAAAAAATTCTAGCTAAAAAAATAGAACAACAACGGCAAGTATTTGATGCTTTATACAAAAAGGCAGATTACAAACAAGCTCTTAATGAACTGGCGTCACTAAAAGAAACAATCGATGCTTTCTTTCAGCAAGTGATGATCATGGATGAAAATAAAGAAGTAAGACTTAATCGGCTTGCATTATTAACCTCACTACACCATTTATTTTCACAAATTGCTGATATATCGCTGTTACAATGAATACAAGAGTCATTGCCCACCTTATTATCAATAAAGTCATCCAAGATCATTGCTCTTTAAAAACTGCCTTTTCTCACTGGATCACTCCAAACCTTAATGCCCAAGAAATAGCTTTTATAAAAGAATGCTCTTTTGGAGTTTTAAGGTGGTTTCACCAACTAGATTATATAAAATCAATTTTATTACACTCTCCCTTAAAAAATAAAGATTATGATATTGACCATTTAATATTATTAGGACTTTTTCAAATTCTCTACACTCATGTTCCCAATCATGCCGCTGTTTCAGAAACTACCTCTGTTTGCAAAACTCTGAAAAAAAACTGGGCAACAGGCCTGGTCAATAAATGCTTACGTCGTTTTATCCAAGAAAAAGAACAGATTATGGCGTGCATCCAAAACAACCATGAAGCACACTTTTCCCACCCAAACTGGTTAATTGATAAAATCAAAAAAGATTGGCCTAAACAATGGCAAACCATTCTGGAAGCGAATAATGAAAAACCACCCCTATGGCTTCGTGTCAATGTTCAAAAAACAACGCAAAGTCATTACCTCAATATCCTAGACCAAAATAGTATTACTGCATTTGCAGCAAATGACCTAAACACAGGAATTCAGCTAGCCCCTCCTATTCCAACGCATCAGATCCCTCATTTTAATGAAGGCTATACCAGTATACAAGACCTCTCCGGACAGTTTGCTATTCCTTTTCTTAACCTAAAAAAAGGGGTTCGTGTTCTAGATGCTTGTGCGGCACCAGGGAGCAAAACTAGCCATATCCTAGAGTCAGAACCAAAGCTCGCTAAGCTTGTCATTATTGACAAAGATCCCCAGCGTTTTCAAATGATCAAAGAAAATATAGTTCGACTAGGTTTAGACTCACAATGTATCCAACCTATCCTCTCTGATGCCACCCACACTCAACAATGGTGGGATGGTATTCCTTTTGACCGAATTCTACTCGATACTCCCTGTTCATCCACTGGCGTTATCCGTCGCCATCCTGATATTAAATTACTTAGAAAAAGTGAAGATATTCATGCCATCACCCAGGTACAAAAACAGCTTCTAACAACTCTATGGAAACTGCTTAAAAAAAACGGCAAGTTACTCTATTCTACATGCTCTATTCTCTCAGAAGAGAATGAGAAAGTGATTTCAAGCTTTCTAACACAGCATAAAAATGCAAAAGTGGAGAAAATTACGCTTCCCATGGCCATCAAAAAACGCTATGGTGTTCAGTTATTGCCCAGAAATCAAGGTCCGGACGGATTCTACTACGCACTTCTCTCAAAAAAATAATACCAATCAGCTTCTACTGGCCTTCATTTAAAAGCACTCTAAGTGAGTTTTTAGCTTTTAAAGAGCGCTATTTGCCATTTTGAACTGTGGATAACTCAGTGAGTTAACTTAGAATAGGTTGCGAACAGATCTTTGAAAACTAGGTTGAAAATCTTACTTCAATAACTTTAGTTTTTTTTATCCCAAAGTAGTCAGACTAAACTAAAAGCAATACTTCAGGCTATCAACCATTAAAATAAATTATAATCGATTGATAAAAAAAGTAAAAAAATGGTTATCCACAGAAAAAAGCCTCATTAACTATAACAAAAACAATCTTTATAAATAATATTTTATTTATAATAGAGAAGTTTCTAGAAAAATTTACTGTTCAAAAATGTTCCAATATTTTTGACTTTACTTTCCCTATTAAATTAAGAGAAAAGATGGATATTCTGCTCAATTACTAATGTTTGATTAAAGACATAATAAAAATACAACATGGGCTAAAGTATCATTTATCTTTTTTAATTGTTTAATTATTGAAACTTGTGGTAAATATAAGTTTTTATCTCACTAAAATATAAGATTAATACTATAGACACTATGGTTAGTGTGGAACATCAAAAAATAATAAAAGAGACAACTTACAATGAATAAAAAAATACTGCTCCACCTTGCTATATTTTTTATAGGGTATTATTTTAATCGTTTTTTTTCCGAGAATGCACTTATTAAGGAAATGCGTTTAAAGGGTTTTTCTGACCAGGAGATTAACTATGTTAAGCAACTTGACTTTACTCTAAAAAACGAACCCTTCACTAATTTTTTACTTATTCTATATAAAGCTAAATTATTAACACCTGATAATTTTTCTTTGCTTAAAAAACTTCCCAATAAGAATATTAATGAAATTATGAGGGCTGCTTATACACTATTAGAAAAAGGCCTTTTAACGCAAAAGGAGTTTGATTTTTTAGTGCAGCCAGAGCATCAAGGGATTTTCTATCAGAATGATCAAAATTTTCTCACTCTTAATATTTCCATAGTGTTTGTTTTGTATAACTTAGATATTTTGGAATTTAAGATACTAGATCCTATTTTCTTACTGTCCGATCAATTTAAACGTAATTTTATGCTTCTGCTAACACAATTATGCAAAAAAACTGTTACTACTATCTCTGTTGATGATATTCAATGCTTGATTAAGTATTCTAATATTTTTGAATCTGCAGAAGTTTCAGAATATATTGCTAATTTACCCTTCGAATTGAACTTACATATTAGCCTTTTTCGAGCTCTTATTGATACTTTTAAAGAATATGACGAAAATAGTACTTTTTATATACAGTTTAATCACCTGATTGAGCATAATCAAGAATATACAATGTTAAATAATTTTTATAACATAGAAAGAAATACTCCGAGTCAGACAACACATACAAGAAGTGTACATAATAGTGTTTCTCAGTCAGCTAAGACCCTACAGAAATACTATGGTGAGAATCAAGATATAATTAATGAAAGTAGAGCTATAATAGTGAAAGAAATTCAGGCGTGTCGTCTGGATGAGAGTGATTTTCAAAAGAAGGCAGCACTTCGAGCATTAAATAATCTAGATTCTTACCAAGAATATCAAGACCCTGATTCAAAGCTTTCCATTGATCAATTATTCTCCTTGATATGTTGTGTACTGTGCGAAAACACAAAAAATAACTCGCAGGAACGATCCGATGCTATAAAGCGGTTAGTCTTTTCGCTTTATGATATTAGGCGAGAATATAATCAAGACAAAGCACACAGAGATGATTTAAAAGAAGATGCTCCTATGTGCGCTAGTGGTGCCTTTAACAAGTTATAGCGCCATCCTATAGAGTTTAGCGTTCAAGATGAGTATAATGTCGCTCTTTAGGATCAAAAAATGCCAGCAGCTTATCCACTAGAACTACGGCAACGAGCCGTTTCCCATTATCGAAAAGGTGGGAGTACGCAACTTGAAACAGCTGAACTATTCAAAATTGGCATAGCGACGTTACGTATTTATTTGCGTCGTGATGAACAAAATGATTTAGCCCCCAAACCTTATCAACGTGGTAGAAAGCCTGTCATATCAGGAAATCACCTGCAAAAAATTGAGAGTTGGGTAACGGATAAACCTGATATTCGAGTTAAGCATCTGTGTAAAAAATATAAGCACTATTACAAAAAAACGGTGAGTCAATCGATGATGTCTCGCGCTTTAAAAACATTAGCGATAACGCGAAAAAAGAAAAGTCTTTTTGCACAGGAGCAGTTACGTCCGGACGTCGAAAAAAAAGACAGGCGCACATAAAAAAATATAAGGACGTTGACCCAGAACGCCTGATTTTTATTGATGAAATGGGGGCTTACCTGAATATGGTGCTCAATTATGCACGTGCGCCAATCGGACAACGCGTGCATATGCCGAAGCCATTTAATCGTGGTATGAAACTTTCGGTCATTGGTGCAATATCAACAGCACGCGTTGAAGCTTCATTGTATGGACCATGGGCAACTGATGGCGATATCTTTTATCATTTCATTGCTCACGATTTATGCCCAATATTACAGCCGCATCATATTGTTTTACTTGATAATGTCGGCTTTCATAAGACTCAGCGTGTACAGGATGCAATACATGCTACAGGTGCGAGTATCGATTTCTTGCCCCCGTACTCACCTGATTTTAATCCCATTGAAATGGCTTGGTCTTTTGTTAAGAATATTTTACAAGAAATAGAAGCTAGAACTTTGGCGTCGTTTCAAAAGGCACTTAAGTATGCATTAGAAAAAATTACTGAAAACAAATTGCTTGGATGGTTTCAACATGCTGGTTACCGATCGACTCAATAGGATGGCACTATAATGGAGGCAGTTGTAGGTATCGTTCCAGAAGTTTCTATCCAAGTGATTAACAAGTCTGCAGCGTCTGGAAAACTACCTTGTCTCACTCAAGAAGTGATGATGCGTCATATTCAATCATTTAGGGTACCAAAGAATGCTTATGAATATTTACAACGTATTGATTGTTTAAAACGTATTGAGTATGAAGGCTTAGGTTTTTTATTAAATCATACGCTTCAGTGTGAAATTGAAGACAAGCTATTTGATGAGTATGGTAGCTGTTACGAAGGGAAAAATGACCATCAGTTTAAAGCATTAATTGCTGAGAGTAAAAATGTTGTTTTGGCTCCCTGCTATTTAATCCAATTGTATAAAACACTGTCTTTTAGTCCAGGAATATTAGATGATTCGTTAGGAGTCCAGTTTCAGGATCTGCAATTTTTTTCCGAAAGAAAATTATTGATTAAAAATCGACATCATTCTAATAAGCAACAAAGAGAATATGATAAACACTATGGTTTATTAGTACTTCCAGGTGCCAAATGATAGGTCATAATAAACAAAAAAGCTCGTGAGAGTCTGATCATATGGAATGGATAAGCGCCAAGGTTTTACAACAGATATAAATGATCTTTTTTAAGATAATTCAAGTTTAATTTGTTTTAGTGTGAAGCTATTGATGCTTTAAAGTTAGTTTTTTATTGCAATTTAGGGGTTGGAAAAGGAATGTTGCAATTAGGCTATGTAAGAGGATATTGGCATCTGATTTGACAGTTGCTAGAAGCTAACCTACTATTCCTATCCTAAATAGCATAATTAATATGAGTATGAGCGATGAAAAGAACGTATCAACCCAGTAAGATTAAGCGAAAACGTACGCATGGATTTCGAGCCAGAATGAAAACACGCGGAGGACGACTGGTGATAAAGCGACGTCGTGCTAGGGGTCGTAAGCGCTTAAGTGCCTAGAAGTTTCTCTTTTACTCTAAATCAACGTATTCGGAAACGGGTTGATTTTCAATGTGTTTTTCGTAGAGAGAGGCGTTTATATAGTCCTTACTATATAATGTACTATCACTCTAACAAATTGAAACATTCTCGTATGGGTGTCATTGTAAGCAAGCGAAGTGTGTTTCATGCGGTTCAACGAAGTCGGGTAAAAAGGATAGTTCGAGAAGTATTTCGTTTACAGCAAGCCCAATTAGGAGCGGTTGATGTTGTGTTGGTAGCTCGAAAAAAAGCCAGTATGGCGAAAAAAGAAGAACTTAAGCGATGTTTAGAACAGTTATTTGTAAAATTGAGGCCTTAATTTTAACCGCTCTTATTTTTTTTATTCGCGTTTACCAAGTTTTTGTAAGTGCTTGGACAAAAAAGTGCTGTCGATATTATCCTACTTGTTCTGATTATGCCAAAGAAGTATTGCAAAAACATGGGCTAGTACGGGGGCTGTACTTTACCCTTCGCCGTCTGTTACGCTGTCATCCTTTTTATTCGGGTGGTTATGATCCTGTTCCTTAAAGAGAGAATAAGAACGTATGGACATTAAGAAAATTCTAATTTATTTTGCTACAGCCCTGTTAGGTATGCTGATTTGGATCACATGGCAGAAAGATTATCCACCCGGCAATGTTAAAAAGGTACGTAGTGATGTCTCTGTTCAGCAGCACTCTTCCACCTTAGACAGTTTTAAACCACCAAGCTTCCAGAGCCAATCTAGTAAAAAAAACACCGCTTTAGCATCGCCAAAAATGTCGTTAAACCAGGTATCGACGACAGAGGTTAATGCTATTTCTATTAATACTGATGTACTGCAGCTTAAAATTAGCAGTGCAGGAGGTAATATTGTTGAGGTTAAGCTGCCTGTCTATCCTGTGTCTATTAAACAGAGAAATACCCCTATTCGAATTTTATCCAATGAACCTTCGCAGCTTTATGTAGCTCAATCCGGTATTACAGCGATTGATCAAAATAAGCTTATTTATACGGCGGCGCAAAAAAATTATTCTTTTAAACCAGATCAAAACAAATTAGTAGTCCACTTAGAAGCAAAGACAAAATCAGGCTTGTTAGTGACTAAAACTTTCACGTTAAATCGAGGAAGTTATGCCATTAATCAGCGAATCACCGTGATTAATAAAGGAGGTCAGAAGTGGCAAGGAAGCTTTTTTAGCCAAATAACACGAAAAAATACCACTCCTTCGCATTTGTATAGTCGCTCTTATAACGGTGCTGCCTTATCCAGTCACGATAGTCCTTATCAGAAATTTTCATTTAAAAGTATGAGTGAGCAAAATATTAGCCAAAATATAGAAGGAGGCTGGCTTGCTATGCAACAGCCTTATTTTTTGACTGCATGGGTTCCAGAGGTCAATATTGAAAATCACTATTACAGTCGAATGTTTGGTAATGGTGAAAAAGGTCATGGAAACGTATTTATTTTAGGTTATGTAGGTTCAGAAGTTTCCTTACTTCCTGGAAAATCAGCAAGCAGTTCGTCCACTTTATATGTAGGCCCTGAGCTAGAAGATCAGCTCAAAGCAGTGGCTCATGGGCTTGATCTAACGATTGATTATGGGTGGCTTTGGTTCTTATCGAAACCTATTTTTTATGTAATGTCCTTTATTAACCAGATAGTGGGTAATTGGGGCTGGTCCATTGTTTTAATTACTTTACTGATTAAACTGATTTTTTATCCGCTGTCCGCAAAGAGTTATCAATCGATGGCAAAAATGCGTGAGATCGCCCCTCGTCTCCAAGCGTTACGTGAACGTTATCAGGGCGATAAACAAGCATTAGGCAAAGCGACTATGGAGTTTTATAAGCGTGAAAAGGTGAGTCCGGCTGGAGGATGTTTGCCGATGCTCATACAAATTCCAGTATTTATCGCTTTGTATTATGTTTTAATTGAGAGTGTTCAGTTAAGGCAGGCACCTTTTGTATTTTGGATTCAGGATCTATCCACTCAGGATCCTTATCATGTGTTGCCTATCTTGATGTCAGCAAGTATGTTTTTTCAGCAAAAACTAAGCCCACCACCGCCAGATCCAACTCAAGCAAAGATGATGATGTTTTTGCCCGTTGTCTTTCTTTTTGTCTTTTGGTCCTTTCCGTCAGGTTTGGTTCTCTACTGGCTGACTAACAATATCTTGTCGATATTACAGCAGTGGTATGTTATGAAAACGTTCGACCCAAAACAAAAGAGCCAGAATAATAAACAGAAAAAAAGCTAAGCTATGGGAGCGACTATAGCCGCTATTGCAACACCTCTTGGTCGAGGCGGGGTGGGCATCGTTAGAATTTCTGGCTCTAAATCTTCATTTATCGCACAAGCCCTGCTAGGCCAATGTCCACAGCCACGCACTGCTGTATTTTCTAGATTTAAAAATGCTAAGGGTGATGTTCTTGATCAAGGTATTGCCTTATTTTTTAAAGCACCCCACTCGTTTACAGGTGAAGATATTCTCGAGCTGCAAGGTCATGGGGGGCCTCTTGTTATGGATCAATTACTAAAAGCAGTAATTCAACGGGGTGCACGTTTAGCGCGACCAGGTGAATTTTCCCAAAGAGCATTTTTGAATGGTAAATTAGATTTATCTCAAGCAGAAGCAGTTGCTGATTTAATTAATGCAGGTTCGGAAAAAGCACTCCGCTCAGCTATGCAGTCTTTGCAAGGCGTCTTTTCTAAAAAAATTTCAGTTTTATTAGAACAACTGACTCGATTACGAGTTCTAGTGGAGGCTGCCATTGATTTTTCAGAAGAAGAAATCAATTTTATAGAAGAAAGTACTATTATTTCTGATCTTGAGCATTTGTTGGAGCAGCTTAAAGCTATTAAAAGTTCAGCCAAACAAGGCGTTTTATTACAAGAAGGTTTAAAGGTGGTTATCGCTGGAAAGCCAAATGTGGGTAAGTCAAGCTTGTTAAATGTCTTAACAGAACGTGATAGTGCGATTGTGACTGATATTCCAGGCACCACACGTGATAGGGTAGAGGAATCGATTCAAATTGATGGTTTACCAATTCATATTATTGATACAGCAGGTATTCATGATACTTCCGATATCGTAGAGCAAGAAGGGGTTCGTCGAGCACAGGAGGCTATCCATCAAGCCGATTTGGTGTTGTGGGTAGAAGATATTTCCAATGAGTTAGAAGAAAGAAAGCTTATTTTTAGCTCGCATAGACCTATGTTAATTGTTAGGAATAAAATTGATTTGTTGGCTCAAAAGCCACGTGTTTATGAGAATAAAAATGAAACGACTCTCTATCTCTCTGTGAAAACAGGAGAAGGTTTAGATTTATTACGTCACTATTTAAAGAAGTTTTGTGAATTTGAAGACAATGAAGGCAGCTTTATGGCGCGTCGTCGTCATCTTGATGCCCTAGAACGCTGTTGTTTATTGATTCAACAAGGCTTAGTTCAGATTCAACAACAGCAGGCATTGGAGCTATTGGCAGAAGAATTGCGGGGTGCGCAAAACGCTTTATCTGAGATCACAGGGCAATTTACAACAGATGATTTATTAGGTGAAATTTTTTCTACATTTTGTATTGGCAAATGATTTCAATAAAACCACAGTTACTCAAATTCTACATTATTTTGGCGCTCATAAGTTTATTTTCTACATTATGGCTTCCTTATGTTGGAGAAGAAGCGGTCTATACCATAAGTTCTTATGAAATGTGGTTTCACCATAATTATTGGGTAAATACCTTATATGGTGTTTTCTATGGTCGGCCGCCTTTATTGAACTGGTGTATTATTCTAATTGCAAAAGCGATAGGTTGGTCGCATGTATTGATTGCCTCACGTTTAGTGAGTGCTCTATCAACCACTTTAGTGGCACTGGGTGTGTATTGGTTTATGCATCGTTTAGTAAAAAGCACATATTTTGCTCTTACTTGTTCAGCAGTGTACTTGACTGGTGATCTACTTTTGTTTCGCGGTTGGTTAGCCTACTCTGATCCACTATTAGCCTTGTGCGTTTTTTTTTCTATTGCTTTTTTATGGCTAAGTGTTGAAGAGCAACGTCGCTATTTTTTAATACTAAGTAGTGTTTTTTTGAGTGCTGGTTTTTTAGTAAAAGCATTATCGCCTTATTGGTTTTATGGTTTGTCCGGTTTTGTATTGTTAATTTTTCATAAAAACCGTCAATTTATTGTTCAACCTGTTTCAATAGTTATTTACATAATTGCTTTATCTTTTCCTTTTATATGGAATCTTTATGCCGATCCGCGTTATTTACCAGCGATGTGGTCTGAAGTTATCAATACTGCGTTTGCGCCCACTTTGAGCCAATATCTTTATCAAGTTGTGATTGTGCAACCAGGATTGTTGTTAATACGGCTTGCACCTATTAGCCTTATTATTCTTTTCTATTATTTTAAACAAGTAAAATATCAGTTAAAGATTGATTACTGCAGTTTTGCAAAAATTGCTTTTTGGATTGCTTTTCTCAATTTTGCAGTGTGTTGGTTTGCACCTCGTTGGCCTGAAGCACGTTATTACATGCCCGTTTTCCCTTTTATGGCCATTTGTATGGCCTATGTTATTTGGAATCTGAATATTAAGAGTTCTCAAATGCTTGCTTTTTCTTTACTGTTGGTTTTATTAGTGAAATGTGTATTAGTTGGCTATTCCTACTATCGTTATAATTATTTAGAGCCAGATTACCAGAGAGAAGCAGCAGATATTCTGAGCAAAGTTAGCAGTGCTCCGTTAACAGCCGATATACAGACCCTAGAATCTGCCCCTGTAGAAAAAGTAGCGATCTATCTCAACTTGTTACGTTTTCCTCAACAACCTTTGCAAGTTGCCCCGGGTATTAAGCAGAAAAAAAAGATCCCTGTCTATCATTGTTTTGCTAAAGATCAATGCAATGGTATTTATGTGATTGGTCAACTTCCTACTGCTATAGATCGAATCGTGAAAAAATACTCGAAAGGGCGCACACAGGTTGATTTGTGGTATAGACATTGGAACGAGAAATCATGACAAAATTAGTATTTGACGTTATTGTTGTCGGTGGTGGCCATGCTGGGACAGAGGCTGCATTGGCAGCAGCGCGTATGGGAGCCTGTACTTTGCTGTTGACTCATAATATTGAAACTATTGGTCAAATGTCTTGTAACCCTTCTATTGGTGGTATTGGTAAAAGTCATTTAGTAAAAGAGATTGATGCGATGGGAGGTGTTATGGCACATGCTGCCGATCATTCCGGCATACAATTTCGTGTTTTAAATAAGCGCAAAGGCCCTGCTGTTCGGGCTACACGAGCACAAGCAGATCGTGTTTTATATAAATCAGCGATTCGAAACTGTATTGAAAGCCAAGAAAATTTAAGAGTATTTCAACAGGCGGTTGATGATCTTATTATGGAAGGTAGTCGGGTAGCGGGTGTTGTGACTCAATCAGGCATTCAGTTTGTAGCAAAAGCAGTAGTATTGACAGTAGGAACCTTTCTTAACGGAAAAATTCACATAGGCCCTATGAATTATAGAGCGGGTCGTGCAGGTGACCCACCTTCTCTAAGACTTGCTGAGCGTTTGGCTGATTTACCGTTTCGTATTGGGTCTTTAAAGACAGGAACGCCGCCACGTATTGACGGTCGTACTATTGATTACAGTCAGTTATCAGAGCAGCTGGGTGATACGCCTTGTCCAGTAATGTCGTATTTGGGTTCTGTTGATCAGCATCCTCGGCAAATACCCTGTCACATTGCTTATACTAATCCACTAACACATGAGATTATCAATAAAGGATTAACGACCTCTCCTATGTATTCGGGGGGTATTAATTCGGTGGGTCCCAGATATTGTCCTTCAATTGAAGATAAAGTGGTGCGTTTTTCAGATCGGCAGGCCCATCAAATTTTTATTGAACCAGAAGGACTCAACACTTATGAGGTTTATCCTAGTGGAGTGTCTACCAGCTTATCTTATGAGGTACAACAAGATTTTATACATAGTATTAAAGGATTAGAGAATAGTCATATTACTCGCCCAGGTTATGCTATTGAATATGGTTTTTTTGATCCTCGTGATTTAGAAGCCAGTCTAGAGACTAAAGCCGTTAAAGGCTTATTTTTTGCGGGACAGATTAATGGAACAACAGGCTATGAGGAAGCCGGGGCACAAGGTTTGGTAGCAGGTATTAATGCAGCACTAGCCCTAAAGGGTCGAGAAGCTTGGGTGCCACGTCGTGATGAAGCGTACATTGGAGTATTGATTGATGATTTAATTACTTTAGGGACGCAAGAACCTTATCGAATGTTCACTAGCCGAGCGGAGTATCGTTTATCGTTACGCCAAGATAATGCGGATTTACGATTAACTGAAGCTGGCTATCGTCTCGGTTGCGTAGATGAGGTACGTTGGCAAGCATTCTGTGAGAAACGTGAATGTATTGAAACAGAACAGCAACGCTTAAAAAGCTGTTGGTTGAGTCCTGATAGTAGGGCTTCCCAACAGTTTTATAAGCATTTTAAATTGAAATTAGAGCGTCGATATCATGCCATGGAGTTGTTGAAAAGGCCTGAGGTCAATTATAAGGCACTTATGCAGATAGAGACTGTTGGCACTTCGGTATTGGATGAGGCTGTGATTGAGCAAATTGATATTCAAGCACAATACGCTGGTTATTTATCACGTCAACAAGTTGACATTAACCGACAGAAACAACACCAATCTGTCATGATTCCTAGTACATTTGATTATAGTCAAATTAAAGGATTATCCAATGAAATAAGACAAAAATTATCTCATATTCGGCCTACTACTATGGGTCAGGCATCCCGTATTCCGGGTATGACACCAGCTGCCTTATCTTTACTATTAGTGTATTTAAAAAAATGTCATCACTTGAAAGTCAGCTAAGAGCAATGGGGCTCTCAATGCCCAGGGCATTACAAGAAAAAGCACTCGATTTTTTGAGAATTTTAAAAAAATGGAATCATAGTTATAACTTAACAGCTATTGATGATTTTAATACAATGGTGAAGCATCATTTGCTAGATAGCTTATCTTTAGTGCCTTATCTTCAAACAAAACGTATCTTGGATGTAGGTACTGGCGCTGGATTCCCTGGTATTCCTCTAGCACTTTATTATCCTAATAAGCAATTTACCTTATTAGATAGTAACGGTAAAAAAACACGCTTTTTATTGCAGGCTATTGCAGAGTTGTCTATTAACAATGTGAATGTTGTGCAATCTCGAGCGGAGAATTTTAAGACAGAGTTTTGTTTTGATGCTATTATTTCTCGAGCAGTAGCGTCAATTTCAGAGATTGTGTTAAAAACACAACACTTATGTTGTAAAGGAGGCAAAATTTTTGCAATGAAAGGAGCCTATCCTGCTAAGGAGTTAGAGACTTTTGATCGTCCTTTTTTAGTACAGGTTTTAGCAGTACCTGGACTCAATGCTAAACGGCATTTAATTATCATTGAAGGGGTTGCTGGTGGTTAAAGTAATTGCTGTTGCCAATCAAAAAGGAGGCGTTGGTAAGACAACGACAACAGTGAATCTTTCTGCAGGTTTATCTATAGCTAAGCGTAGCGTGTTACTGATTGACTTAGACCCACAAGGTAACGCAACAGGAGGTAGTGGTGTTGATAAAACTACTCTAGCGCATTCTATCAATGAAGTGTTACTCAATGAGATCAGCGTCCAAGAGGCTACTATTAGAACACAGTGGGGATATGATCTTCTTCCTTCCAATGGTAACTTAACTGTTGCCGAGGTGCGGTTATTATCATTGGAGAGGCGTGAGAAAGTATTACATTCGGCATTGGTTGATAGCCATCAACACTATGATTTTATTCTAATCGACTGTCCACCTTCGTTAAATATGTTAACTATTAATGCGTTGGTCGCTGCCCATAGTTTGCTCATCCCCATTCAATGTGAATATTATGCATTAGAAGGCTTAACCAGCTTATTAAGTAACGTAGATCGTATTCGACTCACAGCAAACTCTCATTTAAAAATCGAGGGAATATTGCGCACGATGTATGATGGTCGCAACCGTTTAACAATGGAGGTATCAGAACAGCTACAATCCCATTTTGGTGATCAAGTGTATAAAACAGTGATTCCAAGGAATGTGCGGGTTGCAGAGGCGCCAAGCTATGGGGCACCGATTATGAGTTATGATAAAACATCCCAGGGGGCGTTAGCCTATTTAGCGTTGGCAGATGAATTGTTGCGTTGGCAAGAAGTCAGTCTTCATAAGGAAGCAACAGTATGAGTCAAAAGAAAAGAAGCTTAGGTCGTGGGCTCAGTGATTTAGGTTTGAATGCATTGCTAAGTGATATGCAAAGTACAAATACCCTGGCAATAACACCTAGCTCATTACAGTCGTCTGAAAAAGAGAGCTCACTCAATCTAGATATTATTCCCATTGATAAGATTCATCCAGGGAGTTATCAACCTAGGAGAAATTTTGATCAAGAAGCCTTGGAAGAGTTGGCACAATCGATTCGTTCTCAAGGGCTTATACAGCCTATTATTTTACGTCGTAGAGACGATGGTTATGAAATTATTGCAGGAGAGCGCCGTTGGCGTGCTGCGCAACTTGCTGAGTTGTCATCAGTGCCGGCTATTATTCGAGAGGTACCTGATAAAGCAGTAGTCGCAATGGCTTTGATAGAGAATATTCAGCGTCGTGATTTAAATGCGATTGAAGAAGCGAGTGCCTTACAACGATTAATTGTGGAGTTTCATTTAACGCATCAAGAAGTGGCAGAGGCAGTTGGAAAATCTCGGACCTTAGTGACTAATTTGCTACGTTTATTAAAGCTCAATCCCGATGTCCGTTTGTTAGTTGAGCAAAACCGTTTAGAAATGGGACATGCAAGGGCACTGTTAGCCTTACACTCTGAGCAGCAAAGTGAAGCCGCGCACCATGTCCTCTCACATGCTTTATCGGTGCGTCAGACAGAGTCATGGGTTCGACGATTACAGGGTTTGTCAAATAGTGATACATCGACAACTACTATCGATCCTGATATTAGAAGCTTACAAAATAGACTGTCAGAAAAATTGGGAGCCCAAGTGATAATTCGCCATAGTTCCAAAGGGAAAGGAAAGCTGATTGTTCACTATTACAGCTTAGAAGAGTTAGATGGTATTTTAGAAAAGTTTAACTAAATGAGTTTTATGAGGAGACAAGGTGGGACTGTTGCAAAGATAGATATAAAAGAGTTCATTGTAGGAACTTTTTTGAAGATTAAGAAATGTCTATTTATTAATAGTAATTACGCTGCTAAATTGAACAATTGAGCTAGGAAACTATGTTGATCAAGTAGGTTACCTTTGAGCCTGTATTTCACCTGGCCTTTTTGTAAAGACCTCATGGCTTCCATTCCATCAATGGTTTTAGAGGCGGTATCAAAAGACTGATACCATTGCCGATAACGTGCTTTACGTTTTGTTGATTTATGATCGTTTTCAATACTATTATTTAAGTACTTTATTTGCCTAAGTGTTGTATTTTCTAGCAAGTCATTTTCAATGTTTAAATCATTCATGGCGGGTGGAAAAGCTGCATTTTTGTCAACATTAATCACTCGGGGTACGCTAACATGATCATTACTTAACACCTTTTTGAAAAATCGTTTTGCTGCTTGTTGATTACGATAACGACTCAGCATCCAATCCAAAGTATGCCCATACTTGTCAATAGCACGATATAGGTAGTGCCATTTACCTTTTATTTTTACGTAGGTTTCATCAACTCTCCAAGAATCGTTGGTACGTTTTAAATAGGGTTTCATTCGTTTATTAATTTCAGGCCCATACTCATGAACCCAACGGCATATTGTCGAGCGTTCAACAGATAGGTTCCGTTCAGTTGCCATTTCTTTTAAATCTCCATAAGAGAGAGCATAACGACAGTACCAGCTAACTAGCCAGAGAATGATTTCTCCTTGAAAATGCTTCCATTTGAAAGGTCTGTTTGAGTCTTTGTATTTTTTTAAAGCCATGTAAGGGTACTCGCAGTGGAAATAAGCCAGTCATACTAGCACCCAATATGTTCTTGCAACAGTCCCGAATATAGTATATTGCTGAGTGAATATATTCACAAGAAACATAATGTAATGAGTCAACATAGTGCTTAGTTTTTCTAAACTAAAAAGTTAATTAGTTGAGCATAATTGTTTTTTAATAACTCCAAGAAGAAATGCGAAGAGCGTAGATCTAGTTAAATATCTAAAAAACTTTCATTATAGTATTGACCCATGGTATTAGGATGATTATATTGCGCCTGAATTAACGATTAACCATACATAATTGGAGAAGTTAATATGCCTTATACTAGTTCCGATACAGCACATAGTTTGAAGATTGTTGGACTCAATAACCTTGCAATTTCAGAAAACAAAACTAATAGCCTTATTATTGGTATTAGTGTTGGTGGGCCAAACCATGAAGGAAAAAGATTTTCTGCTTTAATAGACACAATTAATAAAATACATGAGAAATTAAATAATTGTACAATCGCAGTTTGTGATACCCTACAACGACATAACTATATGATAAGTGGAAAGGTGAATGAAGAACAAGCATTTTCTAAGTCAAGAATTGCAGGAGACAATTGGGTAGAAAGAAACAAGCCAATATTAGAAAAATTAAAAATCTCTTATAAGATAGTTAGATGGGATGAATGGTTAAAATGTACAACATATAAATCTGCTGTTTCAAAAATTAAAGACTTATTATGTACAAGCTCTGATTTTCAGAAAGATATGCAAACCTCTGTGGAGACATTCTCATCCCGATTTACAAACAGACATAAAGAGCTTGGGTTAGAAGGAAATATATCTAACGATTTGTTAAAATCATGTTGTCGTGCTTATTTAATTGAAGAATGTGCGATTATGATGAATGTATGGCCAATATATAAAGCAGATCATTGTCAACATATACTTTATCCAGGGAATATGACTAAAGCACTTTCCGGTGCGTATGAAAACACTGTTACACAAAAAAATCTTTTTAAGTGGAAAAAATTCTCTTTCAAAAAGGTAGTGAATAATCATGAGGAAACATATGGAGAAGCAATTGAATTCATTATGAATGAGTTGATTCGCTTGAATGGTGAAAAAATTAGTTTTCTTAACTCTTGTAGTGAAACACAAAAATCTTTATTTTTTAACGTCTTAGCTTCTTCTTCTGGTATAGTTGAATCTAATACAATAGAAACAGAAGATAAGCCAAAATTATTAGCAAAATACATAAAGAATTTATTTAACTCCTCTGTCAATGATGATGCTATCATCAATGCTACTGCACATACCACTACCACTAAACTATAGTAGTAAATAATAGATGACTCTTATGTAGTGCCTATAATACAATCAAAAATTATTTTAGTTATATTTTGAGATTGAAAAGGTATTATATGGTGATCAATAGTAATAATCAGGACTTTAACTTCTCTAAAGAAGTTTACTTTGATAATTTACTCACGCTTACTCCAAGTAGTGTTTATTGGAAAGATCTTAACGGTGTTTATTTAGGCTGTAATTTCTCTATGTTAAAAATGGTAGGAATAGCTTCTATTGACGAGGTAATAGGGAAAACAGATTATGAACTAACTTGGGGTGATGAATATGCTAAGCAACTACGAAAAAATGATCAAAAAGTCATTACATCAGAAAAACTACAACATTTTGAAGAGAGGGTGGAACTAAGTGATGGCACTATCGTAACAGTGATTTCTAATAAAATGCCTCTTTTAAATAGAGAGGGTAAGATTATTGGAATTATAGGTTCATCAATTGATATTACAAAATTAAAGCAAACACAAGAAAACTTAAATAAAGCTTTGAGTAAATTAGAACTAGCTAATCAAGCGAAATCCGAATTTATTGCCAACATGAGTCATGACCTCAGAACCCCCATGTCCGGTATTTTAGGGGCTTTGGAAAATAGCCATAATATTCTTAAAACGCTACTCCCTCAGCTCAAAGACCAGGCAGAAATAACAAATACGCCCTCTTTTCGCAATGAGTTGATTGAACAATTAAAGATCGTTTCAAACTTTTCAGGAGGAGGCTATGAATCCAGTCGGGCCTTAATGGATTTGTTCAACGACATTCTGGAGACGCTCCAACTAGAATTCGGTAAAAAATTACCAGAGAGTCTAGAGGCGTTTGATCTCAAGGCACTTGTGCAACGCGTTATGCAATTGGTCAAATCGATGGCACTTAAAAAAAAGATTCATTGCTCTCTGGAGCTGGAAGAATCTGTACCTCATTATCTCACCGGCTTACCTCATCCACTCAGTCGTACTCTATTAAACCTCGTTAATAATGCTCTGAAGTTTACAAAGCAGGGTTCAGTCACTGTGCACATTAATGTAGTAGAAGATAAGAAACCCACTGCTTCTGCGCCAGGAGATCCGATAACGTTACAAGTTCGAGTCACTGACACTGGTATAGGAATCCCTAAAGATAAGTTTGAAACCATCTTTGAGCCTTTTACACTGTTAACACCTTCTTATAGAGGACTCTATAAAGGATCTGGCTTAGGTTTGTATGCCGTAAAAAAATATGTCGAGCAAATGCAAGGCACCATTGATCTCGAAAGCGAATTGGGTAAGGGAAGTTGTTTTACAGTCAATCTGCCCTTAAAAGTCGCAGGGGCTTCAGACCTCGAACACAATTCGAAGGCACCAGAGTCCAATATATCCTTAGAGAGCCATATACCTGATTTTCCTGAAAAAGAACAAAAAGCAGAACCAGCTCCTGCCTCTCACAAGAAGAAAGCCACCGTACTGCTGGTAGAAGATCACTGGTTGATTGCAGAGGCGAATCAATTTCATCTACAACAGATTGGCTGTACTGTCGATATTGCCACTACCGGTCAATCCGCTTTAGATCAAGTGGCTCAAAAACACTACGATCTTATTTTTATGGACGTGGGGTTACCCGATAAGCAAGGAACCGAAGTCACTCAAGAGCTGCGCGAGAGCGGATGGAAGGGACCTATTATTGGTTTAACCGGTCATGCTAAAAATCCTGAATATCGCAAAGCCTGTTTTAAGGCCGGTATGAATGAGGTGATTGGCAAACCAGTCGATGATGAAATATTAACCCCAATACTCCAACGTTGGGTTTGGGATCAAGAACAACCACAAGAACAAGAAGCAGAGCCAGTTAAAACCCAGGAAGCAGGTAACACCCTCCCTGTGATTGATTGGGAAAAGTGCCTTAACCACCATAATCATAATATCGATACGGTACGTAATGTTTTAATGAACTATGCGAAAGAATTAAGGTGCTCACAGCAGCTTATAGAGAAAACCTATAAGAAACAGGATATCAAAGCACTGCTTACCCAATTGCATCATCAAGAAGGGGCTCTTTGTTATATTAAACTACCTCAACTGGAATCTGCCTTTAAAGTGTTTCATAAGGAAGCAAAACAGGTCCCTCAAAATAAAGAGAGGTTAGAGACACTGTATCAACGATTACAAAACGCTTTTAACGCCACTTTGAAGACACTTGAGTCCCTATAGGTTGATAAAAGCGCTGTGATCGAATCTCAATGTGTTCACTAAAAAATAGATTGACCACTCGTCATTTGGGATACAATTTAGTTCATTTGGCGATACTGGATAAAAAGTTATCCACAGATCTTGCCGGTTTTCGCACGATTGTTGTTAATACCCTTACTAAAAAACTAGCTGAAGCTGTTTAATATTTACCCTACAAAAAAGGGGGTTCTTCTGGGGAGGGCGTGAATGTTTGGACTTTGATTTATTGCCTCGGTTGAAAAATATTAATAAACAGAAGCTTAATTAACGTGAGTTCGACCTAACTCATGCTAAGATTGAAAAATTGTTATTCAAATATAAAGAAGGCTTCTTAGTTTGTAAAGAATAAGCGACTAATCCAGCCAGGATGTTAACCCTACAATTGACAGGACTACGATGACGAGAGTGTTCTATCTGACTAATATTTTTTAATTGATCAATGACGGTTTCAACAATCACACGTTTTCGTAATAATAATTTGTCGATCATTGGCATCAGTTTATTTTTCATATTTTTTCGTAGGCGTGTAATGAATTTTAAACCACGCAGGTATAATTGATTAAATAATTCAGAAGAAATATATCCTTTATCACCTATCAATTTACCCTCTAATCCTTGTGTTAACTCATCAACAGGTTTACGGTCATCCGTATTAGCTTTCGTTATTTTGAAAGCCAGTATTTCCCCTTTATCATTAATGACTAAATGCAGTTTAAAGCCGAAAAACCAACCCATAGTTGATTTCTATTTTTTAGCAAGCCCTTTAAAAACACGATTTGATGATGAACGTTTAGGATGGCACACAGATAATGTGGTAGAGTCAATAAAGTAAATTCCTGTTAATGTTTTGCTTTGGAAATGCATTAATAAACACAAGAGTACCAATATGGATGGCATCAGTTCAACGAAGCGATTATAACTGACCAAATCAGGGAAGGCTTTATACAAATGCTGTTTTACATAATTAATATAATAGGTTTTAAAATCACGATAATGACTTTGATGAAAGTGGATGACAATCGTCATGATTTCTGAGGGAGTCAGTCGGCATGACCTAGTTCTTTTTTTACTCAAATTAGGCAAAGAAGCTTTCTCTAATTCAGGCAATACTAATTGACAAAAATCATCGACAACACAATATAAATCGACTAACTTATCCATACGGCTCTTCCTTTTAAGGTTTGATTTACTGAAATTAGCTGCTTTTGCACGAAACTTAACCATGAAAGAGCCTTTTATTCAATCACTTACTTTACACCTTTTCATCGAACTCAGGTTAATCTTCAAAAAAGTTCCTACAATCGCTGCGAGCCATGGAGCGCCGCAGGCGCAAGGCGAGTAATCCACGGTAGGCGCCGGATTTTTGTCGAGTGCCCCTGCACGAACACAAAAATCTATACGGCGGCGTCAGTCATTTGAGAGACGGGGCGTAGCAGCCCCGGTCTCATAGGGGTTGCGAAGCAACCGGTGACGAGGACGGCCGCGGCCCTAAGAGCGCCGTCGCGTTTGCGAGTCGATTTTGTCTATGGACAGACAA
>CBDCAS010000021.1:0-362722 GCA_965214015.1 Coxiellaceae bacterium
CACCATATTCTGCTAGCAAACCACGTATTTGATTAACTAAGGCTGTTCTTTGCTTAACAATACGTGAACGTACTCGATGGATAGATTGAATATCTTGTTGTTCAATACTTTTCATGGCAACAAATCGCATTGTTGGTCTTCTGACTGCTTCACAAATAGCTTCTGAATCTAAGGCGTCATTTTTATTGGATTTAACATAGGGTTTAACAAATTGCGCTCCCATAATTTTTATGGTGTGTCCAAACTCAGTAAATTTCCTCGCCCAAAAGTTTGATCCTCCGCAGGCTTCTATACCAATCAGACAAGGGGGTAAATTGGCAATGAATTCAGTTAATTTTTCCCGTGACACTTTTTTCTTGCAGCTAGGTTGTCCGTTCACATCAACACCATGTAGTTGAAAAACATTCTTTGCTAGGTCTATGCCCAATGTAGTAATATCCATAATGGTTTCTCCACTTTTTGTTGAAGGATACATCAATCATCCTGGCTCATTACCAAGCCTGTTTAAAGGGGGTAGGGACCATTCCATTAGTACCAATTTATTAGTCAAAAAACATTCCTTCAGGGAATTGTCAATGCGTAAGCCTTATTACCCTAGATTTCAACAGACCTATAATTATAGACTTTAAAATTGTAATATGTTTTAATATGGTGTTCAAATTTTGATAAAATATGATTTATATTCAATGTTTTACAAGGAGTAATATATTGAACAAAGATTTAGATCACACATCAATTAAAATAAGACAAATATTTATTCCTAATTTTGAAAAAGTTATTTTATTTGATGACAATAAAAATAATATTGAAGGTATCATTGTCATTCATGACACTACATTTGGGCCTGCATTAGGTGGGTGTCGTATTCATTATTATAATCGATTTTCATTAGGATTGGATGACGCCTTATCATTAGCACAAAAAATGACCTATAAAAATGCACTTATGTCTTTACCATTTGGTGGTGGGAAGGCTGTGTTTTTTTCTAACCATAATGTTGAAAAAATTTTTTATTTCAATGTATTAGCTAAAGTATTAAATAAGCTTTCTGGTGAATATATAACTACTGATGATATGGGGTGCTCGGTGAATGATATGTCTTATTTAAGACAATTCACACCTTATGTAAGAGGTGAGCTTTATCAAGGGAAACAGATTACTGCTACTTCATTTGGATTGTATCAATCTATCAAAGCGACACTATATAGTTGCGAAAGAAAAAATTCATTAAAAGGTATTAAAATTATTATTCAAGGTTTAGGTAAAGTGGGTTTTCCTCTTTGTCAATATTTATATAAAGAAAATTGTAAGCTTTATGTTGATGACCTAGATCCTACTTTAGTTAGTAAAGCAGTAAAATATTTTAATGCAACTTCTATTTCATTAGAAAAATTGAATAAGCAATCGGTAGATTTTTTTTGTCCTTGCGCAGTTGGAGGTATTATTAATAAGACATTGTTATCAAAATTACAGGTTCGTTATATTGTTAGTGGTGCAAACAATCCATTAACTAATGATTCTTTAGCAGATTACTTACATGACAAAGGTATTGTTTATTTGCCAGATTATTTGTGTAATGCAGGTGGAGTTTTGGATATTGCTTGTGAAGGTAATAATTATTGTGAGCAGATAGTATTTAAAAAAGTATCCAAGATTTATTCATGGGTTACTAGTATATTAGAGCAATCTAAACTAAAAAAACAATCACCATTAACCATTGCAAATCAAATTGTTAATAAAAAATTAGTTAAAAATAAATTAAATAAAAAGGTATTTCATCATGCCTAAAGTCAATAAAATAAATTTAATTGAGGTGAATTTTAAAGATATTAAGCATATTGGGCCGTACAATAGTAATTCAGAACGATTTCTTTGTACAGCAGAGGATTTTTCTGATATCTTTCCTTTAAAATTAAGAAAAATAATTAGGCAATTTTCGCGTTATAGTCATCGTGATGGTTATCTTTTGGTACGAACATCTGGATTTGCATTTCAATTTGATTGAAAAGTATGATCGAGAAACTTATCAATCTTGCATAAATAATTTAATTTTAGAAGAGCCAACTATTGAACCAAGAGTATCACCATATATGAGATCAACGATTTGGCAACATAATTTAACTAGTGTATCTTTAGATAGAATTGAAATTTTTAATAAAGATAATAAAAGGTTAACAAGACGATCATCTATTTAATATTATAATAAGGAGTTTTAAGAAAATTGTATGAATTATTAATAATGCCAGGAGAAGGAATCGGTTTAGAAATAATACCTCAAGCTATGCGTGTTATTGAAAAAATAAATAATAAATTTAATATCGAAGTACTTTGTACAAATTATGAGATAGGAGAATTGTGCTATAAAAAACATGGATATCATCTTCCTCCTGAAGCAGCCAGGCATTGTAAGCAATTGATGGAAAAAGATAATGCTGCTATACTGTTTGGTGCAGTTTCAGATGAGCCAATTGGATTAATTCGAAAAAATTATGATCTTTTTGCCAATATAAGACCTATAAAAATTATGAAATCATTAAAATCAAAATGTCGATTAAATATTAATAATTTTCATGATATTGATATCTGTATTGTTAGAGAGCTTACATCTGGCATCTATTATGGTAGAGAAATGACAGGAGTTAATGCGCAGTGTATCCGCTATGCATCGCAAGAAATGTATTATGATGAACTGGAGATTGAAAGGATAACTTATATTGCATTTAAGCTGGCACTAATGCGAAAAAATAAAGTTACATTAGTTCATAAAAGTAATTCTATAAAAAATGTATTTAATTTATGGTTATATGTGTGTAACAAAATATCTAAAAAATTCCCATTGGTTCAGTTTAATGACATATATGTTGACAATATGGCAATGCAGATGATACTAAACCCAACACAATTTGATGTAGTACTCTGTGCTAATTTATTTGGTGATATTTTAAGTGATTTAGGTGCAGGTATTGTTGGTTCAATTGGTGTTTTAGCTTCGATTAGTCAAAATGAAAAAGGATTTTCATTGTATGAAGGTATTGGTGGAACAGCACCAGATATTTGTGGCCATAGAAAAGCTAATCCAATTTCTGCAATTCTATCAGTAGCACTATTCTATCAACATACTGTCAGAATGCCACATATTGCTAATTTTATTGAAAAAGCGATAAATGAAGCACTTAAAAAATTTAGGACAGAAGATATTTCTGATATTAATTGTCATACCGTTACAACATCACAAATGACAGATCAAATACTCTACCAACTGGATTCACTGTTGTGATAGTAAAAAAGAAGAATAAAAATTTAGGTTATTTGAATGGAAATTTTTCCCCAATTAATAAATTAAAAATATCACCATTTGATCGAGGTTTTTTATTTGGAGATAGTGTTTATGAAAGTATTCCTGTATATTATAATGCACCACGTAATCTTTCAGATCATCTTTTGCGTTTAAGAAAAAATCTCGATTACTTATGTATCAAACTACCATTGAGTGATAGAGATATTTCTAAAATCATTGAGACGCTGATTAAAAAAAATAAATTTGAGCACCAATATATTTATTGTCAAATCACACGTGGTAATAATGGTTTAAAGCGATCTCATATTTTCCCGAAATTTAAAAATAAATCAACTGTATTTATGATAGGCCAGCCAATTAGCTTGTTGAATCGGGATAAAATTACAGGGTATAATGCTATTACTTTTCCTGATATTCGTTGGAAATATACTTCTATAAAAACCACTAACTTACTTCCTAATGTGTTACAAATTAATAAAGCAATTTTAAGTAATGCTTATGAAGGAATTTATATAAAAAATGATTTGGTTATTGAAGGAACTGTAAGCAATATTTTTTTAGTAAAAGAAGGTAAAATATTAACATCAGAAATACAAGAAAGTATGATTAATGGAATTACAAGAAAAATTATTTTAGAAATTGCTACTAATAATAACATTTCATGTGAAATTAGAAAGATTAATAAGAATGAAATTTGGGCAGCAGATGAAATATGTTCACAAATTCAATAGAAGGATTATCACCTATTATTTCAGTGAATAATCAACCAATATCTGATGGGAAAGTAGGGCCAATTTTCTACAATTTTTTTGGTTATTATCTCAATTATATATTGAAACTAAAATAGGACATAGAAATTAATGAAAGCTGAAGATTTTATTTATAATTGGAATCAAATAGAAAAAGATCAAATTTTTAGTAATATACAAATTGAGGACGATACTATACGTGACGGATTACAAGGTACTTTTTTAACCAGACCTAATTTAAAGCAAAAATTAGAATTAATTCAACAAACCATTAATATTGGTATCCAGCAAGCCATGCTTGGATTTCCTGCTGCATCTAACGTTGAATTTCATGAAGCTTCGAAAATACTATCTTATTTAGATGATAAACAGCTTCCTTTAGATGTATATTTTTTAGCCCGTGCAAAAGAATCTGATGTTAATCCCATTATAAAACTACATCAAAAATCAAATAGAAATGTCTGCGCTGATTTCTTTATTGGTATAAGTCAGTTGCGTTGCTTGGTTGAAAAATGGGATTTTCCTATGATATTACATACATGTGAAAATGTAGTAAATTACTTAAATAAACATAAAACTCCTTTCTCAATATCTCTTGAAGATGTTAGTCGAGCAGACCCTGAGTCAATAGAAAAAATTATTACATTATGTTTACGTAAAAAAGCTAAAAGAATTACATTATGTGATACTGTTGGCGCAATGACGCCCAAAGGAACTAGAAATCTAATTAATTTTGTTAAACAGATTTTTCATGATCATCAAGAAAATGATGTAATATTAGGTTGGCATGGACATAATGATAATGGATTAGTTATGGCTAATGCTATTGCAGCAATTGAATCTGGTATTAATTTTATTAGTGGTACATTTATAGGTATTGGAGAACGTGCTGGAAATATCCCTTTGGAACAAATTATTTTATTTTTATATCAGCAATATAATCAATTATTTTGTTTGAAACATGTAGTACAATATTGTCAAAAACTATCCAAGATAGTTAATCATCCTATCCCATTTAATGCACCAATTACTGGTCGACAAGTATTTTCAACTGCTACTGGAACTCATGCCAGTGCAATTGTAAAAGCAGCAAAAATTGGTATTGACTTTGAAGATTTAATTTTTTCAAGCGTACCTGCAACTAAAGTGGGGAGGCGACAAGAAATTTACTTAAATCATAACAGTGGTACAGCTAATGCAGCTTATGTTCTAGATAAACTTGGTATTGAAAAAAACTCTGATAATATAAAAAATGTGTTAAAAAATTCTAAAAATAAAAATTCATTATTAACTGAAGAAGATATTTTAAAACAATTTTTACATGGAGAAATTTTTGAAAAAAATAATAGCTAAAGCTTTTTATTGTGGTGACTACATCAACACTGATGTGATTAGTCCTGGACGATTTGAACCTTATCAAGGTCCAAATCATTTGGCAAGTATTGCACTTATTGATTATGATTCGATACCACCCTTTATTGATCCTAATTTAAAGAGGTCACCATACGGTATCATATTTGCCGGTGTTGAATTTGGTTGTGGATCAAGCAGAGAAACAGCACCTCAAGCTTTATATTATGCAGGTGTAAGAGTAATTATTGCTAAATCTTTTGCTCGAATATTTTTCAGAAACTGTATCAATATGGGATTGATCTATCCTATCATTTATAACCATCCGTTTACACAAGGAATAATTGGTCATACAGTATCAATTGATTTAAAGAAACAGTTTTTTATAGTACAAAATCAAGAATATCACTATCAAAATCTCGGTGATATTGAAGCCATTATTTCTGCTGGAGGATTAATCAATTATACAAAAAGAAGTTTAGAAATATGAACAAACTATATCAAAGTATGACTCATAAAATTTTAGCGAGAGCTTCTGGATTAAAAACTGTTGAAAGTGGTCAAATTATTACTGCTAATGTCGATATGTGTTTCACACATGATCCTGTGTTAAAAGATTTAGCATATCTGTTTTATAAAGAGTTTGGAAATAATGCTAAAGTATGGGATACCAATCGGATAGCACTTTTTCAAGATCATTTAGTGCCATCTAAGGACTATGCTAGTCGCAATCTTGGTATGGCCATGGATAAGTTTGTTCGTGAACAATCTATTGCTCATTATTATCCATATGGGTGTAATTATGGTGTCTGTCATACTGTCATGTGTGAGAATGGCCATGTGAAACCTGGTGAAGTTATTGTAGGGACAGATTCACATTCTGTTACTTACGGAGCATTAAATGCCTTTGGTACTGGCGTAGGTATTATTGATCTATTAAATGTGTTTTATACAGGTAAACTTTGGTTCAGAGTCCCTGATGTTCTTCAGGTATGCGTTACTGGTCAATTTAAACCATATGTAACTGCTAAAGATCTTATTTTAACTTTATTGAAAGATATCCATATGGATGGAGCATCAAATATGAGTATTGAATTTATGGGAGATACTATCGATAATATGTCAGCAGAAGAACGAATAACTTTATGTAATATGTCTGTAGAAGCAGGAGCAAAGAATGCTATAATGACATTATCTGAATCAGCTAAATCTTATCTTAAAAAGCATGCAAATATTGATCAGTTTGAGTTAGAAGTGACAACAGATCAATCTTACCAATATAAAAATTCAATATCTTACTTCGCTAACGATATTAGGCCAATGGTAGCCTATCCACATTCACCGGATAATGTTTTTTCACTTGAAGAAACTAAGCAGAAGAAAATTAAAGTTGATCAAGTATATGTAGGATCATGTACTGGTGGAAAATTAACTGATATAAAAATGGTACATAAAATTATAAAAGATAATAGAGTTGCATCTAATGTAAGATTAATAATTGTACCTGCTTCAATGAAGATTTATAAACAAATATCTCAAACTGATATTCTTGTTGATTTATTAAAAGCAGGCGCAGTCGTTGAATCACCAGGTTGTAAAGCATGTTATGGTGCTCACGGTGGTGTATTAGGTGATAATGAAGTATGTTTATCAACAACTAATCGTAATTTTAGAGGTCGTATGGGTAATCCAAAATCTGATATTTACCTTGCATCTCCATATGTTGCCGCTAAAACAGCTGTCTGCGGTTATATAACACTATAACCTTTACTTTAATCGGCAGGGGTACTGTCGCAAATTTATTGATTTAGGGTTATAGTGAGTTTGATCTATTTTGCGATCAGCGATATTTGAATTAGCAGGATACCTCATGATTAATTTCAAGTGGCGACATTTCCAAAAGCCACTTATTTTGGTGGCAGTGCGTTGTTATGTTGCCTATGCGCTTAGCTACCGGGATATTGAAGAGCTCATGTTAACCGATAGATTTAAGTCTGAAGAAAGAAGGGATTCGCAAAAAATCCAAGCGAAAATGCACGAAGTATTCGAATAAGTATTGTTTAAATAGAATACAAGTGGCGGCAAAACGAGCCTTCCGTAACACTGGGCCTATTATAGCGTCATTCACTATTTTGTGAGGCTGAATAATCATCCCAGAGTAATCTTTTTTCTGGCCGAATCCCTATAACGTTTCCCGATGCGGCTTCGGGATGCGTAGCAGCAAAAACAATTTCACTAAATCAAACAAGGCAAAATTCATACTGTTCATGCCGTGTTTATGAGGTCCGGCCGGAATCCTGGTAAAAAAGGCTCAAATCTCCTATTGACCCTCTAAATCATACTGAATTTCCTCAGCCTCTCTATTCATATCAACCGAAAATATCCCAAACCGATTAATATGTTCCGCCAATACGGTGAGAATTCTGATAAAAGGGGTAGCGACCCCATTGGTGTCAAAATTTACATGTCATGGTCAGTATCAATCATTGGGTGCATTGTAAATGCGACTTTTTAAATATTATTTTTCCTGATAATTTTTATCTGTATGTCAATCTGAAGTACACTCTATTCTGACGTCAGGCTACACGGTCATACTATGTCAATGTAGAGTTATTAATGTATTTTATTGATACTTATTTGTCAATCTCCTAAACTTCAGCCTGACACTTTCAGCTTTAAACGGATAAAATGATGTCAGGAAAGAAAATTGGTTATATTCGAGTCAGTAGCTTTGAACAAAATCCAGAAAGACTACTGGATGCACTGACATAAGCGCCGGAATATGTCACTTTTGCGGTTGAATTTTTTGTCGTAGATAAGTAGGGGAGAGGTCAGCACCATTTTCCCAGCAAATTGTACCAATCTCAGGATTAACAACCACTTTTGAGAAAAAGCTTTTATCATTTAATGGCTCAAAAACACCTTGAAAAGGAACAATTTGAGAAATATCAACGATACCAGAACAACCATCATCAAACTGTAGTCTTACCTTATAATCTTTTAAAACTTTGACATCAACGAGTTGACCTTTCATTATGTTTACTCCAGTGGTTTAATGGGTTTTAACGTTTGTAATTGTTCTGCTAATGTCCAATCTTGCATGAGTTCTTCTTGATGCTAGCTCGCCCATTCCATGACGAGCCCAAGTGCTTTAGGGGGCAGTTTGCCATCGAGTAGAGCAAGATCTTTAATGGAAACAGAGGCTTTGTATTCATTATAACGCACATGGAAATGAGGTGGGTTATGTTCTTGATAATACATAGCGATAATGATGCCTAAAAAGCAGCTAATGACTGGCATAGAGCTTCCTTGAAATAAGCAATGATGAGTAGAATGGAGTATAGAGTATAGGATAGACAAAGTCACTATTTCTGATTATTATTATAAACTGTAGATATATGGAGAGGGCATTGTGTGACCGAATTAGAACCGATTAGCCCTCTTTTTATTCTAAACAATGACGCAGAACACATGGGTAAAAGCCTCATTGCCTTTACTCGTGATGATTACAACAAGGAACTCGGTTCCACCTTGATTGATGCACAAGCGATCTCCTCATTTTTATGTGAATACAGGCACTCACCAGAAACATTACGCTCTTATGCAAAAGAAATTGAGCGTTTATTACTGTGGTGTATTCACATCGCCAAAATCAATATTTCAAGTTTACGGCGCGATCATTTTTTACAATACCAAGAGTTTTTAAAACATCCCACACCTAAAAAAGCCTGGTGTGGGCCTAACGTTGGCCGCCAAAATAAAGAAGGCTTTATTAATGAAAATTGGCGGCCTTTTGTAAAAGGATTAAGTCCCTCATCCATTAATACAGCATTAAAAATCATTGACTCTTTTTTAAATTATCTCGTACAAACTCACTATCTGATTGGTAATCCATTAGCGGTGGATCGAAGGCGGAAAAAACGAAATGCCTCTAAGCCACGTATTATAGACCGATATTTAGAACTCAATGAAATTCATGCCGTACTGGAGGCACTCTCTGATTATCCTGTTAATAATGAGCAACAAAAGTTTCAAGTGATTCGAGCCCGTTATATTATTCTACTGTTATTTTATACAGGGCTACGTATTTCTGAAGTGGCCAATCATGGTATGAAGCATTTTATTCAACGTGAAGAACGCTGGTTTTTACGAGTCATAGGAAAAGGGAAAAAATTAAGAGAAATTCCTGTGCCTCATGAATTATTAGACGCTTTAGCTCAGTTTCGCTTAAGTGTTGGTCTTCCCTCCCCGCAACCCAAATTTCGAGAGCCAGTCCCTTTAGTACCTATGCAGAACCTAAAACAGTCTATTAGTGCCAGGCGTATTGATCAAATCATTCATTGGGCTTTTCATTTAGGGGCCGCAAAATTTGAAGTGGATGAACCTCGTAAAGCTTCCAAGTTACATTCTGCTTCTGCTCATTGGTTGCGCCATAGTTATGTGACCTATCTATTGGAGTCTGGTGCCCCCCTTAAAGTTGCACAGGAGAATGCAGGACATAGTGATGTAGGCACCACCATGCATTACAGGCACGTTGCACAGATTGATCGACATGCAGCTACTGACGCTTTATCATTATCACCCACAGCAGAATCACAAAGCAAAGCAAAGTGCCAAGATTAACTTTTTTAACAGAAAGTGAACAACAAGAATTTGATTATCCTCCACTATTGAGCACAGAGACCAGAGCTGTTTGTTTTGCACTGAATGATGATTTATTGAAGAAAGTCAATCGACTTCATACGACTACTAATAAAGTTAGATTTTTACTGCAATATGCGTATTTTAAAGCATGTAAACGATTTTTTATGATGAGTAAATTTAGGCAAGAGGATATAGGGGTTCTAATCCCAAACCCTCGAAATTTCCGATTTATGCAAAGGTGTTAGCAGTTTGAACCATTCCTCGTATGTTCCGTTTATTGATGTAAGTATTTAATGCAATGTGGCTGTTGTATCCCAAGACATTAGCAATCTTCCTCACCGAAAGTCCATAACCCAGGAGCTCTTTAATTTTGACCAAATCCTTATCAAACTTGCTTTTTTGTAGGGTGCCTTTTGGTTTTCCTAGTAGGACTTACGCGAAATCGAATTTCACTTGAGGTTGCCTGAGTTCATTAATCCTATATTGGTCTAATAAATTGTCTTTTATTTGGTAAATGGTTTTAGCTGCATGATGAGCGACAGATTTGAGTTTAAGCCAGACCAAATAGGCACAAGTGATATGATTACGCTGAATACGTTGCTTGCGGCACTGACATTTAGCTACGCCAGTCAATTGTTTAGCTTCGCGGTGAAACTCCTCAACACACCATCGGATGTTATACACATTTTGTATAGCCTCAGCGGTTAATTGAGATTTATCGTTAGTGACAATAAAGTCCGTTCGGCAGGTAGAGGCCGTAATGCGGTAAAGTTGCACATGAAAATCATTAGGAAATTTATTCAGATGCACTGTCTTTCCCTGTGCGAGTGAGGTTTGATCCCAGGAGAGTTTTGAAGTAGGTATATGATGATAATCTTGCTCAGTTTCGCTCACCAAGCGATTAGCTTTGATAGGACAATAAAATAGTTTACCCAGCCCATCAATCGTTAACATTACTTTATGGGTGGCATACCAGCTATCCATAAGAACACCTTTGTAAGGTAATTGCTTTTGATAATGAATATTACGCTGCATATCAAATAAATGGTCAAGCTTGCTCTTACCGTCTTGTTCTGGCGCATAAATACGATAATCAATCACCCAAAACTGCTCAGTCTCCGGATTGACATAAATTGCATTGACCACACCTATGCCATTAATAACCTCTTGGCTATTACCACTATATTGATAACGTGCTAAATCAATCGCCTTAGCATAGCTCTTATCTAGTACAGTATCATCGTAAACGATAAAGCCATTTTCACTCCACACTACCTGATGTTTTGCATGTTCCCACAGCATTCTTGGGGATAACTTCTCACTAGCAAGATAACGATTATAGGAGTCGTGACTAATACCTTCCTTATATTTGGCTACATAGGTTAATGTATAGTTGGTTTGGCTAGAGAGTAAGTATTGACAATAATCAATACGATTGACTTTTCTTCTACGTGACATCTCTTTAGGCATCTCTTTCATTATTTTCGACATCTTAAACAATTAGTGAAAAAATAATAAGTAAAATTCACTCAATTCATCCTTTCGCGTAAGTCCTACAATGGTTGGTAGCATTAACATGGTTTAGGCAGTTATTTGCATCACAACAAAACCTACAACACCAACTACCCAACCAATGCCCAGCAGGCACAATCCCAAAAAAACTTGAGACTTACTTGCTAAAAAACGGGGACAAAAACAGCGTCATTCTTCATGCTGATCGTTATGAGTATTGGGTGTACCAGAAAATATATAAGCATTTTCGCAATGGAGCAATATACCTTAGAAATAGTATCCATCACCGCAGCTTCAATGATGAATTAATATCAAAAGAAAAAATAGCAGTAACTCTAGAAGAACTTTGTATCTCTTGGGTGCAAAAACCAATTGCACAGCAGCTTGATGAGCTATTTGCCACACTACATGAACTCTGGAGATCTTTTAATAGTGAGCTAAAACAAGGCAAGCTAAAGCATCTGCATTATGACATAGAAAAAGATTTGTTAAGTTGGCGAAAACCAAGGGTAAATAACGAAGAGGAATTAACGCAAGATTTCTATAACAAGCTGCCTTTTAAGGATATTATTGATGTATTACGCTTTGTTAATAGAGAATGTAATTTCCTATCTGCTTTAACGCCACTTCAACCTCGCTATGGCAAAAGTGATCGTGAAGAGGATTGCTTGTTGGCTGCTATTATTAGCCAAGCTATGAATCACGGAAATGTCAGTATGGCAGAGATGGGCGATATTACCTATTCAGTCTTGGAAACAACCTATCATCAATGTTTGCGCTTAGATACTCTAAACAATTCAAACGATATTATCAGCACCGCAATTACTAATCTGCCAATTTTCCCCTATTATTCTCTGGATTTGATAGAATTATATAGCAGCGTAGACGGGCAGAAATACAGTGTACATTACCCAACAATAAAGGCTAGAAATTCCAAAAAATACTTTAAAAAAGGTAAAGGAGTCGTGGCTTATACCTGGCTGATGAATCACATCCCTCTACAAAGCCGAGTAATTGGTGCTCATGATCCCGAAAGTTATTATCTCTTCGATATTTACTATAACAACACTGTAGATATCACACCAACTGTAATTACAGGTGATATGCATGCACTAAACAAAGCAAATTTTGCAATTATGTATTGTTTTGGAGCTAAGCTAGAAATTCGCCTTACCTACTTACAAGCTCAGCTAAAGCACCTTTATAGCGGGAAGGATTATAATAAGAACCAGCACTGGCTGATAAAACCAGTAGGCCAAATTGATCGACGGCTTATCGAGGATGAAAAGGAAAACATCGATAGAATTATTGCAACCCTGGGGCTAAAGGAGATTACTCAAAGCGACCTGGTTAAAAAATTATGTATTCATACCGAGAATCGAACATTCAAGGCTATTTTTGAGCTGGATAAGCTTCTACGCAGTATCTATACACTACGCTATCTTCGCGATTATCAATTGCAACGGAAAGTCCACCGCTCTCAGAATCGTATAGAATCTTACCATCAATTGCGAGCGGCAATTGCGAAGGTCGGCGGCGGAAAAAAACTTGCCGGCAGAACTGATGTTACTATTGAAGTTAGTAACCAATGTGGTAGATTGATAGCCAATGCTATGGTGTACTACAACTCGGTGATTTTATCACGAGTGCTTGAAAAATATTTGGAAAAAGACAATCAGAGGGCGATTGCTAAGCTTCAAAAAGTTTCACCAGTCGCTTGGCAACACACCTACTTTCAGGGGCATTACACCTTTTGCAGTAATAAGAGTCCTATTGACCTAGATGCGATAATAGCCAACTTGAATTTGGAATAATCGGAAATTTCGAGGGTTTGGGATTAGAACCCCTATTAGAGCCAAAGAAATTATTTTTTGAAGTTCTATACCTTTTACAAGCTCATCATATTGAAATTCCCTCCTATCATTGCTTATCGGATTTAATTACCCAGCATTACGTTGATTATGAAAATACACTACTCACTAAAGTAAAGACTGCATTGTCTAATGACTCAATAAAATCTTTAGAAAAGTTATTAACTGTTTCCAAAAATAATACGTCAGGTACATTAAGTCGCTATAAATCCATAGGTCAATCAACACAACCGAAAGGCATTCAAGCAAGTCTTAATATTTTCTATCAAATAGATAAATTAGTGAATCCACTATTACCTGTAATCCAAGAACTATCACTTACCCCTCAGTGTTGCCAGTATTATGCCACCTGGATAAAAAAAGCGAAGCTCTCACAGATCAAACAATTTTCTGATGAAAATAAAATGTATGTCCGTTTAATCGCTTTTCTACAGCATCAATACTATGCCAGAAAGGATACTTTTGTTGATATTTTATTGAGATGTGTTCAGTCAGCGAAAAATACAGTAACCTATCGCTTGACTGAATCTGATCAATTATCACGGAATGAGCGACGTTCCGCTGTACGCCATGGCTCGCAGCGAATGATCAAAAATGTACCCTCTGTATTGCACAATTCCAATACAGAAAGCCCATTAGTATCAATTATTCAAAACGAGAAAGATACTAGATCTCATCCAAAAATCCAGTCAAAATAAGTTTGATCATTAAAAAAGTAACCCAAACATCAATAAAAAATAAATTGAATCATTTTTGTGCAATAGCTTAACTACAATTGGATAATTTAGTAGACTTTGATTTCGCTAATCAGTACAATAAATACACTAAGGTGATTTTTCAAGTAAAAATCTCACTTAACCCAAATTCATTAAAACGGTTATTTTTTTGGACCACTGTATTTTTACTTTTAGGGGTAAGGGATAATAAAACTCAACACATTAATAGTTGCTATTTTAGTTTCAACATCGGTACATGCTGCTTCAACTACTTGTCCTAGCGGTGAAGCACCAATCACAGGATTTGCCCAAAATTTTGTAACTGATGCACGCATAAATAATGCTGCTATTAAAGTCTTGGAAACAGGGAAGGTTTACAAAACGAATTCAAATGGACAATTTTCTTTTTGTCAGCCCATAGGTAGCCAAATAACATTAACCCTTAGTAAAAAAGGTTTTCATGAAGTACAAACAGCCACTTATCGTGTATTGGATATAGGTTTTCAAGGTCCTCATAATGAAATTACTTTTCAGGTACCAGGAACACTGACTTATCAACTTATGAAATTTATTATCTCGACTCTAAGACAAGTTACATTAGATCCGAAAAAATGTACGTTGGTAACAACGATTGCTAGTTATAATAAAACTTTGGCTGACAATCTACAGGGGGAATCTGATGCAACACTTACACTTGAAAACAAAAATAATATGGCTATGGCGTTACTTACTAACAAACCTTATTATTTTGGCATCATTAACTTCAGCTTTCTTAAAGGTAAAACTAATATATTTACTCCTAATTTAACAAAAACCTCGCTTGATGGTGGCGTACTTGTTTATAATCTAAATCCACAAAGTGAAGATGACTTGTATACTTTATCGGCTGTTAAAGCTGGTAAAAAATTTACAAGTGCAAATATATGGTGTCGAGCAGGTGCTTTAATTAATGTTAGTCCTCCACATGGTCCAACAGTTTTTCAATGAAATTCATTCTTAGAGTTTTGGTTAAATCTTGATAAAACCCTACAAAAATAGCTATTTTTGTAGGGTTTTATAGACCCGGTGAGTTGTTGTGCTCGATAAAGATTTTGTCTATGAAGAGATGAAATCGATTATGAGCTAGCGACACTTTGGTATTGAGATTGGCAATGTTTATACTCAGGAGGTATCTCAATAGCGTGTGTTAAGACGCGAAGAGGTTGTTCTTGGTCCGTTGATGAATTTCGAAATATAATATTAGATTATTTGCATATTCTCTGCATACCTCTACCCCTTTTAATACTTACACTTATGATTTTTTCAGACTATTATTTAGCCCGCTAAGAAATGATTTAAATGATAGATTTGGTGGAACCACTGGTCTTTCTACCGCATCATCTTTCACTTTATTTTCAAGCGACCCAAATCAGTTAGGTCCTACATCTGATTCTGACCACTATAACCCCGCCCACTGATTTTTTAATTCAATACATTATGAATCTGTCTTATTGCATTTTCTAAGTTTGTTTCATGTGTAGCGCAAGAGAGACGAATATAACCAGGTGCACCAAAGGCAGTTCCAGGCACCATTGCTACACCCGCTTTTTCTAAGAAAAACTCTGCTAATGCAATATCATTTTTTAAACCTAAACGCTCAATGATAGCTTGCATATTGGGGAATAAATAAAAGGTTCCATCAGACTTTAAGCACTCAATGCCATCAATTTTATTGAGTGCCTCGTATACGTTATCATGGCGCCTTTTATAGGCTTCTAACATAGGTTTGAAGAAGTCATTATTGGCATTGAGTGCGGTTACAGATGCTTTTTGTGCGATTGAGTTAGCGCAAGTAGTACTTTGTGATTGTATTTTTTTCATACCATTGATGATTGACTCAGGAGCTGCAGCATAGCCTATGCGCCAACCTGTCATCGCATAGGCTTTTGATAAACCGTTGCCAATCACGGTGCGATCTTTTAGTTCAGGACAGACATTAAGAATATTAATATAGCAATTCATGCCCCATAGAATATATTCATAGATATCGTCTGAGGCGATAATAATGCGAGGATGTTTCTTTAATACGGTTGCTAAACTGTTTAATTCTTCAGCTGTATAGGCCATTCCAGTAGGATTATTTGGGCTGTTAAGAATAAGTAGGCGAGTTTTCGGTGTGATTGCTTCTTCAAGCTGTTTTGCAGTCAGTTTGAAACGATGGTCTATGGTAGAAGGGATAATAATGGGCTTAGCACCAGCTAGTGTGACAATAGCGGGATAAGAGACCCAATAGGGTGCTGGGATAATTACTTCATCACCCTCGTTAAGTAAAGCTTGGGCGAGATTAAAAAATACCTGCTTCAAGCCTGTAGAGACCATAATTTGATTCGGTAAATAGTCGAGTCTATTGTCTTTTTTGAGTTTATGAATAATTGCTTCTTTTAACTCAGGAATGCCATCAGCTGCTGTATATTTAGTAAAGCCTTGTTGGATCGCTTCGATGGCAGCTGCTTTGATAAAATCAGGGGTATCAAAGTCAGGCTCACCAACGCTAAGATTAATAATTTTATGACCTGCGCAAGATAACTCCATTGCTTTGGCATTAACTGCCATAGTGGCTGAAGGCTTTATCTGATATACTCGTTTTGACATATTTTCTAGCATAAATCACCATTTTATTAAATCTATTGGGTAAGCAGACTAATGTAATGAAAGTATTTCTGTTTTGCAATCTTACTCAGTGATTGATTAAACAGTCTAAAATTTATAATAAAGCTGACACTCTTTGCAAATAGCGGTAGAATTTTCATAAGCTCTATGGCTTAAATGCAGGATGGTAAATTTTAATGGGCAGCCTGATTATATGAGCAAAACAGGCATTTTTAATTTTGATGAGATAGTTAAACAGAGTAAATAATGTCTTACTGGTTATTTAAGTCAGAACCTAGCTCTTATAGCATTGATGATCTTCAACAGGAAGAGAATCAAACAACATGCTGGGATGGCGTACGCAACTATCAAGCGCGTAATTTTATGCGTGATGATATGAAAGTGGGTGATCGTGCTTTTTTCTATCATTCAAATGGTAAGACTCCAGGTATTGTAGGTATAGTGGATATTGTACGAAGCAGCTATATTGATACCACAGCGTTTGATCCTGAAGATCATCACTATGATCCTAAAAGTACTCCAAATAATCCTCGTTGGCTTATGGTTGATGTTCGGTTTCGCCAACGATTTTCAATAATTACTTTATCAAGTTTAAAACAGCATCCTTTACTTACAAGTATGTTGATTCTACGTAAAGGAAATCGCTTATCAATCACACCAGTTAGCAAAACGCACTGGGATGTGATTATTAGTTTGGTAAACTGTGATCATAATTCATAAGCATAATTTTTATAATACCTAAGTTTAAAATAGACTGAATGAGGGAATATCATTTTGGACACGTTACAGAGATCTAAGTTTAGATGAAAAAACCATTTAACATTCATCAACCATTTTTACCAAGTGGTGATCAGCCTAATGCTATTGTGCAATTAAGCGAAGGTTTGAATGATGGTCTGATGTATCAGACTCTTTTAGGGGTAACTGGTTCAGGAAAAACCTATACGATGGCTCATGTTATCCAGACAGTACAACGTCCTGCATTGGTATTAGCACCGAATAAAACCCTAGCTGCTCAATTCTATGCTGAATTGCGTGATTTTTTTCCGAATAATGCGGTGGAGTATTTTGTATCCTATTATGATTATTATCAACCAGAGGCTTATGTGCCATCGAGTGATACTTATATTGAAAAAGATGCCTCCATTAACGATCATATTGAACAAATGCGTTTGTCGGCTACTAAATCTTTATTAGAGCGCCCAGATACTATTATTGTAGCGACAGTATCTGCCATTTATGGTTTAGGGGATGCAAATACCTACCTAAAAATGGTTATGGTGTTACGTCGCGGTGATTCTATTGATCATCGTGCTATTTTGCGTCGCTTAGCACAGATGCAATACACACGTAATGATATTGCCTTACAACGTGCTACTTATCGAGTTTTAGGTGATGTCATTGATATATTTCCTGCAGATTCAGAACGTGAGGCTATTCGTATTGAATTGTTTGATGATGAAGTAGATCGAATTAGTATCATTGATCCGTTAACCAATCGAGTTTTACGCACATTAGAGCGCATTAGCATTTTTCCAAAAACACATTATGTCACCGATCGGCAAACGGTATTAGAGACTATTGATAAGATCAAAGTAGATTTAAAAGAGCGTTTAAAAATGTTGGAAGAGAATAATAAGCTTGTTGAGGCACAACGTTTAGAGCAGCGTACAAAATTTGATATAGAGATGATGTTAGAGTTGGGTTACTGTTCTGGTATTGAAAATTATTCACGATATTTATCAGGACGTGAACCAGGAGAACCACCGCCTACTTTAATAGAATATTTACCCAATAATGCTTTTTTAATCATTGATGAATCGCATGTAACTATTCCACAATTAGGAGCTATGTATCGTGGTGATCGGGCACGAAAAGAGAACTTAGTGGAATATGGTTTTCGGTTACCAGTTGCTTTAGACAACCGTCCATTGAGATTTGATGAATTTGAAGATCTATCACCTCAGACGATTTTTGTTTCAGCCACTCCAGGTTCTTATGAGCAAGAAAAAGCGGATCAAGTAGTTGAATTATTAGTGCGACCCACAGGTTTATTGGATCCTGAAATACAAGTGCGACCAATTGCAACACAGGTTGATGATTTGCTCTCAGAAATTCAACAGCGTGTGATCATAAAGGAACGCGTTTTGGTGACTACCTTAACCAAGCGTATGGCAGAGGATTTGACAGAATATTTGTCTGAATATCAGGTGCAAGTGCGTTATCTTCATTCTGATGTGGATACAGTTGAGCGTGTTGAAATTATTCGTGATCTGCGATTAGGTGTTTTTGATGTCCTTGTTGGCATCAATTTATTAAGAGAAGGTTTAGATCTTCCTGAGGTTTCCTTAGTGGCGATATTAGATGCTGATAAAGAAGGTTTTTTACGTTCAGAACGTTCTTTAATTCAAACCATTGGTCGTGCTGCAAGACATTTACAAGGACAAGCTATTTTATATGCAGACAAAATAACAGGTTCGATGGAACGAGCTATTAGCGAAACTAATCGTCGCCGTAAGATTCAAAAAGCTTATAATAAGGCACATAATATTACACCAAAAGGAATCCAAAAAGCAGTAAATGAAATTTTAGAGGGAACCCAACAAAAAGAACCTAGTTCCCAAGCCCGTTTTTCCACACAGTCTCAAGAGGGAGAAGAGGCTGTCGATTATTTAGCATTATCGCCGAAACAATTAGCGCGCCGGCTTAGTACTATGGAAAAACGTATGTTGCAATATGCCAAAGACCTGGAATTTGAGCAAGCAGCCCAGTTACGTGATCAAATAACCTCTATTCAAAAAATAGTATTTGGTAAAAGGGAATAATGTACTTTTTATTTCATCGCTCATTAAGTGGGTGATATTTAATATCAACTAATGTTTTATTACTAATTGTGACCTGGCCACTGATCTGTCGATCGTTTTTTTGGTAGCAAAAAGAATAATGAGTCAATAAAGACCACTGCCCATTTAAGTTTTTTTGAACCGCCAATTTTAATAAACGTGGTGATTGCTGCATAAAGTAGATTTTTTGATTCCCCATAGATTTTGCTAACAGTTTTTTTATCTTTGATTTTAAGTATTGGTTAATAGGTAAATAAAATAGAGTAACGATTAAAAGACTGAAAATAATAAGAGCTACTATAAGCTCAACTAATGTAGTTTCCATAGATCTAATCCTTTAGTTTTTTAAGACTGACTTCTCCACTTGAGTAAGCTGTTAGGCTTCCATGCGCATTTTTTAACAGCAATTGACCTTGATCGGAGATACCAACCATCTGTCCGATCACTTCTTGTCTGGATCCTTCTAATTTTACCATTTTTCCTCTGCATGAATCCAGACTTTGCCATTCATTTAGAATATTTTTTAAGCCATAAAGCTCAAATTGCTGCAATCCTGATACCAATTCATTGACTAGTAGGGCGGCTAATTGATTACGATCAGTGGCTTGGTTCAATATATCTTCAGTGCTTGTAATAGGACGATCAAGGTCTTTTTGAGTAGTTAATCGAGTATTAATGCCAATACCAATAACCACAGCACAATAAGAATGGGCTCGAGCTTGCATCTGGATTAAAATGCCGCAGAGTTTTTGCGAGCACCATAGGATATCATTGGGCCATTTAAGTTCAAGTCCTTGATGAATACCCAATTTTTTTAATGCACGTGTTACAAAAACAGCTACAGCTAAGCTTAATCCAGCCAACTCATTAGGATCTTTTTCAAAATACCAGAGCAATGAGTGATAAATATTGTTTGCATAAGGTGATATCCAAGAGCGCTGATTAAAACGTCCTTTTCCTTGTGTTTGTTCTTCAGCAAAGCAGGCTAAGATTTTTGGTTTTTTAAAGCTGACTCGTTTTAGCAGGTAGTCATTAGTAGATTCTACTTGGTCAAGACAAATCAGATCATCACATTGTTTAAGAGTATTTGGCATTAGCTGGTTTAGAATCTTTATCTTGTCTAAGAAACATAATCCATTGGGAATGCAAAAACCTTTGCCTCTAACAAGCTGTATTTCAATACCGCGATGTTGCCAATATTGAATAATTTGCAAAATGGCCAGGGGGGCTATTTTCATTGATTGACTGAGTGATTCGTTTGAGTGGCAATGTCCATCTTGCAGTAGGGTGAGCAAATGGTGTTGTTTTTGATATTTTTTTGACATCATATACGTTAGAATAGCCAGTTTTTTGAAGGACTTCTAATGATTCATCACATTCGTAATATTGCTATTATTGCCCATGTTGACCATGGGAAAACGACCTTGGTCGATCAATTGTTGCGACAATCTGGTACTTTAGAGGAACGGCTCGCGCCTGTCGAGCGTGTGATGGACTCTAATGATTTAGAGAAAGAACGAGGCATTACCATTCTTTCTAAAAATACCGCTATTAAGTGGGGTAATTATCGTATTAACATCGTTGATACACCAGGGCATGCTGATTTTGGAGGTGAGGTAGAACGTATTCTCTCAATGGTAGATTCAGTATTATTGCTCGTTGATGCGGTTGAGGGACCGATGCCGCAAACTCGTTTTGTAACGCAAAAAGCATTTCAATGGGGACTAAAGCCTATTGTAGTAGTTAATAAAGTCGACCGTGATGGTGCGCGACCTGATTGGGTGGTGGACCAAGTCTTTGATTTATTTGTTAGTCTCGATGCTAGTGATGAACAGCTCGACTTTCCAATCGTCTATGCTTCTGCCCTAGAGGGATTTGCTATGCAGGATTTAGCACAGCCTTCCCGTGATATGAAGCCGCTGTTTGAAATTATAGTAGAACGTGTGCCGCCTCCTGATGTTGATCTTGATGGCCCATTCCAAATGCAAATTAGTTCATTAGATTACTCCTCTTATGTAGGGGCCATTGGTATTGGTCGTATTAAACGAGGGCATGTGCATACTAATATGCCAGTTACTATTATGGATGCTCAAGGAAATAGACGATCGGGTCGCATACTTCAGGTTTTTGGTTTTATGGGCTTGGATCGAGTTGAGTTTAATCAGGCACAAGCGGGGGATATCATTGCAATAACGGGCATTGAGAATCCACGCATTTCAGATACAGTGTGTGATCCTGGTCAGGTAGAGTCATTGCCAGCATTAACGGTGGATGAGCCAACGGTCAGCATGACGTTTTGTGTCAATAGTTCCCCCTTTGCAGGCCAGGATGGTCGATATGTAACGAGCCGACAAATTCGTGATCGTTTAGATCGTGAACTTATTGCCAATGTGGCATTACAAGTTGCAGATGCTCCTGAAGGGGATCGTTTCATTGTGTCCGGTCGTGGCGAATTGCATTTAGGTATTTTAATTGAAACAATGCGTCGTGAAAGCTATGAACTGGCAGTATCTCGTCCTGAAGTGATCACTAAAGTCATCGATGATGTTCTCTGTGAGCCCTATGAAACTTTAAATTTAGACGTAGAAGAGCAACATCAAGGGATTATGATGGAGCAAATTGCTCTGCGTCGTGGCGATTTAAAAAATATGATGCCCGATGGCAAGGGTCGAGTTCAAATCGAATATATGATTCCAACACGAGGCTTGATTGGTTTTCATTCAAAATTTTTGACACTGACCTCAGGTTCAGGAGTGATGCATCATCTCTTTGATCACTATGGTCCTATGAAAAAAGACCCCATTCTCTCGCGCACTCAGGGTGTGTTGCTAGCAAATACACCAGGGAAAGCAACTGCCTATGCATTATGGAATCTGCAGCAGCGAGGTGTCTTGTTTATCGAACCACAGACTGAAGTTTATGAGGGCATGATTGTTGGCATCCATTCGCGTAATAATGATTTGGTTGTCAATGTTACTCGAGAAAAGCAATTAACTAACATTCGTGCTGCTGGTTCTGATGAGCAAATTATTTTAACCCCACCAATGCGACTGACTTTAGAGCAAGCTATGGAGTTTATTGATGAAGACGAGTTGGTAGAGGTCACACCAGAGCATATCCGATTACGTAAAAAATGGTTGAAAGAATCAGACCGACGTCGTGCTGGACGTTAGATAGAGGCTATAGTTTTGTAAACACTTAGCCTTAAAAAATAGGCACAAGAAAATTTTTCTATTTACTATAAAAATTCTTATGACAAAGAACATTATAAAACTATGGCGTGAGTATTAACGTGATATTTGTAATCTATTTAAAATTTCTGGAGCGAACTTTTATCATTACATGAATAAAGAGGATCAATATGACCTTGAAAATAACCAACAGCCAGTTTAATAAATCTTATGTTGTAGCAATCCTAACTTTGATCATTTGCATTAGTTCATTTATTAAATTAATGAATGCTATGGCAGCTGTTGCTCAAGATTCTATACAAAACAGATTAGCCAAACTTGAAAAAAAACAGGGCGGCCGACTGGGTATTTATGCAATTGATATAAGCAATAGTGCCATTATTGCTTACCATGCCAACCAAAGATTTCCACTGTGTAGTACCTCAAAATTAATGATAGTAGCTGCAATTCTAAGACGAAGTATGAAAGAACCTTCATTATTAAGCCAAAATATTCATTACAGTAAAGCAATGCTTATTAACTCAAGATATGCGCCGATTACAGAAAAATATATCCATACAGGAATGAGTATTAAGTCTCTGTGTGCTGCAGCTATTCGCTATAGTGATAATGCAGCAGCAAATCTTTTAATGGAGCAATTAGATGGCCCTAAGGCGATTACTCTTTTCTCAAGAAGTATTGGGGACAGAAAATTCTATTTGCTTCATTGGGAGCCTCAACTTAATACAGCCATTCCTGGAGATAAGCGTGATACTTCGACTCCTAAAGCTATTGGCCAAAGTTTACAAAAATTAGTGCTAGGAAATATCTTGGCAATAAAACAGCGTCAGTTATTGACTCATTGGTTAATTGAAAATACCATAGGTAATGCACGTATTTACGCTGGTGTGATTAATGGCTGGGTAGTTGGAGATAAAACGGGTACCGGTGCTTATGGTACAACCAATGATATTGCTGTTATTTGGCCACCAAAATGTAAACCAATTGTACTTTCAATTTATTACACTCAAGGTTTTAAAAGTGCAAGACCAAATGACCAAGTTTTGGCAAAAGCTACCTATGAAGTCATTGAAACCTTCGCACAACATGATGTTTGTTTAGCTAGGCAATTTTAAGAGAAAATCAATGAATAAAAGGTTTGCAGAGAGGCTTTTCATATGTGCTCTATGTTTTACTGAGCTTTTGATAAGCCATTGCCTGGCTTGTCCAATGTTGAATATCTTTAAGTAAGCCCTCTAACTCAATATTTGATAATTTGCCATTGGATAGTAGCAGGTTGCCCTCTACCCAAACAGTGTCTACTTGCAATGCATTGGCTGCATATACTAGATGTGATATAGGATTATAGATAGGTTGTGTGAAGTAAGCACTTAAATCGATCGTAATCATATCAGCTACTTTACCCACTTCGAGAGAACCGATCTCTTTTTCTAATCCTAATGCACTAGCACCGTGAATGGTTGCCATTTCTAAGACTCGGTGAGCAGGGAGTGCAGTGGGATCTTGGGCATGTACTTTAGCAATTAGAGCAGCTGTTTGCAGCTCACCAAACATATTAAGATCGTTATTGCTCGCAGCTCCATCAGTTCCTAGGGCAACATTCAGTTGAGCATTGAGTAGAGTATGAATAGGAGCAATACCGCTGGCAAGTTTTAAATTGGACTCAGGACAATGAACCGTGTGCATACCGGTGGCTTGCATGATTTCAATATCCTCTTTATTCACTTGTGTCATATGAACACCGATAAAACGTGGTGAGAGTAGACCCAAGTCATAGAGACGTTTGATCGGTCTTTTATGATACTGAGTTATAGAATCTGTAACTTCTTGCTGGGTTTCATGGAGATGAATATGTATGGGTAGCTGTAGTGATTTGTTAATATCAATCAGTTTCTTGAAAGTAGTATCTGTTGTGGTATAGGGGGCATGAGGTGCCCATGCCCAACTAATACGAGCGTGTGGCTCAGAGGCGTTATAGAGAGAAAGTCCTTTTTGTAGGGCTTCAACTCCGTCTTTAGCCCATTGCGTTGGGACATCCATCATTTGTAATCCAAGGCAGGCACGAATCCCAGTTTCTTTGACAACCTCAGCAGTAATCTGAGGAAACATATAGTGATCATTAAAGCAGGTAGTACCGGTGCGCAGCATTTCAGCGATTGCTAAGGTACTACCGACTCGCACAGAGTTTGCATCAATTAATTTTGCCTCAGCGGGCCAAATATGATGTTTTAGCCAATCCATAAGATTCAAATCATCAGCTAGGCCGCGAAATAAGTTCATTGGAGTATGGGCATGTGCATTGACTAATCCGGGCATTAAGACGTGATGATCATAATGCTGTGTGTTGTTAGCTACATATTTTGCGGCCACTTGTTCATAAGGCAATACATCAATGATACGTCCTTTTTCAATAGCAACAGCATGGTTTTCAAGTACTCTATTTTCCGGTGCAATCGGTAGTACCCAGCGCGCGCTAATCAATAAATCAATTTTTTTCATGTTGGCTATGTTAACAGAATAAGATCTGCATTTTTAGTAGGGATAGGGGATTGATTATGATAAAATTTGTCACTTTTAGTGCCTAAAAAGTTTGAGGTCAAATTTATGGCAGAAATGGCGAAAGAAATTCTCAATGTTACTATCGAGGATGAACTCAAGCAGTCGTATCTTGATTATGCGATGAGTGTAATCGTAGGTCGTGCCTTACCTGATGTACGAGATGGGCTAAAGCCAGTACACCGACGCTGTCTCTATGCGATGAAAGAGTTAGGTAATGATTGGAATAAGCCTTATAAAAAATCAGCACGTATTGTAGGTGATGTGATTGGTAAATATCACCCACATGGTGATACAGCGGTCTATGACACCCTTGTTCGTATGGCACAACCTTTTAGCCTTCGTTACCTGCTAGTCGATGGTCAAGGTAACTTTGGATCAGTAGATGGTGACTCTCCTGCTGCTATGCGATATACCGAAATTCGTATGTCGAAATTTGCACATACTCTATTAGCAGACTTAGATAAAGAAACAGTAGATTTTGTGCCTAATTATGATGGTACTGAAATGACTCCTACAGTCTTGCCTACTCGCATTCCTAACTTATTAGTCAATGGTTCCTCGGGTATTGCAGTAGGAATGGCGACTAATGTCCCTCCGCATAATCTTAGCGAAGTTATTGATGCGTGTATTGCTACCATTAATCGAGCTGATATTACCGTCGATGAGTTAGTGCAATACATTCCAGGTCCAGACTTTCCAACAGCTGGCATTATTAATGGTCGTGCAGGTATTGTGCAAGCCTATCGTTCAGGTCGTGGACGTATTTATGTGCGTGCAAAAGTGGAGATTGAAACGGATCAAAAAAACGGTAAGTCTTCTATTATAGTTCATGAATTGCCCTATCAGGTCAATAAAGCACGTTTGCTAGAAAAAATAGCGGAATTAGTTCGTAGTAAAAAAATTGAAGGCATTTCAGCCTTGCGTGATGAGTCCGATAAAAGAGGCATGCGCATGGTGATTGAAGTACGCCGCGGTGATCAAGCAGACATAGTATTAAATAATTTATATGCACAGACTCAACTCCAAACGGTATTTGGAATTAATATGGTAGCTCTGGATAAAGGGCAACCTAAGGTACTGAATCTTAAAGCGCTGATTATTGCCTTTATTCAACATCGTCGTGAAGTAGTGACACGTCGTAGTCTTTATGAATTGCGTAAAGCACGTGAACGAGCCCATATATTAGAAGGTTTAGCGATTGCTTTAGTGAATATTGATGCACTCATTGCGCTTATTAAAAGGGAAAAAACTCCAGCCTCTGCTAAGGCAGCATTGTTAGAGAATTCTTGGCAGCCTGGTTCAGTAGCTGCATTATTAGAACGTACCAAGGGCCATAAAACGCGCCCTGAAGGCTTAGCAGAGCAATACGGTTTGCATTCAGAAGAAGCTTATTATTTATCGCCAGAGCAGGCGCAAGCTATTCTAGATTTGCGTTTACATCGCTTAACTGGGTTGGAAAAAGATAAGATTACAGAAGAATACATTGCCTTAATAAAAGCTATTGATCAATTGTTGATGATTTTATCGGATCCAGATAGATTACATAGTGTTATTCGTGACGAGTTGATTCAAGTAAAGGAACAGTTTGGTGATATCCGTCGTACAGATATTATGGATAGTCAACAGGATCTGACCCATGAAGATTTGATCGAAGAAGAGGAGCGTGTTGTTACTTTGTCACATGAAGGCTATATCAAGTCACAATCACTGACAGAGTATCGTTCTCAACATCGCGGCGGTCGTGGCAAGGCAGCGACAAAAGTAAAAGAAGAAGATGTTATTCACAATCTTTTAGTCGCCAATACTCATGCAACAATTCTTTGTTTTTCAACAACTGGTAAAGTGTATTGGTTGAAAGTGTATCAGGTACCTCAAGGAAGCCGTACCTCACGTGGTCGACCTATAGTAAACTTATTGCCACTTCAAAAAGAAGAATCTATTACAGCTATTTTGCCAGTGAAGCAATTTGATGAGCATCATTTTGTATTTATGGCCACAGAGCAAGGTACCGTAAAAAAAGTACCTTTAGTACAATTTGCGCGTCCACGTAGTAACGGTAAGATTGCTTTAGAGTTAAATCATGACGATCGTTTAATTGGTGTTAGCCTAACTGATGGTATGCGTGATGTGATGTTATTGACTGAAGCAGGTAAAGCCATTCGTTTTTCTGAAAAGGCAGTGCGGCCGATGAGTCGAACAGCTCGAGGAGTTCGGGGTATTAAAATGCCAGTTAATGTCAGGTTAATTTCTTTACTCATTCTTGAAGAGGGAAAAACGATTTTGACAGCCACTGAATCTGGTTATGGTCAACGTACTCATATTAAAGACTATCGTCCTATTGGTCGAGGAGGTCAAGGAGTTCGTGCTATTCAAGTCACAGAACGTAATGGTAAAGTCATTGGTGCCACACAAGTGAGTGATGATGATGAAGTGTTGTTAATTACTAGTGTAGGAACAATGGTACGTATTCGTGTTAAAGAAGTCTCAGTTGTGGGCCGTAATACACAAGGGGTTCGTCTGATCCAATTAGCTAATGGTGAGCAGTTGGTAGAAATTGAAGCGGTATTAGGGGAGTCAGAGCATGTCTCGAATATTTAATTTTAGCCCAGGACCCGCTATGTTACCCGAACCAGTGATGCTTCAGGCACAAGAAGAGTTCATAGATTGGCATAGAACAGGTATGTCTATTATGGAGATGTCCCATCGTAGTAAAACCTTTATTGCAGTGGCAGAAGCTGCAGAATGTAGTTTGCGTGATGTGTTGAATGTTCCATCTCACTACCATATTTTGTTTATGCATGGGGGTGCTCAAGGTCAATTTTCTGCTATCCCAATGAATTTAATAGGCGATTTCTCATGGGCGGCCTATGTAAAAACAGGGGTGTGGGGTAGCTTGGCTTATAATGAAGCTGTGCGTCTTTGTAAAGCTGATGTGGTGGCTAGTGCTGAAGATAAAAATTGTACCTATATTCCAGACCAAAGTACCTGGTTAGATTGCAATGAAGCTGCTTATTTGCACTATGTAGATAATGAAACAGTGCATGCCGTTGAGTTTCCCGAAAAGCCAAACGCTATTCCAGTGCCTTTGGTAGCTGATATGTCCTCTAATTTGTTAACTCGGCCCATTAATATTAATGATTATGGTTTAATTTATGCTTGTGCTCAAAAAAACCTAGGGCCATCGGGCATCACTGTAGTCATTGTACGTGATGATTTATTGTTACGTCGACCCAATTCCTTGATTCCCTCTGTTTTTGATTATCGACGCCAAGTAGATCGTAAATCTATGGTAAATACACCGTCAACCTTTCCATGGTATATGTTAGGTCTGGTTGTTGAATGGGTAAAATCAGAAGGAGGGCTAGAAGCTATGGATCAACGTGCAAAATCCCGCTCTAAACCTCTTTATGATTACTTAGATCAAACTGATTTTTTTTCAAACCCAGTGGATAAAAAAGTGCGTTCTCGTATGAATGTGATTTTCTTTCTAAAAGATGATGCATTAAATGAGATCTTTTTACAGGAAGCATTGGCAGCCGGTTTATCTGGATTAAAAGGTCATCGACTTCTTGGTGGTATGCGTGCAAGTATGTATAACGCGATGCCACAACAAGGTGCAGATTGTTTACTTGCCTTTATGAAAGATTTTGAAAGGCGTTATGGTTAATTTTCGATCTCAAACTTCTCGTGCTTTAACAGGAACCGTTCGTGTCCCCAGTGATAAATCAATATCACATCGTGCCTTATTACTGGCTTCTATCGCTGAAGGTGAATCAGTAGTACATAATCTTCTTATGGGGGAAGATAATAAAGCAACAATGGCAGCTCTGCAGGCAATGGGTATTACTATTAGCATGGCTAATAGTAATACCCATTGCATAAAAGGCGTTGGTTTGCAGGGCTTCAATCCATCTAATACCCCCTTAGATTTAGGTAACTCTGGAACCGGCTTGCGTTTACTAGCGGGTCTTTTGGTGGGACAGTCTTTTGAATCCTCTTTAGTAGGAGATTCCTCATTAATGCAACGCCCAATGCAACGTATCGTAGTTCCTTTAAAAAAAATGGGGGCTCATATTACAATGTCATCAGAAGGCACACCGCCACTGCATATTTCATCAACTTCAGAACTACATGGTATGACTTATGCTATGCCAGTACCCAGTGCACAAGTAAAATCTTGTTTATTACTTGCAGGCTTGTATGCAGCCGGTAGAACTGAAATTATAGAGCCTTCACCTTCACGTGATCATACTGAACGTTTGTTAACAGCCATGGGTTATCCACTTGAACGTTGTGGTAATAGAGTTAGCTTATATGGAAAAGGATGCCTAAACGCTCAAGAGATTTATATCCCTGCAGATCTCTCTTCGGCAGCGTTTTTTATGGTAGCAGCCAGTATTATACAAGGTTCAAATATATTATTGACTCAAGTAGGTATTAATCCAACACGTATGGGTGTGATTAATATTCTTAGAATGATGGGAGCTGATATCTGTTTGGAAAATGTCACTCAGTTGGGTAATGAACCAGTCGCTGATATTCGCGTTCATTTTTCTCAATTAAAAGGAGTTAATATCCCAGTTGATCAAGTACCTTTAGCAATTGATGAGCTGCCTATAATTTTAATTGCTGCAGCTTGTGCACAAGGTATAACTACTTTAAAACATGCCAAAGAATTACGGATAAAGGAGTCAGATCGTATTCAAGCTATGGCTGAAGGATTAAAAAGTTTAGGAATTACCGTAGTTGTGTTTGAGGATGGTATGAGTGTTGAAGGAGGAATATTAAATGGAGGTGAGGTAGACAGCTTTGATGATCATCGTATTGCATTATCATTTGCTATCGCAGGTGCTAAAGCTAAAGAAGCAGTAATCATTCGCAATTGTGATCATGTTAATACTTCATTTCCTGATTTTATTAAATTAGCAAAGAGTATAGGATTGAGGCTTTCATGATACAGTCGGTTCCAGTCATTACAATTGATGGTCCCTCAGGGACTGGTAAAGGGACGCTAGCTGCCTTACTAGCGAAGCAGCTCGGATTTTATTTGCTTGATAGTGGTGCACTCTATCGTGCTTTGGCATGGACAATATTAGAGCAATCTATAGACCCTAAAAAGGAGCAAGCGTTAAATGTCTTATTAAAAGAGACGAATCTTGAATTGCGAACCCACTCACCTGTTAAGCCACCTGAAATTTGGTGTAATGGGCGTAATGTGAATGAAGTGATACGACAAGAGTCGGTGAGCAATATGGCATCAAAAATAGCAACTATACCGATGGTTCGCCAATATCTGGTTCAGTATCAACGCATGATGCGTCGTATGCCAGGACTAATAGCTGATGGTCGTGATATGGGATCTGTTATTTTTCCAGAGGCTATTGTTAAGTTTTATTTGGATGCTCGTTTGGAAACTCGTGTAGAAAGACGTCTTAAGCAGTTGAAAGCCAAAGGCGTCAATGTTAATCTGCACGACATTCGACAGAATCTGATAGATCGAGATGCTAGGGATGAGAACCGTAAACTCTCGCCTATGAAATGTATGTCTGACATGATTCGGATTGATACTTCAGATCTTGATATTAATGCAGTATTTGACTGTATGAGGGTGGAGTTGCAAGAGCGGCTCCAAAGTTATTAACTAACCCGTGCTTTATGTACGGAGAAGCTTGCGTTGGCAAGCTGTTACTTATTGAGAGGGTACTTTGCCCATGTCTTCTGAAAAATTTGCTGATCTTTTTGAACAAAGTCTTAATGAAATTAATATGCGTCCTGGTGCGGTAGTTAAAGCTATAGTACTTGAGGTGCGTCCAGATAAAGTCATCGTTAATGCAGGATTGAAATCCGATGCAATTATTTCAACTACTCAATTTCGTAATGAGAAAGTTCAGCCAGGTGATGAAATTGATGTTGTTATTAAATCTCTGGAGAATGGCTTTGGTGAGACTCGCTTATCCTATGAAGATGCTAAACGTGTCAAAGTTTGGAAAGAATTAGAAGAATTACATAAAGCTCAACAAACAGTAATGGGTAAAATTACAGAGCGAGTTAAAGGTGGTTTCACGGTTGAAATTGATTCTATCCGTGCTTTTCTACCGGGCTCTCTGGTTGATATTAAGCCTGTACGTGATCCAGGCTATCTTGAAGGTAAAGAGCTTGAGTTTAAAATTATTAAAATGGACCAAAAGCGTAATAATGTTGTGGTATCGCGTCGTGCTGTCATGCAAGAGGAGATGGGTGCAGAGCGTGTAGCTCGTTTAGATGAGTTGCAGGAAGGTCAAGAATTAATGGGTATTGTAAAAAATATTACAGATTATGGTGCTTTTGTTGATCTAGGTGGCATTGATGGTTTGCTACATATTACTGATATGGCTTGGAAACGAGTCAAGCATCCAAGTGAGTTACTGAATGTTGGTGATGAACTACGTGTTAAGATTCTAAAATTTGATCGTGATAAAAATCGTGTTTCTTTGGGCTTAAAACAGTTAGGTGAAGATCCTTGGCAGCATATTGCGCGTCGTTATCCTGTTGGAATGCGTGTATTTGGTAAGGTAACTAATGTGACTGATTATGGCTGCTTTGTAGAGCTAGAGGAAGGGGTTGAAGGGCTGGTCCATATGTCAGAAATGGATTGGACTAACAAAAACGTTCATCCTAGTAAAGTAGTAAAGAGTAGTGAAGAAGTTGAAGTTGTCATACTGGATATTGATGAGGAACGTCGTCGTATTTCTTTAGGTATTAAGCAGTGTAAAATTAACCCATGGCAGGAATTTTCTAAAAAACATCAAAAAGATGATGTGATAACAGGCCATATTCGTTCAATTACTGATTTTGGTATTTTTATTGGTTTAGATGGTGAAATTGATGGTTTAGTTCATTTATCTGATATTTCTTGGACAGAATCAGATGAAGAAGCAGTACGTCACTATAAAAAAGGCGATGAGGTAGAAGCTGTTATTTTAGCTATCGATCCAGAGCGTGAGCGTATTTCATTAGGTATTAAACAGTTAAAAACTGATCCTATTTCTAAATTTATTGAAGAGCTTGATAAAAATACATTAATTCAAGCACCTGTTATTACAGTAGAGCAAAAACAAGCTATTGTTCAGTTAAATGAAACAACTACGGGGATCTTGCGCATTGCTGAATATAGCTATGATCGTATTAATGATTTACGTGAGCAGTTAAAAAAAGGGGATACTATAGAAGTTAAAGTGATTGGATTAGATCGAAAGCAGCATCAAATTATGGTGTCACATAAGAATTTATTAGATGAAACAGAAGGAGCGCAACGTATTGATGGTAGTAGTAATGAAGCACCCACTAAAACCACTCTAGGCGATTTGTTGAAAGAACAAATGCGTGACAGTGAGCACAAAGGTAAAAAATAAATAACTTTTTTCTGCTAAGTGGTGACTTTTTAGAACTGTGTTTTTGAGTCATTCCAATATTAGCTCTATTGCATTAGGCAATTTTTTGGATTTTTAGGGATAGAGGTATGCGTTTTTTTTCTTATATTTTTTGGATTTTTATTGTCTTATGTGGAGTTGTTTTTGTTGTTGCTAATTCTCATAGTGTTGAGATCGATTATTATCTTGGAAAAGAAGACATCTATTTACCTTTGCTGCTGCTCATTGAGTTGGCGATTGGAGCGTTGCTTGGCTTGATTGCTCTCATGCCCCATTTACTAAAATTAAAAGCAGAATTGCGCAAAGCACATTATCAAAATAAGCGTCTTCAAAAAGATTTGCAAAAATTAAAATTCATTAAAAATTGTGTAGATTGATTTATGAATATAACTCAGCCTTCCCATATCATTGTGGCTTTAGATTTTTCAACTGATAAAGAAGCGTTAAGATTTGTGGAAAAACTAGATCCCAGTTTATGTCAGTTAAAAATAGGCATAACAATGTATACACGATATGGTCCTTTTTTTGTTGAACAGTTAATGCATAAAGGATATTCTATTTTTTTGGACTTAAAGTTTCATGATATTCCACATCAGGTTGCTGGAGCTTGTCATGCTGCTGCTGCTTTAGGTGTTTGGATGCTAACTCTTCATACTTTGGGAGGAGTTATGATGTGTGAGACAGCTGCAAATGCTATAGCCAATTATACAAATAAACCTTATTTAGTAGGTGTGACTATTTTAACTAGTATGAATAATGATGATTCCTCAGAGATAGGATTAAAAAATAATTTAGATAAATCAGTGCAAAGCCTCGCTAAAATAGCTGAAAATTCAGGATTAGATGGTGTAGTTTGTTCACCAATAGAGGTTTCTAATTTACGAGAACAGTTAAAAAAGAAATTTTTGTTAGTAACACCAGGGATTCGTTTAGAAAAAGAAGCAGCCAATGATCAAAAGCGTATTATGACGCCTCATCAGGCTATTGAATCTGGTTCTGATTACTTAGTGATGGGGCGTTCTATTACTCAAGCCAATGATCCTGTTGTTGTTTTGAAACAACTTGCTCAACTATAGTAAAAGTTGCAGTATTTTTATTTTTGCTTAGATATTTAAAATAAAAGTATTCAAATAAATAGTTGAGGAAGAAAAAAATGAAACGAATATTATTAGTGATGATGGGGTGTTTAATTTTTAGTATGGCACTAGCGCATACTCAATTGCCAGTTATCAATATTAATACAGCAAATGTATCACAATTGGTCAGCTTAAAAGGAATAGGTCCTAAAAAAGCAGCAGCAATTATAAAAAGCCGAAAGCAATCTGGACCTTTCCATTCTCTAAATGAACTATTGCGTGTTAAAGGTATTAGTAAAGTTTTTCTTCAACGACTTTTAGAGCAAAATTCAAAACAAATTTCTGCTAAAGCTGGATGAAGAAGGTGTCGGTGTGGTTGGTAAATTAAGGTGCTATTCTGGCTCTAGGTTACCGATCACACACTCTCCTATATACCTATAAAGTTTTAGCAAAGCAGGTTATCACCTTTCATATCGATACAAACTCATTACTTAAGTTGAAGCACAACAAGGGCAAAGGTATTATAGAGACACCTTAAATGTCTGATTTCATATTAATATGGATATTTTAAAATCTATTTTTATTGCAATGATAGCTACTTTATTCTGTATTTGGTTATTGCATCCTTTAGCTCACCGTATTGGTTTTGTAGATCGGCCAGGTGGTCGTAAACATCATGAACACAATACTCCTCTTATTGGTGGTATTGCAATGTTTTTTGGATTTTGTTTTTCCTTACTGGCTTTGGAACAGTCATTACAGTCTTATCGAGGGCTAATTGCTGGTAGTAGTTTATTAATTTTATTAGGTATAGTGGATGACTTCAAAGAGTTACGGCCGAAATTACGATTATTAGGCCAGATTGGTGCTGCATTATGTTTAATTTTTTGGGGTAGTATGCAAATTAATCAATTGGGTAACCTCTTTTTTTTAGGCAATATGTATTTGGGAATATGGTCACTTCCTATAACTGTATTTTGTATCTTAGGCTTTATTAATGCAATGAATATGCTAGATGGGCAAGATGGTCTTGCCGGTGGTGTTGCTTTTACACAGACTCTTCTACTATTAATTATCGCGCTACAACAGCATTTTAATAAAGATGCCCATGTATTACTTCTTATATCTATACTGCTTTCTGTGTTCCTATACTTTAATATGAGAATGCCGTGGAGGAAAAAAGCAAGTATTTTTATGGGTGATTCTGGGGTTACTTTTATTGCATTTTTAATTGCTTGGTTTGCAATTGAACTATCTCAAATAAATACAAAAGCTATAGCGCCAATTACTATCCTGTGGATCTTGGCTTTTCCATTATTTGATCTTATTGCAGTTTGTATTCATAGGATTCGTCGGAAAAAACCGGTGTTATGTGCCAGTCGTGATCACTTTCATCATATACTACATTTAATAGGTATTAATGTGCAAATTTCCACCTTTCTTTTATGTACATTTTCTTTTGTATTAGGTGCTGTGGGATTGTTAATGAATAATCTTAATGTGCCTGAATTTTGGCAGCTAATCCTCTTTTTTGTTGTTCTAGTTGCCTATTTAACACTGGTAAAATATGTGCGCGATCCAATATATAAAGTTTCTTTGCACAAGTCTTCATCATAGTGTATTAGGGATAGTATATGAAATATTTTATTGTTTTTTCTCTATGGTGTGCTCTACTCTCAGGTGTTGTTTTAGCGCAAAAATCTTATTTTTTTCAAACAACTCAGCAAAGCCAACATTTTGATCAAATTGTGCGTACTATACGTTGCGTAGTATGTTTAAATGAAAATTTAGTGACTTCTAATGCTAGCATTGCGCATAATATGCGCAGTGAAATTTATAAAATGATTATACAAGGAAAAACAAATAAACAAATTATAAGCCATATGCAAGCTCAATATCGCTATTTTATTTCTTTTAAACCAGTTCATTGGGTCGCTTATGTACTTTGGCTCAGCCCAATAGTATTGTTTATTATTACATTGATTTTTGGATGGTTTTTTTATATTAGATATTTGATGAGAGAAGAAAGCTAAGGAGTTACATTATGAGTATATCTACTATTGATCAGTTGACAGTTAGTTATACAGAAGATACTGTTGAGACAGTAAAAGAATTAGATAAAGTAATTTTATCAAAAGGAGCTTGGTCCACTATTATTTTTCGTTTCCAAAACTTAGACCGTAAAACAGGTGAATATGGCCCAGATAAATACACCATTCGCCGCTATCAGAAACGTAATAATGAGTATATATTAAAATCAAAGTTTAATATCTCTAGTAAAGATCAGGCGCAGAAAATTATTGATGTTCTAGGGCAATGGGTTAATACATAATGTCGGGCAATAGTTTTGGTAAGTTATTCGTTTTGACTACTGCTGGGGAAAGCCATGGCCCAGCATATATTGCAATTGTTGATGGCTGTCCTCCAGGGTTGTCTTTATCTGAGCAAGATATTCAAGAAGATCTTAATCGTCGACGGCCAGGTTCATCACGTTATACAACTCAGCGACAAGAAAAAGATCGTGTGCGTATTATTTCAGGTGTTTTTGAAGGTAAAACAACGGGGACACCAATTGGGCTAATGATTGAAAATGAAGATTCACGTTCTACTGATTATTCTGATATTATCAAAAAATTTAGACCAGGCCATGCTGATTATACTTACTATAAAAAGTTTGGATTACGTGATTATCGAGGCGGCGGTCGTGCATCTGCTCGTGAAACAATGATGAGAGTAGCGGCAGGTTCTATTGCTAAAAAATATTTGAAAGAGCAGTATGGAGTGAGCATCATTGGCTTTATGGCAGCTATAGGTCCTATTGTTGCTGAAAAAATGGATCTTTCTATTGTAAATGATAACCCTTTCTTTTTTCCTGATGAAAATAAGATTTCTCAATTAGAAAAATATATAACACAATTACGCCGTGAAGGCGATTCTATTGGCGCACGTATTAATGTCGTTGCCACAGAGATTCCTGTTGGTTTAGGTGAACCTGTTTTTGATAAGCTCGATGCTGACATTGCAGGTGCTATGATGGGGATTAATGCAGTCAAAGGTGTTGAAATAGGTATAGGTTTTGAATCAGTTGTTAAAAGAGGTACTGAATATCGTGATGAGATGGATGCTTCTGGCTTTTTAACAAATCATTCAGGAGGTATGTTGGGCGGTATTTCTAGTGGTCAAGATATTTTAGTGAGTATCGCCTTTAAACCCACTTCTAGTATCACAACACCAGGTAAAACAATAGATATTGAAGGAAAACAAGTTGAAATAGTCACTAAAGGTCGTCATGATCCGTGTGTTGCTGTACGTGCAGTACCTATTGTTGAAGCAATGCTTGCCCTTATATTGATGGATCACGTACTGCGTGATAGAGCACAAAATATCCACAGACTACAAGATCGTTAATGGAAGTACGTTATAACATTGCTGTTGTAGGGGCAACTGGTGTTGTAGGCGAGGCACTTTTAGAATTATTGGTAAAGCGTCATTTTCCAGTAGGTCAGCTTCATCTGTTGGCTAGTGAGCATTCAGCAGGAAAGACTTTATTATTTTCTAATAATTCTTATTCTGTTAAATCAATTGTTGAATGTGATTTTTCTAAAGTTGATATTGCATTTTTTTGCGCAGGAACTGCTGTTTCTAAAAAATATGCGCCTATTGCTGCTAAGGCAGGTTGTACTGTTATTGATAATACTTCTTACTTTCGTTATCAATCAAATATTCCTTTGGTAATTCCTGAAGTCAATCCAGAAGCCTTACTTAAGTATCGTGAATCTCAAATTATTGCAAATCCTAACTGCTCTACAATTCAAATGCTCACTGCTTTAAAACCAATTTATGACGCTGTAGGTATTAATCGTATTAATGTGGCTACCTATCAAGCAGTGTCTGGAGCAGGTAAGCAGTCTATTGAAGAATTAGCTTGTCAAACGGCAGAGCTCCTTAGTGGGAAAGAAATTGTTGTATCACATTTTCCAAAACAAATAGCATTCAACGTATTGCCACATATTGATGCTTTTCAAGACAACGGCTATACACGGGAAGAAATGAAAATGGTTTGGGAGACTCAAAAAATTTTAAATGATCAAAATATTGGAGTAAATCCAACGGCAGTACGTGTTCCTGTTTTTTTTGGCCATTCTGAAGCACTGCATATTGAAACTAATCAGCCAATCAGTCCAGAGCAAGCGATAGTGCTTTTAAGGCGTGCACGAGGTATCACAGTGGTTGAATATGAAGATTATCCAACAGCAGTGACTCATGCAACAGCACAAGATAGTGTATTTGTAGGTCGTATTAGAAAGGATTTGTCTCATCCTAATGGTCTTGATCTTTGGGTTGTTTCTGATAATGTACGCAAAGGAGCAGCACTCAATGCAATTCAAATTGCTGAAATGATCATTAGTAATAGCTTTTATTTACATTAGTAGTCAATATGAATCTTATTCTTGGCATTACCGGTGGTATCTCAGCCTATAAGTCAGCTGAGCTGGTACGTATATTAGTAAAAAACGGAATTACTGTCCGTGTTGTCATGACACCTGCTGCAAAGAAATTTATTACGCCGTTGACATTTCAGGCTTTATCAGGCCACACTGTTTATACGAATGCCTTTGTTTCAGAAGAGTCGGCCGGAATGGATCATATTCATTTAGCACGTTGGGCTGACTTTATTTTAATAGCCCCCGCAAGTGCTGATTTTATTGCCCGTTTAGCGCAAGGTCATGCGAACGACTTACTTTCTATGTTATGTTTAGCTGCTGAGATACCCATTGCAGTTGCACCTGCTATGAATCAACGCATGTGGTTAAATCTAGCGACACAAGCTAATTTAGCACTTTTAAAGCAACGTGAGCTATTAATTTTTGGCCCTGCAGAAGGTGAGCAGGCCTGTGGTGAGTGGGGATTGGGACGTTTACTAGAACCTTTAGAATTATTGAGTTTAATAAAACAACAATACCAAATTTCAGCTTTAATAGGTAAAAAAATAGTAATCACAGCAGGACCAACGCGAGAATTTATTGACCCTATCCGTTATTTGACAAATTGTAGTACAGGGATAATGGGTTATTCTATAGCAGAGTCCGCAGCTTATGCAGGTGCTCAAGTAACGTTGATTTCTGGACCTACACAATTACCACAGTTAGGGGGTGCTGTTGATTCCATTTTTGTAGATTCTGCTTTAGATATGCAGGCTGCTGTGCACTCTTATTTGAAGGAGTGTGATATTTTTATTGCAGCCGCTGCAATTTCTGATTATCGTCCAGAGTCAATTTCACTTGAAAAGATTAAAAAAACAGAGGTATCTTCAGTTTTAAAGCTTGTGCGAAACCCTGATATCTTGTTAGAAATTTCACAACTTGAATCTCGGCCTTTTATAGTAGGTTTTGCCGCTGAAACACATTCATTACTAAAAAATGCACAAAAAAAATTAAAAGAAAAAAAACTAGATATGATCATTGCAAATCAGGTAGGAAAAAATCATGGTTTTGGCGAGGGTGACACCTCAGTTACTATTTTAACTCGAGAGGGGGACGTATTAACATCGCCAAAGCAATCAAAAAAAGTGTTGTCTCGATTTTTAGTGCAAAAAATTACTCAGTTTTTTTCAGCTTATTCTTTGGTGTAATGCACAATAAATAATAAAAATGTCATTATAATACATGCTATGAGTGACAATAAGGGCAGCGTAATAAAACCAAAGTAGTGGATGTGCATCATATGACAACTTGCTCCTTGCCCACAAACTAGCATTGGTCTAAATGTTGGTACTATTTGTTCTATATATTGTAAAAGAGCAAAAGCCATACCGATTAAGGTCATAGGAATTGTGTACAATGCGATATCACCATCGTTTCGAAAAGTAGCGATCCCTATAATGAGGGCTAGGGGATAAATACAAATGCGTTGGTACCAACAAAGAGGACACACAGGAAAACCTAGCACATTACTAAAGTATAAAGTAGTCAGTAAAACTATTAAAGTTATTAACCAAGTTAAAAATAAACTCCATTGCCGTATGTTAGAATGAGTCATCATGTTGTTGCTTTTATGATTTGGTGAATTTGGTTTAAAGTAAGTGGTTTAACAATGTAACCATTGATATAAAGCGTAGGTGTTGCAGCTGCTCCATTCATTGCTTTTATGGCAATTTTTAAATTATTATTAATAAGGTAAGTATACGGACTTTTTTCAATACATACACTTAATTTTTCCTTATTAAGACCTGGAATATTTTTAGCAAAATTCATCAAATTAGGAATAGTAGCCCAATTTTCTGTCTCAGGAGGCTGATTATCATATATGTTTTTAAGGTAAGTAAAAAAAAGTTTTTTATCTTGTTTGTAAACACAGCGAGCAGCATTAGCTGCTGTCATTGAACCAGGGATAAAAGCAAGATTGATCACGGTATAAGATGCTTTTCCTGTCTTAATGTAATTCTTTTCAATAGAAGGATAAATCTCAGCATTGTAGCGCATGCAGTTATAGCATTTTAAATCCTCAAAGACGACCATATGAATTTTAGCTTGCTGATTGCCTATAGTAGGTTGATTATTTGTATCAATAAGGATTTTTTTAGGTAATTTACTATCAGAAGTATGGTAGAGACTAATTAAGATAACAATAATTGTAGCAATGAGAGCGATTGGAATTATTATTGATCGAATATTAAATTTCATCTTTTGATTCCTTGCATTAATAGTGCAGAAAAGCACTCAATATCTCCATCAGAACAATAGTCTATAGTACTAAGTGTATGATATTTATCTAAAATATGATAAATACATTAAGGAGACTACCTCTTTTAAAGCAAACCAGGCTACCATAAAGACTTTAAATTTTCTATCTTTTTAATGTATCTTGTAGTGATATTTTAGGATAAAATATGTTATTCTATTGATAGCTTACATCAATATATTAAAAATTTATTTATGAAGATTTTGCAATATACTGTTTTTTCATTGGCGATGATCTTTTCAATGTTGATTTATGCCAATAGTAGTACTATTTTAAATACTCAAGCACCCCTTCAGCTTTATGAGTCCGCTAATACCCCCGAACCTATGTTAAAATCTAGATCGCCTATAGCAATGAAAAAGAGCACATCAGAGTCTCATTTAAATTCAATTACAGCCAATCCGCTTCAAATGAAACGAAAAGAATTAAATCAAGCGACTTTCCGAAAGATAAAGTATCTGACTGTTCAGAACAGAACAATGAAAATGAAATTACAACAGTTAACAACCGCCTTATTAGTGTTAAATCAGCAAATTTCTGCAATTAACAACAGACAGGCAGAGTCAGTACATTACTTTTCTCTAAGGAATTTATTTAAATACTTAGCTTTTAGTACCACTGTATTACTAGCTATTATGCTAGGTACAGTTATTTCCTATCAAAAGAAGCAAAAAACATAGTTATCATACCTATGAGTTGCGCTATAAAAAGAATAGCACTGGGCATTCAATATGATGGCAGTGCTTATCATGGTTGGCAAATGCAAGATGAATTGCTACCCACTATTCAGTTGCTGCTTGAGCGAGCGCTCTCTCGTGTTGCTAATCATAGTGTACGTATTGTTTGTGCTGGTCGTACTGATGCTGGTGTTCATGCAAGCTGTCAGGTAGTTCATTTTGATACTAAGGCAGATCGAGATACTTATTCTTGGGTATTGGGTACTAATAGTAATTTATCTGATGCTATTCGAGTGCTGTGGGCAAAAACTGTACCAGACGATTTTCATGCACGTTTTTCAGCAACAGCCAGACATTATCGTTATTTACTTTATAATGAAAGAATTAAACCAGGAATATTACGACATTTCGTAGGATGGTATTATAGACCTTTAGATGAAAACTTGATGCAATTAGCAGCTAATACACTTTTAGGTGAGCATGACTTTAGTGCATTTCGAGGAGCGAAATGTCAGGCCAAGCATCCTGTACGTAACTTATACAAATTAACCATAAAACGGCAACAATGCCTGTTTATTATAGATATTCAAGCAAATGCATTTTTACTCCATATGGTTCGTAATATAGTAGGTGCATTACTAGTAGTAGGGTCGGTAGATCAACCACCGGAATGGATGGAATATCTATTAAAATCACGTGATCGTCAAAAAGGGGGTATGATGGTATCACCCTATGGTTTATATCTGGTTTCTATTAATTATCCAGATCAATTTAGGTTCCCTAAAATTGCTAGAGAACCATTTTTTCTACCCTAATTTTTGTTATAGTATATCAATGAGTTGGTTTAAAAAATTATTGCCTAGAGTCTCCACTAGGGAAAAAAAGGGGGTTCCCGAGGGTGTATGGACCAAGTGTCCCTCTTGCATGGCTGTCTTATATAGACAACAATTGTACCGTTCTTTAGAAGTTTGCCCAAAGTGTTCCTATCATTTGCGTATTAGTGGTCGGACTCGTTTAGACTTATTCTTAGATCAAGAAGCTCGAGAAGAGCTTGCTAGAGAGATTGGAGCTTTGGATCGACTAAAATTTCGTGATTCTAAAAAATATAAAGATCGTATTGCATCAGCAGAGAGACAGACAGGTGAAAAAGAAGCCTTAATTGCTATGAAAGGTAAAATTTATGGTTTGGAGGTGATTGCAGTAGCTTTTGAATTTAACTTTATTGGTGGGTCAATGAGTGTAGGGGTAGGTGAACGATTTGTTATTGCAGCAGAAACTGCATTGAAAGAAAAAATGCCATTAATTTGTTTTTCAACAAGTGGTGGGGCACGGATGCAGGAAGGCTTGTTTTCCTTATTTCAAATGGCTAGGACTTCAGCAGTTTTAGCTCGTTTATCAAAAAGTAAAATTCCATTTATTTCTGTTTTATTAGATCCTACAATGGGCGGTGTTTCAGCGAGTCTGGCTACGCTTGGTGATGTTATTATTGCTGAGCCTAATGCCTTGATTGGTTTTTCTGGACCTCGTGTTATTGAGCAAACTATTCGTCAAACATTACCTGATGGTTTTCAGCGCAGTGAGTTTTTATTAGATCATGGTGCTGTTGATATGATCGTAGATCGTCGTGACATGAAGTCTGTGATTGCAGAATTAATTGCAAAATTAACGCATTGCAAAGCAGTTCTCCTAAAGCAAGGAGCAGAGGAGCCTAATCAAGAATTTTCTGAAGAATAGATGTCAAAAACACTTAATGAATGGTTAGAATTTATCTTTACTCTCCATAGCTCTGGTATTGATTTAAGTTTGCAGCGCATTGAATCCATTGCACAGGAAAATAGCCTTAAACATTTTTTATGCCCTGTTATTATGGTAGCAGGTACTAATGGTAAAGGTTCATGTATTCGTGTTCTAGAAAGTATTTACAGTACTGCGGGTTATCGTGTCGGTGCTTATTACTCGCCTCATTTGTATCGTTTTAATGAGCGCCTGCGTATTCAAGAAAAAGAAGTGGATGATCTGGCCTTAATTGCTGCTTTTGAACGTATTGAAGGATACCGTAAAGGGCGCCCGCTCAGTTTTTTTGAGTATACGACATTAGCAGCACTTTCAATTTTACATTCTATTGAATTGGACATAGTATTATTGGAAGTTGGTTTAGGTGGACGCTTAGATGCAGTCAATGTTGTTGAACCTGATGTTTCTATTGTGACCTCCATTGGGCTCGATCATCTAGAGTGGTTAGGTAGTAATCGTGATATGATTGCCTATGAGAAGTCAGGTATTTATCGTAAAAAAAAACCTGCTATTTGTGGTGATGAAAACCCACCACAACGACTGATGACTTATGTTCAAGAAATTGGAGCGATCTTTTTTCAAATCAATAGAGACTTCTCATATAAAATCAATTTAGATTCTTGGAATTGGTTCGGAAAAAAAATGCAATACCAAGCTCTACCAATGCCTCACCTGAAATGTCAAAATGTTGCTAGTAGCTTAATGGCATTAGAATGTCTGCAAGATCGCCTTTATGTGAATGAAACTCATATTCAGCAGGGAATAGAAAAAGCACTATTACCTGGTCGTTTTCAAATATTTTTAAAGCCAGTTAAAGGGATATTAGATGTAGCGCATAATCCAGACTCGGCTCGTTGGTTAGCAGCTCAAATTAAGAAAATGTCTTTTCCTGCAAAGAAAATAGCGCTTATTGGAATGCTAAAAGATAAGGATATAGCAGGGACAATCAATCCATTAATACCACATATTGACCTTTGGTTTGTTGCTAAATTGAATGCTGAGCGTGCTGCAGATTCACAAGCTATTATGAGGCATTTGCAAGCTTCTGGGATAGAAGACTGTATTGATTTTGATACTATTTCACAAGCATGGCAACATGCTGTCCAAGCATGTACTAATCCAGAAGATCGACTCATTGCTTTTGGATCATTCCATACAATTGCTGAAGTGCAAAAGGAGCTCAGTAAAGAGGTTTTTTTATAATATGGATACAAAAATCAAACAGCGATGGATTGGGTTGGTAATTTTATTAGCTGTTTTAGCTATTTTTATCCCTCTTGTATTCCATAATGCTCTTCCTATAGTAGAAACGCAGTCAGGAAATCTATCTTTAGAGTCAAAATTAGAAAAATTACCTATATCAACATCACAACCTCAAAAGCCAAAAATAATGTTGAAAATACAGCATCAGGAAGATAAAGTGCATGCTGAGCAAGTCAATGTTAAGCGGCCGATTGCTAAAGCTTGGTGCGTGCAACTAGGTATCTTTAATGATATTAATCATGCTAATGCATTAGTGACTCAGCTTCGTCAAAAGGGTTTTGATGCTTATATTCAATCAATTACAACATCTAATAGTATGCATTTATCGCAAGTGTATTTGGGACCTGAAGTTCAAAAAAACAGAGCACTGCAATTGAAACATAAATTAGAGACAAACTTTCACCTCAATGGAATTATTAAAGAATATAAAGTGAAGATGTAGTTTTTATGAATTTAAATTGGTTTGATTTTGGTGTTATTGGTGTAGTCACTTTATCGACTACAGTCAGTTTTTTTCGTGGATTTCTACGAGAAACTGTTTCATTGTTGACTTGGATAGCTGGTCTTATAATTGCTTTGCATTTTGCACCGATGGCCTCTCATTGGTTCAATGATATAATACCTGTGCCTTCGTTACGCTATGGATTAGCTTTCATATTGTTATTTTTGACTGTATTTATTGTTGGATTATTAGTTAATATCATAATAAAACATGGGGCAACTGCATCGGGTTTAAGTTTTTTTGATCGTATATTAGGGACTCTATTTGGCGCTGCCCGTGGTGTTTTACTTGTTGCTGTGCTTTTAATGTTTATGCTGATGACAACGCTTAAAAATGTAGAGGCCATTACAAATTCTCAACTATCGCCCTTATTTATGCCTTTATCTACTTGGTTGAATAGTTTTCTGCCAGAACAATTGCAAAATATTCAAAAATGGATCACGATCGATGATAATCGATTAGATCCTAGACGAACAAGAGAAAGCTAGTTATGTGTGGTATCGCTGGTGTTATTGCCCAATCCTCTGTTAATCAAGATCTTTATGATGCATTGACCATTATTCAGCATCGAGGTCAAGATGCAGCTGGTATGATGACTTCGTATAAAAATCGAGTATTTCTTCGAAAATCAAATGGATTAGTTCGTGATGCCATTCAAGAACGTCACATAATGCGTTTACGTGGCAATATAGGGTTAGGCCATGTACGCTATCCAACCGCAGGCTCCGAAAGTGCAACGGAATCACAACCGTTTTATGTGAACTCACCCTATGGTTTGAGCCTAGTACACAATGGTAACTTAGTGAATGATGAGCAACTTGCTGATGAGCTACATAATACTGACTTACGTCACTTAAATACGAGCTCTGACTCTGAAGTGCTATTAAATGTCTTTGCTTTTGAATTGTCGAAGGTAGCAGGAAAGAAATTGACCATTGATGCCTTATTTAAGGCACTGACTGCCGTATATTCACGTTTAATAGGTGCTTATTCTGTGATTGTTATGATTAATGGTTATGGTTTATTAGCGTTTCGTGACCCTTATGGCATTCGGCCACTAGTCTATGGTAGGCGCGAAACGGAGAAAGGTATTGATTATATGGTGGTCTCTGAAACAATTGCTCTTGATGCCTTAGGGTATCAACGTGTGGCTGATTTAGGACCAGGTGAGGCTATTTTTATTGATACTCATCAACAAGTACATCAGTTTCAGTGTGTCGCTCATCCTCAACATGTTCCTTGTATTTTTGAGTATATTTATCTAGCACGCCCAGATTCAGTAATTGATAATATTTCTGTGTATCAAGCACGATTGGCAATGGGCAAAAAGTTGGCCATGCGTATTTTAAAAGAGCATCCTAACAGTGATATTGATGCCATTATCCCAGTACCTGATACCAGTCGTACGGCAGCAATTTCAGTTGCTGAGCTCTTAGGTGTGACTTACTGTGAAGGCTTTGTGAAAAATCGTTACATCGGTAGAACTTTTATTATGCCAGGGCAAGAGATGCGTCGTAATAAAGTTCGCATGAAGCTCAATGCTATTAAAGAAGAATTTGAAGGAAAAAATGTATTATTGATTGATGATTCTATTGTTCGTGGTACCACTTCTAAAGAGATTATTCAAATGGCGCGTGATGCTGGTGCTAATAAAGTATATTTTGCCTCAGCGGCTCCCAAAGTGTGTTATCCAAATGTTTATGGCATTGATATGCCAACAGCTAAAGAATTAATTGCTTATCATCGTACCTCTGAAGAAGTAAGCCAACTTATTGGTGCAGATTGGTTGGTCTATCAGGATTTACAAGATGTTTATGAGGCAATTAATTCAGCAGCAAAGTCTGATAAAGATAAAATTAAGCATTTTGAAGATTCTATTTTTACAGGTAACTACATCACAGGTGGTGTTGATAAAGCCTATTTTGAACATATTGAAGCCTTGCGTAGTGATAGTGCCAAGAAAAAAAAACAAACTGTTAATGGGGATGATATAATCAGTAATGTTGAAGAGTTATAAAGCCTGTTTAAATTGATCTTCCTGGCTATAAAACGTGTTGAATTGGTTTAAATTCCAAGTACTCAATAAATTATCATGCTAAGAACAATATCAATAGCCCCTATGATGGGGTGCACTGACCGCTATTTTCGGCGACTGGTACGTGCTATTACACAAAAAACTTATTTATATACTGAAATGACCACAGCAAATGCTATCATTTTTGGTGATCGGAAACGATTGCTCGATTTTGATGAAGTAGAGCATCCAGTAGCATTACAATTAGGAGGTTCAGATCCTAAAATGCTCGCACAATCTTCAAAAATTGCAAAAGATTGGGGTTATGATGAGATAAATCTTAACATTGGTTGTCCCAGTAGCCGAGTACAATCAGGAAAATTTGGGGTGTGCTTGATGAAAGAACCAAGGCTCGTTGCAGAATGCGTAGCTGAAATGAGTGCCCTAGTCAATATCCCAATCACTGTAAAAACACGTATTGGTGTTGACTATCAAGATCACTATGAATTACTTTGTCAATTTGTTGAAACAGTAAAAACGGCAGGCTGTCATACATTTATCGTGCATGCTCGTAAAGCTTGGTTAAAAGGTTTAAACCCAAAGCAAAATCGTACTATCCCACCATTGAATTATGAACGCGTTTATCAATTGAAAAAAGACTTCCCTAACTTAGAAATAATTATTAATGGTGGAATTAAAACCTTGGAAAAAACACATCAACATCTTCAGCAAGTCGATGGTGTGATGTTAGGTCGGGAAGCTTATTCAAATCCTTATTTATTAGCGACAGTGGATCGAGATTTTTACGCAAATGACTTGCCAGTCAAATCTCATCAGGACATTATTTTAGAATATTTACCTTATATTGTTCAACATCATAATCAAGGCATTCCATTGCATCGCTTGACGCGTCCTTTATCGGGTCTTTTTCAAGGGATGCCGAATGCAAAATCTTGGCGGTACTATTTATCAAACACTAAAAATAAACCTAATTTTCAAAGTGCTTTGATTGAAAAAGCAAAAAGCTTAGCAAGTTAATTATTTTATATAAGCTAGGTGAATGATGACTATATCATCTGTTTGAAAAAGAACAACTAGTGCACCATGTTATAATTTAAATTATACATAATCCATAAAGATCCGATGACCAATACTGAAATAATAAGAATCGTAAATAAAAATGGCATTAAGTTCCACCTTCCTTCAGGACAGGTGTTCATACGTAAGAAACAAACGACTTGTGTGATAAGTTGTAGAATCGCTAAGATTGCTAACATAATGATAATAGAACTAACAGAAAGTAAGTGGAAAATCACCATACTGAAAGAGCAAAGTGTTAAAATTAACGATAATAAAAGCCCAATCACATAGGATTTTAATGTTTTTCTACCCATGCCATAACTATTAGTCATTTAGATTGCTCCCATTAAATAAACAATGGTGAAAACAAAAATCCAGACAATGTCAAGAAAATGCCAAAATAAGCCTAAATAAGTCAGACGTCTACTGATCATAGTATTGGTATTGAATTTAAATAACTGTGTTATCAATATAGCCATCCAGAGCAAACCAATACTCACATGCAAACCATGGGTCCCTACCAGGGTAAAAAAAGCAGATAAGGCAGCACTATTATGCCAGGCATGCCCTTCACTATATAAATGTATGAATTCATTCACTTCCATAACAACAAATGATAGACCAAAGATAAATGTGATGACTAACCAACTGATCACTTTATTTCTTTGTGCTTTGTAGAAGCCGAGCATAGCTAAGCCGTAAGTAAAACTACTGGATAACAGGAGCAAGGTTTCTATTAGGACATAGGGAAAGCTGACAAGTGTCTTGATGCTGGGGCCACTAAAAGTATTGTTATGCAGCACAGCATAGGCGGCAAATAAAGTCGCAAACAAAATACAATCTGTCAGAATATAAATCCAAAAGCCAAATACATCGATAGTGTCAGTATCATGCGCATGGGAACTCATATCAGTCATTGTTAGGTGATCTCACTTAAAGGTTCAATAATAGTAGAATCATCATCTTTATCTTTTGTTTTGATAGCAATAGCTCTTCTATGAGCATACCCAGACTCAATTTTTTCAACCTCTGTTGCTTTGACATAATAGTCTGTATTGAGGTTCAATGAACGCATAATTAAGCTGGTGGTAATACCTATTAAACCAAAAGCAACAAGCCAGATAATATGCCAGACTAAACCAAACCCAAAAAGGCCACTAAAAACAGCAATAATCAAGCCAGTTGCAGTATTTCTAGGCATATGGATGTCTTGGTAAGTTTGTTTTTCATCTAGAGCTGATTGATGTTGCTGCTTTTCAATCCAAAAAGCATCTCTACTATCAACAGCAGGAATGAGCGCAAAATTATAGAATGGGGCAGGTGAGGGGATTGACCATTCGAGTGTTCGCCCATCCCAAGCATCTCCAGTAGTTTCACGATATTTTTCACGATTTTTAATGCTAACTAGATATTGCAATACTTGAAATCCAATGCCTAATGCAATGACCCCAGCACCTATAGCAGCAACTACTAACCAAGGATGCCAGCCAGTGGCTGCACTATAGTGGTCTAAGCGACGAGTCATCCCTTTTAAGCCCAGTACATAAAGTGGCATGAAGGCAATGTAGAATCCAATTAACCAACACCAGAAAGCACATCGGCCTAAGGTTTCATTAAGTTTAAAGCCAAAGATTTTAGGAAACCAGTAAGTGATTCCAGCAAAATAGCCAAATACCACACCCCCAATAATGACATTATGAAAGTGGGCTACTAGAAATACACTGTTGTGTAACTGAAAATCAACTGCAGGAACAGACATAAGAACACCTGTCATCCCACCAATGGCAAAAGTACTAATAAAACCAAGAGTCCAAAGCATTGGCGATGAGAGCTGAATGCGGCCACGGAACATTGTAAATAACCAGTTAAAAATTTTAACGCCGGTAGGAACGGCAATTATCATAGTAGCAATACCAAAAAAGGCATTTACGTTAGCACCAGCTCCCATGGTGAAGAAATGATGTAACCAGACGATAAAAGAGAGAAAAGTAATTGCAACCGTTGCCCACACCATACTGGTATAGCCAAACAAGGTTTTCTTACAAAAGGTAGCAACTACTTCAGAGAACACACCAAAAGCAGGTAAAATTAGAATATATACTTCAGGATGTCCCCACGCCCAAATTAGGTTGATATAAAGCATAGCATTACCGCCAAAGCCAGCGGTGAAAAAATGCATGCCTAATAGTCGATCTAATGATAAAAGGCCTAAAGTAGCTGTTAATATTGGAAATGCTAAAATCACTAAAATCATGGCGCAGAACGCTGACCAGGTAAAAATTGGCATCTTCATCATGGTCATTCCTGGGCAACGCATTTTTAAGATAGTGACTAGAAAGTTAATTCCAGATAATAAGCTGCCAACCCCTGATATCTGTAGTGCCCATATATAGTAATCAACACCAACACCTGGGCTATAAACTAAACCTGATAAGGGGGGATAAGCGAGCCATCCTGTTGCTGCAAATTTACCCACTACTAATGAAACGTTAATTAACATCGCACCGACTACAGTAAGCCATAGACTCAATGAATTTAGATAAGGAAAGGCAACATCACGTGCACCAATTTGTAAAGGAATCGCTAAATTCAGTAAACCAAACATCAATGGCATTGCCATAAAGAAAATCATAATAACGCCATGAGCTGTAAAAATTTGGTTAAAGTGTTCAGGAGGTAGGTAACCTTGAGCATGACCCACTGCTATTGCTTGTTGCAAGCGCATCATGATTGCATCGGAGAAACCACGCAGCATCATTACAAAAGCAAGTATGATATACATCACACCAATCTTTTTATGATCAACGGAGGTAAGCCATTCTGTCCATAAATAGTTCCACTTCTTAAAATAAGTCAAAGAGCCAATGATAAGTAGTACTATGAGTACCATGAAGGCACCTGCACCCATTATTATAGGATTGTGATAAGGAATGGAATCGAGTCTTAAATTGCCGAAGAGGAGTTGTTTGAGCATATTTTTATTTTTCCTAACCTAATTAATAATCTGTCATCTTCATATTGGGTCCCATATATTTCATGATGATTTTATTCAATAAATGCTTGGCAGGTGATGAGAAGTATTGAACTGGGTTGTTTTTACTATTTTTAGTGAGCTTAGTGTATTCTGTCATAGAGAGTTTTTTTGGTGACTGTTGAACTTTCCGAACCCAATCATTAAATTGAGTCATGGATGTAGCTTTAACTATAAAACGCATACCAGAGAAACCATCACCACTGAAATTGGTAGACATTCCCGAAAAACTACCTCTTTGATTTGCTATAAGATTGAGTTTAGTACGCATACCGGTCATAGCATAAATCTGGCCTGCTAGCTGTGGTATCTCAAGTGAATTCATAGGTGCATCGGCTGTGATCATAAAGCGAATAGGAACATGTACTGGAATTTGTAGATAATTGATCGTTGCAATATTTTGTTTCGGATAAATAAAAAGCCATTTCCAGTTCAAGGCAACCGCTTCAATAATAATTGGTTTTCCTTTGATATTTAAGGGTCGATATGGATCTAAACGATGTGTTGTAATCCAAGTTACAATAGCTAATATACCGATAATGATACATGGAATAGTCCAACAAATTACTTCTACCAAAGTACTGTGAGACCAATCTGGTGAGTAATTTGCTTTAGTATTTCTAGCACGGTATTTCCAAGTAAATAGAAATGATAGAATGATGACAGGTATAACCACTATAAGCATCAATAGCGTAGCATCCACCAGAAGAGATTTTTCGCTTGCTGCAATCAAACCCTTTGGGTTTAAAATAGCAAGCTGGCATCCGCTCAAAATGAGCGATAATAAGCTTATTATAAGTATTCGGAGCTGGGTCATTTTCTCTTTAAAAAATTGAAAATTAATTAATCAACTAGTTTGGCAACAAGGTACCACATTTTTTTTTAATATCAATTTTTTTCTAAAAATTAAATAGGAAAGACTATCACTTTTTTAGCAAATTTTAATTTTTCTTTTGTTATATTAAGTACATTAGAGCTTAAATTGGTAGTGTTATTTTATTAACAGCTAAGTTGAGCCAAAATTTAGTAACAATATAACTTAAATGGACGCTGTTAGTTGCGCTGTTTTTGGGGAGCTGTTACATTAATTGCTCAATAATTTTTGGCTTTCTTAACTACCATGAAACTACCATGAAAATCTTACAGTTCTTTAAACATTGGCATCAACTACCTGCCTGGAAAAAAATGGTCATTGCTCTGGTGCTTGGTGTCATAGTCGGTTTATTGCTGGGCCCTAAGGCACATAGTTTAAAACTCGTTGGTCATCTTTTTGTAAATGCAATTCATATGATGGTTACTCCAGTTGTTTTTACTGCAATCGTATGTGCTGTGTTATCAGTGACTGATACACGAAAAATGCGACAAATCACCTGGCAAGCTGCTATTATCTATGTGTTCAGTATGGTAGCTGCTGCTTCTATTGGTATCTCTGTGGCAATCCTTATTAAACCAGGTATAGCATTTCATCCTCTATTAGATCATGCAACTGTAGTTAATAAAACCCCAACATTTGCGCACCTGATTGAAAATATTATTCCCAGCAGCCCATTGGCTGCATTGGCGAATGAGCACGTTCTACAAATCGTTGTATTTGCTTTAATCATGGGTATTTCTATTCGTATGGCGGGTAAGAAAGCAGCGATAGTCGGTGAGTTTTTTCAAGGTCTATCAGCAGTTGTATTTAAGCTGGCAGGCTTAGTAATTGCATGTGCGCCTTATGGAATTTTTGCGCTTATTGCTTGGACCTTTGGAAGTTTTGGTTTACATGCTCTTGTTCCACTGACTAAATTTGTATTGACTGTCTATTTTGGTTGTATTTTACAAATGTTACTTGTTTATACACTAACATTGTTCTTTGTTACTAAATTGAGTCCTGTAAAGTTTTTTAAAGGTGTTTTTTCTGCGATAATGTTTGCTTTTACTACATCAAGCAGTGCTGCAACACTTCCTTTATCCATTCAATGTGCTGAGGATAATTTAGGTATTTCACGTTCAGTGTCACAATTCTTGCTTCCTTTAGGATCTAGCTTCAATCTCAATGGATTAGCAATTTATTTAAGTGTTGCTGTTATTTTTGCAGCAAACATCAATGGTATTCATTTATCATTTTCTCAATATCTAACGATGGTATCTACTATTGTATTAACAGCAACTGGTGCTGCTGCTGTTCCTGGCTCTGCATTAATTGTGGTAGGTGCAGTGATGTCAGCAGTGGGGGTGCCACTTGGTGCCTTAGCACTGATTGCTGGCGTTGATCGTCTAAACGATATGGCGCAAACTGCAACGAATGTAACAGGGGACTTATTTGCAACAACTCTAGTGGCAGATAATGGTGGCTTATTAGATCGCAGTAAGTGGCATGATCCCTCTATTATCGCAACAAAAGAACCAAAGCCTTCATCGACAGTAGATTAGAAGCGAGCCCCCTTTATTTTGGGCCTATTAACAAGTTTTTTGCTAGATTGTTGAAAGTAAAAGACCTATTGTCGTATGATGAGATAATGAGGCTATGAACGGGTATGTTAGATGATCCATTTATCTGCTGATGGAATACAACTAAATTGTGATGGGCAATGGACGCTCCCCAATATTTCTAATTTAGAGATTCAGATAAGATCAACACTCAATCAATTAGAAAAAGTGGCCTGTATTAACCTGTCAGGTATTGTTAAGATGGATATGGCCGGGGCTTTGCTGTTGAGTCATTTAGTGAATCAGCCTGGCTGTTCAGTTCAAGTTTCTGGTCTACGCAATGAATTTCAATCTCTATTTGCTCTAGTTTCAAAAGAATCTAAACCATTACAAGAGCAGGAAATATCAGCAGATGCTAAAAACTCACAAAATGTTTTTGCTATTGTGGGACGATGGGCTCATGATAAGTATTTACAGCTCTTAGCATTTTTTGCCTTTTTTGGCGAATTAATAACGATTCTGTTTCAAAATATTGTTACACCCCGTCGCATTCAATGGAGATCAATCTTTAGCATAGTTGAAGAAACAGGCTATCGTGCTCTACCTATTATTGGGCTAATGAGCTTTCTTATTGGTATTGTGCTGGCCTATCAGTTAACGACTGAACTAAAAGCTTATGGTGCCACTGTTTTTGTTGTTGATGTATCTGGTGTAGCGATACTGCGAGAATTTGCCCCTCTAATTACTGCTATTATTATGGCAGGCAGGACTAGTACTGCATTCACTGCATTAATTGGTACAATGAAGGTCAATGAAGAAATTGATGCCTTATGTACAATGGGTATTGCACCTTTAGAGAGGCTGGCATTGCCTAGAATCCTAGGGCTTATTATTTCATTACCATTACTGGTTATCTGGGCCAATGTTTTTGGTGTCTTAGGAAGTATGGTAATGGCGAAGTGGGCCATTGATTTGAACTACCTAAATTATCTCAGTCGCTTTGGTCAAGTGGTTGCTTTAAAACAATTAATTCTTGGTATGATCAAAACACCGATATTTGCTATCATTATTTCTACTGTAGGTTGTTTTCAAGGGCTTAAGGTAGGCTCAAGTGCTGATAGTGTTGGTTGGCAAACCACAAAATCAGCAGTGCAAGCAATCTTTTTAATTATCGTAGCAGATGCAGGATTTTCAATTCTCTTCAGTATGATGGGACTGTAAATGTCAAATAACCAAAAAAATAATCCTATTATTGAAATTAGTGATTTAAAAAATTTTGTAGGTAATCGCTGGATTCATGACGGTATTCACTTAAATATTCAGTCTGGAGAGATTGTAGCTATTATTGGTAGTAGTGGTTGTGGTAAAACCACTCTACTACGCTCTATTTTGATGCTAAGGGCCTATACTTCAGGGACGATTAAGGTATTGGGTAGGGATATTAATCGCTGTTCCCACCAAGAAGCTCAACTAATTCGGCGTCATTGGGGCGTTATGTTTCAAAGTTCGGCTTTATTTAGTTCCTTGACATTATTAGAAAATGTTATGTTTCCATTACTTGAATTAGCTCACCTCTCTTATTCCATAGCTAAAGATATTGCCTACCTTAAAATTGCATTATCTGGTTTAGAGTCTGATGCAGCTACTAAATATCCCGCTGAGCTCAGTGGTGGTATGCAGAAAAGAGGGGCACTAGCACGTGCAATTGCCTTAGATCCAAAGCTCATTTTTTTAGACGAGCCTACAGCAGGGCTAGATCCTCAATCTGCTGAAGCGCTTGATGAGTTAATTCTTAATATGCGAAAAACACTAGGTTTGACTTTTGTTATGGTAACTCATGATTTAGATACTTTGTGGCGAGTTCCTGATCGTGTGGTATATTTAGGTGAAGGTAAAGTTTTAGCTGCGATGCCTATGAATGAATTGATAAAACAACAACATCCACTAATTTGTGCTTATTTTAAAGGAGATCGCAGCCAACAACACCAGTTACTGCATAAGGAACGGGACGATGGATAGCAAGTTAAACTATACTATAGTAGGTATTTTTGTTGTCGCATTAAGTGTAGTTTTTATTGTACTCTTTTTTTGGCTCTCAGGTATGCACCATGATAAAATTTACAATATTTATCTTACCTATGTTCATGAGGATGTAACAGGCTTAAGTACTCGCAGCCCAGTACGTTTTAATGGAGTTCAAGTGGGCTATGTATCTACAATAGAATTAGATCCTAATAATTCACAGCTAGTAAAAATTACTTTAAAAATAGAGCAAGGAACTCCAGTAACTACCAGTACTGTTGTTAACCTATTACCAATGGGAGTTACTGGTATTATTTATGTGGGCTTGAAAGCACAAACACCCAATGCTCCTTTATTGACTGCAAAATCTGGAAAAAAATATCCTGTGATTCCTTTTCGTCCCTCTTTTCTAATGCAGTTGAGTACAGTGCTGCCACGATTAACTGATAATCTCAGAGAGATTAGTCAAGATATTTCAAAAGTATTTGATAAGAAAAATCGTAAGGCAATTAGTATTTCTTTACAAAATATTGCTACAGTCACTAAAAACTTATCAAATAGTTCACAAAAATTAGATACTATTACTGACTCGCTAGAAGAAATACTTAAGAATACATCGATTGCATCAAAACAATTCCCTGAGGCAATCAACGAGCTACAAAAAACAATGAAAAGTATTCAACAAACAAGTGTTCAGATTAAAACAGCTGGTAGAAGTGCAAATATTTTAATAAATCAAGGGCGTGTAATGCTTGGTAATTTTAATGATCAATTATTACCAGTGACACAACAAATACTTGTGAAATTGAATTCAGTGATGTTAAATTTTTCTAACGTGACTCAAGAAATCCAACGTAATCCATCGATGTTGATTCGTGGTAAGCAACCTAGCTTACCAGGTCCAGGAGAAAGTCAATGAAGTATTGTCGAGCTATTATTATTTTTTTGACAGCTTTACTATTAGGAGCGTGTGGCATTACAAGTCCAGTTAAATTATCAAGGCAATCTTCTTATACTATCATTGGACCTTATCTTGCAGCTCCTCGTTATTCAAAATCACTTAATACTATTTTAATTTCTCAACCAATAGCTAACTCAGGCTATCAGACTTCCAATATGATTTATGTAGATACTGTATATAAGTTAAAAGCGTTTGCACATCATCGATGGGTAGCACCACCTACTGAAATGCTTTTACCCTTATTGGCAGAGCGTTTACGTTCCTCGGGCTATTTTAAAGCTGTTCTAACTCCTCCTTTTTCAGGAATCACTAATTATCGTTTAGATACACGACTGTTAGTTTTACAGCAAGAATTTTTAAGGCCAATAAGTTTAGTCCGCTTATCAATACAAGTAACATTAGTCAGTAGCATGACGCATCGTGTTATTTCTAGCCGACGTTTTCAAGTGCTGGTTAGTGCACCAGATAATAATCCATATAGTGGTGTTCTAGCGACCAATAAAGCAGCTGATATTATATCAAGACGTGTTTCAAATTTTGTAATTCAATCATTTCACTAATTGAAATGAGCACTCTTTAATATGTTTTACTGTGGGTTGTCCACAAACATAGTCTTTATATTTTTTATCAAATTGCCATCTAGAATGATGACCAGAGTAATCCATTGCTTTTTGATCAATAATAATGGGTTTATATTCATTAGAAATCAATGCTAACCATTTTCCGTTACTGGCTTTATAAACGCAGGCAATACGATGTCGTTTGGGGGAATAAACTACACCACCAAAGTGATTTGTATTAATAACAACGCCCTCAATTGTCGATCGATAAGACCGCCATCCTGGTTTGTTATTAGAGTACCAGTATCCTCTATAATCTCGTTTTAAATGAACAGGACAAATATCAGCTTGTGCTGTATTTAAACTCATTAATCCTAGTGTAGCGATCAGTATCGTAGTAAAGATTGTTTTTCTATATACACACATAGTCTTTCCTTTTGTTTTTTATTCCATTGTTTAGGTTGTTTTTATTTTTACTGCAGGTTTTTAAGTACATGAATTATAGCAATATATATTTAACTATTTGATTTTTTAAGATTTTGATTACTAGGGCTTGAGAAAATAGGCAGATTGGTGTCTAATAGAGCGCCCAGTAGGCGAGAGTGGCGAAATAGGTAGACGCGCTGGATTTAGGTTCCAGTAGGGTAACCTGTGAGAGTTCGAGTCTCTCCTCTCGCACCAGTAATTTGATGAGGTGTCTTCATGCAGACAGAGTTAAAAAAACTAGAAGGTTTGAAACGTGAACTTAAGGTGATTCTTCCTATTGAAGAAGTAAAAGCAACTTATGATAAACATCTTAAAATTGTTGCCAAGCAAGTAAAGCAACCAGGCTTTCGTCCTGGAAAAATACCTTTAGCATTAGTTGAAAAAAAATATAACTCTGGTTTGAAAAGTGAAGTAGTTGGTGATTTAATGCAAACTAGTTTTGATAAAGCTTTGCAAGAAAATAAGATTAAAATAGTAGGACAACCCCAAATTCATCCCAAACCACTGAGTAAGAATGAACCTTTTGAATATGTCGCTGAATTTGAAGTATATCCAGAGATTACACTAAGAGACTTACAAGGTATTAAAATAGATAAGTTTGTCTCTGAGATCACCGATCATGATATTGAAAAAATGCTTAGCAAAATCCAGCATCAGCAGGCAGAGTGGGTAGAGGTCAAGCGTGATACTCAGCAGGGCGATCGTCTAGTAATTGATTTCGTAGGTACCATTGATAAAGACACTTTTGAAGGTGGCACAGCAAAAGATTTTAGATTAGAACTAGGTTCAAAACAGATGATCCCTGGCTTTGAAGAGGCATTAGTAGGTTTAAAGCTAGGAGAGGTAAAAAATATTCAAGTGCCTTTTCCAAAAGATTATTCTGTAACTCATCTATCTGGTAAAAAAGCTGAATTTGAAGTCACTATTCATAAAATTGAAGAGGCAAAATTACCTGAAATAAATGACATGTTAGCTGAAAAAATAGGAATTACAGGAGGTATTGATCAATTGAAATCTGAAGTACGCCTTGGTATGGAGCGTGAGTTACAGCAAACTATACAAGCACGTCTTAAGATGAGTGTTTTAGATAAGTTGATAGAGTTAAATCCAATTGATGTACCTGAGTCATTGATTGAAATGGAAGTTCAAAGTCTGCAGGATAAAGTGCGCAAGCAGATAGCCACTCAAAAAGTCTCATCAAAAGAGATGCCTGATGATATAACCTTGCCCAAAGCTCCTTATATTGATCAGGCAAAAAAACGAGTGATATTGGGCCTATTGTTAAGTGAAATCATTAAGGTCTACAATGTAAAAGCAGATAAGGCAAAAGTTCGTAAAAAAATTGAAGAAATTGCAGCAGCCTATCGTAAGCCACAGGAAGTAATTGATTGGCATTACAGTGATAATAAACTACTTTCTGAAGTAGAAGCACTTACTATGGAGGATGAGGCAATTTTAAAATTACTTGAGAAAGCTGAATTAGTTGAAAAACACTCATCTTATAATAATATTGTTAATACAGCTTAAGCCTAACTAGGAGTCAACAATGCTAAAAGAAAAACGGAATTTTATTGAATCTAATCTAGTGCCTATGGTAGTTGAACAAAGTGCGCGAGGAGAACGAGCTTATGATATTTATTCGCGACTTTTAAAAGATCGTATCATTTTTTTAGTAGGTCAAATTGAAGACAACATGGCCAATTTGGTTATTGCTCAACTGCTCTTTTTAGAGTCAGAAGATCCAAATAAAGAGATCTCTATTTATATCAACTCGCCGGGAGGCGTAGTTTCCGCTGCATTAGCAATCTATGATACTATGACTTTTATTCGCCCTGATGTCAGTACACTATGTATTGGTCAGGCAGCTAGTGCAGGTGCTTTGTTACTGGCAGGAGGGGCAAAAGGTAAACGTCACTGCCTGCCTAACTCAGTTGTTATGATTCACCAAGTCTTGGGTGGATATCAAGGTCAAGGAACAGATATTCAGATCCATGCAGCAGAAACCAAGCGGGTAGGAGACACTTTAAATCGGATTTTAGCTCAGCATACAGGCCAAGATATTCAAGCTATTGAACGAGATACCAATCGGGATAATTTTATGACCCCTGATGAGGCCGTCACATATGGACTTATCGACTCTGTTTTTACTAAAAGATCATGACTATTTTCTTTATTGATTAATTTTTGATTTGTCAAGCTGTTCGGGTATTGATAGAAATGATAGCATTGAAATAAGGTGTAGTAGGCCTTATTTAATAAGCTAAGGGTCGTTTTGTACACAATAATGAAACAGGCTAGTTTTTAATTCGTAATGAGCAGCATTAATGAGTAATACCAATCAAATTCTATATTGTTCATTTTGTGGTAAAAGTCAACATGAGGTACAGAAGTTGATCGCAGGTCCTTCTGTATTTGTCTGTAATGAGTGTGTTGATTTATGTAATGACATTATCCATGAAGAAGAATTGACTCAATCAGTAGATAACTCCTGGAAAAAATTACCCACTCCTAAAGAAATTCATGCTTCTCTAAATGAATACGTCGTTGGTCAGAATTTCGCAAAAAAAGTGCTCTCCGTGGCTGTTTACAATCATTACAAGCGTTTGAATGCTAATAAAACAGATAAGGTCAACAATGTAGAACTAACAAAAAGTAATATTTTGCTTATTGGTCCTACCGGTTCAGGTAAAACATTATTAGCACAGACATTAGCTAAAATTTTAAATGTTCCTTTTGCCATTGCTGATGCAACTACATTAACTGAAGCAGGTTATGTAGGTGAAGATGTTGAAAACATTGTCCAAAAACTTCTACAGAAATGTGATTATAATGTTGAAAAAGCTCAGTCAGGCATTATCTACATTGATGAGATTGATAAAATTGCTCGCAAGACAGATAGCCCTTCTTTAACCAGAGATGTCTCAGGTGAAGGAGTACAACAAGCATTATTGAAACTTATTGAAGGTACAATTGCCTCAATTCCTCCTCAAGGTGGCCGCAAACATCCACAGCAAGAATATTTACAAGTTAATACAGCTAATATACTGTTTATTTGTGGAGGTGCCTTTACTGATTTACATAAAATTATTCAAGCTAGAATGAGTAAGGCTAGTATTGGTTTTTCCGCATCTGTACACTCTAAAAAAGATAAATTACTAGCTGCTGAGTTAATCAAACAGGTTAAGTCTGAAGATTTAGTTAAATTTGGGTTAATTCCAGAATTTGTTGGTCGATTGCCTGTCACAGCATTATTAGATGATCTGGATGAATCAGCACTCGTTCGTATTCTTGTAGAGCCGAAAAATTCTCTAACAGAACAATATTCAAAACTATTTGAATTTGAGAATGTTGAGCTGAGTTTTCATAAAAATGCCTTAAAACAAATTGCAAAAAAAGCAATTAGCTGTAAATCAGGTGCACGTGGTTTACGCTCTATTTTAGAACATATGCTCTTAGATTTAATGTATGAACTGCCATCAATGACTGGATTGAAAAAAGTGATTATTGATGAAAATTTTATTAAAGATAATATGAAAAAACCTATCTACATTTATGAAAACGATAGTGTTCAAGGGCAGATTGTCTCTGAATAAATTCCTCAATAGAGATAGGATATGGAAATATGAATACAACATCTTCTCAAGACCAACTAACGGCAACATTGCCTCTACTACCATTACGTGATGTAGTAGTTTTTCCTCACATGGTGATTCCTCTATTTGTAGGCCGTGTTGAGTCTGTAAAATCATTAGAATCGGCAATGGCACTTAATAAGCAGATTTTTTTAGTCACTCAAAAAAATGCCTTGACTGATAATCCTGAAGAAAAAGATCTTTATTCTGTTGGAGTAGTGGCTACTTTATTGCAGTTACTTCGCTTACCTGATGGTACTGTAAAGGTACTGATTGAAGGAGCTCGTCGTGCAAAATTATTACATCTATTTTCAGAAGATAATCACTTATGGAGTGAATTAAAAACTATTTCAGAAGTCAGCAAAGAAGAGTCGTCATCGGAGAGTTGTGCTGAACTAGAAGTTATACGACGCAGTGTACTTAGTAAATTTGAACAACTTATTAAAATTAATAAGAAAATTCCTTCTGAATTGCTGACTTCGTTAAGTAGTATTAACGATGCGGGACGTTTAGCAGACAGTATTGCAGCACATATATCCATAAAGATTGATTCACGCCAAAATATTTTAGAAGAAATCAATGTATTAGCTCGCATGCGTTTGTTAAATGATTTATTAAATAATGAATTAGAATTACTTGAAGTTGAAAGACGTGTTCAAGGTCGTGTTGAAAAGCAAGTTAAAAAAAGTCAACGTCAATACGTTTTAACTGAAAAAATTAAAGCACTACAACAAGAGCTTGGTGAATTAGATGAAGAAGGTACTCCTGTTAATGAAGCGGATCAGCTAGAAGCTATGATTAAAGCAGCCAGTATGCCAAAAGAAGCGAAAGAAAAAGCAGAGGCTGAGCTTAGTAAGTTGAAAATGATGCCACCAATGTCAGCTGAAGCAACAGTTTGTCGTAATTATCTTGAAGTATTATTGCAAGTACCTTGGAAAGAAAAATCAAAAATTAGTAAAGCTTTAAAAAAAGCAGAAAAAGTTTTAGATACAGATCATTATGGCTTGAAAGAAGTAAAAGAACGTATTCTTGAATATCTGGCCGTGCAACAACGGGTTCAAAAACTTAAAGGTCCTATACTTTGTTTAGTAGGGCCACCTGGTGTCGGTAAAACATCCTTAGGTCAATCAATTGCTAATGCTACAGGTCGTCAATTTACACGTGTTTCCTTAGGAGGGGTGCGTGATGAAGCTGAGATTCGCGGTCATCGCCGTACCTATATTGGTGCAATGCCTGGTAAAATTATTCAACGCATGATAAAAACAAAAGTGCGTAATCCGCTGTTTATGTTAGATGAAGTCGATAAAATGGCGATGGATTTTCGTGGCGATCCCGCCTCTGCTTTGTTAGAAGTTTTAGATCCAGAGCAGAATCACTCATTTAACGATCACTATCTTGAAGTAGATTATGATCTATCAGATGTTATGTTTATTGCTACAGCAAATTCTATGAATATTCCACCTGCATTGCTAGATCGTATGGAAGTGATTCGTTTGGCTGGTTACACTGAATATGAAAAATTAAATATCGCCAAACGCTACTTGCTACCACGTCAGATAGAATCAACTGGTTTGAAAAATAGCGAAATTAAAATAGCAGATGGTACGATACGTGACATTATTCGTAGCTATACGCGAGAAGCTGGTGTTCGAAATTTAGAACGTGATATCTCTAAGATCTGCCGTAAAGTAGTTCACGAAATACTGGGTGAGAAAAAAAAGAAAATACATCATATCACCCGCCGTAATTTAGAGAGATATCTAGGAATTAAAAAATTTCGTTTTGGTCTTGCCGAAGAAAAAGATCGAGTGGGTCAGGTAACTGGTTTAGCATGGACTGAGGTAGGTGGTGAGTTACTGACTATTGAAGCACAAGTCATGTCTGGTAAAGGCAAGTTATTGCATACAGGAAATTTAGGTGATGTAATGCAAGAATCTATTCATGCAGCAATGACAGTGATTCGTAGTAGAGCAGTTATGCTAGGAATTGAGGATGAGTTTTTTCAAAAATATGATTTTCATATTCATGTGCCTGAAGGTGCTACTCCCAAAGATGGTCCATCAGCAGGTATTGGCATGTGTACTGCTATAGTTTCTGCAATTACACAAATTCCAGTACATGCCGATGTTGCTATGACCGGTGAGATTGCTTTGCATGGGGGAGTTTTACCAATCGGTGGTCTAAAAGAAAAGTTATTAGCTGCATTGCGAGGCGGTATTAAAAAAGTTCTTATTCCTGAAGAAAATAAGCGCGAATTAAGAGAAATTCCAAAAGAAGTCACACAGGGATTAGAAATTATACCTGTCAAATGGATTGATCAAGTCTTAGAGATTGCATTAATTTCAATACCTCATGTTTTAGATAAAAATAAATCAGAGCTTGTGATGGCTGTCGATTCCTCAAAGAAAAAACGAGATAAAGAAGAAAAAAACCATATAAGTACTCATTAACGCTATGCCTTATTCTTCTTTAGAAGCACGTTTTCAACGAATAGCCAAGTTCGCTTTACAAAAAGCAACTAATCAAGGTGCAGAAGCTTCTGAGGTCTTTGTATCACAAGAGAAAGGTTATTCTGTTAGCGTTAATTTGGGTGAAATTGAAACGCTGGAACATCGTGAAGAACATTCATTGATTGTTACAGTTTATAAAGGACAACGTAATGGATCAGCAAGTACCACAGATTTATCAGAGGATGCTATTTCTAAAGCGATTGAAAAAGCTTACACTTTTGCACTAAATGCTAGTAAAGATCCTGAATCGGGCTTAGCTGATCCTAAGCATTTAGCGGAAGATTATCCAGATCTCTCTTTATTTAATCATTGGAAATTATCGCTATCTGAAGCTGTTGAAATTGCTGCACATTGTGAGTCAGTAGGTCGTGCACAAGATCAACGTATTGTAGAGTCAGAAGATGTTAGTGTAAATACCTATGATCGTTTTCAAACCTATGCTAATAGTCATGACTTTATCGGATCTTACCCCTCTAGCTATCATAGTATCGGCTGTGGTTTTATTGCAAAAGAAAATAATATGATGGAACGTGATTATGAGTATACCTCTGCAAGAGACCCGAATGATTTAGAAAATGTAGATAGTATAGCACAACGTGCTGCCGAAAGAACTGTATCACGACTAAGTGCACGAAAAATTAAGACTCAATATTGTCCTGTTATTTTCCATGCTCCTGTGGCCAAAAGTTTACTCAGTTCTTTTATTCAAGCTATTAGTGGTAATAGCGTATACCGTCAAGCTTCTTTTCTTTTAAATCATTTAGGTCAATCTGTTTTTCCAGAGTTTATTTGCTTATATCAACGGCCTCATCTGTTAAAGGGGATGGGATCTGCACCCTTTGATAATGAAGGAGTAAAGACTAAAGATTGCAATTACGTAACCAATGGCATCCTAACTAGTTATGTATTAGATAGCTATTCTGCTCGTAAATTAGGTTTAGAAACAACAGGTAATGCAGGTGGCACCTATAATTTGTTTATTAATCACAACGAATTAGATCTCAAATCGCTATTTCAAACAATGAATACGGGTTTTTTTGTCACAGAACTTATTGGACAAGGCATCAATATTTTAACAGGTGATTATTCTCGAGGTGCTTCTGGTTTTTGGATTGAAAATGGCATTATTCAACATGCTGTTCATGAAGTGACTATCGCAGGAAATTTAAAAAATATGTTTCAAAATATAGTAGCTATTAGTAATGATGTTGATCACCGAGGATATATTCATACAGGTTCTATTTGGATTAATAAAATGATGGTTTCAGGGAAATAACAAATAAAATAAGCTCAATTTAATAGTATCATTTACTCTTCTTCTTCAAAACAATTTTCAATAAGTTCAGTAACAGCTTCCATTGCTAATTCTTCATCAGCACCACTGATAATTAATTCAATTTCTGTACCTTGGTGAGCTGCCAAAGCCATTATATTCATAATGCTTTTAGCATTTACTTTAATATCAGCTTGCTTGATAATAATATCGCTTTCAAAACGACCTGCAATATTAACTAGTTTCATAGAAGCTCTCGTATGTAAACCTAACTTATTTTGAATGATAATTATTTTTTTTAGCATTGCCTTATCTCACATTTTATACTCTTACATCAGTTCACTCTATAAAGAGTACTCTGATTGTCTAAATCAAGAATAAAGTGAATATTCACTTCTTCAGAAACTGCTTGCTTACCAAAAATGTCTATAACATGAATGAAACCTATACCACGTACATAAAGTAGTTTTTTTATTCTAATAGGACAAGTAGCCACTAGTTTACCATTTTTTTTAGTTAATATCGTTAAATCATCACTTACTAATTGATGACCATACTGTAACAGAGCAAGTGCAATTAAACTTTTACCTGATCCAGGTTTTCCAATAATTAAAATTCCCTGATCTTTAATAGCAACACAAGTACTATGTAACGATCGAATATTAGCTAATGACAGCATGATACAACTGATCATTGATAGTAGCAGAACGTAGCTTTTTACGATATGCTGTTGATTGCAATTTTTCAGATAGTGTAGCTAGTATATTTAGATATAGTTCATCAGATTTTTTTGGCACTAATAACCCAAAAATTAAGTCCACAGTAACCGTGTGATCTATTGGATCAAATGCAATGGCTTTTTCTAAAGAGATCGGCACACATATTGGCTGTTTCAAGTTAGGAACTCGTCCATGTGGGATAGCCACACCATGCCCAATTGCAGTAGAGCCCAATCGTTCACGCTGCTGGAGAATTTCTAAAACTTTCTGATATTTTATATTTAGATCTAAAGTGCAGACTTGATAACTAATTTCCTCTAGCAACTGTTTTTTGCTTATAATTTTAGTACTGCTACATACTATTAGTTCAGGAAAGAGAATATTACTAAGACTGTTCATTGTATTTTATTAATTTTCAATCCAATTTTATAAATTAAATTCTTTACCAAGATAAACATCCCTTACTTTTTTATGCTCCAAGATTGCTTTAGGGGTTCCTTCAGAAATAATCTGACCCTCACTGACAATATAAGCACGTTGGCAAATATCTAAAGTTTCACGTACATTATGATCCGTGATTAATACTCCAATATTATGGTCACGAAGATGAGTAATAATCCGTTTAATATCAATAATAGAAATAGGGTCAATTCCAGCAAAAGGCTCATCTAACAAAATAAATTTAGGATCGATAGCTAATGTGCGTGCAATTTCAACACGACGCCTTTCACCGCCTGATAAACTAATTGCAGTAACATCACGCAAGTGCTCAATATGAAACTCTTGTAACAATCGATCAAGCTTCTGCTGTCGTTGCTTTTTATTCAGCTCTTTACGTAATTCTAAAATAGCCAGTAAATTATCATGAACAGTGAGTTTTTGAAAAATAGATTTTTCTTGAGGTAGATAACCAACCCCCATACGGGCTCGTTCATGCATGGGAAGTTGTGTCACATTATAATCTGCAATAAAGACCTTACCACCATCTGGTTTGACTAGACCCACAATCATATAAAAACTTGTTGTTTTTCCAGCTCCATTAGGGCCTAATAAACCTACTACTTCACCAACCTTAACAGAGAGGGAAACCGATTTAACCACTTCTCGCTGCCTATAGCGTTTCTCTAAATTTTTAGCAATCAGTACAGACATATTCTATTAAAATGTGATTCAAAAATACTTCATTATACCATAATGATAATAACTCTACTGAATAGAATGAAAGTACTGAATTTTTAGTCAAATTTTTGAAATTCTTACAGATCATATTCATTGAGACTCAAGTTTAGGCTTTGGTGTATAAACACCTCTAGATTGTTTCAGTAAAGTAATGACTCCTTTTTTCAGATCTGCCTTTAATCCAGTTCCATTAATGATAAGCTCAGGTTGTTTCATTATCACTTTTTTATTAGTTTTAGCAAAAGAGCGATCAGGGTAATAAATAAGATTTTGAGTATAAATGCTTGTTTCTGGATGAGTGGGCTGCGATGGTTGATATAATTTAACCTCCTTATAAAAAAATATTTTTTTATTATCCTTTTGGCTCTTCCCATAATTTGAAGTAATATACCAAGGGATGCCTTTATCAGTATAAATAAGAATTTTAGGATGGGTAAAGATCGAGGTATCATAACGTATATAGTGCTTCATTTGTTGTGCTGTAAGCTGCGAATGAATGCCTCCTGTTTTATTAAAATTAACATAGGTAAGCTTTGTCATAAACGCATTTATTCCGCTTGGTAGTTCAGTACCTTGAATATTATATTTTTTCATAAATATTAAAAAGACACTCAAGCCCACACTCAGCAGTAAGATAAAATTAAGCCATATTGTTTTTTGATTCATAATATTACTTTGATTGTTGGGAAAAAATCCACTCACATGCTTCACGAACTGCACCTTTCCCACCTGATCGACTAGTACAATAGTGAGCAATAGCTTTGACTTCAGGAATAGCATTACTAACTGCAATAGCAACACCACTATGTTCCATCATAGGAATATCTGGAAGGTCATCACCTATACTTGCTACATTTTGTGGGTTTATCTTAAGCTTTGTTAACAAAGTATTAAAAATTTCTAATTTATCAGAAATACTTTGGTAAATATGCTGTATATTCAACTCTTTCATTCGTTGAGTTGTGCTAGGGCTATTGCGTCCAGAAATAACGGCAATTTTGATTCCTATATCGCATAGACGCTTTAGTCCAAGGCCATCTTGGGTATGAAAGCGTTTATATTCTATCCCCTGATTGTCATACCAAATTGTACCATCAGTTAATACTCCATCTACATCAAGAATAAAAAGCTCTATCATGCTAGATAACACCTGCTCGTAGCACATCATGCATATGAACCACACCAATAGGATGTTGATCTGAGTCAATGATTACTAATGAGGTAACTTTATTGCTTTGCATAATGCTAAGTGCTTCAGAAACAAGAAGTGTGGGTTCAATAGTAATACAATCATGAGTCATGACTTGATCAATAAGTGTTTTATATATGTTATGGCCGTCATCTAAGGTACGGCGCAAATCGCCATCAGTAAAAATTCCCACAAGCAGGTCTCTATCATCAACAACTGCTGTCATCCCCAAGCTTTTTTTAGTAATTTCTATAAGCGCTTCATCTAAAACACAATGCTTATGGACTATTGGCACTGCCTCACCTGTGTGCATAATGTCTTTAGAACGTAATAATAATCGTCGACCTAACGATCCTCCTGGATGAAATTGCGCAAAATCTTCTGAGGTAAATCCACGTGCCTCTACTAATGCAATCGCCAAGGCATCACCTATTACAAGAGTGGCTGTAGTGCTTGAAGTAGGTGCAAGGTTAAGAGAACATGCTTCTTTTTTAACCCCAATATCTAGATGAATATCAGCAGCTTGTGCAAGAGTTGATTGAGAATTACCAGTCATAGCGACTAAAACAACACCAAAACGCTTAATTAGAGGGACTATATTGAGTAATTCTGGTGTTTCCCCTGAATTAGAGATACTCAGTACCATATCATTGGCAGTGATCATCCCCATATCACCATGATTGGCTTCCCCAGGATGAACAAAAAAGGAAGGGGTACCTGTACTTGACAAAGTGGCTGCAATTTTGCGACCGATATGGCCTGATTTTCCCATGCCCAGCACGATAATACGACCCGTACAATTAAGCATTAATTCACAAGCCTTTGAAAAATATTCATTAATTCTAGAAACGAGGGCTTCTATAGCCTTAATTTCACTGCGAATGACTTCTTTGCCTATTTCACAAAATGAATAATCAGTTTTTATTTTTGTCATTCGCATCGCTTATTTTCATTGAATTGATAATTTTCTGCTGCCCAAGCTCTAATTTAATTAGGCAGTCTGACTGACTTTCGGTATTATAAACGATAAGCTGGTATGAAAAAATGGGTTGATTGTGCAAAAAAACAATCCAATCATTACTATTCAAAATTTACACTTCTTTCGTGGTGAGATCCCTATATTTCGTGGTTTAAATCTAAATGTCTATCGGCATCAGATAACAGCAATTATGGGCCCAAGTGGGACGGGTAAAACGACTTTATTAAATTTGATTGGGGCTCAACTTAAGCCTAAAACTGGAAGCATCATAGTAGATAATGAAGAGGTAACTCAGTTATCAGGTCAAGAAGTGTATCGTATGCGCCGTAAGATGGGTATGTTGTTTCAAGGAGGTGCTTTATTTACTGATTTGAATGTATACGAGAATGTAGCCTTTGGCTTACGTGAACAAACAACATTACCAGAAGATATGATTCATGATCTTGTATTGATGATGTTGCAGGCAGTAGGGTTACGAGGGGCTGCTAATTTACGCATTGATCAATTGTCAGGAGGAATGGCACGACGAGTGGCCTTAGCACGTTCTGTCATACTAGGCCCTGACATCATGATGTATGATGAGCCTTTTACAGGACAAGATCCCATAGCAAGAGGAGTATTATTATCTTTGATAAAACAAATAAATGATGCCCTAGATTTAACGACTATTATTGTGTCACATGATGTCCAAGAAACCGCACGTATCGCTGATTATATTTATATTGTCTATGAGGGAGGCGTGGTGGGAGCAGGGGCCCCTGATGCCTTATTAAAAGATCATTCACCCTTAGTACAACAATTTGTTAAAGGCTGCCCTGATGGGCCTATTGATTTTCATTATCTGGCCAAAGAGATTGATAAGGAATTACTCTCATGAGTGCTTTTATTCAATCACTAGGGCGCATAGGTATTATTTTTTGCGAAAACGTGGGGCGATCAGGTCTTTTTCTATTTATGATTCTCTGCCGCAAACCAAAATGGCGACAGGCATGGAGTCTATTATCGCTACAACTCTATCGTATTGGCGTTTTATCGTTGGTGATTATTTTATTGTCCGCACTGTTTATCGGTATGGTAGTGGCTTTGCAAGGCTACAATACCTTAGAAAAATTTGGGGCATCACAAGAGCTAGGACAGCTCATTGCATTAAGTGTGGTGCGTGAATTAGGTCCTGTGGTATCTGCCTTGTTATTTGCAGGCCGAGCAGGCTCAGCATTAACCGCAGAGATTGGATTAATGCGTGCTACTGAGCAATTAAATAGTATGGAAATGATGGCAGTGGATCCTTTGTGGCGTGTTGTGGCCCCTCGTTTTTGGGCAGGCTTCATTGCCCTACCAATTCTTACTATTTTATTTAATGTCACAGCAATTTATGGAGGTCATTTAGTGGGTGTAGAGTGGTTGGGCATAGATCAAGGCTCATTTTGGGCAAATATGCGCTCTGCCGTTAGCCTTCAGGATGATATTTTAAATGGTGTGATAAAAAGCATTGTGTTTGGTTTTATTGTCACCTGGATATCAGTTTATCAAGGTTTTTATTCTGATCCTAATGCAGCAGGTATTAGTCGCGCTACGACAAAAACTGTTGTTTACGGTTCACTATTGATTTTAGCATTTGATTTCGTATTAACGGCTGTTATGATGGGAGGGTGGTAGTGCATCATAAAGTAATTGATTTTATTGTAGGTTTATTTATTCTAGTAGGGCTACTTGGGTTAATTTTTTTGGCTTTTAAAGTGAGCGGATTAACAACAGAGATAAGCTCTCGCCATGCCTATACTGTCACAGCACATTTTGACAACATTGGTGATCTAAGCCTCCGTGCTCCAGTTTCAGTCTCTGGAGTCACAGTGGGCCGTGTCAGTCATATTAAATTAGATCCAAAAACGTTTCGTGCAGCCGTTACTCTGCAAATTAATAATCGATTTAGTCAGTTTCCTCGTGATACTTCAGCTAGCATTTTGACACAAGGTTTATTAGGGTCCAATTATGTGAGTTTAATCCCTGGATTCTCAGAACATTATCTAAAATCTGGTGATCAGATTGAGTCAACTCATTCAGCATTAGTTTTAGAGAATTTAGTAGGACAACTGCTCTATAATTTAAAAAATGGGCAAAAAGCGAGCAATATCAGCTATAGTAAAGAGAGTAAGACCATGAATTAAGGATTCTACTGATGAAACAACAAAAGCTTATTTACTGTTTTCTAGCATGGCTTTTTATGTTAGGGGTAGCTCAAGCGGTACAATCGCCAATTGTCTTTTTGAAAGGTGTTTCAAATCAAATGTTAAATCAACTAGAGCAAAATAAATCACGTTTAAAACAGCCAGGGGTCGTTCACTCCATTGTACGCAATACCCTAGTACCCTACGTTGATTTAGATCGGATGAGTGCTCTAGTGGTAGGACCTAATTACTGGCGCTCTGCTACAGTAGCTCAGAGAAATCAGTTCAAAAATGAGTTCACTCGTATGGTCATTTCTACCTATTCCGCTGCTATTTCATCTTATGATGCCGATCGTATTTTATTCTATCCATTACGTAATGGCTATTCAGATCATATGATGCAAGTAAGTAGTGTTATTGCACGTCGTAATGGGCAGCGTATTGCGGTAAGCTATAAACTAATTCGTTATAAAAATTCTTGGCGAATTTATGATTTTAGTATTGAAAATGTTAGCATTGTACAAAGTTATCGAGCACAATTTTCAAGTGTTTTATCTAATTCTGGTATGAAACGCTTGATTCAAAGATTAATGCAACACAATCGAGAAAGTTAGATGAATCAAATTAAAATGAATGTAAACCAAGTTGGTTTTACCGTATCGGGTGATATTCATTTTAATAATGTTATGCCCCTACGACAACAAGGAAATCGATTGATTGATACAATCGTATCTCCCAAAATTGACATTGATTTATCGCAAGTCAGTACAAGTGACCACTCGGGACTTTCCTTATTGTTACGTTGGCTTGATTATGCAAATAAAAAACAGAAAAAAATACATTATTTATCAATCCCATCCTTTTTATTAAAAATAGCCCATGTATGTGGTATTGAGAGTTTAATTAAAGAATAGTTGCCATGGATAAATTAAAGATTACAGGTGGCCTCCCTTTAGTAGGAGAGGTAGTTATTTCTGGTGCAAAAAACTCTGTATTGCCAATACTAGCAGCTACTTTATTAACAGAAAACTCGGTTACTTTAAGTAATGTACCTCATCTTAATGATGTCACAACCATCATGCAATTGTTAGGAGGCATGGGGGTTCGATTCACAATAGATGAAGCTATGAATATTGAAGCAGATGCTTCGGATGTAAGATGTTGTAATGCTCCTTATGAATTAGTTAAAACTATGCGTGCCTCTATCTTAGTATTGGGGCCTCTGTTAGGCCGTTTTGGTAAGGCAAAAGTAGCTTTACCAGGGGGTTGTGCCATTGGTTCGCGCCCTATTGATGTCCATATTGCAGGAATGCGTATGATGGGAGCAAAAATTTCGGTAATTAACGGCTTTATTTATGCCGAAGTTAATAGTCGACTAACAGCCGCAGAGCTTAATCTAGGCAAAATTACAGTCACTGGAACCGAAAATTTAATGATGGCAGCTGTTTTAGCACAAGGAACCACCCTTATTCACCAAGCAGCAAAAGAACCTGAAATCATTGATTTAGCTAATTTTCTAAACAAACTGGGTGCAAAAATCCAAGGAGCTGGTACTAATGTGATTACCATTGAGGGAGTCGAACGTCTAGGGAGTGGTTGTTACCATATTATGCCTGATCGCATTGAGGCAGGGACTTATTTAGTCGCTGCTGCTATGACACGTGGCCATATTACCGTAAAGCAAATTAATCCTGATATTCTCACCTCTGTATTGGTAAAATTAGAACAGGCTGGTGCAGAGATTAAGCAAGGAGATACTTGGATTGAACTAAATATGCATGGTAGACGACCTTATGCAGTAGACATTAATACAGCTCCTTATCCTGATGTACCAACAGATATGCAAGCACAGTTTATGGCGATGAATGTAGTAGCACAAGGTAAGTCAAAAATAACAGAAAATGTATTTGAAAATCGTTTTATGCATGTGCATGAGTTACACCGTATGGGGGCTGATATTCAATTAAAAGATAATAGCGCTTACTGTTGTGGCAAAGATAGGCTAACAGCTGCCCCTGTGATGGCGACTGATTTGCGTGCTTCAGCAGGATTAGTACTAGCAGGTTTAATGGCAGAAGGTAACACGATTATTGATCGGATTTATCATATTGATCGAGGTTATGAACGGATTGAAGAAAAACTCTCACAATTAGGTGCCAAAATTCAACGCCTTTCTTATCAACATTGCCAAAATGAGTGCGAGAGTGAATCTGCATGAAAATTCAGCCTCTTATCGCTCATTTAGATGAGTTACTAAAACCTAAAGCATTTGATGATTTTGCCCCTAATGGCCTGCAGATCGCAGGTGCAGATTATGTAAAACGTTTAGTGACAGGGGTTTCTGCTAATCAAGCATTGATTGATGCTGCAATCGATGTGAAAGCACATGCTTTATTAGTCCATCATGGATTTTTTTGGAAAGGAGAAATACCAGGTATTACTGGTATTCATCATAGACGTTATTCTGGTTTGATTAAAAATAATATTAACTTAATTGCCTATCATCTACCTTTAGATGGGCATGATTCTTTGGGTAATAATGTGCAGTTAGCACAAGCCTTAGGCATTGAAGTAACGGGGACATTTTCTGTACATCATGGGCCAGGGATTGGACGCTTAGGTTGTCTAAAATATGTTATGTCAGGTATTGATTTTGCTGACCATATTAATACAGTACTGCAACGTAGGCCGCTTTATATCCCTGGTAAGAGTCGTGTTGTTAATACTATTGCCTGGTCCACTGGAGCTGCTCAAGATCTTATTTTTTCAGCTGCAAAGGCAGGCGTTGATGCTTTTTTAACAGGTGAGGTCTCTGAGCGAACAGTCGCTTTTGCTAAAGAGCTGGGCCTACATTTTTATGCAGCAGGCCATCATGCTACAGAGCGCTATGGTATTCAAGCTTTGGGCACTTATCTAGCAAGCCAGTTTAAACTCGAACATCAATTTATAGATATTGATAATCCGGTATAAATAATGGCAGCTTCTTACTCTAGTAACTTTGTTATTATAAAATTTGGCGGGACCAGCGTCTCTAATATAGAACGTTGGAAAAATATTTATACAATTGTGCAACAACGATTATCAGAGGGCTTACGTCCCATCGTAGTATGTTCTGCTTTAAGTCAAGCATCTAACCAGCTTGAAACGATTTTATCTTTAGCATCATCTAATCAACACCAATCCACATTAACTGATTTAATAACACGCTATCAGCAATTAGCACAGGATTTAGCAGTTGATTCTGCAGTACTCACACAAGATATTCACCAACTGCATCAGTTAATCAATGATATTGTGTCAATGCAAGCAGCAAGCCCTTGTGTCCAAGCACAGGTGATGGCTTTTGGTGAACTGATGTTAACTCGCTTGGGTGTTAAGTTTTTGGAGCAAGCAGGCTTATCTACTGCATGGTGTGATGTACGTCACTGGTTAACGAGTGAAGATTACTTGGTAACAGAAACATGGCGTTATTTAGCGAGCTGTTGTGCTATTGATTATGATGAAAATTTTCTACTTAAATGCCAAGCAATTCCTCAAAAGGTATTAGTGACACAAGGTTTTATCGCGAGTAATCAGCATGGTGAAACAGTATTATTAGGGCGGGGAGGTTCTGATGTCTCTGCTGCTTATTTGGCTGTAAAATTAGCTGCAGTACGCTGTGAGATCTGGACTGATGTTCCAGGTATTTATACAGCAAACCCGCAAGATATACCCTCAGCACGTCATTTGTGTACCTTAGATTATGAAGAAGCACAAGAAATTGCATCGATGGGAGCTACAGTGTTACATCCTAATGCCATTAATCCATGTCGCCAAGCTAATATTCCTTTGCATATTCGGTTTACATCAGACCCAAACCATCAGGGTACTGTTATTTCCCATGACAGAGATGACAATGGTCTACACATTAAATCAATCCTCACTAAAAAAGGAATTTTATTAATTTCAATTGAAACCATGCAGATGTGGCATCAAGTGGGTTTTTTGTCGGATGTATTTTCTTGTTTTAAAAAACGAGGGCTATCAATTGACTTAGTCTCTACATCAGAAGCAAGTGTCACAGTTTCTTTAGATCGTTTTATTGCAGAAAAAGCACCTGATGCAATTTACCAAGTTGTAGAGGATTTAAATCAATTTGCTTGCGCTGAGTTAATTGGACCTTGTGCTTCAGTGAGTGTTGTTGGACATCATATTCGCGCTATTCTTCATCAGTTAGGGAGTGTTTTTGAAGTCTTCGAAGCACAACAAGTCTATTTACTGTCTCAAGCAGCTAATGACCTCAATCTCACTTTTGTTGTTGATGAAGATCAAGTACTACGTCTAGCTAAGCAGCTTCATTTTTTATTGATCGACCAACATCCTTGCAGTCCTTATTTGAGTCAAAGTTGGCAAGAAGAATTTGATCCATTGAGTCAGCCATCCATTCTACCATGGTGGCAAAAAAAACGAGATATCTTATTAGATTTAGCAAGCTCATCATCACCCATGTATCTTTATGATGAAGTTTGTTTGCATAAATCAGCTGAAAAATTACTATCGTGTGATGCTATTGATCGTATTTTTTATGCTATAAAGGCTAACAGTAATCGATCTATATTGACTTTGTTTTATTCTTTGGGACTTAGTTTTGAATGTGTTTCGATTAATGAGGTAGAATTTATTTTCTCACTATTTCCTAGTATTGAGCCAGATCGTATTTTATTTACCCCTAATTTTGCAGCTCAAGAAGAATATCAGCAAGCTTGTGCACTGGGTCTTCATATTACAATAGATAGTATATATCCTTTGGAACATTGGCCTGCTCTTTTTTCTGGACAATCTATTCTAATTCGTATCGATCCTGGTTATGGCACAGGACATCATAAGTTTGTGATTACTGGAGGTAATACCTCAAAATTTGGTATCCCGATAGCTCAACTGGATCGTGTTGCTCAATTAGCTCAGCAACATCGCATTAAAATTAAAGGTTTGCATATTCATTCAGGCAGTGGCATCTTAAATTCAAATAATTGGCGTAAAACAGCCGATATTTTGTTGAGCTTACTTACAAGGTTTCCAGAGGTAAAACAATTGAATTTAGGCGGTGGTTTAGGAATAGTAGAGCAACCAGGTCAACAGCAGCCACTGGATATCGCTGCCTTCAATGCATCACTACAGGCAGTCAAAGCAAATCACTTAAATCTAGAGCTTTGGTTAGAACCTGGTCGCTTTTTGGTCGCTGAGGCCGGAGTTATCTTAGCTAAAGTAACTCAACTAAAAATAAAAGAACATACGCGATTTATTGGTATTAATACAGGAATGAACTCGCTTATTCGTCCTACCTTATATGGTGCCTACCACGAAATCGTTAATTTAACTCGTTTCTATGAGCCCAAAAAGTGGATAGCCAATATTGTTGGACCTATTTGTGAATCAGGAGATACTTTGGGATATGCACGATTTTTACCTGAAACACAAGAAGGTGATATCTTCTTAATTGCAACAGCAGGGGCTTATGGCTATGTTATGGGCTCACATTATAATCAACGTGAGCCGGCACAAGAATACTTTTTACATTCTTTAAAACCTTAAGCATTATTCAGGTTCAATAACAACAAATAAATTACTGTTATCACGCGATACCGTTAAGAGCAGTTGGTTAGGTTTTTTATCAGCAATAGCTTCTAAAGCTTTGACTGAAGTCACCAATTTACCATTAGCTGAGGTAATAATATCACCTAACAATAAGCCAGCAAGCATACCTTGACTCCCTGGAGAAACACCTGTTACCAATATTCCTTGTGTGTTAGTACCATCTGTCTCTCGTTCACTAAAATTCTGCAAACGCATACCCGCTAAAAAAGGATCCTGTTTTTCTGCCTTAATTTTTTTTGGATCGCTCACAGTAGTAGTTAATACTTTATTTTTATGATCATGTATCACTGCAATGGTTAAAGGAGTACCAGGGCGCATCATGCCCAGCATATTGCGTAGCTGAATTGAATTGTGAATTTTTTTACCATTAATTTTAAGAATAATATCTTTTACTTTAATTCCAGCTCTACCTGCAGCAGAGCTAGGAACCACTTTAGTCACCAAAACCCCTTGTTGGGCCTGCAAACCGAGCGCATTGGCTAGAGTAGGTGAGATATTTTGTGCAATAACGCCTAACATACCTCGTTCTACTTGACCATATTTTAGCAACTGAGTGACTACGCTATGCACCATATTGCTGGGAATTGCAAAACCAATGCCAATATTGCCATAAGTAGGTGTAATAATTGCAGTATTCATTCCAATCAATTGGCCTTTTAAATTCACCAAAGCTCCTCCGGAGTTACCTGGGTTAATCGGTGCATCAGTTTGAATAAAGCTTTGATAGCCTTCAATTTTCGGCTCACTGCGATTGAGTGCGCTGATGACACCTGAGGTGACTGTTTGTGTCAAACCAAATGGGCTACCAATGGCAGCCACAAAATTACCGACCTGTAATTTATCAGAATCACCAAAAGGAAGACTGTGTAGGTGAGGTGCTTTAATACTAAGAATAGCAATATCAAATCCATCATCCTGGCCAATAAGGTGAGCTCGATAGTGTCGGCCATCTTTGAGTGTCACAACGATTAATTTTTGGTGATTGATAACATGCGCATTAGTGATAATAAGTCCTTTGTGAGCATCAATAATGATGCCAGATCCCACTGCAATCGATTGAGACAAACTATTTTTTTTGGCATCCTCTCCTGACTCAGAGCTTAAAGTCGGTTTTTTCTCTACCATAACATTAACAATTGCCGGTGTGACATTTTTTAACATAGGAGCCAAACTAGGCATTTTTTTATTTTCAATTTGAGCTGGAATGTGAGCAAATAGCTTCATAGAAATCAGTAGGAACGGCATTATGATCAGAAGTCGTTTTTTCATGATAGATCCTCAATAAAAGTTACATTTCTAATAGCAGCACTTATTGTCAAGCTATTGCTCAGTATCATATTTAAGAATATCCAAAAGCTGTTGTATCTCTGTTGGTAATGGCGCATTGAGCGTCAATAATGTACCACTTTTAGGGTGCAAAAGCTCGAGTTTTTTCGCATGGAGTGCCTGGCGCGCAAAGCTCTTAACTGTATTTTTTGCAGCATCACTCATCTTGCGTGGTAGCTTTAGATGCTTTAGATAGACAGAGTCTCCTACGATAGGATAGCCTATATGGCTTAAATGAACGCGAATTTGGTGAGTACGTCCTGTTTCAAGAAACACTTGAATATAGCTATGGCCACGGAATTTTTTAATTAAGCGATAGTGAGTGACTGCTGACTTGCCAGAAGTAACCACAGCCATGTGGGTACGTTGACGAGGATGCCGCCCAATAGGTGCTTTGATGTGACCTCCTGATATTAGAACACCTTGTACAATGGCTCGATATTCACGCTTAATAGCACGTAATTGCATCGCTTTTACTAAACTGTGATAGCTTTCAAGGCATCGAGCCACAATCAACAGTCCTGAGGTGTCTTTATCCAGTCGATGAATAATGCCAGCACGAGGCAAAATCCTTAAATTAGGATCAAAATGGAGCAAGGCATTCATTAACGTGTGATCTGGATGGCCTGCTCCAGGATGAGTAATTAAACCAGCAGGTTTATTGATGACAATGAGTGAATTATCCTCATAGACAAGCTCCAATGGAATATCTTGTGCCAGTACAGAGCTTGTCTCTTGTAGCTCTGCTAAGAGAGTAACCATTTGTTCAGTTTTGACAGGATATCGAGGACGCTGCAGTATATTGCCATCAACAGTGACCTTACCTTGTTGTATCCAAGTTTGGTGCTGCGAACGTGAGTATTGCGGAAATAATTGAGCCAAAGCACGATCGAGTCTATGTCCATTTAATGATTCAGGAATAGAAGCAGTTAGATGAATAGCAGACATCGTTATTTCTCTTACTTAGTAACTACAATGACATGACTCTGCTTGCAACAAAGATTTTTTATTTCAGTTCGCAAGCACTTACACTATAATAGCGTTATTTTTAGCATAGGTGGAATGAAAGCGCATGAAGAAACTGATTTTACTCATTATAATAGGTTTATTAATAACTGCTTGCTCTAGTCAACAAAAAGACCAGTTTGCAGCCTATCGTCAGAAAAGCGCAGCTCAAATTTATAACGAAGCTCATAGTGCTTTAATAAAAAAGCACTATACCGATGCAATCAATGGCTTTGAGGCACTGGATGCTATCTATCCCTTTGGCCCTTATGCACAACGAGCACAACTTCAAATTATTTACGCTTACTATAAAAATGGTGATCTGCCCTTAGCGGTTGTTGCAGCGGATCGTTATGTACGCTTATATCCACGTAGTGAACATATTGATTATGCGTATTATATGCATGGTGTTATCAGTCAATCCCAAGGATATTCCTGGTTACAGCGTAAATTAGGTGTAGATCCTGCTTGGCGTGACTTAAATGATCAGAAGCAAGCCTTCAGGTCATTTAATGAAGTAGTAAGACTCTACCCAAACAGTCCTTATGCCGCTGATTCTATTATACGCATGCGCTATTTGCGCAATATGATTGCTGAACACTCTCTGGAGCTTGCTAAATACTATTACAGTCAGCGTGCTTATGTGGCAGCCGCTAATCGAGCCAGTTATCTCGTCCAGCATTTTGATGGGACTCTAGCCACGCCTGAAGCATTAGCAGTGATGGTGCGCAGCTATCGTCAATTACATCTATCACAATTAGCAAACAATACTTATCGAATTTTACAAGCTAGCTATCCTGATTCACTAGCAATAAGGCATATTGCAAAATTGTAAGAAACTAACTCATTAAGAAGCCGCTGGTACTTGTTTAGAGAGAGACTCAATGGCATTCATAGCATTCCATTGTAAATGCTTATTAGATTGATCATTTCTCCAAAAGCTGTGTAGTCCTGTTATAGCTTTATGCTTTTGCTCTTCTAATTGATAGACAGATTGATATCGCCTAATTAAATCGCTAACAGTGAGCCAAAGCTGACTTGTAAACAGCAAAGTTTCTTGTTCAATAGCATGTTGTGTGACTAGTAAGGCACCATAAATTAATAAACTATGTTCTTTAGAATTAATTACTTTTTGATAATTAATAATGTAGCCAATAAAATTGGTCATGTCTTGATGCGTTGATTTTTGAGGAACTAATCTTTTTATTTTGTTTGATATTTTTTTAAGTATATTTATCATCACAAAAATCATTATATTTTTCCTATTAGTGGGTTCATTCTTTATAAGATCTCTATATTTTAAAATCAAATTTAATATTAACGAATTATGTTGTTGAATTTTATTTTTTATCAAATTATCCATGTCAATAAGTTGTTTTTGAGGTGGCTTGTTTGTATTAGATAATTTTTCTTGTAGTGAGTCACTTGACTCTATAATTTTTAATTGGCAGTTAAGCCTACTATTTAGAGAGATCATTTGGCTTAATAAGTATTCAGTATGTTTTTCTATCAAAAGGTCAAAATATTTTTTTTCTAAATCTATATTTTTATGTATTAATGTTAACCGACAATTTAGTGGGATATCATAAATACTAGAATTATCTTCTAAAATATTTTCTTTTTTATCTAAAATGATAGATAATACTATATTGTAGTTATAACATATTACTTCTAAATTAGAATTTATCCTTTTCAATTTATTTAATTCTTCTTCTTTTTCTTCTAATTCTTTGTCTAATTTTATTTTATCTTCTTCCATATTTAATTTTTTTTCATCTATTTCCTTTATTTTTTTATCCAAATAATCTGTTTTTTGTTTTAATGATTTTTCCTGTTCAACTCCTAAAGACAATTGATCTAATAATTCTTCCTCACCATAAACTCTTTTTTTTATTTTTATATATTCTTCTGTTTTATTTTTTAATATTTTTTCTTTTTTTATAAATTCTTCCTTCATTTCTTTTTTTATTTTTTTAAAATTTATAAGCTCTTTATTTTTATCTTCTATTAAAACACTTATTAAAACTTTTTCATTTTTTATATCTTTTTTATCTTGACTATCATACTCAGTTTCTTTTTCTAGAGATTTAATTTCTGCATTAATTTCTTTAAGTTCAAGTTTTTTCTCACTTATCGATTTAATATATTCTTGTAATTCTTCTATTTCATTTTTTAGATGCTCTAATTTTTCTACACTTGATGGCTCATAATTTAATAATTTTGGTTGAATTTCTTTATCGGGAATAGCTCCTAGAGAAAAAATTTTTCTATCTAAGTTAATTTTTTTAGCTCTATTTTCTTCAAATAGTTCTTCTGTGCGTTCTATTTCTATATTCTTTTTAAGTATATAAAAAATTATTTCTCTATTATTTTCTTCTAATAATTCACATTTTTTTATTTTAAGCTCTAATTTATTATCAATTTTATCTATTTCTTTATTTAATTTTTCAATCTTGTGATCTTCATAATCTTCCATTTTTAAATTTGATTTTAAATCTTTATTACATATATGATTTTTATCATCTTCAAATGGTTTATTTTGTATACCAAGATCATCTGCTGTTTCTTTTAGTTTCTCATTTTTTATTAATTTCTTTTTAATATGCTGTTCTATTTTTCTAAGTTTCTGCTTTTTTTCTGATAACTGATTTATTTTTTTTCCAAAATTTCTGACTTTTTTCTTAAAATAATCTATTTCTTTATGATTTATATTTCGAAATATTAAATCAATTAATCCTGATTTATTGATAATTAATTTTTCAATATTCTGTATGTAATATATAAAATTATTATTTTCTTCTAATTGTTCATCAATTTTTTTTCCATAAATATGGAGTTCAATGATAATACTATATATGTAATCTAGTGATGGTAATAAATTCTCTAAGCTTACTATATTTTTATTAAAAATTTCATAAAAACTTAATTTAAATTTTTCAAGGTAGAATTTAAAATAAAAAATTTCTCTATATTGACAATTTTTATCTAATTCATTTTCAAAATTATCAATAAATTGATGAAAATCAATTTTATTGATGATTTTTTCACTTAATATAATTTTATTTTCAAAATATTTTGTTAATTCATTAAAAACAACTTGAAATTTCTCTAATAAATTAGTGGTTAATTGATCGCTAAGGTTATTATTTAATGTTCCTTTATAATCTAGATCTAAAGTATTTTCCCCTATAGGTAATCTTTCTAGTAGAGGAGATAAATTTTCTTTTAAAAGTTCGAATGCTTTTTGGCTAGAAACTTTAGAAGCAGCTTCTAAAGTTTTTTTAAAAATTTCTGATACTGGTTGACCAGAAGCTTCTTTGGCAAAATTTTGTAGTAATGGCATTTTAATTCTAATAAAAATAATTACTAACCTACGATAAGTATACTAGCTACTAATCGTTCACTACACTACATTATTTGTAACAAATTATAACTATCTGAATATATTTTGGACAAGTTGATTTATAAATTTTCTAAATGTTTCGATAATAACCCGAAGTAATGGGATAACGTCGGTCTTTACCAAAGGCACGTTGAGTGGTACGAATACCAATAGGGGCTTGGCGACGCTTATATTCATTGTTATTGACCCTAGTAATGACATAATCAACTGTTTTAGGGTCAAAGCCAGCAGCATACAGTATTTGTGGGTCCTGATCTTGTTCAATATAGCGATTAAGGATCTTATCAAGTATCTCATAAGGGGGGAGGGTATCTTGATCTTTTTGACCTTCTGCAAGTTCAGCTGAAGGGGCACGCTCAATAACTCTTTTAGGAATAATCCATTCTGATACATTGAGTGAATTACGGTAATTGGCTAATCGATACACCATAGTTTTTGGGATATCTTTTAAGGGGGCAAATCCTCCAGACATATCACCATATAAAGTCGCATAACCCACTGACAATTCACTTTTATTACCTGTTGCTAACACCATAAATCCTTTTTTATTGGAAATAGCCATTAATAGATTACCACGTATACGCGACTGAATGTTTTCTTCAGCACAATTCCAAGAAGATTGTTTGAATTGATGTTTTAATGCTATTAAGTAAGACTCAAACAAAGGGTCAATAGGAATCACATCATGTTTAACTGCGAGTATTTTTGCTTGAGCTTGTGCATCTTCTAAACTCATTTTTGAAGTAAAGCGGGTAGGCATCATAACAGTATGGAGGCGTTTATGACCAAGAGCATCATAGGCAATTAACAAAGTCAATGCTGAATCAATCCCGCCTGATAAACCTATTAAAACTCCTGGAAAATTATTTTTATTGACATAGTCACGAACCCCTAACACTAAAGCTTGATAGAGATTCGCCTCTTCTGTTAAACGAGAGGGTAGAGGCTGTGGTTCAATCATCAATTTTTTATGCGAATGGTTTATTTTAACCGGCATTAAAGCTTCTTGATAGTAAGGTGCTTGGAGGATGCAGGTTCCTTGAGCATCCATTACCATTGAACCTCCATCAAATACAAGTTCATCTTGCCCTCCTACAAGATTACAATAGACTATCGGTATTTTTAATTGACGAGTGCAAGTCTCCAATACAGATTGTCGAATCTGAATTTTATTACGGTCATAGGGAGAGGCATTTAGGCTTAAAATTATTTGAGCACCAGCATCAACAGCAGCTTGAGCAGGGCCCTCATGCCATAAATCTTCACAGATATTGATACCTATCTGGACTCCTTTTAATGTAAAAATACAGGGTTTGGATCCAGGAAAAAAATAACGTTTTTCATCAAAAACAGTATCATTAGGTAATAACTGCTTTGCATAGCAAGTAATAATCCTTCCGTTTTGAATCACTGCAGCCGTGTTATAACAGGCCATTTTTTCTTGTTTGGGATAGCCAAGAACAAGGCTTGTTTTTTTTGTAGATTGAATGATCTCTATTAAAGCTTTATTAACCCTGGTATGGAATCCAGGTCGTAGTAGTAAATCTTCAGGAGGGTAACCTGTGAGCGCTAGCTCAGGAAATAAAACAAGATCAGCTTGATGCTGTTCTACCGCTTCCTGTGTGGCTGCAATAATCTGTTTTGCATTGCCTTTAATATCACCCACTGTCAAATTTATTTGGGCAACAACAATCACTAATCGTGACATGTAAGTTCCTCTTAAAACTATTTTTTAGGCCTATCAATCAACAGAGCTGCTACAACGTTTCGACCTTCTGAAGATAAGGCCACAAAAGTACGGCAAGCAGCCCCTGTATCCATGCAATCAAATGCCTGTAAGCTAGGAGGCGGTGGAATAATAAAATGTGCTCCTGTACCTACTAAAATGACCTCGGGCTGTAGCAATAAAATACGGTTAATGTGAGCCTGAGTAATTTCGTTAATGTGAGTGGGGCCCCAGTCGCTAATAAGTGTTTGATTGGTAATAATTAGGCTTTGGGTATACATTTGGTCGTTAATAATAATCTTTCCAGGTCGATAAGACTGAATTTGATATTCATGTCGATTAGTATCTTCATTAATAGGCATAGTGCAAAATATAACATATTTGCAGGCTGATCGCTTGGTTGCGATTTAGAGGCACATTGGCTAGAATGCGCACTTATTCCTTGCTCTATCACTTTAATTGTGGGGAGCTGCTTAAACCAAAAGGAGCGAATAATGCAACGACATTATGAGATTGTATTTCTTGTTCATCCTGACCAAAGTGGTCAAGTTCCCGCCATGATAGAGCGTTATCAGTCTATTATCCAGCAGGGTGAGGGTCATACCCATCGTCTTGAAGACTGGGGACGTCGCCCTTTAGCTTACCCCATTGGTAAGATTCATAAAGCACATTATGTTTTGATGAATATCGAATGTAACCAAAGCGTATTAGATGAGCTGAAAAATGCCTTTCGCTATAACGATGCGGTAGTTCGCAACCTAGTGATTCGAATGCATCAGGCGGTGACTGAACCTTCACCTATGATGGATGCTGCCTCTATAGATTCCAAAAAATCATCATCATCAACTGTTAGCCAACAAGATTCCAATAAAGATCAGGATGAAGGAGAGTAACTATGAGCACTTATTTCCGTCGTAAAAAAATGTGTGCTTTTAAATCAAAAAGTGCTAAACCCATTGATTATAAAAATGTGAAAATGCTGCGTGATTATGTCATGGAGTCAGGTCGTATGGTGCCTAGCCGTATTACAGGGACAAGTCCTAAATATCAACGTCAATTATCACTTGCCATCAAACGAGCCCGTTATTTGGCATTAATTCCCTATTGTGACACTCATTTTTCTTAAACCATGTAAGGTTGCAAACATGAGGAAAATGGGTCAATTTTTGTTAAAGCGTAATGGTTATGCAGCCTCTGTAGCATTGTTTAGTGCGCTCTTGCCTTTGATTGGTGTACCAATAGGCTTTTTATCAGTACTTATTGTAGGTTTAGTGACTTTATGTCGTGGATCAAGGTCTGGTTTGTTTGTTGTGGCCTGGGTAGCACTGCCTGCATTAGCGTTATTGTATTTACATCGGTTCAGTATAGTTGACAGCCTTTTTTTAGACTGTGTCATCATTTGGTTATTAGCCTCTATACTACGAGGCTTTAACTCATGGAACTGGGTATTAGAAGCAGCAACCTTGTTAGGTATTCTTATTGTAGCAGGCACTCATTTATTTTTACCTAATGTTGAATCATGGTGGTTTGATCATTTAACAAAATATATTCATGAGATGCGCAATGTGACTTCATGGTCTCTAACAGAATCCCAAACCCATAAGCTGATTACACAATTTATACCCATTGCAACAGGGTCTTTTGTGCTTGTTGGTTTATTCTGGTCTTGGTTAATATTAATTATGGCACGATGGTGGCAGTCTCTAGTCGATTGTCCAGAGCATTTACATGCTGGATTTATCAGTATTCGCAATCGAATCTCTACCACACTGATTGTACCATTAGCAATTATTGGCGTGTTATTCAAACAAGCTGTGCTTATCGATATGTTTCCTGTTTTATTATTTCCTATCATGATGGGTGGATTAAGTGTTTTACATTATATAGCAGCGATGAAAAAAGGGTTTGTAGTTCTAGTAGTATTGGTCTACTTAAGCATTTTATTATTGCCATTTATTGTGGTTATTTTATTAGCTTTAATCGGGTTTTTTGATGCCTGGATTAACTTTAGAAACTATTTAAAAGCGAAAAGAGGTGTGGCATGAGAGTAATATTGCAGGAAGAGGTAGCGCATTTAGGGAATATAGGTGATGAAGTCACTGTGAAACGGGGTTTTGGTCGCAATTATCTAATTCCTCGAGAAAAGGCTGTATTAGCAACACTAGAAAATAAAAAGCTATTTGAGCAACGCCGTGCTAAGTTAGAAAAAGCAGCAGCAGACCGTTTATCTGCCGCGCAAGCACGTGCTGGAGCGTTGGAGAATTTCTCCGTTACCATTGAGGCGCAAGCCGGTGAAGAAGGGAAGCTCTTTGGATCAATTGGGTTACGCGATATAGCAGAGGCTATCACTCAAGCAGGTCAACCTGTTTCAAAGCATGAAGTTAATATGCCAACAGGCCCTATTCGCCATCTGGGAGAGTTTGAAATTGACATTACTTTGCATAGTGAAATTCGTGTGCCTGTTACAGTGAAGATTGTAGCACTTAGCAATTAATCTATTTGATTCTAAGAAATATGAAGTTCATATTTCTTAGTGAGGTGGGTATATACTGTAGTGAAATGAGTATATACTGCTCAGATGTCAAATACACTTACAAATCCATCCAAATTAGTCAAAGTACCACCACACTCTCATGAAGCTGAGAGATCCGTATTAGGCGCATTGATGCTAGATAATCGTGCTTGGGAAATGGTTTCTGATCAATTAACTGCAACTGATTTTTACCGCAATGAGCACCGATTGATCTATCAAGCTATGGAGGATTTAGCAAAGCGTAACGAACCCTTTGATGTATTAACAGTTGCCGAGACCTTGAAAACAAAGGATTGTTTAGATCCTGCTGGAGGTGAGGCTTATCTTTATGAATTGGCACAAAATACACCAAGTGCAGCTAATGCCGCTGCTTATGCCAAAATTGTTGCTGAACGCTCTATTTTACGTTCTTTAATTGCAAGTGGAACTGACATTGTTAACAGTGCTTTTCAACCAGAAGGGCGTGACATTAAAGAATTATTAGATGCAGCAGAGCGTCGTATTTTTAAAATTGCCCAAGAACGAGAACGAGGTACAGGCCCCTTACTGATTTCAGAACTATTAGCAAGAACAACCGATAAGATTGATACTTTATATCGCTCAGGTCAAAGTATTACCGGATTAGCAACGGGATTTACTGATTTTGATGCTATGACCTCGGGGCTTCAGCAAGGCGATTTAATTATTATTGCAGGCCGTCCTTCTATGGGTAAAACTGTTTTAGGTATTAATATTGCAGAACATGCCGCTATTAAAAGTGATAAACCAGTCCTTGTATTTAGTTTAGAGATGCCCGCTGAAGCAATTACGATGCGTCTAATGTCCTCTCTAGGTCGTATTGATCAACATCGTATTCGCACTGGACGTTTAAATGATGATGATTGGCCACGTGTAACTTCTGTTGTGAGTATGTTGTCTGAAGTGAAACTGTTTATTGATGATACTCCGATGTTATCTCCCAATGATATTCGTTCACGAGCACGGCGCTTAGCACGAGAACAAGGGGAATTAGGACTCATTGTAGTGGATTATTTACAATTGATGCGAGTACCAGGTTCTAAGGAGAATCGTGCCGTAGAGGTTTCAGAAATTTCTCGTTCCTTAAAAGCCATTGCCAAAGAATTAAAAGTACCACTAGTAGCCTTATCTCAGTTAAATCGTAGCTTAGAAGCTCGAACGGATCGCCGCCCAGTAATGTCAGATTTACGTGAATCAGGGAGTTTAGAGCAGGATGCTGATTTGATTGTATTTATTTATCGTGATGAAGTGTATCACGAAGACTCTGCAGATAAAGGTATCGCAGAAATTATTATACGCAAGCACCGTAATGGATCCATTGGTGATTTCCGTCTTACTTTCTTAGGAAAATACACCCGCTTTGAGAACTATATGTCTGCTCAAGCCTCTATTTCACCACATTCATCAAAGGCATTTGTGTGATTGATCGTGCTATAGCCTCCATTGATTTAGCTGCTTTAAAATACAATTTTCAGACTATTCGCCAATTAATCGGCCCTGACCGAAATATTATAGCGATGGTCAAGGCAGATGCTTATGGCCATGGTCTATTACCTATTGCCAAAGCTTTGAACAAGGTCGATGCACTTGGAGTAGCTGCTATTGAAGAGGCAATTTATTTACGTGAAGCAGGCATTAAAACAGCAATTGTTGTTATGACAGGATTTACCACTTATGAAGAACTTAGTTTATTAATTCAATATCAGCTATCACCTGTAGTACATCAACCGTTACAAATTGAATTGCTTGAAAAAATATCGACCTCAGAGTCGATACCCATTTGGCTAAAAATTGATACTAGCATGCATCGTCTAGGCTTTTCTAAAACTATGTTTAAAGTTGCTTGGGAGAGACTTTCTAAAATTCGATGGATTCAGCAACCAGTTCGACTGATGACCCATCTAGCCGATGCTGATAACCCAGACCGAACGTTTACTAAGACTCAGCTACAACTGTTCTCTCAATTAACGCAGTCTTTACCAGGATTAAAAAGTATTAGCAATTCTGCCGCTATTTTAAATTATCCCAATGCATGGCTTGATGTCGTTCGCCCCGGTATTATACTCTATGGTGTGTCACCTTTTGCTAATCGATTGGCAAGCGATTTTAATTTAAAACCCATCATGCACTTATATTCAAAAATTATAGCAATTAAAAGTTTAAAAAAAGGCGATTTTGTCGGTTATCATTGCTTATGGCAATGTCCAGAAGCTACGGATATCGCCATTGTCAGTATTGGTTATGGTGATGGTTATCCATGTCACATAAAGGAGCAAACCCCTGTTTTGATTAATAATACACTGTGCCCTATAGTGGGACGTGTTTCTATGGATATGATTGCAGTTGATATTCGCAAACAAGCTAATTGTCAGGTAGGTGATCATGTCACTTTATGGGGAGCTGGACTGCCTATTGAAACGATTGCTCATTTTGCACAAACTATTCCCTATGAATTATTATGTCAGTTAACGCAGCGAGTAAAAATGATTTATATGGGGTAGTAACACCCCAATTTTTGAGTCTGGTGACATATTCGGAAGATAAGCAGAAAACTTTGTTAAGAATAGTACTTAATAAGCCCCTGTGTTTTACATATTATGCTTTTCTTAGAAGCAAAGAAATATAATGACCGATTCGATTACGAAGTGACATTTTAAAGTTGGGAATATGACGAGCGCAATAAATAAAACGCAATACTCTTTTTTTTGTTTGATTCTTTAGCCACTTTTTCGGAAGAGTTTGCTCTGGTTTAATGTCATACAGATGATCAGGATGGTGCTTTAAGTAGTTACTATGAGGCAGTTTTTGGGGTTCTATATTCATGCCTTTAGGAGCACAAGACCAACCACGCCCTTGACGAAAACTTTTCAAACGAAACTTAAATCCATCCACTATATCAAACCCAATGCGCTGCAAATAATCTTTATAGCGCCATCCTATAGAGTTTAGCGTTCAAGATGAGTATAATGTCGCTCTTTAGGATCAAAAAATGCCAGCAGCTTATCCACTAGAACTACGGCAACGAGCCGTTTCCCATTATCGAAAAGGTGGGAGTACGCAACTTGAAACAGCTGAACTATTCAAAATTGGCATAGCGACGTTACGTATTTATTTGCGTCGTGATGAACAAAATGATTTAGCCCCCAAACCTTATCAACGTGGTAGAAAGCCTGTCATATCAGGAAATCACCTGCAAAAAATTGAGAGTTGGGTAACGGATAAACCTGATATTCGAGTTAAGCATCTGTGTAAAAAATATAAGCACTATTACAAAAAAACGGTGAGTCAATCGATGATGTCTCGCGCTTTAAAAACATTAGCGATAACGCGAAAAAAGAAAAGTCTTTTTGCACAGGAGCAGTTACGTCCGGACGTCGAAAAAAAAGACAGGCGCACATAAAAAAATATAAGGACGTTGACCCAGAACGCCTGATTTTTATTGATGAAATGGGGGCTTACCTGAATATGGTGCTCAATTATGCACGTGCGCCAATCGGACAACGCGTGCATATGCCGAAGCCATTTAATCGTGGTATGAAACTTTCGGTCATTGGTGCAATATCAACAGCACGCGTTGAAGCTTCATTGTATGGACCATGAGCAACTGATGGCGATATCTTTTATCATTTCATTGCTCACGATTTATGCCCAATATTACAGCCGCATCATATTGTTTTACTTGATAATGTCGGCTTTCATAAGACTCAGCGTGTACAGGATGCAATACATGCTACAGGTGCGAGTATCGATTTCTTGCCCCCGTACTCACCTGATTTTAATCCCATTGAAATGGCTTGGTCTTTTGTTAAGAATATTTTACAAGAAATAGAAGCTAGAACTTTGGCGTCGTTTCAAAAGGCACTTAAGTATGCATTAGAAAAAATTACTGAAAACAAATTGCTTGGATGGTTTCAACATGCTGGTTACCGATCGACTCTATAGGATGGCGCTATAAGAGTCAGGGCATCAAAGTAATTTAAGTGATTAATAATTAGATCGCTTGGTTGTTGAGACAATTGCCAGCGTAAATAAGTTGGCCAAATATCCTCATAACCATTTGGCGTTAATATATAAAGATAACCACCTGGCTTCAATAGATGGAAACAGTGACTAAGAAATTTAGCTGGGTTAGTTAAGTGTTCTAACAGGTCTCTTGAATATATAAAATCAAACTGTTCGCTAGGTAATTTATCTAAATTTTCCGGAATAGATAACATAGTATTAAATCCATGCGATCGTTTAATGTCTTCTAAAATTTGATCGACAATATCTATGCAGGTAATTTCTGCCTTGGGGAACATTTCTGATAATCCACGAGCAAAATAGCCTCCTCCTGGGCCAATTTCAGCAATGTGTTTCGGTGAAATATGATTATTTTCTAAATAGGCTGAAAAACGAACTGCTGTACGAAATTCTCGACGATAGATATTAGTAAACTTATGGTATGACAACGATTGACGTTGATAGACATCATAGGCACTACAACCTTTTACTAATTGCTCCTCACTAAGCATAGGATCAACTTGCATGTGCCGACAAGCACTACATTGCACTACATCTAAATCGGCAATATCCCAATAAAAAAAAGCACCTATCTTATTTCCTATTTTGCTACCACAAAAGGAACAAATGTGTTTTCTTTGTGTTTGTTTACCCTGTAGTAATTTTTTATTGTCAAGCGTTAATACTTGCTTTAGGTGATTTAAATTTCCAGCTATATTTGTATTCATATACTATAGAGTTTATACCATAAAGTGTGAAGATCAGAAAATAATCTTCACACCTTAATGCACTCAAGTGTTAAATCTTAGAACAACTGAGTCGAATGCTTGCCTCTGTTGCTAACGTTGCATTGTAAAAATTAGCATGATAGTTTCCTACGTCGGGAACCATAAGCCTAGCATCTGCTGTGACAGCCAATGATAAGTGAGTCCGTGGAGGAGATTTAATTTTTAAACCAGGTGAAGCACCTGAAGGCCCTCTAAGGTCGACTAAATAACCACCATCTATCTCATCAAAATGACATATATAAACCTCTCCTTTCTGAAAACCAGTAAATTCAATGATACGACCGCTATGGCTATAAACAGTATAATTACAAGTAGTTTCAACTGGGCAAACTTCATATGGAGAATCTGCATAAATAATCCCAGCCATAGCGACTAAAATCTCAAAATGAATAGGTTAACTTTCAAATCTTACTGCATAATCCATCGCCTTAAATAAGCAATATGAAGAAGTTTAAGAAGTTGACAGATTAATGCTAATGAAATAGATTGTTAGCTACTTGGCCTGACATCAAAAAATTATGGACAATAAAATGTCTTACAGTCAGTGTTCATTTAGCACTGCTTTTTTTAATTTTTGAAAAAATTTTTACTTATGAGAAAGTAACAAATAAATTAGGAATTTTAATTAAAAAACAAAAGCGTCGTTTTCAATATTTGACTAAAGACCAGAAATCGTTGGTGATCTAACTATCTTAGCTATATCGACAACCAAAGATGCAAAACAACGTACTATGTGTGTAGAAAAGTGGGCTAAATCCACATTTGAGGCTTGGTCTGAACATCAAAAACTTAGTTAGTGGGCAATAAAGCATATACTCCTGGCGTCAATTGCTCTCAAACTGTAAATTTTTGATACAAATTAGGATTTAAGGTATTTATTAAGTAGTTCAAATGGTTGAATTCAATAATCATAATATTAATAAAAGTGGTAAACAAGGGCAGCTTAGGTGGAAATGTCGGCGTGGCTTATTAGAACTCGATAAAGTACTTTTGCCTTTTTTAGACTATCATTACGCTAAACTCTCGCCAGTAGAAAAAAAAATATTTGAACGCCTACTAGAAGAAGAAGACCCTACTTTGCAAGCCTGGTTTATGCGCATAAAAACTCCTAAAGATAAGCAATTAGCATCTATGGTAGAACATATCCGCTCTATACTAAAACAACAAAAATAATCAAATAGTACAGTACAATTTTAGATACGACGTGCGTTGATCACAGAAGTTATACTATGGAACCTTAATAAAAGCTTATTTAAAGCCTCTTTATTTCTAACTTCGATAGTAAAATTAATATGGATACAATCTTGTGATCTATCAACCTGGGATTGCACGCTTACAATGGGAATTTTTTCATATGCCATGATAGTAGCGATCTCACCTAATAATCCACTGCGATCACTGGCTTCAATTAAAATGTTAACAGGATAGAGGTCTGTTTTTTCTGTTCCCCAACGTGCTGATAAAATACGTTCAGAACGATGTATCATTGCTTGTTGAATATTGTGACAATTCTCATTATGGATGGTGACACCATGCCCTTGAGTGACATAACTTAGAATACAATCTCCAGGAATAGGTTTACAACACTTTGCAATACTTGCTAATACATTATTGATACCAGCTACTACAAGATGGGAATCTGTTGTTTTTTTAATAGGGTGCTGCTTTTTATGATCAATACTTTTTTTATTAAGCTCTGGTGAGCTTTCTGCAATAGAAAATTGTTGATTTTTTAAATAATTAACAACTGTAACAATACCTAAATCACCTCGACCCAAAGCTGCCATCAAAGCTTCTGAAGTTTTAAAATTAAATGCCTGATAAGCTTTATTAATATCTGATTTTTTCAATCCTCCACGACGATAATATTTTTCCCAAAGCGCATGACCTTTTTCTAAGTGATATTTAAAATTTGATTTTTTAAACCAGAGAGCTACTTTTTGTCGTGCTTGATGTGTAGTCAAGTAACCCGCACTAACAGGCAACCAGTCACGACTTGGTTTAGATTCCTGACTGGTAATAATCTCAATACAATCTCCTGTATTTAATTTGTAAGTTAACGGCACTAATGCACCATTGATTTTAGCACCACGACAACGGTGGCCAACTTCAGTATGAAGACAATAAGCAAAGTCTAGTGGTGTAGCGCCAGCTGCTAAATCAAATACATCACCTTGAGGTGTTAATACATAGACTCGGTCCTCAAAAACTTTTGAATATAGATTTTCACTGGTATTATGATTTTGTTCTTGCCATTTCATAATGTGACGCAGACGATTAATTTTTTCCTCATAGTGGCAGTGACTATTTTCTTTATATTTCCAATGAGCAGCAGAACCACATTCTGCATCATGATGCATTTGATGAGTACGAATTTGAATCTCGATATTAAGTCGATTAGGACCTCTAACAGCTGTATGAATAGATTGGTAACCATTAGACTTTGGTTTAGCAATGTAATCACTGAATTCTGTTTGAATAGGAGACCATTGCGAGTGAATGCTTCCTAATACAGTGTAACAGTCTTCAATGTTAGGTACTAATATACGAAAAGCTAAAAAATCGTATAATCCTTCAAAACTAAGCTGTTTTACTTGCATTTTTTTATAAATACTAAAAATATGCTTAGCACGGCCACTAACAGAAAAATCTTTAATCGCTTCTTTCTCTAATAATTGCTTGAGCTCACCAATCCCATGAGTAATATATTGTTCACGATCACTGCAATCAACCTTTAAAAATTTTTTTATTTCAGTATATTGTTCCTTATTTAAAATTTGAAAAGCTAAGTCCTCAAGCTGCCATTGTATTTTGCCAATGCCAAGAGAGTTAGCAAGTGGCGCATAGATATCAAAAGTTTGTTGTGCAAAGGCTTGTTTCTCTACAATATCATTCTGATATAAATATTTTAAAATTGCTAAGCATTCAGCAAGTTTAATAAATACAATACGTATATCATCAATCATAGCCAATAGCATTTTTCGCAAATTATCTATTTTCTTTCGAACAGTAATTTTTAATAGTGATTGTGCTGATCCAATACGTTGCGTATTTTTCAACATTTTGCAGATGCTAGCCCCTAGCTGTTTTTCTATTGTCTGCAGATCAACAGAGCCATAATAAACGGCAGGATAGCTAATAGCAGTTGCCAGTGTTTCACTATCCGCATTTAATGGGAGTAACTCTTGTGCTATCGCTAAGCCTTGATTCAATATATTATCCGCAAAACTGGGTACTATTTTATCATTGAGACCCTCAACAAATGTACAGGCTTGTGATAATAGGTGAGCATCAATGTGATGCGATTGTTGTACTACTTGTTGCAGCCATTTTTTTGTAGATTCAGATAGATGATTCATAATCAAACCAGAACTATTTCAACGCATTAGAATGATAGCTTTGATAGTGCTGTCAATCAAAGCATTTTATAAAATAGATTATTTGATAGGTTTTTTGCGCGCGCTGTAGTGGCGTTCCTGACGATTAACATCAATATATTTATCAGTAATTAGAGGGTGTCTTTAAACCTTATAGCATAATCCTAACGTATTTACTTGCGTCGTGATGAACAAAATAATTTAGCTCCCAAAACTTATCAGCAAAGTTATTATAAAAAGACTGTCAGTCAATCAATGATGTCTCGCACCTTGAAAGCATTAGCGATAACACGCAAGAAGAAAAGCCTTTTTGGCTTTGGCGAAGAAAGTCCAATTGCGAAAGCCTACTGTGCGAAAATATTTCTTTTTCACCCAGAAACTGCCTTTATTAGGATGCCTTCGTTTGGCCCAGCGCCAAATTAGCTTAAATAAGCGGTGTTCAATAGATTCAAAAGTGCGTTTAGAGCAAACGTGTTGGATAGTAGTTCGTCCACCCACGAATCTTCGAATTTAACAGGTAGATGAGATCAACCGTTTTGCTTGCCCAATTATCACGAATAACTTTCTTTAAATCAGCAAGAAATGCTTTAACGTTGGCTTTGGCTGGTTTGCATATTCGCGTGAATTTGAACAGAGATTATTATGATGTTGTAGGGTGCTTATTTTCTGCATTCACTAATTGCTCTACTATTGCCTAGTGTCCAACATGACAATAATCGGTGAGCAAATTCGGGAGAATACGCAGCACTGACATAAGCGCCGAGATATGTCACTTTTCAGCAGCTGAGCCTACCTGGAATGCTAATATTTTGTTCAAGTCAAAGGCATTATCATTTGTCCCTCGCATAGGGAGTATTCTACAAACTGTATACTATCTATTGTACGAAGTAATATTAGGTACTTTCAGACTATTTTTATCGATATCAGCCCATAATGAATAAATATTTCGGTTTACTTGATCTAAATGGCAAGAAGTATTATATGCTGAATTTAAAGTCAGCTTATGTACTAACTGTTTAAGTAGCATTTTTACTCGTTCTATAAAACTAATTTCACGTAGAATAGATGCGTTAGAATGACGTCGTCCCAATGCCTGATCCGTCACTCCTTGCATTAATATACATTGTTCTTTAATATTTTTCACAAAAGTAATTCTCGACCTTTCTAAACTACTTTGGATTAATTGGCAGTCACATTTCTCCAAAATTGAACTGATTTCTTTCTTATAATCATCAATTATAAAATTTTTTCTAATAATAAATTCTTCTATATTATCTTTTAACTCTTTTATTTCACACTGAAGAACCTCTTGCTGACATTGAGAAAAAGTATTTTCTACCTCTTTTACTTCTTTTTGAAGAAATTCATAATAGCAGCCAAGCTTTTTATGCTGTGCTATGCGTTCTTTTATTGCAATACGTTGTTCCTTGTCTTCTATCTGTAAATTATCAACTTGTTCCATATGGTCATCAATGATTGAAAACAATGGATAAAAAATTACTTGATCACCATAAGCATTCTTTAGCATTGATTTAAATGTTTCTAAACAAATTCCAATTTTTTCTAAATAACCTAAATAATTAGAAAATTTTGATGCTCTTTCAGAAGATTCCAACTTGGATTGTATATCAATTAAAGTATCAAAAAAAAATTTAAAGGAATGATCAGATTTTAAATCTATAAAGGTTTTATTCCCTGCCGCTTGCGGCAGGGTAGTTAATTTATTTTCTTCATTTCGAAATTTTAATATTTTTTCAAATGCTAAGTATACTATACCAACTATATTACCAAATGTTTCCTTAGTCTGAGCTTTAAGGAAATAAGATTCAGACACAGGTTCTTCAAAGGCATTACAAAGATTAGATTGGAGTGATTCAATCAATTGGTTCAACGTCTCATTCTTTAGTATTGCCATCAATAGTATTCGTATAATCTTTTAAAACTTTGACATCAACAACATCGTAAATGATATTGGATATATAATCACGTGCCTATCCCATCTAACATAATTGCATCCGTTATTGGCGGTTGCATTAACTGGTATTATTTTGTACTTTGCTCAACGCCATTGGGATTTTAAAACCGGAGAGTCGCTAAAAGACGATGCTACGGCTTCGTTAAAGCGAGCGCTATATTTCAAAGGTTGTATTTAGATCTATAAGGCTATGAATATTATGCTTGATTAATTTCTACAGAATCGCAGGAGAGCCAGATTTCCTAGATTCTGTGAGGATTAACAGGTCTATGGGAAGCGTATACAAAAAAACTGGACAGAAGGGAATTTTTTAAGTACATTTCGTACTTAAAGGCTATATTAACTATTCATAAGGTAGAGTGTGTAATGAAGCGTTTATTGAGCTATTGTGTGTTGTTATTGAGTTTGAGTGGACTAGCCCAAGCGATTCCTATTTTTGACATTACTACACCCACAAAAGAAATCACTCTTGTCCCAGGTGGGACAGGGACGGTGACTTATACGATTGAGAACCGAATTAATGCCAACCTTAACAACATGGAGTATACGTCACCTACTTTAGCATCGAGATCAGGAGGGACGTGTGGGACTACCTTAGCTCAGGGAGCCAATTGTACTGTAGAATTGACGGTACGTGCGCCCGATTCAGTGCCTGCAAGCGGCCACATTTTATTAGATCCCTTGCGCGTGTGTGTGATTCAGAGAAATTTAGTGTGTAGTGTAGCCAATCGGGCCAACCGAGTGGTGCTTAATGTAAACAACATGGACGGAATCTCTGGCCAAATGACCCAAGTGTTACCCAGAAATCTTGCCGAAGGCAACCCAGCATCGTTTTCGATGACTTATACCAATGGGAATCAAGGGGTGGCGACAGGAGTCTCTGTGACCTTACCGACAGAGACAGGCTTAGTGATTGACAGCAATAGCTGTGGTACAGCGGCAACTCCGGTGACTCTCCCCATAAGTGGTAATTGTGTGGTGAACGCTACCTATACGCCTCCCATTGGTGCTACAGGAGCACGGAGCTTTACTACTACGCTCTCTTATGACCAGGGAGCAGACGTACCGCTAGAGACCAGTACCAATGTTAAAACTATTGCAATCTCTGGCCAAATGACCCAAGTGTTACCCAGAAATCTTGCCGAAGGCAACCCAGCATCGTTTTCGATGACTTATACCAATGGGAATCAAGGGGTGGCGACAGGAGTCTCTGTGACCTTACCGACAGAGACAGGCTTAGTGATTGACAGCAATAGCTGTGGTACAGCGGCAACTCCGGTGACTCTCCCCATAAGCGGTAATTGTGTGGTGAACGCTACCTATACGCCTCCCATTGGTGCTACAGGGGCACGGAGCTTTACTACTACGCTCTCTTATGACCAGGGAGCAGACGTACCGCTAGAGACCAGTACCAATGTTAAAACTATTGCAATCTCTGGCCAAGTGACCCAAGCGTTACCGAGCAATCTCGCCGAAGGCAACCCAGCATCGTTTTCGATGACTTATACCAATGGGGATCAAGGGGCGGCGACGAGGGTCTCTGTGGCCTTACCGACAGAGACAGGTTTAGTGATTGACAGCAATAGCTGTGGTACAGCGGCAACTCCGGTGACTCTCCCCATAAGCGGTAATTGTGTGGTGAACGCTACCTATACGCCTCCCATTGGTGCTACAGGGGCACGGAGCTTTACTACTACGCTCTCTTATGACCAGGGAGCAGACGTACCGCTAGAGACCAGTACCAATGTTAAAACTATTGCAATCTCTGGCCAAGTGACCCAAGCGTTACCGAGCAATCTCGCCGAAGGCAACCCAGCATCGTTTTCGATGACTTATACCAATGGGGATCAAGGGGCGGCGACGAGGGTCTCTGTGGCCTTACCGACAGAGACAGGTTTAGTGATTGACAGCAATAGCTGTGGTACAGCGGCAACTCCGGTGACTCTCCCCATAAGCGGTAATTGTGTGGTGAACGCTACCTATACGCCTCCCATTGGTGCTACAGGGGCACGGAGCTTTACTACTACGCTCTCTTATGACCAGGGAGCAGACGTACCGCTAGAGACCAGTACCAATGTTAAAACTATTGCAATCTCTGGCCAAGTGACCCAAGCGTTACCGAGCAATCTCGCCGAAGGCAACCCAGCATCGTTTTCGATGACTTATACCAATGGGAATCAAGGGGTGGCGACAGGAGTCTCTGTGACCTTACCGACAGAGACAGGCTTAGTGATTGACAGCAATAGCTGTGGTACAGCGGCAACTCCGGTGACTCTCCCCATAAGCGGTAATTGTGTGGTGAACGCTACCTATACGCCTCCCATTGGTGCTACAGGGGCACGGAGCTTTACTACTACGCTCTCTTATGACCAGGGAGCAGACGTACCGCTAGAGACCAATACTATAGTGGACATCACGATTATTAAATATACAGTGATTGGTACTGGGGGTACTATTCTGACTTCTCCGGATGGGGTCACTTGGGCTCGACGGGCTGTAGGAGTGACGGATGAATTCCTGACCGATGTTCTCTATGCAAATAATCAATATGTAGTAATTGGTCTTGGGGGTACAATACTAACCTCCCCAAATGGAGCTATTTGGTCATCTCGTACCAGTGGAGTGACAGGGGCTTTAGCTAACATTAGCTATGCCAATAATCAATATTTAGTAGTGGGTAGTCAAGCTAGCATGCTCACCTCGTCTGATGGAATCTCTTGGACTGAGACTAATATATCAGGTCGTTTTACCAGTGTAGTCTATGCTAATAATCAATATGTAGCGGTTGGAGCTATCGGTGATATTGTCACTTCCCCAGATGGAGTCAATTGGACTCCTCAGTTCAGTCGATCGACACAGAATTTGGTTAAGGTTTTGTATGCTAATAATCAATATGTAGTTATTGGTTTTAGGGGTACGATACTAACCTCCCCAAATGGGACTATTTGGTCATCTCGTACCAGTAGATCGGTACAGAATTTGTATGATTTTATTTATGCCAACAATCAATATGTCGTGGTTGGGGATAATGGTACGATTGTGACTTCCTCTGATGGAGTCAATTGGACTCCTCAGGTCAGTGGTTCAGGGGTCTCATTAAATAGTATTATCTATGTCAACAATCAATATATGGTAGTTGGAGCTGCTGAAGCGGGTATTGGCACGATTTTGACCTCCCAAGATGGCATTACCTGGACTCGGCAAACCAGAGGAGTACCAAATGCTAACCTAACTAAAGTTATTTATGCCAACAATCAATATGTCGTGGTTGGGAACAATGGTACGATTGTGACTTCCACAGATGGGGCCAATTGGATTGCTCGGGTCAGTGGAGTGACAGAATTATTGAACGATATCATCTTTGATTGAGTCTATTCTCAGCAAAACTTTGTTTCTTGGTTCTAATGGAATGGTCCCTACCCCCTTTAAACAGGCTTGGTAATGAGCCAGAATGATTGATGTATCCTTCAACAAAAAGTGGAGAAACCATTATGGATATTACTACATTGGGCATAGACCTAGCAAAGAATGTTTTTCAACTACATGGTGTTGATGTGAACGGACAACCTAGCTGCAAGAAAAAAGTGTCACGGGAAAAATTAACTGAATTCATTGCCAATTTACCCCCTTGTCTGATTGGTATAGAAGCCTGCGGAGGATCAAACTTTTGGGCGAGGAAATTTACTGAGTTTGGACACACCATAAAAATTATGGGAGCGCAATTTGTTAAACCCTATGTTAAATCCAATAAAAATGACGCCTTAGATTCAGAAGCTATTTGTGAAGCAGTCAGAAGACCAACAATGCGATTTGTTGCCATGAAAAGTATTGAACAACAAGATATTCAATCTATCCATCGAGTACGTTCACGTATTGTTAAGCAAAGAACAGCCTTAGTTAATCAAATACGTGGTTTGCTAGCAGAATATGGTGTGGTTGTTGCACAAGGGATATCTCATGTTCGTAAAAGACTGCCTGAAATCATAGAAAACAACGAGAATGAACTAAGTGCTACCGGAAGACAACTATTTAATGAGCTACTGTGTGAGTTACGTGCCTCAGATGAACGTATTGAACAATATGATCATCAGGTAGAAATGATTTGTAGAAATAATAAAACGTGTCAACGACTACTCAAAGTAGAAGGTATTGGCCCACTTACTGCCACAGCTTTAGTCGCTACCATCGGCGATGCAAAACTATTTAAAAATGGGCGCGAAATGTCGGCCTTTATTGGGCTCGTACCTAAGCAATATTCTTCGGGTGGTAAAACTCGGTTGATGGGTATTAGTAAGCGAGGTGATAAATATTTACGATGTTTATTGATTCATGGTGCTAGAGCTGCTATGAGTCGATGTAAAAATCTATCCAATAAGAAATCCAAATGGTTAGAGGATTTAATGGCGAGAAGAGGCAAAAACAGGGCCACTGTAGCATTAGCCAATAAAAACGTGAAAATAATGTGGGCCATTATGGCAACGGATGCAACTTACAACCCATGCCATAATTAATTAAGTAGTAGTCATTCTTACTTTGAGTGACCAATATAGTTGTTTTAGAAAATTGCTAGTCAATGAAAAGAAAGATGATAACCAGGTTGATCCTGCTTTTAACAAAACCTGATTTGCGACAAGGCTATTATAAGCCGTGGTTCTGTTAAGGAGTTAAAAGCGCGCATATTCCATCTGGGCTCGAGTGAATAAACCACTCACTCATAAGAAGCCGTATATATGTATGCAATTATCTTTTGGTTATTATTTTCGAACATTGTCTTGCAAATCGGTAGGGACCATATATGCAATTATCTTTTGGTTATTATTTTCGAACATTGTCTTGCAAATCGGTAGGGACCATATATGTCGCAGACAAGGTTTAAAGACACCCTCTAATGCGGTGATCATTAAAATATTTCATCTTTCAGTATTTAACCTGAGTTCGATGAAAAGGTGTAAAGTAAGTGATTGAATAAAAGGCTCTTTCATGGTTAAGTTTCGTGCAAAAGCAGCTAATTTCAGTAAATCAAACCTTAAAAGGAAGAGCCGTATGGATAAGTTAGTCGATTTATATTGTGTTGTCGATGATTTTTGTCAATTAGTATTGCCTGAATTAGAGAAAGCTTCTTTGCCTAATTTGAGTAAAAAAAGAACTAGGTCATGCCGACTGACTCCCTCAGAAATCAGGGTCGTGCGACATATTCGGAGAAAAGTTTCATTCGTTTAACCCGCCAGCTTCAATGATAATATCTTATCCATATCAAAGGGGCTATCATTAGCAGCATGATGCCGAAAATCGAATTCCCCGTGCAAATTCACATGTCCCCAGGTCATTACTGAACCATCTTTTATCAAACTAATCATTTCTAAGCGTTCCTCATCATCACGGCAGCTTGTCAGTAACTGTGACAAATATAAATAGTTCCACAACACTATGCAGTTCTGGATAAGCACCTTAGATGCTACGGCAATTTTTTGTTCATCCGATGATGCCTGTTTAAATTCGCTATTATTAGCGTAAAAAACGGCATTTGAAAATTTGTTTGATAGTTCAATGCGATTAAGTTGTTTTTCAATACGTTGGCGTAGTTTCATATCATCGAGGTATGTCAAGATAAAAAGCGATTTGATGATTCGGCCAAATTCCTTGATTGCTTTATAAAGGGGATTGTTTCTTGCATAAGAACTCAGGCGTTTGAATAGTTGTGATGCACTCACATGTTTCAGTTTAATGGTGACCATAAAGCGTAAAATATCTTCCCAATGATTCGCAATTAATTTTTGTCTGATCGTTCGGCTTGGCAATATTTTATAACCTTTTTTCTCGTAGGTTGACCTTGATGAAAATGCATAAATACACTGATCAGCAATATTTTTGATGCGTGGTGCAAATGTGGTTCCCATGAAGTGGGTAGCAGCAAATATCAATTCGGTATATCCGTGTGTATCGGTAGAGTGAATATCAGTCTTAATAACATCGTTATTATTAAGACCATCGATAACATAGGCGGCTTCGCGATCAGAGGCACTGATTACGGTTGAGTGAAACAGCATTTGTCGTTCATCAATAAAAGTATAAATGCTAACCCCTTTGGCTTTTCCAAAGTATTTAAATGAAAAATTAGCGAGTAGTGACTCCACCGCAACATTGACTTTTCGTCCATCACTTGAGCTGTGTCGATTACTTTCATCGGCAATAAATACATTAGGTAATGACAGTTTATTGATCAGTAGAATGATTTGTTTATTGGCTTCTTCGAATGCTTTTTGACTAAAATACCAATTGACTGAATTTATCAACGTATTAGAATTCACACCTGCTGATATCAATCCCATTTTTGGTACACCAATATTACACCCCAGACCAATAATACCAGCCATACAAACTTCATCATTGCAGTAACGTTTTGCATTTTTAATATTGTGATGTGTAAAGCATCGTGTAAATTGTGTGGCTCGATTCACTTCACTTAAAATGTTTAAAATCGGTACTTGCCCAGATTGATCAAGCAATGAGGCAATATGTTCTGTTTGTTTATCATCAAGGGCAGGGGTTGTGATATGAAATTTACCCTCCTTGTTAAAAGAAAGGTATGGATTTAACTGATTTTCATATCGCTGATTAACTAGCTCATATTTTTCAGAGAGTAATTGTTTTAACTGCTGCATGATAGCATTGTAATCAGCAAAGTCAGCGAGGCCTGCTGCCTCAAGCAGGGCTTCTTTATTTTCCATCCAGGTGGTTTTATCGATTAGGTAATCATCGATCGATAAATAACGATAAGAATATTTTAAATTCAACTCGCCTGATTTTATAGCATCTGACACATGTATGAATAATAGTATTTTATATAGAGAAACTCTGAATTTACCATCTTTAGGATTAACGGCATCTTTTTCTTCGGGTTTTAAAAATCCCATGGGTGCCTTTTGATCAAGCCTCGTGTCCTTTTCCTTGAAATGATTGATGGTGCTGATGAGTAGTTTATTGGAATTTTCTTCGTTAAATGACAGGATTTTTAGAATGCAAGAGACTCTGTTTTGCAATTTAACAGATAATTTTTCAAGCGTATCAAAGTAATCACTATCATTGGCGATGCGATCAAGTGACTGCTCAAAAAGCGCAACTTTCGCATTATTTTCTTCAATTTTCTGTTGTTGGTGTTTATCCAGTAATGCTGTAATAGCACCAAGTTTACCAGAATCGGTTAATACTGATGAACGTATGATTTCAGTAATTTCATCGATGAGTTCACGATAGTTACGATTTTTCTTGGTCACATGGTGTATTGCTTCACGTCGTTCTTTGCGAGATAAGTGATCAAATTTATTAAGTCTCACCTTAACGGTATTTTTCATTGATTGAACAGATTTCATGAAAATATCAACGAACGCATCTTGTCTTAAATAATATTGGTGTTGGCAGAAAGCGGTTAAATGTAAAAACAATCGATTTTGATCAGGAAATTGTTTTAGCTGAGAGAGTTTTGCTTTTTTAACCCAAGTTGCATAGTAATCACAACTTTCAGGCATCAATGCTAACGCCTGGGTAAGTGGTAACATTACATTGAATAACTCCGTTATCTGATGGAAGATTTCAACGCTTGCTTGGATTGCCTTGGGTTTAAGCGATTGATTAATGGTCTTGAATTGATTTAATTTACCTTGACTGCCTTTTTCATTGACCTCAAGCAAATCTTTTAATTTTTCTTTTTGGCCTGATGTTAAATGTGATTTAACAATTGCTAATAGGTTTTCCTCATAATCGAAATAATGCTTGCTGATTAATTCGGATAACAGGTGATAAGAGGGTAGAGCAATATTTTTATCGCGTAATAACTGTAGTACCGTAAAAAATAATTTTCTAGGTTCTACTAGTCGTTTAACATGTCGCTGTAATTCATCTTCTAGCCATAAAAGGCTAGCGTCATCCAGGGGTTTGAATTCCAACATCTTTAAGATCGCATGTTGATGAACCATAGGTATTTTCTTTTTATACTGTGCCAAACTTACATTGTTAGCTGAAATCCCTAATTGCTTTGCCGCATAATCAATATCTTCTTGGCGAAATCGATTGATGACGAAAAAGCGTTTACACACCTTGAAATATCCGTATTGTAACAAAAACCCCACCTTGTTGGTTGGTGTGCGTAACCGACTTAATTTAACTGCCAACTCTGGCGTAATAGAAAAACATAATGCACGCGCTTCCACTGTTAAAATGGGCGGGTAATCATAAGCTAATCTTTCGTCTCCCGTTAATATCACTATGTTTGACACAGGTTTCCTCAGTTTCTTTTTTCTTCCTAGATAAGGACAGCGCATTGGTTGATGTATGTCGGTCTGTTTGTGCCACATGACAATAATGCATTGTGGTGCCAATGTCACTGTGCCCTGCATTTTCTTGGGCTATTTTAAGTGAAGCACCTGACTCTAATAAATACGTGACATAACTGTGGCGTAGCCAATGAGCGGAAGCTTGACGTAGTTTAGACGCTTTTCTCGGTTCATTCGGTTCAAAACGAGCGGCACCCAAATGAAAGGCCCAGCGAATGATTTGATCGATACGCCGGCAACTAATAGGTTGTTTTAAATTTTGCATCGGAATTAACGGGGTCTTCTCACGAAACTTTGGCCAAGGGGAGGGAAGTCCGGCTTGACAACGAAATTCTGCTAATGCGTCCATCAACTCATCAGGAATGGGGATCTCCCTTAGTTTTTTGCCTTTGCCAGTGATTCGTAAAAACCAATTCTCTTCACGCTGAATGAAATTCCCCATGCGATGATCGGCGGCTTCTGCAATACGAAGCCCGGTAAAAAACAGTAATAAAATAAGATAGCGTGCACGAATAATTTGATAGTCATTGCTATGTTTACTGTTTTTTGCATCATTAAGCGCATCTAGTGTCGCATGGATTTCATCCATTTCTAAATAACGATCAATGATTTTAGGCTTTGAGTTATTTCTTCGTTTACGCCGCCTATCGACAGCCATGGGATTGCCAGAAAGATAATTGGTTTGCACCAGATAATTAAAAAACGAATCCAATATTTTAATGGCTTTGTTAATTGAGCTGCCAGATAAGTGTTTGACAAAGGGTCGCCAGTTAGCATTTAATGAACCATCTTTATTGCGCCGAGAAACACAAGGCCCACACCACAATTTTTTCGGTGATGGCAATTTTAAAAAATTCTGGTAAGCCAACAGATGATCGCGCTTGATGCTGGAAATACTAACTTTACCAATATGGATACACCAAAGTAATAATCGCTCGACCTCTTTAGCATAGGATTTTAGGGTTGCCGGTGAGTCTTTGTATTCATTTAAAAATGCAACAATGGCTTCACCATCTGTCTTAGCATCGATTAAAGCCTCGCCCGATTTCTTGTTATAATTGTTGGCAATGAAATTTACAGCGAGTTTTCCCAGGTCATTGACATGGGTCATGGTGGTAAATAATGGCTTGATTGCTGCTTTTTTTTGGCACAAAACCCTCTCTCCCCTATGTTCGAATTATAAGGGTACTTGGAAATAATGCTTGTGTCAAAGCCATCCCCTTGTTATGATTCCTCATACATTAACCGGATCGGAATCCCTCTATTGATGTGGTTTAAACAACTTCAAATCTTCTCTCTCCCTGACGAATGGAACGCCGATCAACTGGAAACCCAATTAGAGCCGTTTGCTTTCACTCCCTGTTTGCCACATCTTTTTTCGAGCCAAGGTTGGGTGCCGCCTTGTGGGGAGGGTGAATTTGCGTTACTGGTGCAATCAATCCCAGGCTATCATATGGTGTGTTGTCAGTTTGAAGAAAAAATACTGCCCGCCTCCGTTATACAACAAGCACTGCATGAAAAAATAAAACAAATGACAGAAGGAAAATCCACGAAAAAAATTCCTGCTAAAGAAAAGCAACAACTGAAAGAAGCCATTACACAAGCTTTATTGCCCCGTGCGTTCACAAAAATAACCCGTGTTTATGCGTACGTTGATACGAAACACCAACAATTCCTTATCAATACGACGCATACTAACAAAACAGAACAACTCATCGGACTTTTTCAGCGCAGCATAGAAGGAAAATTAATGGCGCTAGAGCACAAGAAAATAAGCCCCATCCTGACAAAATGGCTCATTAATGATAAATATCCTCGCGATTTTTTTATTGGGAAAGCCTGCTTACTGCAAGACCCTCAACAACAACACCGCTTAATTCGCTGCCAAGAACAAGATTTATTTTCCGACAGCATTCAAGCACTATTGCGTGAACGTTGTGAGGTCAAGCAACTTGCCCTATCTTGGCAGGACCAAGTCCATTTCATTTTAGCAGATGACTTCACATTAAAAAATTTACAGTTCGACGATGAAGTGATTGCCGCCGCCAAGGAAGCACAATGCGAAACCGAAGTCATGCAATTTCAAGCCGATTTTGTGTTGATGTCCGGTGTTTTAACCACCTTAATTGTGTCGTTAACAAACGTCTTTCGTTGTAACAATACCGTGGCTATTACGAGCTCTTCTGAAGCTCAATTAGGAGGGGCCTAATGCCAAATATGATTATTATTGCAGGTCCTAATGGCGCCGGGAAATCAACGTCTGCCCCCGCCTTATTACAAGAGGCTTTACACGTTGATGACTTCGTTAATGCCGATGTCATTGCGCAAGGAATTTGTGCATTTCAACCCGAAAAAGAAGCCATGCGTGCTGGTCGCATTATGTTAAATCGTATTCACAGCTTGGCAAAACAGCAGGCGAACTTTGCTTTTGAAACCACGCTGGCTAGCCGATCTTTTGCGCATTGGATACCGACCTTGAAAACACAAGGGTATCAAATTTATATCGTTTTTTTGTGGCTAAGCGATGTTGAGCTTGCGGTATCTCGTGTCAGTGAACGCGTTCAATTGGGTGGGCATTCTGTCCCTGAAAAAACCATTCGACGGCGTTATCATGCAGGCATCAAAAACTTTTTTAATTTATACCAACCCCTACTCGACTATTGGAAATTGTACGACAATTCCAATCTCAATCAACTGGCTCTGATTGCTTCTGGAAATAAAAACAACTTGATCGTTGAAAATAAAATCGTTTGGCAACAACTAAAGGAGACTTACTGTGACCCATAAAACACCTTTATCAGATGACAATATATCAAAGATTTTTTCTGACGCTACCCATCTAACACAAACCCTACAGTCTGGAATTCATTCCGCTCTGTTAAAACATAAACAAGCTGGAAATGCAGTATGTGAGTGGCGCAACAGTACCGTGGTTTGGGTTTCACCGGAGAATATACTCAAAAAGTCAAAAAACGAATGATACTTCCCTCCGAATATGTCGGCCGACCCAAATCATGACGATTGTCATCCACTTTCATCAAAGTCATTATCGTGATTTTAAAACCTATTATATTAATTATGTAAAACAGCATTTGTATAAAGCCTTCCCTGATTTGGTCAGTTATAATCGCTTCGTTGAACTGATGCCATCCATATTGGTACTCTTGTGTTTATTAATGCATTTCCAAAGCAAAACATTAACAGGAATTTACTTTATTGACTCTACCACATTATCTGTGTGCCATCCTAAACGTTCATCATCAAATCGTGTTTTTAAAGGGCTTGCTAAAAAATAGAAATCAACTATGGGTTGGTTTTTCGGCTTTAAACTGCATTTAGTCATTAATGATAAAGGGGAAATACTGGCTTTCAAAATAACGAAAGCTAATACGGATGACCGTAAACCTGTTGATGAGTTAACACAAGGATTAGAGGGTAAATTGATAGGTGATAAAGGATATATTTCTTCTGAATTATTTAATCAATTATACCTGCGTGGTTTAAAATTCATTACACGCCTACGAAAAAATATGAAAAATAAACTGATGCCAATGATCGACAAATTATTATTACGAAAACGTGTGATTGTTGAAACCGTCATTGATCAATTAAAAAATATTAGTCAGATAGAACACTCTCGTCATCGTAGTCCTGTCAATTGTAGGGTTAACATCCTGGCTGGATTAGTCGCTTATTCTTTACAACCTAAGAAGCCTTCTTTATATTTGAATAACAATTTTTCAATCTTAGCATGAGTTAGGTCGAACTCACGTTATTTAATTTATAAAGAGGTTTTTGCTTTGCAGTTTTTGCGCGTTCAAATAATTCAACATCGATATATTGATCAGTAATGGCTCCTGAACTATGGCCTGCATCATCACGAACATGTTCACGCGGCCTGACTTTCACATCTTCAGAAATACCTGTATGTCTTAGCCAATGTGCAGTGGCCTGAGCAAGTGATGTCGCTTCTTTTGGGTCCGTTTTCTCTAATACCTGGATTGCTGCATCAAAACAACTTTGCACTAAGCGTCTTAACGTACGCACATCATGCAGTGATTTTCGTGGATTATTGCGATGCCCAATGAGCGGAGTGTCTTCGTCTCTAAGTGGGTAGGAGGGCAGTTCTAAATAAGTAACGCGATAGTGTTTCAGAGCTTCTAGCATTGCATCACTGACAGCCACTTGTCGTGTTTTATTGCCTTTACCAACCGTTTTAAACCACCAGTTTTGCGCACTGTCTTCGTAAAAATCACCCATCGTGGGTCTCCATTTAGCATCAGCAACCAGTTCTGAAACACGTAAATATAAGCTATACAAGCACGATAAAATAAAGACTTCACGCTCATAGCGTTTATCTTCAGACGCTTTTTGCTGAGCGCATTCAATAATTGCCTTCCATTGGATATCGGAAAGGCGACGAATCACAGATTGAGTGTCTTTACGGATAAATTTACTTTTTTGTCGTATTAAAGCAATGGGATTGAGCAATATCTTATTTTCTTGCAGCAAAAATTGATAGAAACTTCCTAACACCGCAAACAAGGCTTTCAATGATTTTTGGGAAAATTCATAATCGGATTTCTCCACACGCGCTCCGTTTCTGACCTTATTTTTAGGCAGTGTGGCCTCAAAGGGATGCCATTGAGGGTTGGGTACACGCTGCCCATTTTTTGAAACAAAACGGGCCACAGTCTTTGTACCTATCCAACGTTTATAAGGTGTGATACAAAATTCTATAAACTGTTCAATATCATCACGTTGATGTGTTAATAGGGACTGTTCTCGTACAAACCAGCTCCATTGCAGTAAGCGTTCGCAATCCCGTCGATAGGCATTAAAGGTGGCTTCACTGCCTCGATATTGATACAGAAATTGGAGCGTTAATTGATATTCTGCTAGAGCATAACGTGGAAGTACTCTTTGTGTCTTTGAAAAACACTGTATGAGCCACTGTTGAACCAATTTTTTGGGTTCCTCACTTGCTATGATGGATTTATACAACTCCATACAGAATTTTCGTGTATCAAAGACTGCGATGGGTCGATAACCAGAATAGGTCATTTTTTGCTCTTTCCTTTAGTGCCCGATAATACATATTATCGGGTTTTTATATCCTTGGCAATAAGCGAATACAAGACTAAATTAGATCCTGCTCCAGCTACAACTTCATAGCTAAATCACAAAGTTTGAATTTGTATTATCATGTTGCACGCTCGAACACGATTTAAGTTTGGCATGAACTAATGACTCAAAGCTGATTTTATCGGCTTCAGTTAGCTAAAGGTAACATAAATAGCACTACCTATTGGAATACCTTTCTTTAGCACAAGAAATATTCCCAACATTATTAACGGAACAACGTAAACCACATTTAATTTCACCAAAATTATTTCTAATACAATTATCACCTCGGCGAAGTCCACAATATTCGTCTCCAAAAGCATCTTTTAAGCAAAACTTCCATTTTGGTTTTCGCATTATGTTATTGTTAATAGTAATATCAGTTTTGCGTGAATATTGCCTTAAGCCAAACTGATACCCTTTTTGGTATTCTGCATTGTAGACAGCTTGGTGAGTTGGACATACACTTGCGTAGTTTGTTTTCATATCAGCACTCGATTTTCCATCATTTACACCAGTTGTATAAGCAATGTTGGATGAGCAGGTATTATCAATTTGCCATTGAGCAAGCTCAGCGCAACTTGATAATGCCATTATAGTAAAAAAAATCCATATATTTTTAATACAAGGGTAAAATATGCTCTTTATGTGATTTTTCATATTAAAAATTTCTTCCCCATTTATTTCTTGATTAGTTTAGTACTGAACTATTCTACATTTCTCCATGCTCTATCTAGACTAAATTGTCCAGGGCCTAATACAAATAGGTAAAGCAAAGCACCAAAAATAAATAAATTTTTTAAATGTTCAAAAATAAATAAATTCTTTAAATGTTGTATATTTTGCAAATGTTGGGCATCTATACCTTGATAAGGCCAAAAGGAATGTAAAAAGTAGGTAGCAGCAATTACAAAAACCATTAACAATAATGTAGCAAAACGAGTATACCATCCTAAAAATAATAATAATCCTCCGACTAATTCAAAGATAACAGAAATAATCATAGGTACTGTCATATGAGCCATTGTATTAGCTATATGAATAAAGTCTATAATTTTAATTTTTGTAAGACCTGCTACTATAAACATAGTTGACATAAATAAACGTCCTATAAACAATAGGAAAGCACACATTTTGGAATCATAAGCTAACACTATTGAACTCCTTTTTCCTAATTTAGTGAACAGTATAACAGAAAATTTTATATATAAATTTAATAATTATAGCAACACACGAATAATTCAAGTATGAAATTTTAAAAAAGAACCCTGCCCTATTTTTTCTCATGTATCGTGCGAATTACAAGCCATTGTGATAATTCGTAGATTAACCAACTAATAAAAGCAATTATCAAAAAATCCCAACCAAAAGGGATATAATTCTTTCCACCAAAAGCTCCTAAATAACTAATCAATCCTAAACAAACAATGTAAATAAAAACCCACCATGCTTTATGCCATTGTAAGTTTAATTTTTTACCTTGAGGAGTTTGTTTAAAAATCAACAATACAACATAACCAATGAGAATAGCGACCATCATTTTTGATACAATCACCCATTTTGACCAATAAATAATGAGGTTGCAGATATAAAAAGCAAGGAAACACATTATTTTAGGGGCAGGAACACGAAAAGGCCGCGGTTGGTTGGGCAAAGTTTTCCGTAAAATAGGCAGGGCTAATGGGCCAACTGCATAGGAAAAAACTAATGATGCTACTAAAAAACTCACTAAACGCTGCCAGCTAGGAAAGGGTAACAATAATACAATCCCTATAATAAAATTAAGAGCCACAATACGATGTGGAATACCGCGTTGATTAAACTTCATAAGTGGAGTAGGTAAATAACCATTTTCCCCCATCGCATAACAAATGCGCGCTGCTGCTGCTGTATAAATTAACGCTGTACCAAAAGGCGATACAGCGGCATCAACAAATAAAACCATTGCTAGCCATGAAATGCCTATTGCAATAACAATACCTGCAAAAGGCCCAGTATCACCCTTAAAATTTAGGTGGTGCCACCCTGAGATAAAATCTTTAGGCTGCAGCGCACCGACAAATGAAACCTGTAGCAATACGTATAAACAAATAGCAATGACCAAAGCACCCAAAATAGCAATGGGAATAGAGTGTTGAGGATTTTTTACCTCACCGGCCATCTGAATGGCCGGCGAATAGCCAATAAAAGAAAAAATAACACCTGCTGTTGGTAGCGCCGTTAAAATTGATTTAATGCCTGTTGGATTAAAACCACTTAAAGTAAAATTACTGATATGAAAATCAATTGAAAATAATACTATGAGAGTTAAGACAGGAATCAATATCTTGAAAATAACAACAACAGCATTGGTTCTTGAAAGAAACTGAGCTCCCATCACATTGATATAACACATAACTAACATTAAAGTGCAGGCAATACCAATACCTAGCGGCGTTAAAACATGAGTATTTGCCATTTTTTCCATTAAACCAGGAGTATAATTTGATGCATATTGAATTAGAGCCATGGTTTCAATAGGTGCAACAGCAGCAGCAGAAATCCAGCTAATCCATGCCATAGCAAAACTCACTAAAGGTCCGTGGCTTAATTGTAAAAAGCGCACTGTACCACCAGCTACAGGAAAGGTGCTTGAAAGTTCTGCAAATGTCACAGCAATTACCATCATCAATACACCACCAATGACCCAGGATAGTACCGATGCTGGCCCAGCAAACTGCGCTGCATAAAATGGGCCAAATAACCAGCCTGACCCAATCATACCGCCAACAGCAACCAACAATAATCCCCATGTCCCAATTGATCGTCGTAGATTCATAATTAACTAGCTCCCCAATAAGGGAGTTAGTATACTTGCTGTACTAGAACAGGTATAGCTAAGTCTATAATCGTTACTTACATCATGCACATGTTATAATTTCAGTATGGCGCTCAGTAATAACAATCTAATTTGGTTAGACCTTGAAATGACAGGACTGAATCCAGAAAAACATCGGATTCTTGAAATCGCGACCATTGTCACCAACATCAACCTTGAAATCCTAGAAGAAGGGCCTGTTTTTGCGATCCACCAAGCTAATACATTACTAGAGAGTATGGATGCCTGGAATACAGAACACCATAACCGTTCCGGGCTCATTGATCGTGTTAAAAAAAGTACGCTATCTGAGATAGAAGCAGAAATAAAAACCCTTACTTTTCTTAAGAAATATGTTCCAGAAAAGCAATCACCACTTTGCGGCAATTCAATCTGTATGGATCGTCGCTTCTTAGCACGTTACATGCCTACATTGGAATCCTATTGTCACTATCGCAATCTTGATGTGAGCTCAGTCAAAATTCTAGCCCAACATTGGGCGCCTGAAATAGCCTCTAAAGTCACAAAAATCTCACAACACATTGCCCTAGAAGATATTCGCGATTCAATTGAAGAGCTTCGATATTATCGTAAGCACTTGTTTAAATCGTAATTTCTATTTAGTATTAAAGAATTGTAGAAGCAATTCAACTATACAAGGATGGAATGATGGTTATTATTCTTTCACTCATTATCGCCTACCTACTGGGTTCACTAAATTCAGCGGTACTAATTTCTAAATATCTCAAGCTTCCTGATCCTAGAACTCACGGCTCTAGTAATGCAGGAGCCACTAATATCCTACGCACCATGGGTAAAAATCAAGCATTAGTTGTTTTTATTAGTGATGCGCTCAAAGGTCTTATTGCGATTCTATTAGGTCGCCTACTTGGTCTTGAAGGCTTTATGCTAAGCCTGGTTGCTCTGGCTGTAGTGGTTGGTCATATTTTTCCTATCTTCTTTAAGTTTAAAGGAGGCAAAGGGGTGGCTACGATGTTGGGTGCTACTTTGATGCTCAATTTTTGGGTGGCATTGATTGCTGCGTTAGTTTGGGCAGCAATTACTTGGATTCTGCGCTACGTATCATTGGCCTCTATTGTCGCAGCTATTTGTACGCCACTTTTCATGCTTATCTTTGGAAACCATCAATATGCTTTTTCATTGCTGTTGGTTGCTGCTCTTGTGATTTGGCGCCACTGGGACAATATCGAACGGCTTCGTAAGGGAACAGAAACAAAAATCGATCTCAAAACTATGAAGTTCAACCCTCCATCGGAGTGACCTTTTAAAGCGAACTAATAGGCCATCGTGCTTTAACATCAATAGATAGGCACGATGATGGTACTACTGCACCCACCTTAAGTCGCCGATAGCCTGTATAGGCTACCATAGCCGCATTATCAGTACAAAACTCCATTCTTGGGAAAAATACTTCGGCATCGAGTTTACGAGCTAAGTATTGACGTAATTTCTTATTAGCACTAACGCCTCCTGCTACAACAAGGCGATTTACTTTCATTTGCTCTAGAGCACGACGTGATTTAATAAGTAGAGTATCAACCACAGCATCTTCAAAAGCACAAGCGATATCAGCACGCGTTTGATCGTCTAAATTATGTTGCTTAACACAATTCAATGCGAATGTTTTTAACCCACTAAAACTAAAATCTAAGCCAGGACGATTGACCATAGGTCGAGGAAAGGTAAAACGTGCCCTATTCCCTCGTTCAGCAAGTTGAGCCAGAGCTGGACCGCCTGGATAGGATAAACCTAATAGTGTCGCTGTCTTATCAAAAGCCTCACCAACAGCATCATCCAAGGTTTCACCAAGAAGACAGTAGTTTCCAAAGCTATGGACCTTGAGCAAAAAGGTATGCCCTCCTGAAATGATTAAAGCAATAAATGGATATCTCGGCTTATTATTTTCCAGCATGACGGCCATCAAGTGAGCTTCTATATGATGTACCCCAATTGCTGGACAATTCCAAGCATAGGCTAGGCCATGAGCTACACCGGCACCCACCATCAAAGCTCCAATTAAACCCGGGCCTTGCGTATAAGCAATGGCATCAATTTTATCAGCTGTTTTTAATAGAGACTGAACTAAAGGCAGCGTTTTCTTAAGATGATCACGTGAGGCTAGTTCTGGGACTACCCCACGATATTTTTTATGAGTGAGTACTTGACTATGTACTTGATGTGTTAATGAGCCACTATCACTGTTATAGAGTGCAACGGCTGTTTCATCACATGAGGTTTCAATACCGAGAATAAGAATTAGATTAACCCCATCTTTTTAACGGTATCTCGCTCTAGACGCAATTCATCTAGCGTTGCTTGCAATCGCGCCCTACCAAAATCATTGTGCTCAATATTCATCACTATTTCACTCTGACCATTTCGAGTTTGCGAGGGAAAAGAGAAAATTAAACCCTGGTCAATGTCATATTCACCTTGCGAGCAACGACCTATAGAATAATAATCATCAGAATCGGTTTCTATAATTAAAGATTTTAGACTGTCAATGGTGGCACTTGCAGCAGAAGCAGCAGAAGAAGCACCACGCGCTTCAATAATGGCACGGCCACGTTGTTGCACTACTTCAACAAATTCTTGAGTCAACCAATTTTGATCTGTAATGATTTTAGAGGCTGCTTTGCCTTGAATCATAGCATGATAAAAATCAGGATATTGCGTTGAGGAGTGATTACCCCATACACACATTTTAGTAATGTCATTAACACTCACATTAGCCTTTAATGCTAGTTGTGCTTTGGCACGATTTTCATCAAGACGCGTCATAGCAAAAAAACGATCATTAGGAACATCAGGTGCATTATTCATGGCAATAAGACAATTGGTATTACATGGGTTGCCAACCACAAAAACGCGCACATTATCAGCGGCATGATCGTTAATTGCCTGGCCTTGTGTTGTAAAAATACTGCCATTCATTTTAAGGAGATCAGAACGCTCCATACCCTTTTTACGAGGCACTGAGCCTAGTAATATTACCCAATTAGCGCCTTTCATTGCCTGGTTAGGATCATCAGTTACCATAATATGATTTAACAGAGGAAAAGCACAGTCTTCTAATTCCATAACCACACCATTTAATGCAGATAATGCTTGTGGAATTTCTAAAAGCTGGAGCTCCACTTCTACCTCAGGACCAAATACTTGGCCAGAGGCAATACGAAAGAGTAGAGCATAGCCAATGTGGCCTGCAGCTCCTGTAATCGCTACTTTAATTCGTTGTTTAGACACTATCTCCCCCTTGATTCAATAATTGGATTAAAATATCAATATACATACGGTTAGCAACAGCTAGAAAAGGTGAACATAATAACTTTTCTTTGGCGTTATATTGCAGACTATTGCCGTCAAAATCAAGAACCTTACCCCCTGCTTCCTCCAGAATACAATGTCCAGCAGCAACGTCCCACTCATTGATAGGTCCAAAGCGTGCATAAACATCCGCTTCACCACGAGCAATCATTGTGAATTTCAATGAGCTATTTAATCGCAATAGAGTAGCATCAGACAGAGCTTCTAATAAGGGTTGAATACAATCCAATTTATGATACTTTCCAACGATCAATCGTAGCTGGTTAAAAGGACGGCTGACTGTATGAATGGACTGTGGTTCTTTTCCTTTTTGTGACATAAAAGCGCCGAGATTTTTTGCTGCAAAAAATACCGTGCTATAGATAGGTGCATAGATAACACCTAGTATAGGTTGGTGATGATGAATAAGCGCAATATTAACGGTAAACTCATCAAGACCATTAACAAAACCACGAGTACCATCCAAAGGATCTATTATCCAGTAAGTCAACCATTGTTGTCGTAGCGCAAAAGGGGGAAGCTCCCCTTCCTCTGATAAAATAGGCCAATCTTCTAATTTTACAAGTTCATTAATAATTACTTGATGAGCTGCTAGATCTGCTTTTGTTAATGGAGTATCATCTTTTTTCCATACAATATCCAATTGATCTGATTGGTAAAAAGGTAAAATAGCATCACCTGCTAATTGAGCTATTTTGACAACATCAGGGAGCAGTTTTTTAAGCACTTTGTCTTCTTTTTCTATCAATCCAAAGTAATGCAGCTATGCTGCGAGCTTCAAGAAACTCTGGATTTGCTAAAAGCGCATCTACTTGGTCTAATGACCAAGAGAGTACTTCTAATGGCTCAGGTTCATCTCCTTCTTGTTTTGATGGATATAAATCACGTGCTAAAACTAAGCACATAGAAGTGGTTAAATAACCAGGAGAGACACAAAATTCCATCACTTGACTAAGATCTTGAGCAGCATAACCTACTTCTTCCTGCAACTCACGATTAGCAGTTGCTAAAACATCTTCATTCTCATGCATAGCTCCTTTAGGAAAACCTACTGTATATCCTTCTATGCCCACTGAATATTCACGAATTAACAAGATAGTATTATCATCGAGCATTGGCACAATCATTACTGAGCCTTGAGTCCAACCTCTTATGCGCTCAAAATGTCGTTCTTGGCCATTAGCAAATTGTAAATGAACTGATTCGATACCAAACAATCGGCTTTTGCATATTGTATTGATCCCTAATACTTTCGGCATATTATTGCTCAACTTTTGATTGACTCATCTCTTGACTCTCACTACTGTGCCACGCTTTACAAAGTGTTGATTCAACCATCGCGCATCACTATAAAACAATCGAATACAGCCACGGCTTTTATTCACAAAACCCGCTAGCGTCGAGCCATGAATGGCATAGCCTTTATGATAATACATACAATATGGCATAGGAGCTCCTCCTCCTTGATCAACAGGGTACTTCGACGACATACAGTTTTCACCTTTGATGCGATAAATTTTAAATTGACCTACAGCAGAGCGGCAATTTTCTTGGGTATCAAAACAGTAATTTTTACCCCCACTAGCAGGTCCCCAATACACTAAATAACCTTGCTTGTTATAAGCACCAAAGGCAAAAATACTCAAATCAATCAATAGCTGTTTTTTACCAGTGGGTCGAATACGATCTGGTAAAGGTGATAACTCCATATAATCCACAGTACTCAAATGTTGAGGAACGAGAACCCAGTGACGATAGCGTAATGCAACGTTAGTACGATTTAAACGCATCACTACAGCACGCTGATATGGATTAGGCCATAATCTTACCCATGTTTCACTTGATGTAATTGGAATACACTTAAACCCTGGAAGACGGCAAAGACGACCTCCATAGGTATCATAATCATCACTAGGTTCTTCATCAGGTGTATGGCGGTTTGCATTATAACGTGTGATCGATGCTGGAACACTAGAGAGCTCAGTCCCTATTGTTGGTTGAAACGATAAAGGATCTGACTTAGTCACTGCATACACAGGAAACATACTTATAAGCACTAAATTTATTATAATCCACTTTTTTAGTTTCAAAAGAATTCCTTAGCTCTCTATTTTAGAGAGTATTCTACCATAAACTCTCATTCATGATAGAATTGCAGGCATGAAAGCCCGCCATATACCCGTCAGCCTCTATGTTCACATCCCCTGGTGTTTGCACAAATGCCCTTATTGTGACTTCAATTCCCATACGATAAAACAACCACTGTCTGAAACAAGCTATGTGGATGCCTTATTAAAAGATTTTACAGAACAGCTCCCTTATCTTCAGGGTCGATGTATTCAAACAATTTTTATCGGTGGTGGCACTCCTAGCCTCTTCTTGCCACAAAGTTATAAAAAACTGCTTGATGAATTACAAAAACGTGCTGATTTTTCTCCTAATTTAGAAATTACTTTAGAGGCTAATCCAGGTACTGTTGAACAAGCTTATTTTCAAGGCTATCGTGACATCGGTATCAATCGTTTATCCATCGGCATACAAAGTTTTCAGGATGAAAAATTAAAAACACTGCAACGAATTCATAATGCTAACGAAGCGAAAAATGCTATTACTATGGCAAAAAATGCAGGGTTTAATAACTTCAATATAGACCTTATGTTTGGACTCCCTGAACAAACTGTTGAAGAAGGCATAAGTGATTTGCAAACTGCTCTTCACCTAAACCCCTCTCATCTTTCTTGGTATCAACTGACTTTAGAACCACACACAGCATTTCATTATACACCACCCCCGCTACCGAGCGATGACACTATTTGGCAGCTACAAGTACAAGGGCAGTCGTTACTTAAAAAACATGGCTACTTACAATATGAGGTCTCTGCTTATGCGCAACTCAATGCACAATGTCAACACAATCGAAACTATTGGTTATATGGTGACTATCTTGGTATTGGTGCCGGAGCACATGGGAAGATTACTGATTTTAATTCACAACAGATTGTTCGGCGCTGGAATTATAAAAACCCAAAAGATTATCTTAACCCTAATAAATCAGCATGTAACGGCAAAGAGCTCATTGATTCCCAAAAACGCCCCCTAGAATTTATGATGAATGCACTGCGCTTACAAGAAACAATTTCACTCTCATTATTTGAGCAACGAACAGGCTTAACATTCAGTAAGATGACTCAGTCACTAAATACTGCACAACAACTCGGATTACTAACCTGGAATCATCAAGAGATACAACTGACGCAACGAGGTCATCGTTATCTGAATGAAATACTTGCTCTTTTTTAAGCCTATTTGCAAGCCTCTTATTAACACTGATAAAATAAACAATACAAGTAGCGATATAAAAACCGTTATTAAGATCTAGGAAGTTGTTATCATGGAAGAACAAATGTCACTGAATACTTTTCAAACAATGAACTACTTGATAAAAGACAGGTGCTATATACTGCCTATTATATAGAAAAACTGAATTTTTTTATGATAAGATCGGATCAATATATTAGCTGTTGCTCATCCATACTCAATAGATACTGGATACTTATTTTTAAGACTGATATCTAATCTACATCAATTATTTAATCCTTTTTGCAAAAAGGCTCAATGCCTTGAAGTCAAAATCTTTTATATGTATGCTCTTTGAAGATCTTGCTATAATCAAAGTTGTTGAGTATAGATTACATATTGCTCACAGGGATGTTAAGTTGTAAAAAGAGGAGAGGCTTATTATGTCAGATTCAACTGAAGAAGAATATAAAAAATTTTTAATCAGTGTAGCTACTACAGCAACACCACTCTGGATTCCGATTGCAGGACAAGATTATTTAACTTTAGAAAAAATCACAATACCCGATCTAGATACATTTAGTTTTTTCACTGAGGAAAAAATTTTTTTAGCTATTACTGCACCGCTATGGATTACATTGATAGCCATGATCGCTGTAGCTGCTGTGCCAATTTACTTGATATTAGCAACAATAGTAGCCGTAGGAGTCGCATACCAGCAACTGTGTAAACACAGCCCCAAAATAATTGAGAAAATAAAAAGTTCATTAGAAAAGATCCCAAATATCTTTAAAAAAGAAGAAGACCTAGAGCTGGAGATGAACGATATCAACCTGAAATATTAAAGAAAAAAATCCATTGGAGAACACTAAATTGAACATGCTTACGGATACTGAAAATGATTTTGTAGAACAAATAAATTGGCACAAAATACGTAATGAGAAAGAGAAAGAGAAAGAGAAATTATATAAAGAGGAAATACTACCACTTAACCAATATATAAAAACTGAATATAATGCAACTGACAATGTTCTCGTAACGATATGTAAACAGCATGAAGAATATTATGATGCTATTGTGACTTGCGAATCCCAGCCAATAGAGTACATTCAGATCACATGCGCAATAGATGGTGCTAGTTATGCTATAGGTAAAGAAGTTTCACAAGATCAAAATACAATTCATAATATGCAAGCTGATATTGATGACCCTGCTCGCAAGGCGTATGACAAGAATTTATCTAAATTAATCAGAAAAAAATATGGAGAAAAAGCTAGAGCTAGAGCCAAAAAAGTTGAAAGTATGCACTCTAGTAATGATATCAAGAAGAGAGAAATAAAATTAATAAAGGAAGCTATTGATAAAAAAACAAAATTACAAAAAAAATGCTACTCACGCACATTATTAGTAGTTTATTATGCTGACGGAAAAGCATCTTATTTTTCTGGTGATCACTTTAACACTACTGAGCTCAATGCGTTATCTAAATATTGTAACGATAATCGAAAAAAACTGCTAGACAGTGCTTTTCAGAAAGTAGTGATTGTTAATAAAGAATATTATAATTATCGTGATGATGTACCAAAACCAATTGAATTATGGCGTGATATGACACATTCATGCTCCGACGCTCCAACCACTGTTTAACACCAAGCCTAATAGTTAGCTACTTTATAAGATACCAACACTCACCTCATAACCACTAAATTTACGAATATTCAATACTCCTGTATCCAACAGTAAATACTGCCCTTTGATGCCCATTAAACGCCCTTCAATATGAGATTGTTTATCTAAAGATAAGCTCGCTATTTTTTGTGGATAGTCAATCACAGGATATGTAATGGAGAGTGGTTTTGCATCTGTAATCAACGACAGTCTCTTATGAGATTTAGCAAGCAATGAATGAATACTATCAGCCTGTTCAAGTAGGCAATCACGCTCCGATAACATATTAAGAACTTCAACCTCATTTTTTAACATGGTTCTCCAGTTCGTTTTATCAGAAATAAAAGCTTTTAGAGCTACCTCTGCTAAGCCAGCACGATAGCGATTTGAGGCCTGTAAAATAGGGATTGCTTGAACGGCACCTTGATCTAGCCAGCGCGTTGGCATATGAGATTTTCGGGTCACTCCCACTTTAAGTCCTGAGGTATTTGCCAAATAAACGATTTGTTGCGCATCACACTGAGCATGTGCCCAGTCGTCTTTAGGGCAGGTTCCTTGCTCTACCTGACAACGCTCAGGAAAAATAGCACAATTACCACATTCATTAAGCCGCTGCATACACGGATAACAATAACCCTGTTGAAAACTTCGTTTTGTCTTACGGCCACACTGAATACAATAAATAGAGCCGTTATAGCTTAATTGAATCGTTTTTTTTAGTGCTTCATTAAGTGCAATGGTTTGATCGCCAATAAGCAGTTGATAAGCGACTGGCGTGCTTAGAGTGGCTTTCATTTTTCGCAAATGACCAGTAATCTGACTCATTAATGCCTCCTTACTAGGCTAGTTGCAACAAGCTCATATTTTAAGGTCTGTCTTTATAGTCGTTAGTAAATTCAATCATACGCATTAATGGCAGTTGTGCTCTTTGAATAAGGTCAGCTTCTAATTGAATTTCATTCTTACCTTGACGCAAAGTCATTTCCAAATTATCAAAATGATTCATTGCCATCCAAGGACAGTGTGCACAACTATGGCATGTAGCCCCTTTACCGGCTGTGGGCGCTGCAATAAACAATTTATGAGGGGATGCTTGTTGCATTTTATAAAAAATGCCGCGATCTGTGGCTACAATAAAGGTATTATTGGGTAAACGTTGGCTGGCTTTGAGCAAGTGAGTCGTTGAACCTACTACATCTGCCATTGCAATCACTGATTCAGGAGATTCTGGATGTGCCAACACAGCAGCTTCTGGATGCTCTTTTTTGAGAAGTGTAATGCCCGCTGCTTTAAATTCTTCATGTACCACACAAGCACCATGCCATAACTGCATATTGGCTCCAGTTTTACTTTGGATGTAACGTCCTAGATAACGATCAGGAGCCCAAAGAATTTTTTTACCTTGCCCATCGAGATAGTCAATAATAGCCAGGGCATTTGTTGAAGTCACTACCCAGTCAGAACGTGCTTTAACCGCTGCAGAGGTATTCGCATACACTACAATGGTGTGATCTGAATGAAGATCACAAAATCTAGAAAAGGCATCAATAGGACATCCTAAATCCAGTGAGCACTCTGCCTCTAAAGTGGGCATAAGAACTCGCTTACTAGGGCTTAGAATCTTTGCACTCTCTCCCATAAAACGCACTCCAACTACCATCAAAGTCGTTGCAGGATGCTGATAACCAAATTGTGCCATTGCTAATGAATCGCCGACAAAGCCACCTGTAGCTTCTGCTAAAGCTTGCAATTCTGGAGCCGTATAGTAATGTGCGATAACAACGGCGTTTTCAGCTCGTAATAAAGGACGCAGCCGGTCAACAGTGGCATTAATTTCAGTTACACTGGGCGTTTTATGAAACGGTGTTTTAGGCACATCAAAAGCGATGTTAGGAGTGCTATTGAACATGGGTAAAAAAAATTTTAATCAGTTGAAGAAGAATGATGTACTTTCCATGCTTCAAAACCACCCGTTAAACTATAGACTTCCCTGAACCCTTGATCAATTAAGTGCTGCGCTACAGATTGGCTACTCACACCATGATAGCAATAGACAAGAACAGGCTGGCTTTTATCCGCCGACTCACTAAATTCTTGCAGCGCAGGAATGGATAAATGAATCGCATTTTTAATATGTTCTTTTTCATAACTCTCACGGTCACGCACATCTGCAACAATGAGTTCTCTTGAAGCAATTAAAGCCTCAGCTTCTTCATGAGCCAACTGTTTTAACATAATATTTCCTCATAAATAAACATCTAGAATGTATCATAAAAAATTAAGACCAATCAAACATGTTTCACAGAATGTTCTGTAAAAAGATACTCTAACCATAGATTCGCAAGGATTTCCTGACAACGATTCTGAACTAAACGTTCATCGACATTATCAATATCAATTTTTTCCAAAGGTTGATGCTGCCAGGAACAGGTATACACTGCTTTACTACGCTCACCTGTCTTTGGATCTATTTGCCACTGTAAGCACTGTGCGCACACTCCTTTTAACATACACTGCATCGGCCCATATACGGACGCTAAATAGTGAGCTTGAGGTGAGAACAAGGCTCTTACTCTCTGAGATTGACTGACTTGGCGCACTAGAGCATTGCTACCAACGATGGTAACCTGGTTAATTTCTGCTAGTGGAAACCTCGCCTCCTTTTTCAATTGCCAAATCCAATCGTCATTGGTAGCCCAGAGTACAGTCTCACACACTGCTTCAATGGCATCACGATAATAAATGAGCGTAGGATCATCAAAAACACCCATAAATAGAACACGATGCCCTAGCTTGCGCAAAGTAGGCCCCATTGAAAGCATATAAGCAATCGCGTAAACATTACCAATCACAATCATTGTTTGCGGTTTGCTCTCTTGGCCAATATTACTTTTGGCCCCAGTAGGACCCATAACAGAAATTACTGAACCTGATTTAAATGTGGAGACTAAACGAGCACTTACTCCATTTTCATAAATCATAAAAGAAAGTTGATCTGGATTATTAGGGTTCGGGATTCCTAAAGCAGCTAATGCTTCCATTTGCAAGCGAGTATGGTGCACTTGGTTTGCCAATGTTTCATAGTTTTGTAAACGATAAAATTGGCCTGGCTGAAAATTCCGTGCTGACATAGGGGAATGCACAACTAATTCAACGAGCTGATGGCCGTGACGTCTAACTGCAATGACTTTCGAACGAAAATAAGTCTCCATAGTTTTATTAAATTGTTGATACTCTTTAAAACTACCCTGCTTTTTCTTATCTTTTAAAGAATCCACTATTTTTAAATAACTCTGTTTTGCTGAAGCAATAGCTTTGACCACACTGCCATGAAATACTGGATGGGTATCTCCTAAGAAACTGACACGATGATGGTCACGCTCATAACTGGTAAATATGCCAATTTCTTGTGATTTGATGTGCTGGACTTTATGCGCTTTTTTTAGTTGATTGTTCTCTAACTGATAACATGCATAACTATTCCCTTCACGATGAAAGGTGCCACGGTGCTCATATTCATAAGCTACATTAGGCTGTGCACCCGTAGCAACGAAAATGGCCCGTGCCGGCAAACGCTGCTCTTCATCTGAAGGTATCCAGGCGCCTTCCTCATCCATCACCTGTGACTGGCAGGCTAACATCGACACAGCACCGCTTTCATCCAAAATAACAGCCTGAGGCTCTAATCCCTCTGCATAGTAAATACCTTCTTCTAAAGCTTTTGTTAATTCTTCATAATTCCGCCGGTAAGCCGGTGATGCTTGCATACTACGGCGATAGACAATCGTAACCCCCCCCCACTGACGAAGTAAATCAATAAAATTAGGGGCACGACTTTGCCGATCAGCAGTAGCACGTTCTTGTCGCACTGCATGACCATGGTTCAAAAACTCATCTAGAATGATTAAAGAATGAACATCAAAAACCGATCTCACAGATTCTTCACCATACTCTATCACTAAGGTTTCATAACGCCAGAGCATTTTTTCCACTTGGGCAATATAGTAAGCTTGTACTTCAGTGGCTGTATCGACCCCTGTTAATCCACCTCCAATCACTACAGCAGGCAATCGCACTTGTAAATTAGCAAAACTAGAACGTTTAGCAGCACCGGTTAACTGTAAGGTCATTAAAAAATCATTTGCCTGACGCATACCTGGCGCTAAACTATTTTTTATTGACAATTCACGTGGTAAACCAGCTCCTAGTGCTAATGCCAAATGATCAAAGCCAAGCTGCCACACATGATCAACAGTCAGTGTTCCTCCAAAACGCACACTACCAAAAATCTGAAAATAAGGACGTCGTAACAAGCTTATATAAATGAGTTTAAGAAAATTTTTATCCCAGCGAACAGTAATACCATATTCTGCCACACCTCCAAAACCTGCCATAATTCGATCATCAAGCGACTCTATTAAATCATTAAAATCTCGAATGGGTTGTTTAAAAATGCTATTGTCTAATGGTTCGAGTTTCAGACCATCAGCACCTACAACAGCACAACCTTCCATCAATAAATGATGTGCTAGAGTAAAACCAGCCGGCCCCATACCCATTACCAACACTTTTAAACCGTTATAAGCTTTAGGTCGATATTGCAACTGACGCAATGGATTCCAACGAGTAAGCAAATCATAAATTTCTACCCCCCATGGCAATTGCAAGACATCAAACAAAATGCGTGTTTCAATCTGTGGAATATTGACAGGTTCTTGCTTCTGATAAATACAGGCTTTCATGCAATCATTACAAATGCGATGACCGGTGATAGGACACATTGGATTATCTACCATAATCATCGCTAATGCAGCGATAGTAAATCCCTTTTTTCGTAAAACGTGCATCTCAGAGATTTTCTCTTCCAAAGGACATCCGGTCAGTGTCTCACCCATTGGGTTAATTTTTAATCCCATTTGAGGCTGAGTTTTCTTAACAGGAAATCCTTTAGAGCAAAAATCTCCTTCTTTATCGTGACAATAGACACAGTAGTGCACTTCATCTTGCACTTGCCGTACACTCATACGGGAGTCTGTCAATGTAAAACCCTCTCTTTGGCGCAATGCCTGAGGTTTGCTTTGCAAACGTCCATAGGAATCATTGGTATCCTGCTCTACTTCCACTAAGTTGGTATAATCTAGTTTCTTTGGCTGATGAAAGCTTACCCAACCGGCTATAGCTTTTTTTCCTTCACTTGTAGTCATCGCTAATACACACCATTGAACTAGTTTGGTAATGGCAAGCTGATTTTTTTCAGTGTCCTGCAATAACTGTTGGCCATATTGAGCAACTGCCCATTCACGATCAGTATCATTTGATACAATAGAAACTATTTGCTTATTAAGCCAGCTGTCTAAATCTAAAAAATTATCACTAATTTCTTTTTTTAAATGACGCCGTGCTTCACGCAATACAAAGTATTTTTTAAAGGCAAAAATAGGAGCTTCTTCTAAAAGAGAAGTTTGCAATGATGCAGCAGCTTCATTAATGTTAAAGAGATTAACAAGAAAAGCCTCTACAATCGGTGCACATCGAATTAATAATTCACTCTCTTCTTTAGCTTCAAAAGGCTCTTTTTGACGATAACGTTCTAGTTGATAATAGCATTGAGCATCTTGATCATAGAGATACTTTAAAAAAGTGCGATCAAGATCTAGAAGCCCCTCTGAGGTGAATAGGGCTTGAAATGAGAAGCCTTTCAGATTAAGTTGAGTAGTAGTCATAAGGCAGGCATTGTAGCAAACCATGAAGATCAATAAACATTATATCAGTAAAATTGACCAGAAGCTGTCCGAGTTTGATCGAACCCACGCAAAATCAGCGTCTCAGCAGGCTGAGATCAATAAACACCGGCGGCTTTATCATCTACGCGATCACCCCAACGCATTAAAGAATGACTTAGATAAGCAGACCTTATTTGATTAAAGTAAAACTAAGGTTTGTTTATATTAGATGGGTGAAATGCCCAGGATAGTATTTTATAAGCAAGTTTGGCAGCCAGAAAATCACAGCCATGTAAGCCCTGTATAGGCGCTAACTCATTGATATCAGCTCCCACAATACGGCCTGCTTGACTGGCTGCTTCAATAATTGGCATAACTTCATCCCAAAATAAGCCTCCAGGTTCTGGGGTGCCAGTGGCTGGCATTATACTCATATCAAAAGCATCAAGATCAAATGTTAAATAAATAGATCTTCCTGCCAAGTGTGATGTAATGTCACGAATATTCCATTGCTTTTTATCTTTTGCCCAGTAAATATGAATACGATCTTGATTAGACTCTAAAAATGGGATCTCTTCTGCTGAGATATTGCGAATACCTAACGATACTAAATTGATTTGCTGATGATCTAAACACCGCCTTAAAGCACAGGCATGAGAATAATGGACTCCTTGATAATGGTCGCGCAAATCCGCATGTGCATCAAAGTGTAAAATCACTAAATCTGAATACTGATCAATAAATGGTCTAATTGCTCCTGCTGTAATCGTATGTTCACCACCTAGTATTAATGGAAACTTACGGTCATTAATAACAGCATCGACTAAAGTAGCTAACTGATCCAGAGCTTGTTCTTGCCCTTTGACTAACTCTGGCTCTATTAAAGTGACCATACCAATATGACGAAATGGCTCACACCATAGTTGTTCATCAAACAACTCAACTTCATGTGAAGCACGAATGATCGCCTCTGGACCTCTAGCAGTGCCATGGCCATAGCTCACCGAAGCCTCTAGACCAAAAGGAATGATGACTGCTTGCGCTTGATCATAGGAAACAGCCTTGATCTTTTCCAGACCAAGAAACGCTTTCTCAGGAGGCAAACATTTCATGTGCTTTCTCTTATTTAAACAATCGAGCATACTGTCTAGGGCAACGCTGTTTCCAATGACCACGATGGAATGCATCACTTGCTAATAAGGGCAGTGCCATGGTTGCTTCCGCATAGACCATTTGCTCATACACTGTATCTACCTTACCCCAAGAACAAGCCTCCTTTAAAGTAGAACTGGAACAAGCGCCATCACGCATATCAGCAACTGTAATTTGAATGGCATACTGATGCATATCCACTTTTTTCCCTAAAATCTCAGCACATACCACAGTATCTTGCACAAAATTCTTAGGAACACCACCACCTATCATCAAAAGCCCTGTTTTACCTGCCTCTACTTTAATATGGGTGAGTTCACGAAAATCACGAATAGAATCGATGGTCATATGATGATTAGGATTTTTTTCCTGATGAAGTACTAAGCCAAAGCCTGCAGAGGAGTCAGTAAACGCAGGACAAAAAATAGGGACCTCATTTTCATACGCTAACTGTACTAAAGAGTCCGTTTTTTTAGCATGACCCTGTGCTAGATAACGCCCCATTTCATAGATAAACTCACGTGAACTATATGGACGTGGTTCTAAAGCATTCGCTATATCAAAGATGGCATGATCGCAATGCTGTAATGATTCTTCGTCGATATAAGTATCATAAATTCGGTCAATATAATGATCACGAAGCTGCTTATCATCAGCAAATGGACTCCCTTGATAATGTTTAAATCCTAAAGCTTCAAAAAAATCCATATCAACAATGCTGGCACCTGTAGAAACAATGGCATCTACCATATTGTACCGGATTAAATCAGCATAGAGTTTCATACATCCTGCAGCTGAAGTCGAACCGGCAATACTTAGGATGATAGAACAATGCTCATCTTTTAACATCAAGTTAAAAATATCGGTGGCTCGTGCTAAATCACGTGAGCTAAATGACATAAGACGCATTGAATCAATAATAGGACGCGTATCAAATGTTGTTATATCAATATGTTCAACAGCTTGGCTAAGCCACTGCTCTTTTACTGATGGTCTAACTATTTCTTCTAAAATAGGTTTCATAATTTTCTAATCTCTGCTGCTATTTATCATACATAGTCATTAATGGTTCATCATTGACAATACGCAGCTCTCCTTCAGGAGAGAAACCATTAAATGAGGTTGCCAAAGTTTTGCCGTAGGCACCTATTTGGCCAATTTCAATATAATCCCCTTCTTTAACATCTTGAGGCAGATAGAAAGGACCTTTCATATAATCCAAAGTATCGCAGGTAGGACCATAGAAACTGTATGGAATTAAGCTGGTGGAATCTGATGGTAAAGAGTTTAAGACCCTTACTGGATAAATAAAGTTTGGAATTCCTGCATCAAACAAACTACCATAAGTGCCATCATTGATATAAAGCGCATTATTTTTTCTTAATTCAACTTGAACAATCAATGAAGTAGACTCAGCAACTAAAGATCTGCCTGGTTCTGCAAGCAATTGCATTGCTTCACTACCTGATACATAACTAAACTCCTGATGAATTACCTCAAAATATTCCATCAGACAAGGCGGAATCATACCAGGATAAATGGACGGAAAACCACCGCCCACATTGAAAAAATGCACTTTAACTCTAGTTTGTTTTATCAATTTACCAACCATACGAATCGCAATACGATAAGCATTAGGATGCATACATTGGGAACCTACATGAAAACAAATACCTATCTGCTTTGCAGCATGACTCACTTTATCTAACAGCGAGGGCGCCTTTTGCAAGTTAACACCAAATTTATCAGAGAGGTTATGTTCAGCATAGGTATTTGGTATTGAAAAGCGTAGGTGAAGCGACAAATCATTTGGATAATCTGTTTCTTTAAGAATTTTATCAAGCTCATATTCTGTATCAAAAGCAAAGTGACGCACCCCATAATCAAAATAAGCTGCTCTAATAGCCGAACGTGATTTTACTGGATGCATAAAATAAAGGCTCGCCTCTGGTATATGCTGTTTTACTAAGGCAATCTCTTGAAGAGAGGCTACATCAAATGAGCTTACACCACAGGTATACAATGCCTTTAATACATGAACTTCAGGATTAGTCTTTACTGCATATAAGATTTGCCCACAAAAATTTTTAAGAAAATATTCTACAGCACGCTGAAAAATAACTGGCCTGAAAGCAAAAAAGGGGGTAATCGGATTATCTTGCATGCAGTCTTCTATTGAAGGCAGGTTACTATTAAAATCCATAGCTTTAAAATCTCTTTTAAAAGTAATCTAGGAAGATTGCCTGAGTAGGTCTAAGACATAAGTTGCTTTTGCAACTCACCACTTTCATAGAGCTCAGTCACAATATCACACCCCCCCACAAACTCACCATTAACATAAAGTTGTGGAATGGTAGGCCAATGAGAGAAATCTTTTATGCCTTGACGAAGGTCAGGATTATCAAGCACATTGATATCTTTATACTGTACATGACATTGTTGTAGAATATGAGCTACTTTTCCAGAAAAGCCGCACTGAGGGAAATCAGCAGTACCTTTCATAAATAAAACCACCTGATTATTAGTGATCAAGTGCTCTATGGTCTCTTGAACAGAGGCTTTTATTTTAATGGCCATACCCTAAACTCCTTACCCCAATGTTTCTTTTACAACACGCAAGATTACACTATAATCTTTGTTTTTAGAACAAGGATTATACATGACATTTGTCGTTACTGATAATTGTATCCGTTGCAAGTATACTGACTGCGTTGAAGTGTGCCCTGTTGACTGCTTCCGAGAAGGACCGAACATGCTAGTTATCGATCCTAATGAATGCATTGATTGCAACCTGTGCGTTCCTGAATGTCCAGTGGATGCCATTTATGCTGAAGAAGAACTACCAGAGAGTAAAAAAGCATTTATCCAATTAAATGCAGATCTAGCCCGACATTGGCCACTGATCACCACGATGAAACAAGCTCCATTAGATGCTGATCAGTGGAAAGAGGTCGAACATAAAAAGCAATATCTCGAACGAGAATGGAAAACATAAAGAAACAAGTCGCTTTTCTTTGTACCGGCGATGAAATTATCAACGGTGATGTTCTCGATACTAACGCTCCTTATTTTGCACAAAAATTAATTGATCATAATTTTGTACCTGGTATAAGATTGGCCGTTTCTGATGATCAAAAAGCCATAGAAAGTGCCATTCATTACTTGTTAAAAGATCATGCTGTACTCATTACGCTAGGAGGTTTGGGGCCTACTTCAGATGATAGAACTCGTTTTGCAGTAGCGGCTGCTTTGAATCAAACTTTAAAATTTGACACGGCAAGTTGGGAGTGCATCATTGACCATTTTAAGCAATTCAATAGGGAAGTGACCGAAAACAATCGAAAACAATGCTTATTTCCTGATAAAGCAGATATTTATCCAAATACTCGAGGTACCGCTTCAGCCTGCTGCATTACACAAGGCGAACAATTAATTTTTATGCTACCAGGCCCTCCTAATGAATGCTGCCCTATTTTTAACTATGAAGTACTCCCACGCCTTTTAAAAACAGATTTTCAGCAAACTACCTTTCGCCGTTCCTGGATGTTATTAGGCACCTGTGAAAGTAAAATAGCTAAAAGTCTCGATAACTTATTGAAAAATAGAAAATGTAATATTAGCTATCGTTGTAGTGCCCCTTATTTAGAGGTTAAATTACACTCTATTGATAAAAATGCACTCGAAAATCTAGCTCCTCAAATAGAAACACAAATTCAAGACACACTGATCAGCTGTAATGGAAAGACTGCTTCAGACATATTATTCGAATATTTGCAAAGAATTAGATGTGTTATTTCAATTGATGATAGAGCTACTCAAGGTCGGTTAGCGACTAGATTAATGCAGCCTAAGCTATATAATCAGTTGTTTTTTAATGACAAAGAAACAGATATTAAAGTAATACTTTATGGTTTAGAAGACTATTGGCAAGGCCATACTGTTGAAAGCACATCACTTTCTATAGTAATCCAAAAATCAGGGAAAATTATTTCAAATCAAATGATTAAAATCCCTGTACGTGGAGATAAAACTCTAGCCTACGCAGTTGAATATGCCTGCCAAGTACTCTTTAAGAAGCTTACAATCATACTAAACCCTAACTAATTGATATAACAACTTAATATTTATGATTTTTCCTTGAAAAGTATCTTCAAATCGTGTATATTTATCTTTTTATAAAAGTACATTTAGTTCAAAATGTTTTAATTTATATTTAGCTACGAGGAGAACCCTATGTTAGAAATGTCGACAGTAGAAGCTAGAGAAAACTTTTCAGATATGATTAATAAAGCAGCTTATGGTAACCAACAAGTGGTGTTAACACGTCGCGGTAAACCACTGGTCGCTGTTATATCATTAGATGAATTAAAATCACTAAAAGCAAACAATATCAGCGAATAATCGCTTTTATTATTAATATGTGAGCAAGGAAAGCTCACAAATTTTTTAATCTTTAACTAATTGGATCTTAGTTTAATGAGATATTTGCCTTCTTAATTTTAAATCATTAGCCATTAAAATAATAAAATTCATCCAAATAGGCAAACTAATACCCAATATAATAAAGTCAAATAAAGCAGATATTTTGTACATTTTTATAAAATGGCCATGTAATGTATTTGGTGATATTAATAACCAAATGATCATGCCCACTGCGTAGATACCAAAAACACGTGCTAAATCACGCCACTGCCGACCCACTAAAGCAAATGCTTGTTGAAATGCCTGCCATAGACTGTAATTTTTTGTGACAATAAGAGGCACTGTAAAAAAATAATAGAGATACGCAATCATAACTGGCACACCCACTGCCAATATCACAACTAAACCAGAATATCGATATGGATGCACATTGCCCGCTATAACCAGTCGGCCTATCCATTCTGCTAACACAAATAATACAGCGGGTAATAAAATAAAGAAAGTCATCGCTAGAATAACGCGACCCATCCTTGAGAAAGTATCTCCTAATGCATTGCGCCAATCAATAGGCTCATTGTTTAATACACAATGCGAGGTATAAAGAACAGCTACAAGAAAATTAATACTCAAAAGCCCCATGACAATACCAACAACACTATACCAATAAAGATTATTGGGCATACCATCTAAATAGATATAAGCATCTTTAACAATGACTAAAAAAATAATCAGCCATACCATTTTCCGAAAAGCAGCAAAATGATATCGAACTGCAAGTCCAAAAAGCTCCATAAACATTCTCGGCGTATTGGGCAGATGAATCATACGAATACTCCTTTACTCTAGATATCGTTTCCAACCTGCAACTGGTTTAAATCGTTCCCCATATTGATGAGCCAATGCATCAAGTTGTGTATACACCCTATGATAACCACGAGTTTTTATATAATTCATAATACCACCTCTAAAAGGAGCAAATCCGGTGCCAAAAATCAGCCCTGCATCCAATAAATCCGCACTCTCTACAATATTATCAGATAAAGCTGCTACTGCCTCATTTGCCATTCGCAAAATGAGTCGGTCTATAGTATTTGATGGGCAGTGAGCACTACGGCCTGCTAACATAGATCGTCCATTTTTATAACGATAAAACCCGTGATTAGTTTTAACCCCTAAATATCCACTTGCTACTCGTTCTTTCAATAGCTCTGGTACCTTACCTCCCCAATGATCTACCAAATTGTCAGCCACTGATAGACAAATATCAAGACCCACCGTATCTGCTAAAGTAATAGGACCCATTGGCATTCCAAAATCCAAGGCTGCCTTATCAATTGCTTGCGCTAAAACACCTTCATTTAAAAGCTCAATGGCCTCCATCAAATAAGGAACCAATAATCGATTAACTAAAAAACCTGGGCAGCTTTTTACCAACAAAGGCAATTTACCCAGTTGACTGACAAAACTAAGCGCACTGTTAATGACATTTTGAGAGGTTTGACTCCCTTGTACTACTTCTACCAATGGCATTAGTGCCACTGGATTAAAATAATGAATTCCTACTAGATTAGAAGAATTATTTAACACAGTCGCTATCTTATCTAAAGGAATACTAGAGGTATTAGTTGCTAATAAAGTATCTGATTTTATTTGAGGTTCAATCGATTTAAACAACTGCTGTTTTGCTTCTAATTGCTCAAAAATAGCTTCAATTACTACATCTGCACTACGAACACTAGTACCTGAGATATTTGGCTGCAATCGATCCATAGCAGCATTAATAAGATGGGGTCGTTTAAGTTTTTTTGTAAAAAGTTGATAAGCTCTTTGGAGAGCTGGGGCAATTTTTTCTGCTGTTTGATCTTGTAAACTTACCTGACACCCTTTAAGGGCGCACCAGGCCGCAATATCGCCCCCCATAGTACCTGCACCAATAACGTGCACTCTTTGAAAATGCTTGTGATAAGTCTTTTTTCCCAGCGACTTTAATTGCTCTTGTAAGAAAAAAACGCCTACTAAATGACGTGCTTGAGGTGTTAACATAAGCTTAGCCACTGATTTTGCTTCACTTTCCATCACTCGATTGCCTTTAACACCATGACGCATCCAGTGCCCTAACACAGCAAATGGGGCTGGATAATGAGCTTTTTGTATTTTCTGTCGTAATTTTCTATACAATAAATGCGCCAGTATAGGCCGAACTAGCATAGTATTGGTTAATCTTTCAATCAAACAAGGCCTATGTGGTTTAGGATGATTTAAGGCATAGTAGCGAGCAGCACGTTTTAACTGACGGTTTGGCACAAGAACATCCACAACACCCAAACGTTGAGCGGCTCGCGCTGATAATAGGCGACCAGTTAATATCATAGTCATTGCTTTTGGTGCCCCTATCAAACGCGGCAAACGCACAGTCCCTCCCCACCCTGGATGAATCCCTAGTTTAATTTCTGGTAAACCAATTTTTGTTATTGATTGATCATCCACAATGCGATAACGACAAGCAAGCGCAAGCTCCAAGCCTCCTCCTAAACAAAATCCTGAAATCATCGCAATAGTAGGCATAGATAATGCAGACCATCGATCAAAAACAATCTGTGTTCTACGGATCTGATCAAAAGCTTTTGACAGAGTTTTTAATTGAATAAACTCATTAACATCAGCACCTGCAATAAAACCTTTCTTTTTACCTGAATACAATATCACCGCCTTTGGTACTCTAGATTCAATCTCTGTAATGATAGTATCTAGCTCACCAATGACCTCTGAACTCAACGTATTCACTCGGCTTGTTTTACAATCAAAATTCAACCATACAATAGCCTCATCATCGATTTCCCATTGCCAGTGTTGATAAGCCATGTTCAGTCCTTCGCTTCTAATAACATGCTGCCACCTTGACCACCACCAATACAAAGGGTGGCTATGCCCCGCTTTGCTCGCTTCTGTCTTAATATCTGCAATAAATGCAACACAATTCGGGCACCACTAGCCCCGACAGGATGCCCTAAAGCAATGGCTCCTCCATGAATATTTAAACGTGATCGATCTATAGAACCTCCCAGTATCTGCTTTAACTCAAAATACTCTCGACAAAAATCAAGATTTTCCCAAGCACGCAAACATGCAATCACTTGAGCTGCAAATGCTTCATTAATCTCCCAATAGTCAATCTCTGAAAAACTACATTTTTGACGCTCTAATAAAGATAATGTGGATAAAACAGGGCCTAAGCCCATAGTCTCTGGATTCAATGCTGCCCACTCTGTATCAACAATACTTCCAATCACTGATAAATTATATCGATCAACCGCCTCCTCATCAGCAAGCAACAACATAGCTGCCCCATCGGTAATTTGCGAGCTATTCCCAGCAGTCACTCTACCAAAAGGTGGATCAAAAAAAGGGGGTAGATTCGCTAACTTTTCCAAACTACTATCACAGCGTATACCATCATCTGTTGAATACACTTTTCCAGTATGATCACAAAGAGTGATAATTTCAGAGTGATGATCTTGCGCTGCTGCTGCCCTTTGATGACTTTCTAAAGAAAATACATCCATAGCTTGACGACTAATGTCAAATTGATTAGCGAGAATTTCCGCAGTTTGCCCCATGTTGATCCCATATAATGGATCACGTAATCCACGAATTAAGGCAATAATAGGCTGCCAATAGGCTGGCCTTAATTGCATCAACACGCTTAGTTTTTTATTAAAACTTTTTGCACGACGAAATTCTGATAACCAAGTAGCCATTTCAGGTTTTAAAATCAAGGGAGCTCGACTCATGGCTTCTGTACCCCCTGCCAATACCAGATGAGCACGACCTAGTTGAATATCTTTAACAGCTGAGTCAATACTCTGCATACCTGAGGCACAATTACGTTGCACTGTCCACCCAGGTGTCGACTGACCACACCCTAAACGTAATCCAACAATACGACCTATATTAGCTTCATCTTCACTAGGCATAACACAGCCGATGATCACCTCATCAATCGCTTCAGCAGCAAAGGGTTGACGCGCCAATAGTGCGCTTGCAGCAAATACAGCAAGATCTGATGCAGAAAATGGGCCAGGCTTTCCACGTGCCTTCAAAAAAGGCGTTCGAGCACCGTCCACCACATAGACTGTCTTGACCATTTATGTAGCCTCTTCCTTTTTGCCACTGTTAGCAATGATAACCTAATATAGCTTAGACGCTAAGAAAAAAACATTGACTCACTAGCTATCAATCTTAATATCCAGTGCATAGCTGCATATAATGACACCAAAAGCCAAATAAGAATATTGGCATGCTTTTTGCATTTGTTTATTTTATAGTCAGAAATATTACGTATTGAAATTTTTATACTTGATCGATTATAAATTAATTAAACGCCTGGCACCCTGGTGTCAGGCACTTCGCTATTTAAATTATTTAAATCTACTATTGGATCCTTTATTGGATCCTTTATTGGATCCCCAAGAAACATTTGCAATTCCTTACCCTTAACAGCGGATAAAACAACATCTTTTACTGTTTGATGCACCAATCCTCTCGCAGCTAGATTGAACTTTTCAATTGTTGTCATTGTATTTCCAAACATTTTATGATTTTCATCTCTACATTTTTGTACCAATTCGTAGAATGCAATCATATTTGAATTCAATAGGCTCTCAAGGGATATCATAATCGTTTTAACCAATGATTCTTGAGCTTCTGAACCATTTTTTAATATTACTGTTTGTTGATTTTCATTACGAAAAAAATTATTTCTCATTTTTATAATACCCACAAAAATATTGATATGAAAAAAATTCTACCAACCTGATAAAAGTATGTCCATAAAAATGTAAGTCACTGCGTCAAACATAATCTCTGACACAATAAATTGCAGTATCAACATTGTGTTTTTATTTTTAAGAAAAACGCTCTTTTAAATACCCCCATACCGCTCGCAATGCTAATATTTCTGCTCCTTTTGCTCTTCCAGGCCGTGCCTCGTAATTCCAAGCAGATAAATCAAAGTGCATCCAAGGAATCGAGTCTGGAACAAATTTCTGCAAATATAACGCGGCTGTAATGGAACCTCCAAAAGCATTTGTGGAGCAATTAATACAATCTGCAATATCGCTTTTCAGATATTTTTCATATTCTTTATAGAGTGGCATCCGCCATAGAGGATCTTGATGCTGTCGTGATGAGGCTAAGACTGCTTCTGCTAAGGAATCCTGGTTGCTATAAAATGCCGGAAGATCTGGCCCTAAAGCAACGTAAGCAGCCCCTGTCAGACTTGCAAAATCAATGATCAAATCAGGAGTTTGTTCAACAGCAGCCGCTAAGGCATCACAGAGTATTAAGCGACCTTCTGCATCGGTATTCTCGATTTCAACACTAATGCCTGCACGCGTTGTAATTACATCACCTGGATGATAACTATGAGCATCAACAGCATTCTCGACAACTGGTATCAATACTCGCAAACGAATGGGTAGATGCTCTTTCATGATCATATGAGCGAGCATTGCAGCATGGGCCGCCCCCGACATATCTTTTTTCATAAAACGCATGCCGTTTGCCGATTTAATATCTAATCCTCCCGAATCAAAACAAACACCCTTGCCAATGACTGTCACAAGAGAGGCTCCTGGAGCTCCCCAACACAATTCTACAAGCCGTGGTTCATGCTCTGCTCCTTTTCCCACTGCATAAATGGCCGGATAATCTGCTTTTAATAATGCTTTTCCTTCGATAACTGAGACTGTTGCAGAGCAGTTTTTTCCAATTGTCTTAATGTGATCAACAAGAGCAGGTGGATTCATGCTATCTGCCGGAGTATTGATCCAATCACGACCTAGATAAATGGACTCAACCCAGTTCATTAAATAATCGGTATTAATATCTTTAGCTAATACTAACTGTGCTTTTGGTTGAGCTTCTTGATATTGAGTAAATTGATACGCCCCCAATCCCCATGCTAAGCAGGCACGAAAGTAATGTTCCAAAGAGGGAAAAAAGGAAGGAGCAATATGATATCTCCCCTCTGGTAAGTTCTGTGAAAGAGCACCAAAAGACCAAAAATCATCATAATCCTTAACGCCAAGTAGAACACATTGAATATGACCTTGCTCATCTGGAATGAAACAAAAATGACCTGATCTTATTGCAAAACCGGTTGCATGTAACCATTTTTGACTCAACACCTCTTGCGTTGACAACCATTCTGAATACGCCTCTGATGTTAAAGGATGAATAGGGACAGCTGATGAGTCTGTTTCTCTAGTAAAACAAGTTTGCATAATTTCGCTCCTTACTCTTTGTGCCTAGCATATAATAGATAGAAGCCAGATTGAACACTTAAATAGCACTCTACTATTTTCCTCTCAATAAAGAGACAGTTTTAAAAGCCCGACAAACAGGTATAATAAGGCTCTGTCACTGACCATCCTAAAAGAGAAGAAAAAGCTAAATTTTTTAAAAACATAAACTTATGAAAAAACTATATATAGAAACTCACGGCTGCCAAATGAATGATTACGACTCAGATAAAATGGTAGAAGTGCTAAGAAGTTCTTATGGTGCCAAACGAACTCCTCATCCAGAAGAAGCTGATATTATCTTGTTTAATACGTGCTCTGTTCGTGAAAAACCACAAGAGAAAGTATTTTCTGAACTCGGTCGTGCTCGAAAAATTAAAATGAAACGTCCTGAGGTTATTATCGGCGTCGGTGGCTGTGTTGCAAGCCAAGAAGGCCACAACATAGTAAAAAGAGCACCTTATGTCGATATCGTCTTTGGGCCACAGACACTACATCGCATTCCTGAGCTCATTGAACAAAGTCGAAAAAATCAATCACCTGCTGTTGATATCAGTTTTCCAGAAATTGAAAAATTTGATTACTTACCTCAACCAAAAGCAGAGAGCACTGTTGCTTTTGTATCAATTATGGAAGGCTGTAGCAAATATTGCAGTTTTTGTATCGTACCTTATACACGCGGTGAAGAAATTAGTCGTCCATTTGATGATGTCATTGCAGAGATCATGGCCTTAGCCCAACAAGGAGTCAAAGAAATTAATTTACTAGGGCAGAATGTCAATGATTACCGTGGGCTAACCCATAACGGCGATATTATAGATCTAGCACAATTAATTTATTACATTGCCGCTATTGACAAGATTAAGCGCATTCGATTTACGACTTCTCACCCATCGGCCTTTTCTGATAATCTTATTGAAGCCTTTGCAATCGAACCTAAGCTTGCCAATCACCTACATTTACCCATACAAAGTGGTTCAGATCGCATCCTTACAGCAATGAAACGCAACTATACTGTGCTTGAATATAAATCAAAAATTCGAAAGCTTAAAAAAGTACGCCCTGGTATTAGTTTATCATCAGATTTTATTATTGGCTTTCCTGGAGAGACAGAAGCCGATTTTGAAGCTACTATGAATTTGATTTATGAGCTTAATTTTGATCATTCCTTTAGCTTTATTTACAGTCCACGCCCTGGAACACCAGCTGCTAATTTACCTGATGATGTGCCTATGGAGGTAAAAAAACAGCGTTTATCTATTTTGCAAAGGCGTATTAAACAGCAAGCCACTGCTGTTAGTGAAACGATGGTTGGAACAGAACAAGTTGTATTGATTACAGGGGTATCAAAAAAGAGCACACAAGAACTCTCCGGACGTACTGAAAATAATCGAGTAGTCAATTTTAAAGGCCCTTTAACATGGATTGGAAAGATGGTACCCATTCTCATTACTGAAGCACTACCCAATTCATTACGTGGTCACTATTTAGAAAAATAAGGATTTTCTTTTTGACTAAAAAATTTTCTCAATATATTACACTCACACCTTCAAATAACGAACGACTCAATAAACTTTGTGGACCACTTAATGCACATCTACACTTTATTGAGCAATATTTGGGTGTTGAACTTAATAATCGCGGCAACCAGTTTGAGATTATTGGTATTCCTACAATAGTAAACAAAGCAGAAAAAATTCTTGAAACAATGTATCAAGAAACAGAATATAAAATAATCTCTAAATCCGATATTGAACTTATGTTGCAATCTATCAATCAAGACTGTGAGTATTCTAAAAAAATATCTAGAAAGACATTGAAAAAAACAGCACTTCACTTAAAAAATTTTCTAGTTCAACCAAGAACACATAATCAACAGCATTATCTTAAATCAATACAAGAATTTGATATTAACTTTGGTATTGGACCTTCAGGCACTGGAAAAACTTTTCTAGCAGTGGCTTGTGCGCTCGCTGCTCTAGAAAAAGAGCAAGTCAATCGTATTGTACTGGTCCGTCCCGCTATTGAAGCAGGAGAAAGTCTTGGCTTTTTACCAGGAGATCTAACGCAAAAAGTGGATCCTTATCTACGACCTTTATATGATGCTCTCTATGAGATGATGGGAGTTACAAAAATTACCCGTCTTATTGAACAAGGAATTATTGAAGTTGCCCCTCTTGCTTACATGCGTGGTCGCACCCTAAATGACTCTTTCATTCTACTTGATGAAGGTCAAAATACAACCAGCGGTCAAATGCGAATGTTTTTAACACGAATTGGTTTTGGTTCTAAAGCGGTTATTACTGGCGATATCACTCAAGTTGATTTACCTAATAATGTGCATTCTGGACTACGACATGCTATTACTTTATTAACAAAAATGGATTTAATTGGTTTTACTTTTTTTACTATAGAAGATGTTGTACGACATCCTCTAGTACAGCGCATTATCGAAGCCTATGAACGCCAGGATATAACAAATGATCCAAATTAATATTCTTCACAGCAGCCTATTTAATCCTAATGAACACGCTTTCTTAGCCCCACTACATCGAACACAAAAAATACTACAACTCCAAGATATTCATCTTAAATTTTTTAATCAAATCGAAGCAGCACTATTTGATAGCGATATTTTATTTTTATCAAGTAAGTTCTTTAAATCCTGGTGGGGGCGTTTTGGCTTTGAACCGATTAAAGATATTTTACTACGTGCCAAACTCTATACAAACCGAAGCTTTTGGTTCGATCTATCAGATAGTACTGGAACTACGCACTTTAAGGTATTACCGTACATCGATAAATACATTAAAAATCAAATTCTTCGTGATAAAACACGCTATCAACAAAAACATTATGGTATGCGACTGACTACTGATTTTTACCACCATACTTTTAATATCGAGGACAGACTTTTAGAAGAACCTCACCTAAATATTCTCCCAAAAAATGAAGAACTTGATAAAATTTTTGTAGGATGGAATTCTGGATTAGCCTATTATGGTCGTTGGCGCAACTACGTAGAATCAATTTTATGGAAGCGCCAAAGATGGCATCGATTATTAAAACCACGATTTTATTCCCCTAATAAAAAAAGAAAAATACCATGCTCAGGACGCTTTGGTTATTCCCACCAGCGTAATACTGTTAGTGAGCCTCGTCGGCATATAAAACGAATACTACAAACGACCATAGCTATAGATAAAACAAACCTAAGCCGATACTTTCGTGAAATGCGCTGTTCAACGGCGTGTTTATCCCCCTTTGGTATCGGTGAAATTTCGCTGCGAGACTTTGAAATCATTCTATCAGGTGCTGCGATAATTAAACAAAATATGGATCATCTATCCACCTGGCCTAATCTTTGGGAAACTGGTCAATCCTATTTGGACTTTAAATGGGATTTATCTGATCTTGAAACTAAAATTGACTATGCAAGAACACATCCTGAAGCAATGAGAGCACTTGCTAATACAGCACAAAAAAAATATCAAACTGCCCTTACCCAAAAAGAAGGCTCTGGCAGTTTTGTAGAACACTTATTGAGCCTTATTGCATAAAGGCAAAAGCTAAGATTAAAAATAAAATGATGTTATAATTTCTAGGGTTTATTTACATTGGCTTAGCTAACCAATAGAGCCCATGGAAACAGACCCTAGTTAAGGAGCTTTTTGTTTAATGAAAGATGACCATCACTCCCAGCTTTCTTGGTTAGAACGACTTAGTCATGCTCTATTGCGTGAACCTCAAGATCGAAAACAGCTTATTGAATTATTACATGATGCAAAAGCGCGCCATCTTTTAGATGCTGATGCCTTACTCATGATTGAAGGAGTACTCAAGGTATCAGAAATGAAAGTCCGAGATATTATGGTACCACGACCTCAAATGATCATTATCAATGAAAACACTGACTCTAAAAAAGCTATACCTGATATTGTGAAGTCAGCCCATTCTCGCTTTCCTGTTGTAGACGAAACTCGTGATCGTGTTGTCGGTATCTTACTGGCAAAGGATTTATTAAAACAAGTTGCCACTGAACCATTAGAAATTAAAATTCGTGACCTCATTCGTCCTGCTACCTTTATTCCTGAAAGTAAACGACTTGATGTTCTACTGAAAGAATTTCGTCTTAACCGAAACCATATGGCAATTGTAGTGGATGAGTATGGAGGTACTGCTGGACTAGTGACTATAGAAGATGTATTAGAACAAATTGTTGGTGACATCATTGATGAGTATGATTCTGCTGAACAAGAACCCAATATTAAACAATTAAGCAATCTTACCTATTCTATAAAAGCGCTAACACCTATTGAAGAATTTAATGAATACTTTAACACAGATTATGATCATAAAGATTTTGATACTATTGGAGGATTCATTCTCCATAAAATGAGCCACCTTCCTAAATCCGGTGAAATCCTTATTTTTGATGATTTTAAAGTAACGATTATTCAAGCAGGAACACGTGGTATTGACCTTCTAAAAATAACTCGACGATTAAAGGATGAAAAGTAAACTATGGCCCAGTCTTGCCTGCCTTATGTCAGGCGCCATACTAGCGTTAGCTTTAGCGCCCTTTAACTTTTATATCATCGCCTTTATTTCACCTGCAGTCCTTTTATGGGTTTGGTTACGATCTACTCCCTGGCAAGCAACCTATCGTGGTTTTTTATTTGGAGTTGGTTTTTTTGGACTAGGCACTTCATGGATTTATATCAGTATTCATCATTTTGGCCAAGCTTCTGCCTTATTGTCTACTTTGATTACAGGGTTACTTATTTCTTATCTAGCACTTTACTTTGCTCTACAAGGTTATTTATCCAGACGAATATATCAACATAAGCCTCTACTAATACAATCTCTTTGCGTATTTCCAGCCCTATGGCTTATTATGGAAGTTTTGCGTGCCTGGCTATTCACAGGCTTTCCATGGCTACTACTAGGTTACTCTCAATTAAACACCCCATTAAAATCATTAGCCCCTCTATTTAGTGTCTATGGAGTATCAATGATCACTTGTCTTATAAGTGGTGCCTTAGTGATACTCGTTATACAAGCTAAAATTGCCTATAAGCTTCTTGCTATTGTAATCATTATAATGTTGCTAGGGATAGGATGGGTATTAAAAGATTATCACTGGACAAAACCTACTGGCACTAGAATGGCTGTTAGTTTAGTACAAGGTAATATTGCTCAAAAAATAAAGTGGGATCCTGATACATTGAGGAACACACTTTTAATTTACAAAAATATGACAAGCAAACTTTCTGACAATCAACTCATTGTTTGGCCTGAGGCAGCGATGCCTACTTACCCAGAAGCGGTTCGCTATTATTACAACTCAATGAGTCAACTAGCTAAGAAAAAAAAGTCTTATTTAATTATTGGCTCACTACTCTATAATCCTAATATTCGAGAGTTTTACAATGGACTGTCTTTAATAGGCCTAGGACAAGGAATTTATTATAAACGGCATTTAGTTCCTTTTGGCGAATATACTCCCTTGAAATCAATCTTTGGCACATTAATGGAAAAGCTCAATATTCCCATGTCTAATTTTATCCAAGGCCCTGATCTACAAAAATCACTTCATGTTAAAAACATTAATATAGCTCCCTTTATTTGTTACGAAATTGCATTTCCTTTTGAAGTGCTATCCAATTCAAAAAATACACAATTACTGATTAACATTAGTGATGATAGTTGGTTTGGTGATTCCATAGCATTAGATCAACAAATACAAATGACTCAATTTCGCGCTCTAGAAACCGGTCGACCTATTCTATCAAGCACCAATACAGGAATTACTGCAATAATCAATGCTTCGGGGAAAATGACTCATTCATTACCTATTGACCAACGTCAAACACTAACTGGATATGTCCAACCTATGCATGGTAAAACACCGCTTATGCGCTGGAGTAGCTATTCAATTATAATATTGATTATGTTACTTTTAGCTCTTAGCTTGTGGTCTTGTTGTTAATTGTGGCAGGTCTAAAGCAGGTAGATGACTGTTTGATGATTTTACCGGATGCAATAATGAGGATACTGGAACCGTTTTATCTAATAACATAGCCGGTTCAGATAATAAGATTCCGTGACGTAGCGATGATTTTGTATTACTCACTGGACTACCGAATGTTCTACCTGAGGTAGCTGACCTTCCCATTGATTCAGAAAAATACTGGGCATTCATAAAATCAGCCCCACCTTTTTTAACAAGACCCATTAAGTTACCAAATTGTGCGTAAACAACGGTATCAGCTACAGGCTTATTATAAATTTTAGTGAAATCTTTAAAAAGCTTGCGTTCGATAAAAAGACCTTCGCTTGTTATATGCAAATCACTTTCTATTGTATTAAACTCTACTCTACCTTGAATATGATCTTTCAACCAATGATAAAAAGCTAGACCATGTTCCATATCTAGAGCTTCTTGTTGTTCAATAGAATCTTGTACTAATAAATTCTGTAAATCGATTAAATCCTCATTTTTTATTAAAGTAAGAATATGAGCTAAGGTACCACGACTATCGCCCTTGCCACTAATAGCATCAAACCAGTCAGCTAATAAACTTAAATCACTAGCAATCCAATGATACCCTGACTTTGGCATTATCTGTCGTGCAAACAAATGTCTTAGCGTATGATCTAATCGTTGGTAGAAGTGTGCCAATGGGATAAGCCTGTAATAGCTTACTTGATTAACCATAGAGCCTTCCATAGGATTCCAGTAACGAATAAATTGACCGCTTTTTTCTGTTAATAGAACACGTTGTTGAATCAGCACACAAGAAATATTTTGAAATAAAGCAGCTGTAAAAATAGCATAAGATTTTAATGGATCCACATTATCCTTATATTCTATTTGATAAATCCGTAACGCTATCACAGCACGTGCAATACTTTGATCCATTAAACTCCCTAAGGCATGATTAAAGTCTAGAGGTATAACCTGTACAAACTCAGCAAAATTATGAATAGCCTTCTTATAAAACACTTCAAAATACTGAGAAGGCAACTTGGAAATATCTTTTAATTGACGCAGGATCATAGGGTATCTACCTGCAGCTAATAAGCGTTTAGCAGGCATCACAGGCAGAACACAACCTTCTTTATAAAATGGCTGTTTTATTACTGTAGAGCGGTCTGAATTCTTTTTAGTGAACACAAAAACTCTCATAATCTATTGATTAAATAAATAATTTAATCAATAGATTATAAACGAAACGAAGTAAAATTGACACCCTAAAAGGATTCGGTATCCTTTACATTGGCCTAAATTGGAAAACTTCCACCATGAACAACGCATATCAACCTCTTGCTATTGAAGCCTTAGTTCAAGAAGATTGGCTTAAAAAGAGTCGTTTTGATGCTAAAGAAGATCTTAACCGGGAAAAATTCTACTGCCTTTCTATGCTACCCTATCCTAGCGGAGACCTACATATGGGTCATGTTCGAAATTATACTATCGGTGATGTGATTGCCCGCTACCAAATGATGCAAGGTAAAAATGTCATGCAACCTATGGGTTGGGATGCCTTTGGATTACCTGCAGAAAACGCTGCCATTGAACATCAACTACCTCCTTCTGTATGGACCTATAAAAATATTTCCAAAATGCGCAAACAACTCCAACAACTCGGTTATGCGATTGATTGGAAGCGCGAAATTACCACTTGCGACCCTACTTACTATCATTGGGAACAATGGCTATTTGTACAACTTTATAAAAAAGGTTTAGTGTATAAAAAAAATTCACCTATCAATTGGGATCCTGTAGATCAAACTGTATTAGCTAATGAGCAAGTTATTGATGGAAAAGGATGGCGTTCAGGTGCCACCATTGAACGGCGTGAAGTCCCACAGTGGTTTCTCAAAATCACTGCTTATGCAGATGAATTACTCAGTGGCTTAGAGAAACTACAAAAATGGCCAGAGCAAGTAAGGCATATGCAACAAAATTGGATTGGCCGCTCTGAAGGGATTGAAATTCATTTTGATCTAAGTCGTAGCAACGAATCTTTAACTGTTTTTACAACTCGTGCTGATACATTGATGGGCGTCAGCTATTTAACCATTGCTCCAGAACACCCAATAGCACATAAGTTAGCAACAAAAAAACTAGCGATTGCAAAATTTATCAAGCAATATAAAAAATCTCGTGTTGCCGAAGCAGATCTTATGACACAAGAAAAGCAAGGCATTGAAACAGGTCTGACCGCAATTCATCCTGTTAGCAAAAAAAAACTCCCTATTTGGATCACAAATTTTGTATCTATGGAGTATGGATCAGGTGCCGTTATGGGAGTGCCTGCCCACGACTTACGCGACCATGAATTTGCACTAAAATATAGCTTACCCATTATACCGGTACTCGCTGCTCCTAAGAGTTGGGACTATAATAAAAAAGCATATACTGAATGCAGTAAATTAATAAATTCTGCAAAATTCGATGGTCTGAGTACCAAAAAAGCAATTAAAGCCATCAGCAGCTTCTTACAAGAACAGGGAAAAGCAAAAACAGCAGTGCACTATCGACTACGTGACTGGGGTATCTCACGTCAACGTTATTGGGGAACACCGATTCCAATTATATATTGTAAAACCTGCGGTGATCTCCCAGTTCCAGAAAAAGACCTTCCAGTTATTTTACCAGAGGATGTTATTCCTGATGGCCAAGGCTCTCCGTTAGTGTCCATGCCTAGCTTTTACAAAACTCAATGCCCCCAGTGTGGCAAAGCGGCAAAACGTGAAACAGATACCATGGATACCTTTGTTGAATCATCTTGGTACTACGCACGCTATTGCTGCTATGACCAAGATAATGCCATGCTAGATGATCGTGCCAAATATTGGACACCTATTGATCAATATGTGGGTGGTGTTGAACATGCTATTATGCATTTACTCTATGCTCGCTTTATGCATAGAGTATTACGCGATGAAGGTTTACTAAATTCCAATGAGCCCTTTATAAAACTACTCACTCAAGGAATGGTTTTAAAAGAAGGCATTAAAATGTCAAAATCAAAAGGAAATACCATACCACCACAACCTCTAATAAAAAAATATGGAGCTGATACTGTCCGCCTATTTATTATCTTTGCAGCTCCTCCTGATCAAGCACTAGAATGGTCCGATAGTGGTGTTGTAGGTGCCCATCGTTTTTTGAAAAAATTATGGGCTTTTTCTATTGGAGTTTGCGATAAAATACAAGAACTCAATAAACAGGATGCCCTTGCCTACCGTCTTTTAGAAGGGCCTACATTATTACAAAAAAAACATCAAGACCTACATAAAATCCTACAACAAGTTGAATACGATATGCAACGCGCGCAATTCAATACCGTGGTGTCTGCAGCGATGAAATTATTTAACTTAATAGCTAAAGAACAACCTAATAATGAAATAGAATGGCAATTAGTTCATGAATATTTGAGTGTATTACTTCGACTATTAGCGCCAATAACACCTCATATTACACAAGCTCTCTGGGAAAAACTTAATTTTGGAAAAGATATTTTAAATGCCAGTTTTCCAAAAGCGAATACAAAAGCATTACAAAGCAGTACAGTTGAGCTCGTTGTCCAAATTAATGGCAAGTTACGTTCCAGAGTTACTGTTCCTATGGGATGTGATGAAAAAATTATTAAAAACGTAATATTAAATGATGATAATATTCAACATCATTTAGGCGATAAGATCATCAGAAAAACAATTATTATTCCAGATCGTTTAGTGAATATCGTAGTATGAAATGAATCAATTACTCATGAAAGTTTTAATCATGATAGGTATCAGCTTACTATTATCTAGCTGTGGTTTTCGCCTACGTAGTGCTACTGAGGTTCCAACACAACTACATACACTCTACCTAAAAACATCATCACCTTATAGTCCTCTTGTCACTCAATTAAAAGCAACTCTACAATCGTTAAGTATCAAATTGGCAAAAAATCGTTGTGAATCAATTTACACTTTAAATCTAACAGGGATACATTTTTCACAATCTAATCCAGCTATTACAACAACTAATCTAGCAGTTAGTATTACTTACTCATTAAGCGTCAACATTCAGATCACTGCAGCGAATAACAAAACAGTCACCTCAATACAAAAGCTCTATGCAACACGTTCTATTTCACAAAACCCAAGCCAAGTATACACTCCAGGAGCAGCCACATTGGCTCAACAAGAATTAAGACGTGATATCATTTCACAGATTTATTATGTACTGGTTTCCAAAAATACATATCGTAAGCTACACTCTCCTTACTATACAAAAAGTAATAAACTAACATGTACACTAACCAACTCAATGCCGCTTTAAAACAGGGATTAAAACCAGCTTATCTGCTCTCAAGTGATGAGGTTTTATTATTACAAGAAACTCGTGACAAAATCTGCCAAACTGCTTATAAAGCTGGCTTTCTACAGCGCGAACTAGTCATTGTTGGACCTGATTTTAATTGGCAAATCATACAACAACACTTACAAACACGTCCTCTTTTTAGTGAAAAATCAATCATCGACTTACGCTTACCTAGATGGGAGGCACCCATCAGCACCCTCCTACTCGATTACCTAAACGCCCCTGCCAATGATTTATTGCTCATTATTTCTATACCCAAAATAACGAGCACACAACAAAAAACAAAATGGTTCCAGCATATTAGAGCAGTAGGCGAGGCTATTATCATCAAACCCATAGGAAGATATGAACTCCCTCAATGGATACAACAAAAGCTTAACATGATGGAGCTTGAAGCAGACACAGAAAGTATTCAATTATTATCAACGTGGACTGAAGGAAATTTATTAGCAACACAACAAGTTCTTGAAAAATTGCAATTACTCTACCCTCGGCAAGCGATTAACTCAGATAAAATGATGAGTATACTCAATGATAATGCCCGATTTACAGTATTTGATCTTAGCAATGCTGTACTATTAGGTAACATTGATCGTGTAATACACATAATCTCACACCTGCAACTAGAAGGTGTTGAACCTACCTTAATTCTTTGGGTACTAGTACGTGAAATAAGGTATCTAATCCAATTACTGGATCAAAAACAACGTGGTATTCCCATTAATCAACTATTACAAAAAGAATGGCAGAGTCGAAAAGTAATGATAAAAGCTGCACTCCAACGTCAAAACTATCAAAAGCTGCTTCAATGCTTACAAAATGCTTGTAAAATTGATCACATAATAAAGGGATTACAACATGGATCTTATTGGAATGAACTGGAACGATTAGCTTTATCAATGGCAGGTTCATAGTGATTGACAAACACCCCATAGGTCTATTTGGCGGCACCTTTGACCCCATTCATAGAGGACATATTAAAATTGCTGATGAATTAGTCAAAAAGCTTAAATTACATACCATGCATTTTATCCCTAATAAAGATCCTATATACCGCCAAAAACCAACAGCCCACGCAGAGCATCGACTCGCTATGGTTCGCATTGCAACTATGCAAAATCCACAGTTTATTGTTAATGATGTTGAGATATATCGATCAGGACCTACCTATAGTATTGATACTATTAAAGCGATTCGAGAGAAAATTCCCCAACATCCTCTGTGCTTAATATTAGGCAAAGATGCTTTTACTCATATGAATCACTGGTACCAATGGGAATCGATTCCTAAATTAGTGCATCTAGTAATCATTAATCGTCCAGGTGTCCCATTGTCCTGTGAACCTTGGATGGAAAGCTTATTAAAAAAACATGAAGTTTGTGATATGCAAAAATTACATCTAAAGCCTGGAGGTTATATACTACAACAGGATATTAAACCTATCACAATCTCTGCTACTGAAATTCGTAAAAAGTTAAAAAAGGGAGAGAAAAATCTAGAGGATATGGATCCTAAAGTTTTGCGTTACATCATGCAACATCATCTATATCACTCATAAAGCCTTTAGACCTTAGGTGAAAAAACTGTTATGCTAAAGTTATGAACACCAAAGAGCTTATGCAACTCCTATCTCAAACATTAGAAGATAATAAAGCATACCACATCAAAATTCTTGATGTAGGAAGCCTAACAGATATTGCACATCACCTTATTATTTGTAGTGCCTTGTCGCCACCACATCTTGATGCACTCAAAAATAAAGTGATTAAAACCGTTAAAACTGTCGGTGAAAAACCTCTAATAGTAAACGGTGATCGCAATAGCGGTTGGATCTTAGTAGACCTACAAGATATTATTATCCACATGATGTTACCTGAAATACGTGATTTTTATGATCTTGAAAAACTTTGGAGTATGACAAAATCGATTCGTAACACCGAATCTAAGTAAAAAATAATCCAGGTTGACTACAATGAGCAAACCTCTCACTATTAAAGATCACCAAGGCGAAGCACTTCTTTTCAAAAAGCGCAGCCTTATTACGTTAATAGTAGTACTAATTTTTGTCAGCCTTCTCATTCTACGTTTGATTTATTTACAAGTAATCGCACATACCATGTATTCTACTCTTTCACGTCAGAATATATTAGCCATTCTACCCATTGAGCCAAACCGAGGGCTTATTTATGACCGTAATGGTGTATTATTAGCAAAAAATATACCAGTATTTAATTTAGATATTATTCCTGAGCGTACTCAAAATCTCAGTAAGCTCATTAAGGCACTAAAAAAAATAATTTCCATTTCTGATAGCGATCTTCAAAATTTTCAACGAAGCTTAAAACAACATCGTTATTATGAGGCTGTACCTTTAAAAATAAACCTCAATGAAAACGAACTCGCTGCTTTTTATGTCAATCAATATCAATTTCCAAGTGTCATCGTAAAAACACAAATGCTACGTTATTACCCTCTAGGCAACCAGCTCAGTGATGTTCTAGGCTATGTAGGTCGTATTAATAGCAAAGAAATAAACTCCGTCAACCGAGTGAATTACAGTGCCTCACATTACATAGGAAAAGTAGGCATCGAAAAATATTATGAGCACCTATTACATGGCACTGTTGGTGTTAAAAAAGTAGAAATTAATGCCAATGGTAATGTTGTTCGTAACGTAAAACGTAATCGACCAACTCCTGGAAATAATTTGTACCTTACTATCGATAGCCGATTACAAGCTTATGCAGAAAAAGCCTTAGGTAATAATAGTGGTGCTATTGTAGCTATACAGCCTAGTACTGGACAAATTTTAGCATTAGTGACTAAACCAAACTTTGATCCTAATTTATTGCTAAACGGCATCAGCCATTATGAATATGAGAAGCTAGTACACTCTCCTGACCACCCACTGTTTAATCGCACTATTCGTGGCCAATATGCACCTGGATCAACCATTAAACCATTTATCGCCATTGCCGGTCTAGAAAACCAAATCATTACCACCGAGTCAAAAATTGACGATCCTGGCTGGTTTCGTTTACCTAAAACAAAACATATCTACCACGATTGGAAGCATAGTGGCCATGGCTGGGTTAACATTACCAAAGCAATTATTGTCTCATGCGATACTTTTTTCTATCAACTTTCTGCTCATCTTGGCATTCACACAATAAATAGTATGCTTACGCATTTTGGCTTTGGAAAAAGTACACAAGTGGATATGCCTGAAGAATTATCTGGCTTAGTCCCCTCACCTGATTGGAAAGAACGAAACTCTGGTAATCCCTGGTATACAGGCGACACAGTGCTTACTGGTATTGGTCAAGGCTTCCTGCTGGCTACACCACTACAACTAGCAGAAGCGACGGCTATATTAGCTGAACATGGTGCACGCTATCAACCTCATTTACTTTTCAAATATGAGACACCCGATCATATCATCAAAGTAGTGCCAACAATTGAAAAAGCACCCATTACATTATTGCATCCTGAAATATGGGATACTGTGATCTCTGCTATGCAAGGCGTTATTAATAGTCCTTATGGAACGGCTAACGGATTTGGTCGTAGGGCACAATATTCAGTAGCTGCAAAAACAGGCACAGCTCAAGTTTATGGAAAACAACGTGATGAAGAACATATTCGTACGAATATCCCTAAAAAATTACGTAATAATCATTTATTTATTAGCTTTGCACCCGTGAAGCGCCCTGAGATCGCCCTAGCTGTTGTAGTCGAACATGCTGCCTGGTCTGATAGAATTGCACGAGAGGTGATGGATTTTTATTTTCAACATTGCGCAAAACAAGATGCGAGCCCGAAATATGAAAGAATCTTACCCACTTAACTCTGTCTACAAAACAGTATCAAAACACAAGCTCTTAAATCTTAAGCGTTTGACGCGACATATTGATCCCTTTTTACTAGCTGGGTTAATTGTACTCACTGTAGTTGGCTTATTAATCCTATATAGCGCGAGCAATGAAAGTCTCATTATGGTTGAAAAACAAATGGGCCGCTTAATACTTGCATTTAGCTTGATGTTAGTATTTGCTCACATTCCACCTCGATATTATCAGCAATGGGCTCCCTGGTTCTTTGGAGCTGCGCTGCTATTACTCTTTGTAGTTCTTATCATTGGAACAGCAGATCAAGGAGCACGTCGCTGGATTGTGTTTGGCTCTATACGATTTCAACCCTCTGAGATTATGAAGCTTGCGCTACCTATGATGCTCGCCTGGTTTCTAGAGAAAAAAACATTACCACCTACACTAAGCTCATTAGCTGTTTGCAGCCTTATTTTAATATTACCGGTCTTATTAACCGCAAAACAACCAGATTTAGGGACTGCCATTATTATCAGTATAGCGGGTTTATCCGTTTTACTTTTTGCCGGTATTTATTGGAAGCTAGTTACAGCCAGTTTATGTTTATTTATTTCAAGCATACCTATTTTGTGGCATTTTATGCATCTTTATCAGAAAGAACGGGTACTTACCTTTTTAAATCCTGAAAGAGATCCTCTCGGTAGTGGCTACCACATCATTCAATCAAAAATTGCTATCGGCTCTGGTGGATTATTAGGCAGAGGTTGGCTACATGGCACACAATCTCATCTTTCATTTTTACCTGCACACGCTACTGATTTTATTTATGCAGTAAGTGCTGAAGAATGGGGATTATTAGGCAGTCTCTTTATTATCTTACTATTTCTAGCACTCTTTGCCCGCTGCCTTTATATGAGCATAGAGGCACAAAATAGCTTTTGTCGACTCCTCTCTGGAAGCCTGAGTCTCACTTTTATTCTGCCAGGGCTTATTAATATTGCTATGGTGATGGGCCTGCTACCTGTGGTAGGAATCCCTTTGCCACTGATCAGCTATGGGGGTAGTTCTATGCTGATAACTATGATCAGTTTTGGTATTATAATGTCAATACACACTCATAAAAAGCTCTATTCCAGCTAAAAACAGGAAAAAAATATGATAAGGAGATTCATTTACACGCTCATTGCTATCAGCCTTACATTAAATGTAGAAGCAAAAAGCAGCAATGAAAAGCACCCCATACCGCCATGGCCTGCCCAAGCAATTAACCAATACATTCATCATATGGTAGAGCGATATCAATTTAACAAAGCTACATTAACAAAAATGATCAATCAAGCAGCCTATGATCCCAATGTGATTTATTGGATCAAACATCCTTTTGAAAAAAAACCTTGGAATTTTTACCGGCATTTTTTTTTACGTCAAGATCGAATCGATAAAGGAGTGGCTTATTGGAAGACACATAAAAAAATACTTGATGATGCTAAAGCACGTTATAACATTCCACCAAGTATTATTATTGCCATTATCGGCATTGAAAGCTATTTTGGCCAACAAGCAGGCCGCTATAATGAGCTTAATGCTCTAGTTACTCTAAGCTTTTATTACCCTAAAAGAGCCTCATTTTTTAAATCAGAGCTCACAAATTTCCTGCTATTAACACGTCATGAAAAATTAAACCCTCTTGCATTAAAAGGCTCCTACGCAGGTGCCCTAGGTATCCCACAATTTATGCCTAGCAGTTACATACATTACGGCGTAGATTACTCAAAAAACCACTCTATAGACTTATTTACGAACCATGCTGATGTGATTGCCAGTATTGCAAACTACCTTAATCAAGCCGGCTGGATACCAAACAATCCTATTGCCACCCCTGCCAAATTACTGGGAAAAATACCTCAAAAAGCTCTCTTAGAAACAGCAAAACCCCTATATACCTTAGAACAGCTCCATAGTTACCATATTGAGCCTGTTACCAAAGAGCCGAGTCAATTAAAGGCTGCATTAATCGCTATGAACAATAGCGACTCTACTGAATATTGGCTCGTCTTCCAAAATTTTTATGCTATTATGAGGTATAATCCTCGCACCACTTATGCGTTAGCTGTTTTTGAATTGAGTCGTGCCATTGAAGCTACCTATGAACGATACCTTACTACAAAAAGCACACCAGCTACACCAGCAAGGAAGACACCAAGAAGCAAAAGCACTTTATCAAAAGTTACTAAAAGAAAATCCAAAACACATTGAAGTTTTACATGCCCTAGCGATTCTCTATGTCAAATGTAACGAATATAATGACGCTTTAGCAACTTTAGATAAAGCCCTCCATATTGATAAAACAACCGCATACTTATATAACAGTAAAGGTAATATTCTCTTAGCCCTAGGAAAATGGGATCAAGCAGTTCAACAATACCAAAAAGCGATTCGTTGCGATCATCAGTACGCATTAGCTTATAATAATTTAGGAAAAGCGTATTATTCTCAAAATAAATTAGAGCAGGCACGCCAATACTACGAACAAGCAATCGAGCTTATGGAGCATTATAGTGATGCCCATTATAATCTTGGCATTCTGCTCGCTAGAGTCGGTGATTTTGATAAGGCTATTTTTCATCTACAAAAAACGCTTGCACTAAATTCTAACCAGCCTGCTGCCTATGGCCAACTTGCAGAGATCTACTTAAATATCGGTGATTACAAAAAAGCTATTGAATATTATCAAAAACGTCTGGATCATCAACCTCAACACACTGCGTCCCTTTTTGCGCTCGGGCAAACCTATCTAAAAAACAAGCAAATTGATAAGGCGATCACTACACTAAAAAATACGCTGATCCTAGAACCACAGCACCCCCAAGCCCACCACTCTCTTGCAAATGCAGAGCTACTCTCTGGTGATTCTAATATTGCACTCAACCATTATTTTCGACAATTAGAAATACATCCAATGATGGAAAGCTACTACAACATTGGTATTCTATTAATGGACCAAAACCGACATAAAGAGTCATTACAATATTTAAAGCAAGCCGCTGAGATAGAACCTAACTATCTCCCTACTCATATCAATTTAGGAGCTCTTTACCTAAAACTTCACCATATTGCAGAGGCTATAAAACACTACGAAATAGCACTGACCATAAAACCTGATGATCCTGAAATTCAATATATTCTTGCAGCACTAAAAAAAAACAACACCCCTGATCAAGCACCGATTGAATATTTATCGCATCTATTTGATCAATATGCGACTTACTACGATCAACATTTAATGGAACACTTACAATACCAAGTGCATGAACTACTATTTAAAGCGATTAACATTGAAACCACCCTAACTCCACATAGCCTCACTGTACTAGATTTAGGGTGTGGCACAGGGTTGTGTGGCCAGTCTTTTAAACCATTGACTAAAAAACTCATTGGCATTGATGTATCTGAAAAAATGCTGGCAGCCGCTAAGGCAAAAAACATCTATGATCAATTAAAAAAAGTAAACGCAACTACCGCACTTGATCAGTTTCAACACAATGATCTTATTATCGCAGGCGATGTATTCTCTTACATTGGAGCACTCGATATAATCCACCAAAAAGCTTATGATGCGCTTAATCCAGAGGGCTTATTTGCCTATACAGTTGAAAAAACCTATACAGAGCCTTATGAATTACAAGAAACCATTCGCTACGCCCACTCTAAAACCTACCTTGATAAACTTATAAAAAACTCATCTTTTAAAACAATTTGCTTTAACAATATTATTCTAAGAAAACAACATAACCTTCCTGTTGAAGGCTATCTTGTGATTCTAAAAAAATAGCAAGATATATTTTGAATATCTTATACTCAATTGCTAAAAGCAAGGAACAGGCTTACTATTAATTTCATTACTAGGGATTTTTCTGGCTTTTTCTATATAAGATTTCTGTCTGTGATGCTTTAAAAAATTTCCCTGCAGCACACTTCACTCCTCTCTCTCTGTTACAATAAGCTAATGCGCCACCCCCTATAACACCAATTAAGCCAACAGAAATGGCAGCAGCTCCTGAATAAAGGGCTACAATAGAAGCCATCTTAAGCAGGATAGCAAGCGGTATCCCAACACCTGTTAAGATTAATCCAACGCCAGCAATAATACCAAGCACACCAAAAAACCCCAGCATAGTGCCCGCTACTATTTTTCCAATATGACGCTGCCCACTCATAATCATCAATTCAAACTCGGCATATTCATTGCTAGCTTTTAATAGCTGGTGGTTTTTTTCTTCACATCTTTTATTCTGTCTTTGAAAAATAGATAATTTTAGTAGTAGACTATATGCTAATAATATAATTGTATATAGTTCACTATATTGAACCAGAATCTTTGCTTGCCTCTCTGCTTCTTGTGGTGTTTTTATTTCATTGAGTATCTGCAAGCTTTCTTTCGCTTTCTCAACTGCATGAAGCACTTTTTGAGCTGCAGATTTTAGATTAACGCTTATACTAATAACTAAAATTATTTTGCAAAGTACTTGATACTGTCTTTTATACATAGCTTCTAAGATATAAAATAGACACTGCATCTGATTTTTCCTAAGTATTCTCTCATGATCAGAAGCAGATTCTGAGAAACACTGTGCTAACTCCGTTGGTTCATACCGATTCAAAATGTTTATTTCTACATCGTCATTCTGAAACAGATTGATTCTTTCCATTATTAAATTTCTAAATGCAGTAATATTGCCATTCTCTATTGCTACCATTAAAGGTACCTTTACAGAACTTGACTCAATAACCTTCGGTGGAGGCATTTAATTATTCCTCAAAATATTTTCTTTCAATATAATATATAAAGATTAAAATTATATTAAAGGCACTGATTTTTTTATAAAATCAGCATTATTCAGAGTCCAAAAAGATAGAGCTGTCTTTTATCGCTATTCTCGTCAATCGCTGCTAGTGCTAACTCGCCAAGCCCTACTCTGAAATAAAGCCAATGGCTTTAAGCCGCTTTTTTACACTTGGGTGTGTTGAGAAAAAATCACTAACCGATTGTTTTGACTCAATACCAGCCACCACTGGATCAAAAATATAAGCTTCACGACGGACAGTTTCATGAGGTGTAGCTTTATAGGCTGCCTGATAGGCATCCTTATTCTGCTGATGATCGTCCTGTATTTTTAACAAAGCACGTGCTAGAGGCTCATTAGTTCGCATCAATTCCACACAACCAGCATCTGCCATGTATTCTCGCGTACGGCTGAGGAAAAGCATTAACAAAACGGTCACTAAAGGAAGTACCATGCGCACCAAAAAAATAATCAACACCAGCCAATTGCCACCATTCTCAGAGCGTCGATTACGACCAAATAAGACGCTATAGAACAAAATATCAATAGCAATTAACATAATGTTAGCAAGTACTGAGGCCATTAACGTCAAACGAATATCCATATGACGAATATGACTGAGCTCATGCGCCATCACTGCTTGAAGCTCATCACGATTTAATTTTTCCATTAAACCTTGTGTGATTGCTACCATAGCGGAAGATTCACTAAAACCACTGGCAAAGGCATTCATATAGTCTGCCTCAATTACAAAAACCTTAGGCATATAGCTAAGCCCTGCAGCTACTTTCATTTCTTCAATGACATTATACAATTGTCGCTCTTTGGGATTTCGGGCTGTCTCTGGCCTAAGCTCATAATACTCTGAACCTAATAGCATTAATTTATTGTGATAAATTCGCGTTATACCTATAGAAATAAACGCTATTGCGGTAGTAATTAAAGTCGCATAAGGTGTTATTTGCAAGGTCAGTAAGGCTCTAAAAATACGAGATAAGGGAACATTGGGGTTACTATTTGAGCAAATATATAAATCAATTAATAAGCCAAGCCCAATATAAATGATAAAAAAAACAGCAACAACTAGAGCAGTTTTGCGGTTATTTGCTCGTAAACTGGCACGCCAGTTAGCAGTAGTAGCCTGGTAGCCTTTCATTTTATAGTTTCACAGTATAATCTTCTTGACGCTTAATTTGCTCTTCAGTCAAAGACCAATAGGTAAAGTCAAAATCTAATTTGCTTGAAAACAGAGCGACTATTATCGATTGGAATAATGATTTTTTAGTCGCATTATAACGTTCGATACTGTCATTATAAGCTCGCTTAGCATAAGCGAGTTTATTTTCTGTACTTACAATTTCTTCTTGCAGCTGCAGCGCATTTTGGCTGGCTTTTAAATCAGGGTATTGCTCAAACACTATATTAAGCCCACCGAGAATACCTGAGATTTTATTCTCAGCGACCATACGATCTGCTTCGTTACCTTGACTTTTCGCACTTTGAGCTTGATTACGCAAAGCCACTACTTCTTTTAAGGTTGATTTTTCATAATCCATATATTTACGAACGACATTGATTAAAGATTCAAATACCTTGTAACGTCGATCTAACTGAATATCGATCTCTTTATTGTTATTTTTAACAGCCTCAATCATGGCAATTAGATTATTGTAGGTCATGACAATAAAGAGGACGATTAGTGCCAAAATAATAATACCAAGCCACCACATAATTATTCTCCCAATTCATTCAATTATTAGTACTTATCTTTATTATATTAGTAGCTTATAAGTTATTTTTCAAGATAAATGTAATAAAAATCACCTTCTAAAAATTTTCTTTTTAGGAAAATTTTATTTACAGTATAACTTCTGTACTAAAAAAACCAAATGGTCAATATTTCATCGAAGTGAGCCTTTTCAAACACCTGCTCACCTGATTTTAAGGATGATATCTAATATGAAAGGCTGGATTCTCTATAGCAAAACACGCGATGAAATCTCAGATCAGGATCATGGGGTCAGGCGCCTTCTTGAAGCTGCCATGGCACAAGACATAGAGCTTGATGTACTTACCCCTAATCAATTTGAATTAGTTGTCTCACGCGATGATAAGGAAAGTATCTTAGTCGATGGAAAACCGACACTCCCTCCTGATTTTCTGATCCCTCGACTCGGATCCAATAGTACCTATTTTTCATTAGCGATTATTCGTCAGCTAGAGCGCCTGGGCGTTTACTCATGTAATACTTCAAAAACTATTGAAATTGTGAAAGATAAACTACAAATGCACCAATTGATTGCCCAAAGTAATCTACCAACACCAAAAACAATCCTTGTCAAATTTCCCGTTAATATTGATGTAGTAAAAAATGAAATAGGGTTTCCTATCATCGTGAAAAATGTGACTGGAAGTGAGGGTAATGGCATTTATTTATGTGAATCCGAAAATAACTTTACCGATCTTATGGAGTTAATTTACTCAAATAATCAAAAAGCTAATATTATTATTCAAGAATTTGTACAAAAAAGTCGAGGCAAAGACCTACGCGTTTTTGTATTAGGAGGCAAAGTCATTGGCTGCATGAAGCGCTTTTCTAAATCAAGCTTTAAAGCTAACTTCTCCCGTGGGGGTCATGTTGATCCTTTTAAGAGAAATGCTGATATTGATTGGCTTGCTACAGAAACAGCACGTCTGGTAGGACTCGATATTGCCGGTATTGACCTACTTTTTGATAAAAAAGGGTACAAGATTTGTGAGGCAAATTCTTCTCCAGGCTTCAAAGGGCTTGAGATAATCGTTGGCAAAAATGTTGCCGAGCAGATTCTTGACTATACTGCTTATAAAGTACAAGGACGTCCTCAATACAAAGCTAAGGAATAGAGTATGTGTCGATTTGTCGCTTATCTAGGTAAAAAACCTATTACCTTAGCACGCATTATTGATTGCCCCACTCATTCTCTAGTACAACAAAGCCGACATGCACTAGATGCAAAGCATGCAGTGAATGCGGATGGGTTTGGTTTAAGTTGGTATAATACAGCAGTCGCTCTTACTCCAGCACTTTTTAAATCAACACAACCTGCATGGAATGATCAAAATTTAAGCCACATTACCTCTAAAGTAGAGTCAAAATGCTTCGTGGGTCATGTCCGTACCTCAACAATAGGCGATGTTAATACTATAAATTGTCACCCTTTCTCTATCGATCACTTAAGCTTTGCTCATAATGGAACCATAGGGAATTTTAATGGGATTAAACGCCAATTACTGCGCTTACTCTGTGATCGCTCTTATTTTTCAATCCACGGCGCTACAGATTCAGAACACTTCTTTGCCCTATTTCATCATATCTTACACCATGATTTTAATCATATCGATTTAAATAATATGTCCTATGCCTTACTTAAGACAATGAATACTATAAAAGCACTGCAAAAAAAATTACAAAACAATCATAATGCTCTTTTAAACACAGTACTCACCAATGGCAATGAGTTGATTGCAACACGCTATGCCTCATCAAACATCAAGACACAAAATACACTTTTTTATGCAGCAGGTGATTTTGTATTATCAAAGACAGGGCAAGGCTTGATGCATGTTAAAAATACAAAAAACCTAGGGGCTGTTATTATCGCTTCAGAGCCGATCAATGAGATTCAGCATGAATGGGTAGAAATTCCTGAAAACCATCTAATCACAGTCAGTAAAGACCTAAATATTACTCTCAAACCTATTATTTAATATAACGGTTTCAAACACTTTTAATCAATCGGTCAAAGAGGTATTGAATGGCCATTCTCATCAATAGCCACATACACAAAGGTACCCTCAGTGACCTTACGACGCTTTCTATCATTAGGTCCTAGAGCCCAGGTCTCAATAAATATGGTGACTGAGGTACGCCCTGTTTTTATCACCTCACCATAACAACATAAAAAATCACCCATATGAACTGGGGCAATAAAGCTCATCGCATTAATAGCCACTGTGACTACACGATGTTGAGTGTGTTTTTTGGCAAAATACATAGCTGCCAAATCCATCTGTGATACGACCCAACCTCCAAAAATATCACCGTTGGCGTTAGTATCTGAAGGCATCGCAGCAACACGAATTGCGAGCTCTCCTCGAGGTGCTGTATCTTGAATAAGGCTCATAAATCATTTTCCAATAGAATCGTATCCCTAGCTACTAAAAGACCACTTAATTGATCACCAGTTTACTAGATACTGCCTAAATCTAAGACTAGGATAACATAATTAACGTGAGTTCGACCTAACTCATGCTAAGATTGAAAAATTGTTATTCAAATATAAAGAAGGCTTCTTAGGTTGTAAAGAATAAGCGACTAATCCAGCCAGGATGTTAACCCTACAATTGACAGGACTACGATGACGAGAGTGTTCTATCTGACTAATATTTTTTAATTGATCAATGACGGTTTCAACAATCACACGTTTTCGTAATAATAATTTGTCGATCATTGGCATCAGTTTATTTTTCATATTTTTTCGTAGGCGTGTAATGAATTTTAAACCACGCAGGTATAATTGATTAAATAATTCAGAAGAAATATATCCTTTATCACCTATCAATTTACCCTCTAATCCTTGTGTTAACTCATCAACAGGTTTACGGTCATCCGTATTAGCTTTCGTTATTTTGAAAGCCAGTATTTCCCCTTTATCATTAATGACTAAATGCAGTTTAAAGCCGAAAAACCAACCCATAGTTGATTTCTATTTTTTAGCAAGCCCTTTAAAAACACGATTTGATGATGAACGTTTAGGATGGCACACAGATAATGTGGTAGAGTCAATAAAGTAAATTCCTGTTAATGTTTTGCTTTGGAAATGCATTAATAAACACAAGAGTACCAATATGGATGGCATCAGTTCAACGAAGCGATTATAACTGACCAAATCAGGGAAGGCTTTATACAAATGCTGTTTTACATAATTAATATAATAGGTTTTAAAATCACGATAATGACTTTGATGAAAGTGGATGACAATCGTCATGATTTCTGAGGGAGTCAGTCGGCATGACCTAGTTCTTTTTTTACTCAAATTAGGCAAAGAAGCTTTCTCTAATTCAGGCAATACTAATTGACAAAAATCATCGACAACACAATATAAATCGACTAACTTATCCATACGGCTCTTCCTTTTAAGGTTTGATTTACTGAAATTAGCTGCTTTTGCACGAAACTTAACCATGAAAGAGCCTTTTATTCAATCACTTACTTTACACCTTTTCATCGAACTCAGGTTAATTACTCAATGTAGCTAAATAAAGCAAAGATCAAATCGCTATATAAAGGTCAAATTGCTATATATAGAAGCTTTACTGCTGATCCGCAGAGGTAATTTTAGAAGTTTGATTAATCCTTAAAAAATTGATCATGTCTTTTTTTATAGTCATAGATTTGCTATTCTCACACATTAGATTGTTAAATGGACTACATATAAAAAATATGACTACCGCATTGATTAAAGAACGGAATGATTTGGAATTTAGGGCTGATTTTTTTCCAATGACTGTCATTAAACTCACGACTGACAATCTTTTGGCGATAAAAAAACAAATAGTTGCCACAGTTATCCTTGCCCCAAGCTACTTTAAACACGCGCCCATTGTTATTGATCTACATGAAGTACAAGCAGCGCCCGAAACTATTGATCTTGAGGCTATATGCACCCTATTGCGTGAGCAGAAAATGCTGCCTATTGGAATACGAGGCCTTGATCCATCGATTGAAAACCGAGCTTTATCGCTAGGTCTTGCCATTATGAAAACTACTAAGTCAGTAGAGAAAAAAGAAGAGCCTTCTCTTAGCACTGGAGTAAAAAAGAAAATACCAGGGGCTTTGAAAACAAATAGCCTTAAAACAAAATTAATCACCACTCCAGTTCGTGCAGGAACGCAAGTTTATGCACGCAATGGTGATCTTGTGGTCACAGCACCAGTTAATGCGGGTGGTGAATGCTTTGCTGATGGCAACATTCATATTTATGGACCTCTACGAGGAAAAGCACTGGCTGGCATTCGTGGTAATCCAGAGGCACGTATTTTTTGCGAATCATTCGAAGCTGAATTTGTTGCCATTTCTGGCCATTATTTAACCAGAGAGAACATGCGCATCCCTAAGACTGAAAAACCAATGATTCAAATTTATTTAAAAGACAGTAAAATACAAATTGAAGGGATTTAACAAGAGGATCTAATCGTGACAAAAGTGGTAGTAATAACTTCTGGAAAAGGAGGTGTTGGTAAAACAACAACAAGTGCCTCATTCGCTATGGGCCTTGCGATGAAGCATAAAAAAACTTGTGTCATCGATTTTGATATTGGCCTACGTAATCTTGATCTGATTATGGGGGTTGAAAATCGCGTCGTTTATGATATTGCTAATGTAATCAATGGTGAGGCCAACCTAAAACAAGCCCTAATACGCGATAAACGAAATGTTAATTTGTACATTCTTGCTGCCTCACAAACCCGTGATAAAGATATTTTAACCCAAGAAGGTGTGGGTAGAATCATCGAAGAGCTTCGTGAAACATTTGACTATATCATTTGCGACTCTCCTGCTGGCATTGAAAGAGGAGCAATTATGGCCATGTATTATGCAGATACTGCCATTATTGTCACGAATCCAGAAGTATCTTCAGTCCGTGATTCAGATCGCATTATTGGTATGCTAGCGAGTAAAACTAAAAAAGCTGAATCTGGTGAGTCCATTGAAGAACGCCTCGTTGTAACACGTTACTCTGATAAACGCGTGGCCAGTGGTGATATGCTCAGTCTTGAAGACATCAAAGAGCTGCTAGGTATTAAGCTACTCGGTGTAGTCCCTGAATCACAATCGGTATTAAATGCTTCTAATAATGGCACTCCAGTAATTCTTGATGAAAAAAGCCCTGCAGGTAGAGAATATGTAGATATTATCGATCGTTTCTTGGGAAATTCAGCAGATTATACGGGGCCTGTTAAAAAGAAAAAAGGACTCTTTAACAGGATCTTTAAAAAAGAGGAAGTAACCGCATGAGCCTAATTAACTACTTTCGTCGCAAAAAATCAGCTGAAATCGCCAAAGACCGTCTACAAATTATTATTGCTCAACAACGTATAAGAAAAGACAGTACCGATTTCTTACCTCTGCTGCGTAAAGATATCATCGCTGCTATTGCTAAACATATGAATATTGACATCAATGAAGTCAAAGTGGATCTAAACTACAAAGATAATAATTCAACCCTAGAGCTTAATCTTGTTTTACCTGAAAAACCAAAACTAGCAGAAGCTTGATAAAGAAATCATGGATTTATTTGTAGAGGAATAAATTCAGTAGCATTTGGATTCAATCTAGATTGGAAAAAAGATTGTCTATTATTATCTTGTCGAGGCACATTAACATGTCCACGTTCACTATTTTCTAATTGTTCTTTGACAGACTGCATTAGCCCTCGTTTGCTTAGAAAGTTCACTACAGCCTCTTTTACAGGATGCGCCGCACAACCTGGCTGTAAAGGCAGTTGGCTGTGTGATCGACGTCCAAATATAATCTTTATACTATGTGACTCTTGTAATCTCCCATAATATTCTTCTAAATAAAGTAAAGCTGTAAAGTAATTACAGCCATGTAAATCAATACAGTATCTTCCATTATCGTTATGAGCTTTAATAAGTTTATGAATTAAATCATTGGCTTTGAATGAAAAAACTATCCATTAATCTTTAAACTCTGAAACCAAAGCATCAGTTGACTTAAGTAATCGATTAAATCTAAGCCCTATCTAGAATTTACATTCTTAATATTTGGCAGTATATTTAAAATTATACTCTATGAATATTAAAAAATATTAAATCTCTGGGGGGCCTGAACACATACGTTTACTTTATTAAACGTAACAGTTTTTTTTCATCTAAAATATTGATATTCAGCGATTGGGCCTTAGCAAGCTTGCTCCCTGGATCGTCTCCGACAATCATAGCAGTGGTCCTAGAGGATACGCTGCTGCTGACTTTAGCACCTAAGTCTTCTAAGGCAATTTTTACCTCCTCTCGTGTCATCGATTCTAACCTACCTGTTATCACATAGGTCTTTCCTGCTAGAATTTGTGAGCGAGAAGTTATTTTTTTTTCTTTGGGCCAATGAACACCATAGGCCATCAGTGTTTCGATCAGCTCAATATTATGCTTTTGACTAAAAAAACCGATGATATGAGTGGCAACGACAGGGCCAATATCACTAACCTGTAGCAAATCTTCTTGCTGAGCCGAACGTAAATGCACAATATCACCAAAATGCTTCACTAAATGATGTGCTGTTGCTATTCCTACAGCACGAATCCCTAAGGCATATAAAAAGCGAGCGAATGTGGTTTTTTTACTGCGCTCTATGGCTTGTATTAAATTCTCTGCTGATTGATTACCCATGTGCGGTAGAGCGGCTATTCTAGCCTTATCTAAGCAATATAAACCTGCAATATCCTTGATCAGTTGCTCATCTACAAAAAGATTAATGAGTTTAGTGCCTAAACCATCGATATTCATTGCTCGTCGTGAGGAAAAATGTTTAATCGCTTCTTTTAATTGGGCCAAACAATATAAACCTCCTACACACCGTGCCATAGCCTCCCCTTCTGCTTTAATAACAGCAGCTTTACAGACAGGACAGTATTTGGGCATTCGAACTTTTCGTGCTCCTTTGATTCGTCTTTCTTTAACTACACTGACAACTTCTGGAATTACATCACCAGCACGACGCACAATGACTGTATCACCTACACGAATATCCTTTCGCGCTACCTCATCAAAATTATGCAAGGTCGCATTACTTACAGTCACTCCCCCTACAACAATGGGCTTTAAACGCGCTACTGGAGTGATGGCACCTGTGCGACCTACTTGAAATTGAACTGCTGTCAATTGTGTGAGTCGCTCTTGGGCAGGAAATTTATGCGCTACTGCCCATCTGGGAGCACGTGAGACAAAACCAAGTACTTTCTGTTGCAAAAGACTATTTACTTTATAAACGGTACCGTCAATCTCATAAGGTAATAGCTCACGTTTTTTTAAAAGCGTATTGTAAAATGCCTGGCAAGCTTCAATACCTCGAACTACTTTAACCTCGTTGGACACTGGAAACCCCCATATTCGCAGCTTTTTTAAAATACCTGCATGGGTACTTATTGTCATTGCTTGGGATATTTTACCAAAGGCATAGGCATAAAATGCTAAAGGTCGAGAGGCGGTTACTTTTGAATCCAGCTGACGCAAGCTACCTGCAGCAGCATTACGTGGATTGGCAAATATTTTTTCACCTTTTTTTTCAGCTTGCTGATTCAGTTTTTTAAATGCTTTTTTCGGCATATAAATCTCGCCACGAACTTCTAGAATATTTGGAACTCTTTGTCCTCTTAAATGCAGCGGAATAGCTGCAATCGTTTTAACATTTTGGGTCACATCCTCACCTACAACACCATCACCACGTGTTGCTGCTGTGACCAAAATTCCTTTTTCATAGCATAAACTAATGGCAACACCGTCTAACTTAGGTTCACAAGCATATTCAAGGTCTCTAGTTTCTCCTAAGCGCTTTTTAAGACGCTGATCAAATGCCAATAAATTGTCATTATTAAAAATATTATTTAATGACAACATAGGTATGCTATGTTTGATCGCTTGAAAGACTTTCAAAGGTGCACCACCGACTCGTTGGGTGGGCGAATCTGGTGTTAGCAACTCAGGATAGTGTTGTTCTAGTTGCTGTAAGTCACAAAAAAGACGATCATATTCTGAATCAGGAACAGTCGGCGCATCTAAAACATAGTACTGATAAGCATACTCATTTAACCTAGTACGCAGCGTTTGCGCCTTCTTACGAATTGCAGCAGGCACTGACATAGATTTAATCAGACTCAAGCGGCGTTTCAAATAAATCAGGTACCTGTTGTGATGTTATATATTCACGTAATAAGCGACGTTGATACATCACCGTAGCAGGCGTTAATAATTGATGCTGTTCATCAAGAACACATCCTCCCAAATCCTCAACCAGCTCACCGACAGTCTGTAGCATGAGCTCATAGACCGCAATGGGATCATCAACTTTCATAACACTAAAAAATAAACTTAAGCCAGGTGTTGAAAATGCTCCCATTTTAGACAAATCAAAGAGCCCTGGTTTTAAAACAGAGGCTAAACTAAATAAAATAAGCCCCTCGCCTGTTTTCTGTTGATAACGATGAAAAATATGGTGTTGACCATAACGCATATGCACCGACAATATCGCTTGTAACAGTTCATAACCTCTAAAATACTGCCCTTTTTCAGCCATAATATGAAAAACAATAGGAGCTAAGGGCTTTACCTGGGTGGATTCTCTATGAGAGACTACCTTTTCATGATTTTTAGCAAGCTTCTCAGAGTGTTCTAATCTAAAAATCATCTCTAAATCGTTTGAAGAGGTTTCCTTTGCTTCTGATACATTGTTTTCAGTATGCTTTTTATATTTTGGATCTAGCTTATGAATCCATTTTTTTTGATAACGATTAGGACGTATTACAGGCCGCTTCACTGCGCTACTTATTGGACGATAATAATTTGCTGAAGTACGATGATGCTTCATACGACGAACTAGTAGCCATCCTAGAATTAAAAGTACAATAGTAGTGACAATAATCATGATTCTTGCGCCATAGCGATTGCTGCTTCCATATCTACCGAAACGATACGTGATACCCCAGCCTCTTGCATTGTAACACCCATCAAGTAATCTGCCATTTCAATAGTTGCTTTATTATGGCTGATGACAATAAACTGCGTTATTGGGGACATTTCACGAACTAACTGGCAAAAACGACCCACATTGATATCGTCTAATGGGGCATCCACCTCATCTAAAATACAAAAAGGAGCTGGATTTAATTGGAATAATGAAAACACTAAAGCAATCGCTGTTAATGCTTTTTCACCTCCTGATAATACATGCAATGTAGAATTTCGTTTGCCGGGTGGTTGTGCACGCACTACAATGCCAGAGGTCAATAAATCGGGGGCTTCTAAATCCAAGTAAGCAGTCCCTCCACCAAAAATTTGAGGAAACAAGGATTTGAAATTTTGATTCACTGTATCATAGGTTTTTTTAAATTTCTGACGCGTTTCCTGATCAATTTTATGTATTGCATTTTGTAATATTTCTAATGCTTCACATAAATCGGCTTGTTGTTGATCTAAATAGACCTTACGCTCATTCAATTGTTCGCATTCCTCAATAGCTGCTAAATTAATAGGGCCGAGTCGTTTAATTTTCTGAGCCATTGCTTCAGACAATTGTTCCCATTCCTCTCTATTTGCTCCTGCTGGTAAGGTCTTAAGCACTTGATTTACATCACAACCTAACTCCATAAGTTGCTCTTGGATTGTCATTTGTCGCACCTTAAATGCTTGACATTCAATTTGAATTGATTGAAGTTGGTCTTTAAAATTATTCATTTGAACATGTATTGGATGACGTTTTGCTTCCAACTGCTGAACTTGCTGATGACAAGCGTCTAATGTCTCTTTTGCTTCCTCTAGGGATCTTTCAGCTTGCACCTGTTTATTTAATTGCTCTTGCCATTTTATTTTTAAATGACTCAGAGGATCTTTTGTATCTGATAGGAGTGCCGTTAAATGTTCGCGTTGCTCATTTAGTTGTTGCATCTGTTGCTCTGAATGAGATACTGTTTGCTTGAGCAGCTTCAGTTGATTGTTATTAGATTCTAAACGCACCTCTAATTCATCTGCTTTTTTTTGCTCATTTTGCATCCTCTTACGTGCTAAATAGAGTGCATGCTGATACTGTTCGCGATCTGCAATCATAGCGTCTTTTTTATTGATTTGTAGATTTTGCTTTTGTGAAAATTGCTCAAACTGCAAGGTAGATTGTTGCAAAGCAGCTTGTGATGTTTCAATTTGTTGACAATAATGCGCTATATCCTCTTGCAGGCCTTTTTTCTGCTGTTGCAACTGATCATAACGAGAACGTTGTGCACTGAGCTCTGCTTTAGCGTGTATTAATTCTTGACTCAATAATTGGTAATTTTTATGCTGCGAATCACGATCCTGCTCTAGTTCAGCTAATCGTCTCTGTCCTGAATCCACTATTGCCTGTGCTTGGCTGACTGCATTTTGTTGCTCAACAATCTGTTGTGATAATTTTTTTAATGATTTTTCGCGTGTCAAAAAACCCATGCCTTGATCTGCTGGCTTTGCACGACGAATCCAGTTAACACCTAACCATAATCCTTCTTTAGTAATCACAGACTCATGTGGTGATAAATGACCCCGCAATGTCAATGCTGATGATACATTATCTGCAATATAAATCTGGGCAAGCCAGGAGGCGATGGGCCAGTCTGATTGTACTTGATCAGCGAGGCTGGCTGCTTTTGCTTTTACCGACACAGCACCACAACAACGATCTAATAAAGTTAGACTCCCTATTTCAGCATGATTGATTGGATCCACAAAGCACTCTACATCATCAACACAGACAGCATCAAAATAATGACCCAATACAGTTTCAACAGCGTGCTCCCAACCTGGATTAACACGAAGCATTGTCCCTAAACGTTGGGCTTTTATGAGGTTGTGCTGATCTAACCACACATTCGCCTGTGCATCCCCTGACAAAGCGGCTTCCTGCAAAGATTTTAATGAGGCATAATGGCTGCTCTCTTTTTGTAATTGCTGGCGGCACTGGTTTAATTTCTCATTATTCTTTGTATTTTGTTGACGCTGCGCCAGTATCTGATTCCCTAAAACATTCAATGCGGACTGAACCTGCTCTAATTTGATATTTAATGTTTCCACCTTTTGATTCATTGGTTCTAGAGTCTGTTCCAAATGCTCTAGCTTTGACACATCACTACTCTCTAAGGCACGTTGTCGCTGCGATTCCAACTGCTGAACTTGCTGTTGATAGTGGCTAATATTGGTTCGTGCTACCTCAACATTTTGGGTAATCTTAGCTGTAGTTCGCTGATACACTTCCCACTGCTCTTGCCATACATTCATATCAGCTTCAGCCTGCTCTAATGCCTGCTGTGCTGCTAGAATAGTCTCTTGAACTGTTACAGTTTGTGGCGATAATTGAGCTATTTCTTCTGTGATTTCTTGAATTTGATCTTCATACTCTGCTAAGCGCTGTTCTAACTCCTGCCACAAACGCTCTGCCTCTTCTTGCTCATATTGCCAACGCTGTATTTGTCCTTCTTTATCTTTAATATTCTGCTCAAATCGAGCAATATCAGCACCTAGAGCATAGTAATGCTTTTGCACTTCATTGTGTTGATTTTGTGCTTCAGTCTGCGCTATATGTGCTTGCTTAATGTTAGCTTCTAAATGATGCTGTTCTCTTTCTTGCTCTTCATGCTGTTGCTTAGCTGTATGAATGCGCTCCTCAAAATGACTTATCTGATCTGCCAAAGCCTGCCATTGCAAGCCTTTAGTCTGCGCATGAAGATGCCTTTGTTCTTCTTTAAGTTGCTGATAACGCTCGGCTGCCTTCGCTTGACGCTTTAAATGAGAGAGCTGCTTGGCTAATTCTTCACAAAGATCATTGACACGCTCAAGATTTTCTTGCGTACGATGCATTCGACTTTCAGTATCACGACGTCGTTCTTTATATTTTGAAATGCCCGCCGCTTCCTCTAGATAAATACGAAACTCATCGGGCTTTGCTTCCACTAAGCGAGAAATCACCCCTTGCTCAATAATGGCATAACTACGCGGCCCTAACCCTGTACCTAAAAAAATATCCACAATATCTCGACGACGACACAAGGAACCATTGATAAAATAGCTCGACTGACCATCTCTAGTTAATTCCCGTCGAATAGCCAGCTCACTATATTCAGTGTATCTACCACCAATACGACCTTCTTGGTTATCAAAGATTAGCTCAACTAATGCCTTACTCACAGGCTTTCGCGCTGAAGTGCCATTAAAAATAACATCGGTCATAGAGTGACCACGCAACTGCTTTGCAGAGACCTCGCCTATTACCCAGCGAATAGCATCCACGATATTGGACTTTCCACAGCCATTAGGACCCACAACTGCATTCACCTGACTGCGAACAGGAATGGTAGTCACATCAACGAAAGATTTAAATCCTGCCAGTTTTAAGCTTTTAAGATTCATACGATGAAAATTAAATATTCTAGTAAAAACAATTACTAGTCTACCTAAATTAAGACACTCTGGGTAGGGTTCTATGATTTATAATAGATCAAAAGCCTCTTAATGCTGTATCTACAACTTTACTTCTAAGAAACGATTCGATTCAAATGAATCTGGCTTTGTACAATACGATAAGATTTTACCCAAGGGTGTAACTTGCGCAATGAAAGTGACAAGCGATGGGTCGCGGCTTTGGCACTCATTGCAGTTGGATAATTACCATATACCAACATATACCATTTTTCATGATTGAGTCGTGTTGAATAATAATGAGCCTTACCTTCTAAATCATGTTGTTGAATAAAATGCTTAATTGCCGCTAAGTGAAGCCCTGCCATCAGCTGAAGCGTATAATGCTCTTTTGATACCTTCATAATCTGCTCTTCTACAGGAGTCATTACATATTTTTTAGAGGTAAGAGCAGCCATAGGAGGGGCATTTGACTTCAAACGAGGATCATAGGACCCAATAGAAACCTTATTGCCCGCATGACTTAGAATCTTCTGTTTTTTCTCTAAGGGCTGAGCTACAGCCACCTGATTCCTGTCAGCAGAATGACTCGCATAATGGTGTAAGTGACTAAAATGACCGGCATTAGCAATGAGTTGATTAGCTTTCTTCGCTAGTGGTTGCCCCTGTTGAGCAGCTCGATTAATCCACAATAGTGCAGTTTCTTTATCACGAATGGTGCCTATCCCATAGTAGTAAAGATAACCTAGAGCATACTGGGCATCAGGATCACTACTCTGAGCTTCTTGGCTAATACGCTGCACAGAACACGCATACTTTTGCAAATAGGCATTACCCGCACAGGCAGTGGCAGGAATACTGCCCTTTGATAACTGTGATGCTGAGTGCTTGATACAAGCTGTTAATAACAGTGCTGTAATCAATATTATAAAGCTTTTAAGTAAAGAAATACTTTTATAATAAGACATAGATTCTAAGCCCTTTAATTTATTAAACATTTGATTAACCTATTTTAGATAACTCTAAATAATATCATGGAATAGCTCTTATGCTATAACTTTCCAATGGATGTAAAAATAATAAGCATCATGATAGAATTTCAGGCTCTTAGCATCAGATAAGGTTCAGATTTACCTCTAAACAGCCTCTTAAAAATAAAGGTGGCTATACAATAAATTACTAATTAATTGATCTTCTGTAAGTCCATTAAAAATGGCTAAAAGACTCACACATAAAATCTCTGAAAAGACAATAAAAACTATACTAGCTAGTGCTTTTTTCATACTGAAATCCTCCATGATTACAAGTTTTGTATACTAATAATACACTTTATATCAATATTTTTTGTGAAAAAAAGTTATTCTGACATCCTATCAGCCATCTTTAAAATATAGCTCACATATTTGTCACTAGCTAATCTATCACAGAATCAGGCTAATGCAATCTAAAAAATCATCTCAAAACTGACTTTATCTGCAGAGTCATTATAAAAAAATCGGCCGCAGGGCAACCGAGATTTCTACTACAAAGAGCTTGAGTTTTTTGCTAATATTTTATTCATCTGAGTCATCACTGTGAGGTGTTCCATCAGGCATAATAGCACCCTTTAAAGATTTTACCGTAGCAAGCTGCTCTTTAGTAATCTTTGCTTGAATGAGATTTGTATACGAAAAATCAGCATTGGATACATTGGCATTGGTAAAATCTACTCTTGAAAAATTAGAACCCAGACAGTAGGCATATTGTAGATTAGCACCCGTAAAATTAGAACCCGAAAATACATTCTTACTAATGCTAGATTGTACCATATTGGTATAAGAAAAATCACTTTTTGAAAACGCTGCATACTGAAAATATACTTGTGTTAACAATGCATGAGTAAGAATTGAACCATTGTAGTCTCTATGACTGATACTTATTCCCGTTAAGTTACAGTTTTTGCATTGCTTAGTACTTTTAAATTGCTCTAGCTCATCTGAATTATAAAAAGCTTTACTATAGCTCATTGATGTAATAGAGGCTACTATCGCACCTAGTATTAAAATTGTTATTTTATTTTTCATTGCACACGCTCCTTGTTGTATATAAAATCTACATACGATTTTAGTTTTAATGAAGTATCAATTACTCCGACTCCAAATCTTATCAAATACTCAAAACCATATTCAAGTAAATTGTATCAGTATTGATATTCAAAAATTCCCATTGCATCAAATCTTGTGCTTTATCTAAAATTTCCTAATCAAAGCTATTAAAATGGGCAAGGGATCGTTGCCTTCTCTTTATACAAAGGCAACTTTTTTAACTTTTTCAAAACACTTCAATATAAAGTCTACTCTAGGATCTTCCGGCATAGGTTTATCACGAATCCGTTTCAATATATGCTGAATCTCCCAATATTCCTCACTGGGTTCAGAGCCAAAGAGCAATGAAACTAGATTTTCTCCGCCTGATATAGATTTATTTGGTTCCAGATAACCTGCACATCTTCGATTTATCTCATTTAACACTTTTGTGATCCACAGTGATTCTGGTACTTTAGCAGCTTCGAGCCGCTTCAGTTCATAGATCATCCTGTTACAGAGGATTTTATAATAATGGCTAGTATTATTTGAATCTAAACTGTTTACTAAACACGGAAAGTTAGCCCAAAGCCTTATAATTTCCTCTGCACTACCATCTGCTAAATCAGCATCCCATCGAAAGTGTTCTTCTGAAAAAATAGATTCGTTATTTTTATTGACGTCAAATATTCCATCTGCTTGGATTACCCATTGAGCTGTCATATCTTGTAGTACTTTTTTTAGTGGATCTTTTTCTAATTTAAAAATCTTATTATTATTCTCAGTACCTCCAGCAGCTTTATAGAATAATTCCGGCATTAAATAGCTTATGTTATATTTAATATTATTATTATAGGGTGAGTCTATATGACGTTCTGCCAGGGCATTTGCTTTATTAAAATCAAACTTCATAAATTCTTTGTCTAATTCTAGACCACAAGATGAGAATACCTCTGATAACACACAATACGATAACCCAATAGGGAGATTTTCAATAATAGAAAGCATAGAAAATTTATTTAGAACTATATATAAAATATTTTTAATACCTTCATGACAACCTCGTCTCAAATAAAATTCTTTAATTGCATCATAGCTTGCTTGATTTTTGATGTTAAGATTATAGAACTTTTGTAAAATAGCAGAGAGCTGACGCAACATATCATTACTGTGCCTTTCCTTTGTTTCTGACATTGTATTTAATACTTGATTAACTTGATTTTCTTCACCTTCAAAAAAATCACCAAACAATTTAGTTAGTGTTTTATCATTATATCCTTCAAGATAAAGAATCAAATATATTTCTGGAAGTGTTCCAGCATCTAATTGGCATTGAATATTTCTTGCTAATTCTTGGGTCTTAAGACATGTAATATGGAGTTCTCCTTCATATTTTATTTTTTCTTGAATATATGAAATATAACTCTTATGATAATCACTATTAGTGGGATCAACTCCCAATTGAATTTGGAAATCGATGATTTTCTTTTTTTGAGGATCTAAATCCTTAGTTAATTTTATCAAATTATTAGATTCTTTACTCTTTAAAAAACGTTTAGATAAAATCTGTTTTGCAATCGGGTGTTGAACCACCACTATCAGTAACTTAATAAAGGCTACTTTTCCTGTTTCATCAGAACCAAAATATTTTGCTTGTAGCAGATTATAAGCTAATTTTATTTCTATTAGCCATTTTTTTATGTTTCTGATAGTGCCCAAGTAGAAGAGCAGGTTCGCATTATCATCTGATTCATCTAAAATTTTTTCTTTTATTATGCGGATCAATTCTTTATCTTTCCCTGAAAAAAGCGATTTTAATGAAAAATCACAGTAACGTTTCAAAGCTTCTATATCGTGCTGTGTATACAAAGTTATTTGATATTGAAATAATTTATCCAAATAAGATTGAGCGTCACGATAGTTGTCACTAGAATTAGTATCTGATGCACGATAAGCATTGAGAACACCTGAGTACATCAACTTTTTTAATACTTGTTCATAATCCATAGCAACAATACAGGAAAACCCGGTTAATTGTTCTAAAACTCGTGTAAATAACAGGAAATTAAGAATGGATTCTGCTGGCAATCGGTCTAACTCGTCGATAATAATATAGATTTTATAAGCTTTTTCCTTGAGCAACTCGTTTAATTCTTTGGTCCGTTCAACATAGCTCTTATTTTCCTTACAATCCATAAATTTTTCAAATGATAGACTAAAAATACTACAATTAATTGATATTGCAGATACGATATTTTTAATAATTTTTTTTATTTCAATCTCTTGATCAATTTTCTGATGTAATTGTAAATAAAATAATTTAAGAATGTTAGGTAAATCAAGTTTTCCTTCCAACAAAGGTTCAAAGTTAATAATAATTTTAGTCTTATTTTTGTTCTCTGATACTTGAGTTTTATTGTATATTGCAAATTTTTGGCGAAATATACATTTCCATAAAAGACTCATGTACTTTCCAAATCTTTGAATGTACTTTTTTAAGTATTCACATAGTAAAAATAATAGACAACTTCTAAATCTTACTGGCAGTTTGTTATATATGTTGGCTGACTTCTCTTTCTGCTCTAGCCGATTTTGCAGTAGGTTCAGCACTGAGCTTTTACCACTTCCCCAAGGACCGCTCAGTAAAATGGTTATCGATGAAAGACTGGGTTCTTCCATAAGAGTTTGCAGTTTTTCTGCAATACGCTCTGCATCAAATTGATCTTCTGCTGTGCAGCTTATAGGTCGATCTGCCAAAAATCCATCTATCTGTGCAATCTTTGTATCATTTTCTATCATCAAGAAGCCTCTCTTTTAGCACTTTCTATTTACTTACACATCATTGATCAGTGAATTAGAGTTTTTAAATATCATTATTGATCATAGCTCCTAAGCTAAGCATAATATTTTATGAATCTCTAAAAACTATTTGTATTTATACTAAAAGAGATCGAAAAAAAGTAGCTTCTACCTTAGTAATTAACACTTATAGTGTAGAAAACTAAAATGACTGACAATCGGTGCAGAAACACCCCATATCATTTCAGACAGAGTGTAAAATAGGAAGCAATAGCAAAGGATAAAAGATATTTATTCTCTCGTTTCTTGAAAGATTGATTTTGATTCAAATGAATCTATTGGTTTACCAAGCCAATCAATCACTAGCCTATTATAATTCTACTCGTTGCTATTTAACTGGCATTAATATCTATGGAGTCAATGTAGCACACCGCACATTCATGGGTACATGATTGACAAAATCAGTGATATTGGTAGTACTTATCGTCTGATCCATAGCAATGCTGGGCCGAGAAAAAAAGGAGCCAAAAAATCCTGTAATAACTTCCATGCCTGACAAATAATCCCTTCGTTGCATCAATGGGTGATTCATCAATAATGACTGATAGATTTTGACCTCTCTTTGATTTACACAAGTTCGTATTTGCATCAATAAACTCCACTGAATGAATCTGAGCTGATCGGGCGCTATCGTATAACAGCCTAACACATCTAGCTCATTGCAAAGCTTTTGGCTATCGCAAATTGCAGAATCCGTTAAAAAATAGGGTAATTTAGATAATTTCTCAGAATTTAAGGGTATTGAACCAAATAGTTGAGGATCGATTAACTGAAGCTTAGATATATTCAAACCTGCTAAATTCAAATGACCTGTAGTATTCCAGGTAATTACCTGCTCTTGGCCACTAGATTGTACCACACGTAATTCAATGCAACGTCCGCCTGGTAACTGCCACGACCCATCCAGCAGGTTACACTCAAGTGATTGTAGGTCACCCTCTTTAAGCCACACCTGTGGTGCTACTCCAATACCACGATAGTGTACCTTAAAAGAATGGGTCCCTTTCTTGAAGCAGTCAGGATTGTCTAAATGCACTTTGTTCACAAGCTCTTGGTGCAAAGGTGGTAACTTTAATCGACTGATTGTATCTTGTGACAATACAGACAAGCGGTCTATATTTAAGATTAAGGATTCAATCTGATAATACCATTGTTCATAAGAACAAATATTAAAAACTATTGCTCCTGCCCTATGATTTAGAGTTTCCGATTGTCTCTGATGTTCGATATTATGCTCTAGTACAGCATTCAACTCAGCATTAGCAGTTTTTATATCGATGTTTCTATCAGTTAATTGCTCAGTGAGCCAATGTGATATAATGATGGAAGCTGCTTTGCTTTTTACTTGTTTTTTTCTTTTATAAAGACGCTGCTTAGTAGGACTGTAAATAATCTCTGTTGAAAATACCTTATCGACTTCACCATCATAATAATTATCATGCTGATCCTCTTTAATAAGTTGATCTTCTGGCACGACAACCGTGCGCTCCTCTATTTTAAAGAGGTCATTAAAGTAATCACTCTCACAAGCTGTCACTCTTTGTTGATCTGCATCCCAAGCATAATCCCCATCACGCTGTGTATGACACAGATAAGGCATAACCTCCTTGAACCATGCGACTTGAATAGGAGCTGCACAATTTGCGATTAAACGAGAAGTAGGTGGCTGGCCTCTCCTGCCAGCAATATGAATTTTCCGCAAACCAGAGATTAATACCCATTTTGAATCGGTAGAACATGCTGATGAATAGCTCATTGAAAATGAGCCGAGCTTACTTGAAAAAGCTTCGGCACTATATTGCACTGCATGACCTACATAATCGACTTTACCAGAGAGAATAGATTTTAAGAGTGCCTGCTCATCAAAATATCTCTCTGTTGTTAGTTCTACAGGATTAAAATGGATGTCTGAAAATTGTAAACTAGCTACAACCTGCTGAATCTTTTCCTCCATGAGTTGAATGTTTTTAAAATGAAGTCCCCTTGCACGACACCATGCTTTCATAGAGGACTCTGCATGAGGCCAATTTCTATGGCGTGATTTATAATAACTATTTTGTTCTTCTTTTTTAAAAGCACGATAGGCTCGGACTATTGCTGCAAAATCATTGCCTGTCTTACCAGCCCAGGCTGTTCTAATCTTCTGCCTGATCCAACGTGCGCCTTGATGTAATTGTGGAAAAGTTTGGTGATTACAAATAATCTGAAATTGACGTCCTTGTTTTTTTATCCATTCTGGTAAATCCGTTAAGTCAATATCAGGTAAGTATCGTTGTAAATCTTCTTTATTGAAACAAATAAGATCTTCTTTATTGCCTCGATCAAAACACCCTTCTGTTTCAAGACTGGCTGTCACAATCAGCGCTTCAGCCAGCATCTCAAATTTATTGGCTGTGATTAAAATCACAGCATGTTCGGGATTAAGAGGAATGCGCATCAGAGATTGACCGACTTCCGTTAAGCTCTCTTGTGTTGTGATCGCTCCAATCTGTTGCAATCGTTTTACTGCAGATAATAGATGCTTTTCAGAAGGTTTATCGATAAAATCAAACTGGTGTATTGAAAGCCTGGCCGCAATAATTTTCAATACAACATGAGTAATCGGTTCTCGTAAAATAGCCGGTTGTGGCCAAGGTTCTAAGATCTCATACTCATTGTTAAATGATACTGGAATATAAAACCCACAGGCAGTACGACCGGCACGACCTTTTGCTTGATCGGCTTCAGCGCGAGACACAGGTACTTTATCAAGACAGGCCACCCCTTCGCTGTTTGTCACTAAACGCTTAACTTGCAGTGAATCAATAACACCAATGGTGCCAGGCACAGTGACTGAGGCTCTGAGCAGCTCCGTACAACAAATAAAACGTAAGGTATTTTCAGGAACCATAGTTTGAATACGATCTCGCTCTTCTATAGAACTCGCACCATGACAGGAGAATACCTCGATTATTTTCTTCAGATTTTTTGCTGGCACGCTAGACACAGTATCTAATAGTTGTCGTTGAGTGATCTCAATATCCTCTTTTCCTGGCAGTAAAATTAATACCACTCCTTTTTGTACCAGCTGCTGTTGGTGGTGCTCATCGGCAATCGTTAGTTGATTCGCAAAAAAATCGTACACAAGCTGCTTTGCCGCACGTAGGGCACCTTCTGTATGATGCTCATTTTGTTGTAAGGGCAGTAGTTTGGTTGAGACAGGAAAGCAACGACCAGGTACAGTCACTACCGGTGCCTTATTAAAAAACTCTGAGAACTTTTTAGTATCAATGGTAGCGGATGTGACAAGTACCCGAGTATTAGGTGAATTTGCAAGTTTTTCTTTAATCAAGCCCAATAATATATCAATAGAAACAGAACGCTCATGCGCCTCATCTATAATAATCAAACCCTTAGGTAATTGCTTTTGATAAATGATACGATTAATAAGAGATTGATCCACCATGAGTTCTAATCGCGTACGCCTTGACCTCATAGATTCATCCAACAAAGTCCAGCCTACCAATCCCCCTGGCTGAGTACCGAGCTCAGCAGCAATCCGTCTACCAATCCAGCGACAAGCATGACGCCGTGGTTGGGTCATAATGATCTTTAAATGCTGATCTGATAACAGTGCGGCTTGTGGGATACGTGTTGTTTTTCCTGCACCAGTTCCTGCCTCACAAATTACAACTGGATGATTCTGTAAAGCCGATAAAATCGTATCCAGATGCGAATCAATGGGTAGCGTATCACGCTGCCTACGATCATTCCAAGAAAAATGAGTAGGATGGGTTTTCATAGTATAAACTGCCTATTTTTTAAAAATGTTATGAATTATTTTCTTTAATTTTTTATAAGACTTTTATCTTAAGTTACTGTGATCATTTTCAGAGATGTTTTATTATTTATAGTGTACTCTATAAGTAAGATCAGAAGTTTACAAAATTTTTAATTAATAATACCTAAAAAAGAAACTGGATTCCCATTAAAAATGACTTAAAAAAAAGGAAGCTTAAAAAGCTGACTTACTTTTCAGAAAAGCTTCATAATATTTCAGACGAGATGTTAATTATAAGCATGAGATTAAGAGATACTATAATGTGTAATTTTACCAGTATCGTACTTTTATCTTTAAATAAGTATACTTTTATAAAACAGAAAAAAGGAAAATTATATACACAGCACCAATAATGCCACTGCAGTAGCCAAAGAACAGCTACGACATCAAACAATAGTTCTTAGATTGATAAATATAGCGTGATAAATATTCTCAAAGCTCTATTTTATACTCTTCTTTCAAATCTAATAAATCATCTGCATGTTGTTCTTCTACTGCCAAAATCTCTTCTAATAAACGACGGGTAGTCGGATCATCATTACCAATATATTTAATAATTTCACGATAGGTATCAATGGCAATGCGTTCTGCAATTAGATTCTCTCTAATCATATCTTTGACTGTTTTGCATTCAACATATTTAGCATGGCTTCGTTGAGATAAGGTATCAGGATTCATATTAGGTCTTCCTCCTAATTGAAGAATACGAGCCGCTATAGAATCGGCATGTTCTTTTTCTTGATCTGCATGCTCTAGAAATTCACTAGCAGCTACACTAGCACCCAAAGAGGAGGCACTATAATAGTGGCTCTTATAGCGCAATGAACAAATGAGCTCTGTAGCCAAAGCGTCATTTAATAATGCTAAAATGGTCTCTAAATCACCACTATAATGTTTTGTGATAGTGCCTAGATTTATTTTTTCTTGAGCTGATTGGCAATAGATTCAATATCAATAAGAAATGCTTTTTTTGACATCCTTTTTCCTATATTAATTCAAGTGAAGCACTTGAGTCCTTCGCTTAACTTGTGCCAATATAGTGCCATGAGTGATTTTACAAAACTAGTACTGCCTAACAATGCAGATAAATTGCTGCTCCATTCTTGTTGTGCTCCTTGTGCCGGTGACATTATGGAAAGATTGGTGGAATCTCAAATTGACGTTACTCTTTTTTTCTATAACCCCAACATTCACCCTGAAAAAGAATACCTTCTACGTAAAGATGAAAATAAAAAATTTGCCAATAAGCTCAACATTCCTTGCATCGATGCTGATTATGATAAAGATCAATGGTTTATGCGAGCTAAAGGAATGGAATATGAACCTGAACGTGGTATTCGTTGCACTATGTGCTTCGACATGCGATTTGATCGAACTGCCCTGTTCGCTTATGAAAATGACTTTAATGTAATTTCTAGTACCTTGGGGATTTCTCGTTGGAAAAATATGCAACAAATTAATAGTTCTGGCCAACGTGCTGCAAGTCGCTATCCCGATATGATCTATTGGGATTACAACTGGCGCAAAAAAGGTGGGTCACAACGAATGATTGAGCTTGCTAAACGTGAACATTTTTATCAACAAGAATACTGTGGTTGTTTATATTCTCTGCGTGATACTAACCGATGGCGTCTTAAAAACCAACGTCCTACTATTCAAACTGGAATTAAATACTACGGAAAAAAAGATTAATTTTAAATTTGTTTATTAACTAAACACTTTAAAAATTTTTCCGTTTAGTTTCCCTTCCATACTTTTTGCATAGGCTAAGGCTACTTTTGCCGCAGGCACAGAGGTAAAACCGCGAAAATAATCCCCATATTTAGGCATAGCTTCGGTCACTACCGTTGGACTCACTACATTAAGCCGTATACCACGAGGCATTTCAATGGCAGCAGAAGCTACAAAACCTTCAATTCCTCCATTGACCATAGCAGCAGCACTGCCTGTTACAATAGGATCATGATTTAATACACCACTGGTTAAAGTAAAAGAACCGTGGTCATTCATCAAGCTTAAGCCCAGTAAAACAAGATTAATCTGCGCCATTAACTTATGATCTATTGCCGAACGATAATCTGTTTCAGCGATTTCACCAATAGCCTTAAAAGGTGTGCTACCTGCTGCATTAATCAGAGCATCAAAAGGGCCTACTGATTGATACATTTTTTTTATTGAATCAACAGAGGAACAATCCACCGAAAAATCACTATGTCGATGGGCAATAATCAACTCATGCCGTGCGCTTATTTGATCAACAATAGCACTACCTATCGTGCCAGTACCTCCAACTACAATCACTTTCATGACTTATCTCCTCTAAATAATATAGGATAACAAAATAAAGATGATCTCATAAAAAAAGCTAATGGAGCAAACAGCTCCATTAGCTTTTTTCTTTTTTGTGTTTTCCTTTAGTCTAATAAAGCAAATTTTGGACTATAAAGCAAAGACTTTATTGATGCTCAATGAAATAGCTTGATTGGAATAATGAATATTTCGATCAACTCTCAGAATTCCCTGTTTTCTAGGGCCCTCATCAACAATTTTAGAATTAGATAATAGTCCTTGACAGAGCCATGTATAAGTATATGAAGTACTTAAAAATAGAGTGGGATTAAAGTAGTGGATAAATTCAATTTGACCGTTTGCACCCCATGCAACTTTACTCGTTGAGCTGTTAATGTTATCAATAGGAAGCTCAGGAATAACTTCACCCACTGCTGAAAGGTTAATTCTAGCTTTTAATTCTGCAATAGAAGGGCCTACTCCTAAAAAAATAAAACTATGGCCACTCTCTGTTAAATCTCGACCTACCGAAAAAAGCATTGAAAACAAATGAGTCGCTTCTGTTCTAAAAATAGAGTTGAGTACTCCAGAATCCGATCTCTGTTTAAGATACGCATAAGTTGCTTTGACTCCCCATGCCCATTGTCCACCGAGCTTAAGGAAACCCATCTGAGCACTCGGTGCCAAGCTATTTTGATGAGAATCCCAATCAGTATTAATAGCAGCTAACTCTTGTGAAAGATTTTGATGGGTGATTGAAAGACTAGCTTTTGCTCTATTTCTTAGCTTACCTGAGTTATATCCTCCCCCAAGACCAATATAAAATCCCCCTTTAGGATTCATATCTATGGAAGAAAAATGATCAGATTCACCCGCAAAAGCATTAGCTACAATACAAGAAATACCGATTACAGAAACTGTTGATACTAAAGTACGAAGGGTCATAATAAAATATCCTTAATAAATAAAACTAAAGTGTTTGATGTACATAATGTTGTGAACTAATAGAACAAAAGGCTATAGAGCAAAGACCTTATTGATACTCAACGAAATAGCCTGATTAGAATAATAAATATTTCGGTTAAGTGTCACAGTCGTTAATGTATTACCATCTGTTTTATAGCGAATAGAATTAGAAAATAATCTTGGAGAAAGCCATGTATAAGTATACGATGTACTTAAAAACAAAGTAGAATTAAAGTAGTGAATTAACTCAATTTGACCACTTGCACCCCATGTAAATTTGCTTTTTAATTCATTAATATCTGGAATTTCAGAAAAACGACCCTCTAAAGATGATTTTAATAATTTAACCCTAGTTTTTAACTGTGCTACTGAAGGGCCTACTCCTAAAAAAATAAAATTATGGCCATTCTCTGTTAAATTCTTACCTACTGAAAAGAATATTGAAAACAAATGAGTCGCTTCTGTTCTGAAAATAGAGTTGAGCACTCCAGAATCTGATCTCTGTTTAAGATACGCATAAGTTGCTTTGACTCCCCATGCCCATTTACTTTCAAGTTTAAGGAAACCTATTTGGGCATTTGGTGCCAAGCTATTTTGATGAGAATCCCAATCAGTGCTAAGAGCAACAAAATCAGGATTTTTAATTGGATCATCTATATCTGTAGATATATTAGTAAATGTCGCTTTATTTGTTACCTTACCTGAGTTATATTCTCCCCCAAGACCAATATAAAATCCCCCTTTAGGGCTTATATTTGTGGAAGAAAAACGATCGGGACCACCCGCAAAAGCATTAGCTAAAATGCAAGAAATACCAATGATAGAAATTGTTGATACTAAAGTACGAGAAGTCATAATAAAATATCCTTAATAAATAAAACTAAAGTATTTGATGTACATAATGTTGTGAACTAATAGAACAAAAGGCTATAGAGCAAAAACCTTATTGATACTCAACGAAATAGCCTGATTAGAATAATGAATATTTTGGCCAAGTGTCGCAGTCGTTAATGTATCACCACCTGTTTTATAGCGAATAGAATTAGATAATAATTTTGGAGAGAGCCATGTATAAGTATATGATGTACTTAAAAACAAAGTAGGATTAAAGTAGTGAATTAATTCAATTTGACCACTTGCACCCCATATAAATTTACCTTTTGATTCGTTAATATCAGGAATCTCAGAAATATCACTAGGCAAGCGAGCATTTGAGGATGATTTTAATAATTTAACCCTAGTTTTTAACTGTGCTACTGAAGGGCCTACTCCTAAAAAGATAAAATTATGGCCATTCTCTGTTAAATTCTTACCTGCTGAAAAGAATATTGAAAACAAATGGTTAGCTTCTGTTCTGAAAATAGAGTTGAATACCCCAGAATCCGACCTCTGTTTAAGATACGCATAAGTTGCTTTGACTCCCCATGCCCATTGACTCCCGAGCTTAAGAAAACCCACCTGAGCACTCGGTGCCAAGCTATTTTGATGAGAATCCCAATCAGTGCTGACAGCAACAGAGGCAAGTTTTGTACTTGGATCCTCTAAAGAGGCAGTAAAAGTTCTAAAGGTCGCTTTATTTCCTATCTTCCCTGAATTATATCCTCCCCCAAGACCAATATAAAATCCCCCTTTAGGGCTTATATTTGTGGAAGAAAAACGATCGGGACCACCTGCAAAAGCATTAGCTACAATACAAGAAATACCGATTACAGAAACTGTTGATACTAAAGTACGAAGGGTCATAATAAAATATCCTTAATAAATAAAACTAAAGTGTACATTAATCGATATTAGTACATTATTTACTTAATGTACATAGATTGGCAGTAAAATATATGCCTCATTCTTCTTTTAAAAAACAATTTTTTAATAACTACTATGACTTAAAATGCTTATCGCTATAAATTAGAACGTTACAGAGGCTTCTTTGATAATTATTTGCTCAATACGAACATACTTTACATGTATGTCCATTTATCTAATACACATCTGATCTAGTAGCACAGAAACTCTCGCAGCTTCACATCAGGGCAAGATAATGATAAAAATTAGGATTAAAACTTAAATATCTAGGGTTGCATCCTCCACCATGTAGAGGCAATCCCACTGACTGCTCAGCAAAAAAGTGTTAGATCCAACCCAAAAAATTTGAATTATTTGAATATCACATCTCAAACAAGAAAAATAAAACTAATCTTGAGTAATAGAAGGTATTTTTAAGTCAACATCAACTTCTTTTTCATAATCAATACCTTCCATATCAAAACCAAAGAGTTGATAAAACTCTTTACAATATCCTTGAATATCCGCTAGCGTACCTACATTATCTGAATTAATTTGCGGCCAAATTGTTTCAATTTTTGTCTGGATATCAGGGTCCATTTCAAGATCATCAATACGAATACGTCTTTTATCATCTAAATTAAGATGATCGGAATATAAGTTATTTTTATATAAACGATACATTTGCTCGATACAATTCTCATGGGTTCCTTTTTCTTTCATTAACTTGAATAAAATAGACATATATAATGGGACCACAGGAATGGCCACACTTGCTTGAGTAACGAGGGCCTTATTCACTGAAATATAAGCATGCCCACCTTTGGCTTTTAATCTCTTCTCTAAAATATTAGCTGTTTCAAATAAATGATCTTTTGCACAACCAATAGTCCCATTTTTATAAATAGCATGAGTTAATTTGGGACCAATATAAGAGTAAGCAACTGTTTGAATATGGTCTGCCAACAAACCACGCTTTTCTAAATAATCAATCCACAGTAACCAATCTTCCCCTCCCATAACACGTACTGTATTCTTAATATCATCTTCATTCGCTGGTGTAATCGATACTGTTTTCACTTCGCTGGTTAAAGGATCTACAGTTTTATTCGTATAAGTGTCATTAACAGGCTTTAATACAGAAGAGTAGATGATATCAGATTCAGGATCTTTTCTTCTCGGTGAGGCAAGACTATAAATTACTAAATCAATTTTTTTGAGATCTTTTTCAATAAGGTCAGCGGTTTGCTTTTTAGTATCATTAGAAAAAGCATCACCATTAATACTTTTTGCATAATGATGGTAATTATGGGCCATAGCTTCAAAAGCGACTGTGTTATACCAGCCTGCTGATGCTGTGCGTTTACCAGAAGCAGGTTTTTCAAAAAACACACCAATGGTTTTAGCATTGGCACCAAATGTAGTCACAATACGAGATGCTAAGCCATAGCCTGTAGATGCACCAATAATTAAAACAGTCTGCGGGCCTTTAAAACTTTCCTGTGATCTAACATATTCAATTTGTTTCTCTACCGCTTGATAGCATCCTTTAGGATGTGCTGCTGTACAAATAAAGCCGCGAAACTTTGGTTTAATAAGCATAGGTTAGATCCTTATTTATTAAAGTGGATTAAATACTTCTAAATGTCCGTAGTTTACCAATAAGCGTGCTTTTAAACAAAAAGTCAATGGTATGTACAGTAAAATACAGATGTACTAAAAAAAGAGCATTTACCTAGGTGTTTACCATGTGTTTTGTTAAAATAGCTGACCTAAATTGATTAGTTCAAAGAGGATGTTTATGTTTGAAGAAAAGCGACCAAATTCTACTAAGCTTAAACCAAGTTATTTGAGCATTAAAAAGAACTCCTTAGTACATTGGATTCCATGGATTATTTGGAGCATTGTTGGCCTTTATTATTTTTATGAAATTATTCTCCGTGTTTTTCCCAGCACAATGCGTTCTGAGTTTATTTCTACTTTTCAAATCAATGCCACTCAATTTGGTTTTTTTACTTCTTTATATTATGCTTCCTATGTTTTAATGCAGATACCTGCTGGTTTAATTGTCGATCGATTTAGTATCCGAAAAACTTTATTTGCTGCCTGTATGCTTTGTGTCAGTGGTCTTCTGATTATTCATGTCACCGATGATATTACCATTGCTTATATTGGCCGGTTTATTATTGGCTTCGGTAGTGCTTTTGCTTATGTCTATACTTTAAAAGTAGCTACTATTTGGCTTCCTAGAAAGCATTTCGGTTTAGCTACTTGTATTGCTGACTCCTTAGGTATGGTCGGTGCTATTGTTGCTGATATGATCTTTGTCAAAGTCAACTTATCTTATAGTACAGCTCACTCTGTAATTACTCTTATTATTGCCGGATCCGTTGTTGCTATGCTCATTTTCTTTGTTTTTAGAGATAAACAAGAAACCAAAAAATCACGTGAACTTAACAAAGAAGATACTCGTGATCTGATCCACATTATCGATAAGCTAAAGCGTATTCTCCGTAATCCACAAATATGGTTAATTGGTATTGTAGGCTGTTTATTTTATCTACCCTCTTCTGTTATTGGAGATGTCTGGGGTATTCCTTATTTGCAAACTGTCTATCACCTTAATGAAAAACAAGCGGGATATCTTATTTCAACTTTTTTCTTGGGTTGGGTAGTTGCTGGGCCTTTCTTAGGTGCTTGGTCTGATAGAATAGGACTGCGAACTTTTCCAATGAAGCTAACTATTGCACTCGATGCTATATTGTTATGTGCTATTATTTTTATCCCCGCTGTATTTCATGTATTGCTACCAGTGTGGTTACTCTTTGTATTTTTCTTATTTATTGGGGTAGCTACTGGAACACACCCTTTAGTGTTTGCATTAGCTAAAGAAAACTTTCCTGATCGCATTGCAGGAACAGTGGTTGCTGTCATAAATACACTTACTATGCTGGGGGGATGGATTTTTCAACCATTAGTAGGTTATTTACTCGACCTTGTACACCATAGCGTCCATGCCTTGGGAGCTGTAAAAAATTACTCAGCAAGTAACTTTACTTTTGCTTTATCCATTATTCCTATTTCCTTGATTATTTGCTTAATTATTATGCATTTTGTTAAAGAAACAGGCGGAAATACAGAGAATACAAATAGTTTATTGCCTTAAGCTGGGGGCATTTTTGAATAAAAAATTGGCCCACACAAATAAAAAAATAACCAATGAAATCATAAAAATATAAGATCCTACAATGTGACTATCTGATTGGTGCAAAAAACCATAACGGAATGTACTAATGATATAAACAATAGGATTGAGGTTCGATATTTTTTGCCAAAAATTGGGCAGTAGCTTTATAGAATAAAATACACCTCCTAGATAAGTAAGGGGTGTGAGTATAAAAGTAGGGATAAGAGCAATATCATCAAACGTTCTAGCATAAATAGCATTAATCAATCCAGCAAGAGAGAAAATGCAGGAAGCAAGCAAGGCTGAGAGAAAAATTAATCCAATAGAATAGATATGTATATGAGTAAATAGTATGGATACTAATGAAACGAAACTTCCTACAAGAAGACCTCGCAGAATACTTCCTGATATAAAGCCTAAAAGAATAACCACATTACTCATGGGTGAGACTAGTATTTCTTCGATATTTCGATGAAACTTAGCAATAAAAAATGAAGAAACGGCACCATTATAAGCACTCATAATAATTTGCATCATAATCAGGCCCGGAGCTATAAACTGAATATAACGATAACCATGGATTAAACCTATACGACTGCCAATAACATGACCAAAAATCACATAATACAAGGCAGTTGTTATTATTGATGGTAGTAAAGTTTGTGCCCACAACCTAAAAACACGAGTGATTTCAAATCGAACCATAGTATAAAGTGATACTCTGATAGCTTTAAAGTTCATTTTCTTTGAGTTTACACTGTGTTAATTGAATGAATAGTTCTTCTAAACGGTTGCTCTTATTTCTTAATCGTGAAATTGTAATGCCTTGTTTATTTAATATATTGAATAAATCACTAATATTTTGCTTTTTTGGTAGAGCAACTTCAATCATCTTAGGTCCAAGCAGTTTTATTGAATAGCCCGGAGTTTCTGGTAATTTTTTAATAGAGTCAGTAAGGTATAAGATAAAACTTTCAGTCTCCAGGCGCGCTAACAGCTCATACATTGATGTATTCTCAATAATAGTTCCTTGATCAATAATAGCAATGTGCCGACACAAATTTTCTGCTTCTTCCAGATAATGTGTTGTTAAAATAATAGTAATACCTTGAGCATTGATATTCTGCATAAACTCCCACATTGAACGCCGAATTTTAATATCTACTCCAGCTGTTGGCTCATCTAGAATAAGCACTTTAGGCTGATGAATTAGCGCACGCGCAATCATCATACGACGCTTCATACCACCTGATAAATTACGAGAAATTTCATTTCGTTTATTCCAAAGGTCTAACTGATGCAAATAATACTCAGCTCCTTCTTTAGCTATTTTACGAGAAATACCATAATAGCCAGCTTGATTTATAATAATGTTAATCACTTTGTCAAAAACATTGAAATTAAATTCTTGTGGAACAACACCAATACATTCTTTTGCTGCTTCAAAATTTTGATCAATATCAAATCCAGAAATTTTAATAGTTCCCATTGTTTTACGAACTAGCGAAGTTAGAATGCCGATCAAAGTGGATTTACCAGCTCCATTGGGGCCCAGTAAAGCAAAAAAATCACCCTGATCAATATCAAAGCTCACTGATTTAAGGGCATCAGTACCATTTGAATAAGTTTTAGAAAGATTTTTAATAGATAATGCTTTCATAAACCTAGTTTCATATATAATAAATTATCTCTTCAACGTGCTTTTGCAACATGAACAACAAGGCTACGTCCAAGTAACTCTTTACCATGAGCTGTTAATGCTTTTTTAGCTTCTCGCGGATTTGAGAAAGTTATAAATGCATAACCTTTTGAACGCCCTGTTCGACGATCTTTAACAATTCTTATATCTTTGATATGACCATGCTTGGAAAAGCATTGTTGCAAGTCATGCTTACTTGCTTGATATGGGAGATTACCAATATAAATTTGCTTGCGTCCAGACCCTTTTTTTAAGGTTCGATAACCGCAAAATAAGAACACTAAAAACAATAACGATGAAATAACAATAATAATAGACATTAGATGGTTAGCAATTTGCATGAAAATACCTTAGTTGATGATAAAGCTAACAATTTTAGGTAAATTATTCAAACAAGTAAAGAAAAGATAATTAGCAAACAGACTTGCTATAAACCTGTTAGACTAAATACTAAACTTATAACTAACGCCAATTAAACCCATCCAAGTCACTGGAAAATGACCAGCAGAAGGAATTACAGCTGCTTGAATATCAGTAACCCAATTGAGTGCTAGTGTATATTCCATACCTAATGCAAAATAAGCAGCTATCTGGCTTTGATTAGTTAACATGCTACTCTCCCCTCCTTTTGGCATACCAGATATTACAAAAGTAGCAGAATTTGAGGCATTTTCATAAGCAAGTCCTGCCTTGGCAAAAAGGCCAAAGCGATTGTTAAATGGATATATACCTTTTAGGGCAAGTGTAATTGCGTATAAGTTAGTCTTTGTATCAAAAGAAAAAGGAACATTTTGTACTGTACCAAACCCTGAATATTTTATATTAGGCAGTATAATGTAACCTGTTTCAAGGGCAAAATATTGATTAAACTGGTAACCAATATTAAACGAGCCAATAAAAGAATTATCTTCTTTTACTTTAATACCAAGAATAGGTTTCAAATGACTAATATTGATATGGCCATACCCGATATCACCATTAATATAAAAATGATGATTGGCTGTAGTGTTCAAACTTGATTCTGAAGAAGTAGTTTCTTTTGTATTTTCCAAAGCTACTGTATAATTTTCTTCTATTGCCAATATAGTGGACACTGGCATCAGTATTACTAAGCTACTTATTATTAATTTCAATGTCTTTTTCATTGAAAGCCCTTAAAAATTAAAGCAAAGCTTTAGGATTATTTCATAATGTATATTATGTGTCAAATATACAATTTTAAGCATTAAAAAAGGCAGCGTATGCTGCCTTTTTTAACAAGCAAATATATTTAATTAGCTAAATTTATAAGTTAAACCAGCTAATGCAGTATAAGTTGCAGGGAATCCATCACCACTTTTAAGGGTAGTAACACCTTGCACGTTAACTGCCCAATTTTGAGTCAAGTTATAATCAACACCTAACCCAAATAATGGTGTAATGTGGTTTCCTTTAATTTTTGTTGAAGTCACATTTCCATTAACATTAACTACTGCTGTTCGTGATAAATAAGCTAAGCCTGCTTTACCAAAAAGATCAACCTGTTGATTAATTGGGTAAATGCCTTTAGCTGCTACTGTAATTGCATCTGTTTTACCTTTCACAGTACTATTAGTTGCAAGATTTACAGTATCAAAAGATTTACTTTTTGCTTTAGTGTATGGCAAGGCCATATAACCAGCTTCAACAGCAATGTAGGGATTAAATTGATAACCAACATTGCCTGACCATGCAAAACTGTTACGGCTGAACTTAAGGTCTTTATCTACGATATTTGGCGTATCAACATGCCCATAACCAGCATTACCATTGACATAAAAACCAGCAGAATGATCAACAGGTGCATTAGCAGCTGTTGTCGGGCCGCCAGCAAGACCAGCTGTACTCACTACTAAAGCAGAAGCACCAGCTAAGGCAACAAAAACTTTATTCATAATTATTCTCTTTATTTTTAGTTAATTAACACAAAATGTTAGCGAATATTGTCATATTGTATTGTTTATGTCAAGAAATTACATATATTATCTAGAAATCACTTGATTATACACAAAAATCAAATATATACAATAAGTTATAATTTATTCCTAATAAATAAATTCTCTTTACGAGAATATTTTATGTACGTTTAAGAAAAATATTATGTTTTTTTAAATATTAAATCTCTAATAGTATGTTGTAATTTTAATCCACGCTGCTCAAATTTTGTTAATGTACGAAATGAATAAGGGTTATCATGAAATGTAAATGTTCCAGCAATATTAGTTAATCTATGTTCCGTAGACAAAGTAGTCATCATTTCTTGTGCATAATGTTCCCAATCTGTTGCGCAATGCAGGTAACCTCCTTGCTTTAATTTACGCAGTATTAAAGGAATTAAAATGGGTTGAACTAAGCGACGTTTATAATGTTTTTTTTTAGGCCAAGGATCTGGGAAAAAAATCTGAATTTTATCCAATCTATTATCTGGGATACATTGACTTAATACTTCAATAGCATCATGTTGAAAAACACGAAGATTAGAGACTCCAAGGCGCTCAATGCCAGCAAGCAATCTACCAACACCTGGCGAGTAGACTTCAATACCTATAAAATTATATTCAGGCAAAGCAACAGCCTGTTCTAGCAGGCTATCACCGTTACCAAAACCAATTTCTAAAATACAATTTGCTTCTCGGTTAAATACTTGATTAAGATCAATAAATTGCTTGGTAAATGCTAAACCATACTTTGGCCAAATACAGTCAAGAGCTCGACGCTGAGCAGATGTCATACGACCTTGTCTTAGAACATAACTTTTCATTGGTGAGTCTAGAATCTTGCGCATTGATCGATTAGGATACTGAATAGCCTTGAAAAATACTACAATAAAAAAGGATTTTTGGTGAAAAAATTACTAAGATTAATGGGACAAATTATAGGATTACTGGTTGTAGTGTATATCTTTATCATGACACTACTGCTTATCTTTGTTAAAGAAAAAGAGATTACATCAATAGTTACAAGATTTTTTTATGAAAAAACAGGACAAATTATTCACATTAAAGGCAATATTTCCTTATCAATATTTCCTTGGCCAGCTATAAGAGCATCCAACATTATCATTAATAATCCTAAGAATTTTAAAGCACCACCCTCTTTTCCATATCTTGCAAAAATCAGTAAAGTAAGTGCTCGTTTAAGAATTATCAGCCTTTTTTATGGGAAAATTGATTTAGTTAATATTTTATTAAAAAAAGCGGATGTTAACTTTGTCATAACAAAAAAAGGAAGTACTAATTGGAATCATGTAAAAAATCTGAAAACAAAACCCGGCACTGCTAGCACTCAATATATCCCTACCTCCTCTAATATGATGAGCATAAAATTTCCTCTGATTCAAATTAGTGATTCATCTATTCATTTTATTAATTTAAAAACACAATCAAAAACTCATATAACGCACATTTTCTTAAATAGCCCAAATAGTTATAACTCTTTAGGTCATCAAATCACAGGATCCGCTCAAATCAAAAACAGCGATTCAAAGGTATCTTTTGATATGCAATTGGATGCACATCTAACATTTGATCCCAAAAAATCACTTATTACTCTAAGTAAGATTTGGTTTGCTACAAAATGGTATCAAATAAGATATTCTTTTCCTTATCCTATTGCCCTTATAATGCGTGGTAATCTCACTATTCATAATAGAGACTTTCAATCCACATTACATGGTAGTTTTGGCGAAAGTGAAGGCAATATTGTTGTCAATACAAATCATCAAAAAAATCAAGTTAACATAGGCATCAATATGAAGGATATTTACGCAACTCCATTTATTGAGATACTAACTGGAAAAAAATTGATAGATGGCAAGCTAAATTTTTTAGCTTATTTTAAAATAGACGATAATAAAATGAATACCTGGATAAATCACCTTAATGGCCAAGGTCATTTAAAAATTACTAATGGGAAAATTAAAGGATTTAATATAAGTTTTCTATTGTTAAAAAAACAATCAATATACTCAGCACTGCAAAAGTCCCCTGTCACTCTCTTTAAAACAATTTCTACTCGTTTTATCTTAAATCAAGGACAATTAATATTAAATAATTTTCTTTTAGATTCTGATATGATTAAAGTAACAGGAAAAGGTATTGTTAATCTCCCTAGTATAAAAATAAATGCTACTTTATTTGTTACTTATATAAGAAAATTAAACTGGAAAATACCTGTAAAAATTACCGGTCCATTATTTAAACCAATGATCCAACCTCAAATTAATATTGGTAAACATATTTATGGATCAAAAAAAATTAATAATATGCTTGATAATTTATGAATTTCTCTGAAAAACTATTAGACTGGTATCATCAGAATGGACGACATGATCTACCTTGGCAAAAAAAACCAACACCTTATCGAGTTTGGATCTCAGAAATTATGTTGCAACAGACACAAGTGAATACTGTTATTCCTTATTACCGACGTTTTATGAAATCCTTCCCTTCTTTAAAAGTTTTAGCATTAGCGGATATTGATTATGTTTTATCACACTGGTCCGGTTTAGGTTATTACGCACGAGCACGAAATCTTCATAAAACAGCACAAATAATTTACAATTACTACCATGGTCGTTTTCCAAAAAGTGTTGACGCTTTAGCTAAGTTGCCTGGCATTGGTCACTCAACAGCAGGTGCCATTGCTTCTTTTTCTATGAAACTACCAGCTACTATTTTAGATGGCAATGTAAAACGTGTACTGACACGCTATTATGCAATTGCAGGATGGCCAGAAAAAACAACTATCAATAAAAAACTATGGAGAATAGCTAAGAATAATACACCACAAAAAGACACCCATTTTTTTAATCAAGCTATGATGGACCTTGGCGCCACTATTTGTGTAAAAAATAATCCGAAATGTGACCTTTGCCCATTAAATCATGAATGTCAAGCTCATCTGCAATCTCAGGAGAGAGAATTTCCAACGCGCAAGAAAAGAAAAAGTCCAAAACCAACGAAATCTATTTATACTCTGCTACTGGAACGTGAAGCAGGCTGTTTGCTGTTAGAAAAACGTCCGCCTATGGGTATCTGGGGTGGATTGTGGGCATTTCCAGAATGTGCAATAGATGAGGATGTTGAGCACTATTGTCAAAAACGTTTCATGCTAGAGATAAAATTGAAACGTTCCTGGAAGCCTATTATTCACCAGTTCAGCCACTTCTCTTTAGAAATTAACCCCCTATTGATTGATATATTTCTATCTTCAAAGTCCGTAATGGATTCAGACTCCCTAATCTGGTATAAATTAGACCAATCCTTACCTGGTGGTATTGCTGCACCTGTTAAACAATTATTAGGAAAGTATGGAGAATCTGATGAGTCGCATCATTTTTTGTAAAAAATTGAGACAGAAAGCTGAAGGGTTTGAAGACATCCCGTATCCTGGTGAGCTTGGACAACGAATTTATAATGAAATTTCTAAAGCAGCCTGGGAAAGCTGGTTAGGATATCAGACCATGCTCATTAATGAGTATCGATTGAGCTTAATTGAGTCAAAATCAAAACAGTTTCTTGAAGAAGAAATGAAAAAATTTCTTTTTAATGTTGATACAAAAAGCTAAGAGTCTTGACTCAATTTCTTCAAACAGGTTTAATCTGTCTTTATTTTTTGGCCAGATAGCTCAGTCGGTAGAGCAGAGGACTGAAAATCAAAGATATATTCCATATAAATCAAAGACTTAATATATATTTTTTTAGGAAAGGTACTTCTCTAACCTCTTGTTTTAATGAATTTAAAATGATTTTTTTAGGAACGATTCTGACTATTAAATAACCAATACCTCCTTGCCCATTTTCAACACTGAGCACAAATTGGGCACCATAAATCAAGAGGATTTCTTCAAAGATTCTAAGGCACGAATGGTAGGCTCAGTGGCTTGCTGCAATTCTTTATAAGTAGCATCCAACAGCTCTTTGTTTTGAGGGATTTGTTTCGCCTCTTTATGAAATGCCTTAAAGGCAGATTCCAGTTGCGGCAGTTTAATATAACAAAGAGCCCCTTCTTGATGATGCAAGTGAGTACACAGTGCTTTGCTATCGTGTTTCTTATACGCTTTTTCTATAAGCTGCTGTGAACTCCTTAATTCTTTCGCATAGTTCATTAATACATTACGCACCGTATCGATATTACGATGATGACGCTTAAGGCACCCTTCCCAATCGACAACAGGCAAGTCAGACCTTGGACTATCCTCCTTGGTGTTTTCTTTTTTATCAAAAACCCAGTGCTTTAATATCGATTTTAATTGTTCCTCATCCGCCGGTTTGCCAATCACCTCATTCATACCCACCTCAAAACAGGTTTTACGATATTCCGGATTTTTAGCATGACCAGTTAAACCAATAATAGGCCCTTTCCATCCGTTCTGACGCAGCTCTTGGGTCACTTCAGTTCCTTGCTTATCGGGTAAGCCCACATCCATAAAAATAAGATCATAGTGTTTTTGGGCGGCCTGATCTAAAGCTAACACGAGTTTCGCATTTGCGTAAATTGAGATAATCTTGCAATTTTCATTTGAGGGTTGGGCAAGGATGTCGAAGCATAAGTGCACAAAAGAAATTTACAAAACGTTTTTGCAGGCGAGCAGTATTCGCTATTCTGGCCTTGCATTATCAGAAGTTTCTCCAAAAAGTTTTTCACACGATAGCGTGAGCCGCTGGTTGCAAAGCGCACATTTTCGACCACGTGAAATTTGGCAGGAAGCCAAGGATTTTATCCAAGACGAAGAGCCATGTTTGCTGATTGCCGACGATTCTGTTTTATCTAAACATCGAAGTAAAAAAATTGATTTAGTTCACTACCAATATTCAGGTAACGCACATGATGTCATTGCTGGAATTGGTTTGGTGAACTTGCTTTGGCATGGGCTTGAATCAAGCGCCTCGGTTCCAATTGATTATCGTATTTATGATAAACCAACAGATGGGAAAACAAAAAACTCACATTTTTGTGAGATGTTAAAGCTTGCTAAAAACAGGGGTATTTGTCCCAATGCCGTTGTTATGGACTCCTGGTACTCAAGCTTAACCAACCTAAAAACCATTCGCAGTATGGGTTGGTATTGGGTCACTGGATTAAGGAAAAATCGCAAAGTTAATAGAAATATTTCATTAGCCGACTTGGATATTCCCGATGAAGGATTAAAGGTGCATCTGCGGGGTTATGGATGGGTTTGGGTATTTCGGTTTGTCGCAAGTAATAGGCGCACGGATTACATTGCCACCAACCTGGAATCGCCAACACGCGATCAAGTGGCAACCATCATAAAAGCACGCTGGTCAGTGGAAGTCTATCACCGTGAATTAAAGCAAACCTGTGGTATTGAGCGTTGTCAGGCCCGAAATGGTCGAGCGCAGAGAAATCATATTGGCTTAGCAATTGCTGCTTGGTTTAGTCAGCATCGACGACGATGTTTGGAAAAGTTAACTTTTTACGAACAAAACTGGCGAGTAATTAAACAAGCAATTTCTATCCGGATGCAGTGTTTATTGAGTGAAACTTAGGCAAATGCGAAACTCGTGGCTAATTGACCTGTAGCAGCAATATCCACAGCACAGCCAATCTGTTGCAAATAAAATTGATTTGCCTCTGCAATTAACCAGTGATCTTCCACTAGAAGTACCATAGCTTTTTTCTTTATATTGTTTTACGGCATACAAACCTAAACCAGACCCTTGATAAAGCCCTCTGTAGGCAGGTGTCAAAAGCGTAAAAGGTTCAAAGATCGCCTCAAACTTATCTTTAGGGATACCTATACCCGTATCAGTCACTCGAAGGCGTAAGGTGATTTGATCACCTGGTACATGAGTCACGGGTTTTTTATCCTCTTCCTCGACTAAATCAATGTGAATTTTCACTGAACCCTGCTTCGTAAACTTCAAGGCATTATTGACAATGTTCAGTAGAGTTCGACTGAGTGGGTGTGGTAAACCAATGATATAGTGAGAAACTGACTCCTCTATTTCTATGGAGCAGTGAATTTCTTTTTCAAGTGCTATCGGTTTGACCAATTGCAGCACTCGTTGCACGAGTGCCTTGAGATCAAAAGGCTCTGAACTCTCTTGTAACTTTTTACCTGATAGGACTTACGCGAAAGGATGAATTGAGTGAATTTTACTTATTATTTTTTCACTAATTGTTTAAGATGTCGAAAATAATGAAAGAGATGCCTAAAGAGATGTCACGTAGAAGAAAAGTCAATCGTATTGATTATTGTCAATACTTACTCTCTAGCCAAACCAACTATACATTAACCTATGTAGCCAAATATAAGGAAGGTATTAGTCACGACTCCTATAATCGTTATCTTGCTAGTGAGAAGTTATCCCCAAGAATGCTGTGGGAACATGCAAAACATCAGGTAGTGTGGAGTGAAAATGGCTTTATCGTTTACGATGATACTGTACTAGATAAGAGCTATGCTAAGGCGATTGATTTAGCACGTTATCAATATAGTGGTAATAGCCAAGAGGTTATTAATGGCATAGGTGTGGTCAATGCAATTTATGTCAATCCGGAGACTGAGCAGTTTTGGGTGATTGATTATCGTATTTATGCGCCAGAACAAGACGGTAAGAGCAAGCTTGACCATTTATTTGATATGCAGCGTAATATTCATTATCAAAAGCAATTACCTTACAAAGGTGTTCTTATGGATAGCTGGTATGCCACCCATAAAGTAATGTTAACGATTGATGCGCTGGGTAAACTATTTTATTGTCCTATCAAAGCTAATCGCTTGGTGAGCGAAACTGAGCAAGATTATCATCATATACCTACTTCAAAACTCTCCTGGGATCAAACCTCACTCGCACAGGGAAAGACAGTGCATCTGAATAAATTTCCTAATGATTTTCATGTGCAACTTTACCGCATTACGGCCTCTACCTGCCGAACGGACTTTATTGTCACTAACGATAAATCTCAATTAACCGCTGAGGCTATACAAAATGTGTATAACATCCGATGGTGTGTTGAGGAGTTTCACCGCGAAGCTAAACAATTGACTGGCGTAGCTAAATGTCAGTGCCGCAAGCAACGTATTCAACGTGAGTTAGGTCGAACTCACGTTGAATAGTATTATCAATAAAAAGTCTGTCCAGAATCCTGGGTAAATATACCCGAATCTCTTTTTAGCCCTATATTGGGTCTGCTGCTACTGGCATCATCAATCTGCTATTCACAAACAGTAAATTTTGACACCAATGGGGTCGCTACCCCAATAACATAAGTGAACGTTGATCCTTTTCCCGCTTCACTATCAACATAAATTTCGCCATTCACATTGATATGGGTCGTTCATTTTATGGCCGAATTGAGGGAGGAGAGCAAAACATCTCAGTGCTAAACCTCATCAAGATTGCCATTGCCCTAAACGTTGAAGTGTCTCAATTATTGCCAACCTTAAGCGAGCTTAAAAAGGGATCTTTTCAATAAGATGTCAGACCAATAGTCACGGTTCTAATCAGCCAGAAAGCACGTTAAAGCCCCTCAATTGCTTCGAAGGGTATTGATGGGAATTACTTGTTTTTTTACTATCAACTGAGGATGAATTTTCCAACTATTTTCCACCCATCAAAAAATGACCACCTCTTGCGGCGGAAAATTTCGCTTCAACTAATTGATTTATATTAAAATTCTGGTGCCCAGGGCCGGACTCGAACCGGCATGGGATTTAACTCCCGAGGGATTTTAAGTCCCTTGCGTCTACCAATTTCGCCACCTGGGCATTAGTTTCAATTTTTTTCACATCTGAGTTAAAAATTGAATCAACACTTTCACAACTAAAAAGGCTGAGGCCGGACTCGAACCGGCGTCCACGGCTTTGCAGGCCGCTGCATAACCACTCTGCCACCCAGCCATCTTATATCTATTAGAGCGGGAAAAAGACTCAAACTCGCAATTTCAAGCTTGGCAAGGCCCTGCTCTAGTGCAATATAATACAGTAAAATCAAAAAACTACATAAAAATATGTCTATCATTTTAAACTTATTTTATAGGCAACTCTTTAGTTTATCATCACAACAAAGGGCGATAATAGACAATCTTTAACAAAAAAACAACGCTCTTATTCCTTAAAATCTGAGTGCTCATTCTCTTAACAAAAGTCAACTTAGCTCAGGAAGAGATACAAACTGTTACAAATAGATATTTAAAATTTAATATTTTTTAACTAAAGTAAGTTATCATAAATTTAGTAAGAAAAGCCCTAATACAGAGGGGCGCTCTGTGGCAGAAAAAAATAACGATGTGGCAGAAAAAAATAACGACCCAAAAGACATTAGTTTAACTGAACTAAAAGCGCTTCAATTGACACTATCTAAATTAACGCAAGACTTTCAGACTTTAAATAATAGCATCAACATTGATTTAAAAAATAAAAATCTGATAAATGCTATTATCAACGATCTTATTTCTGCTCAATATTCAATAAAAATAGCAATATCAAAGAAAAAAGATATGATGCTTTATACAAGTGAGGAGCTTATAGAAAATTATAAAAATCATATCAAAATTAATATTAAATTAATGCAAGATGATTTATTAAATTTTAAAAAAAAATTTAATATGCTTAGTGAAAATCATATAACTCTTTTTCAGCTTGCAAATCAGAACTTACTCCAAAGAATCTTAGAAACTATAAAGGTACTCTTTAGTGAAATTTTATCGCTTACTAATCAAACAAGTGAATTAAAAACTGCTGAAAAACAAGACAAAAGAACTTGTAATAGAATCACTCGAAATACTCAGACACTCTTTAGCTCACCTGCATACCATACCCTAAAACCCTCTACTCCTTTTATCACTCCAACTTGATATTAAGCAATTCTGGAGCGGGAAACGAGACTCGAACTCGCGACCCCAACCTTGGCAAGGTTGTACTCTACCAACTGAGCTATTCCCGCTTAAAGCAACTAGGTTAGCTATTATTCCGTTTCTTTAGATAAAGTCAAGTTAGGCCATGCAAGCTTAACATAAACTATCATAGACCAAATAGTCAAAACAGCAGCTGCCCACAATAAAATAGGTCCTAGCCATTTCAATAGGGCTGATGAAGTACTGGGTGTATACCAAAGTAAGGTGAAAATTGCTGACATTTGTAGAACTGTTTTAATTTTTCCAAGATAGGTCACTTGCACACCGGCACGTTTACCAAGTTCAGCCATCCACTCTCTTAGTGCAGATATGATGATTTCACGACCAATGATAATCGCAATAGGTATTGCAAACCCCATTATTGGATATTTTCCCAGTATAAAAACCAGCGAAATGCTAATGAGCAATTTATCAGCAACTGGATCTAAAAATGCACCAAATTGAGTCGTTTGCTTTAAGCTACGCGCTAAAAAACCATCTAACCAATCGCTTAGTGCAGCAATTAGAAAGAGAATAGCGGCTGCTACATGTGCCCAATGAAAAGGCATTAAATAGAAAACAATAACAAGAGGTACCGCTGCAATACGTAAGAGTGTGACACTAATTGGAATGTTCATGCTATGAATTCTACGACAAGGAAAGCATTAGCGCAAAGCATCATAGACTCTTTCTGCCAGTTGAAAGCTAATGCCTGGAATCTGTGCAATCTCTTCAATGCTTGCCTTACGCAAAGCTTGGAGCCCTCCAAAATGGCGTAATAAATGACGACGACGTGTAGCCCCAATTCCTTCAATAAACTCTAAGGGAGATTGTATACTCATTTTTTTTTGCCAAGCCCTGTGAGCATTAATTGCAAATCGATGTGACTCATCACGAATAAATTGTATCAAATGGAATGCTAAATCCTCTTTTTTTAAGCAAATAGGCAGATGAGATCCTAAGATATAGATTTTCTCCAATCCCACTTTTCTAGACCGACCTTTTGCCACAGCAATCAAGTCAACGCCAGTAATTTGTAACTCTTCAAAAACAGAAGCAGCCTCTTTTAATTGCCCCAACCCCCCATCAATGATTACTAAATCAGGCAACAAAGCCTCATTCTTTTTTAAACTGGTATAATGTCGTTTTAAAGCCTGGTGCATAGCGGCATAGTCATCCCCTTTTTTTATGTTTTTGATATTGAAACGCCGATATTCTTTATTAGCGGCACCTTCAGGTCCATATACAACACAAGAGGCCACTGTTGCCTCACCCTGGGTATGACTCACATCAAAACATTCAACTCTTTGAATCGGATCAGGTAGCTTTAATGCCCTCTGCAATGCCTTCAATTGAGCAGGAGGGTTATTTTTTTCAACTAAATGCTGTGCAAGACTATACTGTGCATTGGTTTTTGCCATCAATAACCATTGTCGATAAGCTTTTTTTTGAATATCTGTAATCTTGCTCAGTTTTTCTTGAAGCGCATTTTGTAACCAGTATTTGTCTGCTAATTTTATATTAACAACGACTTCATCAATTTTTTCCTGACCTCGCAATGGACTTAAATAATACTGCGGCAAAAATTCCATAAGAATCGTATCATCGGAAGTATTTTTAGGCACTTTAGGAAAAAAAAGCTTATGCCCAATAGCGCGACCACTTCGAATAAAAACCATCGCAATCACTGTTTGCTGCTGTTGCTGCAAAATGGCAATAATATCTATGTTATTCTGATCTCCTGCAAGCGACTGTTGAGACTGTAAGTGTCTTAACTGACGAATTTGATCACGATATCGAGCAGCAAGCTCGTAGTCTTTAATATAAGAAGCCTGGTCCATTTTTTTTGCCAGCTGCTCTATAACAACAGAATTTTTACCTTCAAGAAATAAAAGTGTATGATCTACTTGTTCATGATATTTTGTTTGATCTACAAGACCTACACAAGGTGCAGTACAACGTTTAATTTGATACTGTAGACAAGGACGACTACGATTACGGAAAAAAGGCTCTTTGCATTGTCGTAATTGAAACAGCTTTTGAATTAATGCGAGATTATCACGAACTGAACCTGCATTGGGGTAAGGGCCAAAATAACGCCCTAGCTTGCGTTTTATCCCCCTATGATAGTCAAGACGCGGAAATTTATCTTTAGTCGATAAAAACAAATAGGGATATGATTTATCATCACGCATAAGAACGTTATAACGTGGATGGTGTTCTTTAATAATACAAGATTCAAGTAATAAAGCCTCATTTTCACTGACTGTGATCGTAATCTCAATATCTTGAACTTGAGACATTAAAGCAGTTGTTTTAGGACTATTAATTTGTTTATGAAAATAACTTTTTAATCGATGTTGTAAATTTCGTGCTTTGCCAACATAAAGAATCTGGCCTTTTGCATTAAGCATGCGGTAGACTCCTGGTTTTGTTGAAACACTAGCGAGAAACGTTTTAGCATCAATCATCCTTTCCCAATTTTAATATCTTCTGATTCTACTAAATTATGACGAATAGCTAGCAAAGTTAGCCCAACATCATTTTTAATTTTTAGCTTTTCAAAAATGCGGTAACGATAGCTATTGACTGTCTTTGAGCTAAGGCATAATTTATCAGCGATTTCTTGCACTTTCATACCCATAGTGATCATGAGCATAACTTGCAACTCTCTTTCTGATAAAGCTTCAAATGGAGATTCTTCTGTATCACTCACATGTTTAAATGCCAGACGGCTTGCAATTTCAGGGCTGATATAACGTTGCCCAGAATAAACAGCTCGAATAGCTTGCACCATTTCTTCTATTGTCGCTCCCTTAGTCAAATAACCTGAAGCACCTACTTGTAGTAATCGTGCTGGATACAAATCATTATTACAAATAGTAACGATTAATACTTTAATGTCAGGATCCATTCTAATCAACTTTCGTGTTGCTTCAAAACCACCAATACCAGGCATCTTGATATCCATTAAAACTACCTGAGGTTTTAATTTACGACCTAATTTAACTGCCTCTTCACCTGAATTAGCCTCAGCAACTACTTTGATTCCAGAAACATCGCTTAGTATTCGTCTGATTCCTGTACGAACCAAATCATGGTCATCAACTAACATCACATTTATTGTATTTTGACTCAAAATTGATACTCACTTATTCATTTGGCGGAGAGACAGGGATTCGAACCCTGGGAGGGAGTTACCCTCAACGGTTTTCAAGACCGCCGCATTCGACCGCTCTGCCATCTCTCCTAAAAACTGACATAAACATAACATGTTAGCGGCAATAGTAGTAGCCTTATTTAACTTCACCATTCCTTGCTTGTAGTATATCTTTGAAAATATAAAATAGAAACAGCTTGTACTTTTTTGATATAATTTGAGCTTATAAAAGTTAAAAATTACTTGAAGGAGCACTGTATATGCAACCCACAATCGTCAGCAGGCCTTATGAAGCCACAATTACAGTCAATCGTGTACTAAAAAAGACTTATTTGTTACTCAGCCTCACTTTGTTATTTAGTGCCGCTATGGCTTATGTTGCTATTACTACTAATGCTCCTGCTTTTGGAATATTTTCTCTTATTGTAGGTATGTTATCTTTGTACTTTTTGACCATCTCATTACGTAAAAGTAGATGGGGAATATTGGCAATTTTTTTATATACAGGCTTTATGGGCTATACCTTGGGGCCAATCATTAACTTTTATTTTCATAGTGTTACCAACGGCTCGCAAATTGTTATGACCTCTTTAGGAGCTACTGGAGTCATTTTTTTAATTTTATCAAGCTATGTGCTTTTATCTAAAAAAGATTTCAGTTACATGGGTGGTTTTTTAACAGTAGCTATAGCAGCCGCATTTTTAGCAGGTATTGCAAGTCTTTTATTTAATATCCCTATGTTAAATTTACTTATTTCTGGGGCTTTTGTACTCATCTCATCGGGCTTTATTCTCTATACAACCAGCCAAATTATTCAAGGCGGTGAGCGTAACTGCATTATGGCCACTATCAGTCTTTACATTGCTATATTTAATCTCTTTGTTAGCTTACTTAGAATCCTCAGTTTTTTTACAGGCAATGAGAATAGAGCTTAATTAAAATTCAAACACTTACGGTAACTAATTGATATTATTTAAAAATTTATATAGTGTACTTAACTTTTTGTTTTAAATGAAAAATAGCTAAAATACTACAGTAATTTAAGCAAATATCTGTACATACTTTGATCAATTCGATATAGTAGTAGCAAGTCTAAGGTCACAGAGGTATTTTATGAAGAATTATTTAAAGCAAAAGCAGTTAAAAATCTCCACCCTATTGGCATCTTTAGCACCTTTAACACTTATAATTTCTGGCAGTTCTTATGCTTTGCATAGCCACAATAACAGCTCTGCACAACAACCTTTGAATCCAAAAGTTTTAAAGCAATCGCTTAAAGCGTATCAATGGGCACTCTCTACTGGTAAAGTGCATAATAAGAAAGTACTCACTATTGTTGATTTTACATTGCCTTCTAATAAAAAACGTCTTTGGGTCATTAACCCAAAGACAAAGCAAGTTTTGTTAAATATATATACAGCTCAAGGTAGAAATTCCGGTGTAAAATATGCAACCCATTTCTCAAATACGCCAGGTTCCAAAGCATCAAGTTTAGGCGTTTATGTCACAGGAAACGTTTATAATGGTACACACGGTCAATCTGAACGTCTTATAGGCTTAGAAAAAGGCATTAATGATAATGTATTATCCCGGGATATTGTTATTCATCCATCACACTATGTAACTCCGAGTTATATTAAAAAAACAGGGATGGCTGGCCGCAGTTGGGGATGCTTTGCTGTAAACCCTGAACAATCAGCTCAACTGATCCATTTAACAAAAGGGAGCAGTACCTTATTTGCTTATGCGCCTGCAGAAGATCACGATGTTAACATAGTTTAAGGGATTAAAACTCGCTTCTATAGGTACAAGCGATATATAATTTAGTAAGAAGCTAACGTGAAATATAATGAATATATTTCACGTTAGCTCTATAGCCATTTTAAAATATCAATGTTTAAGGAGATTTCATAATGACAGATTTTAAACAGGCTATGCGTGATCCTAAAAGTTGCTTTGATAAACCAAATCAAATTTTAGTAGATACTACTTTATCTAAAGAAGAAAAGATTAAAATTCTAAAACAGTGGGAATATAGTACTCGTGAACTTTCTATTGCTGAAGAAGAAAATATGCTCTCACACGTTGATGCTGAATCGAGTTTATTAAAACAAATTCAAATAGCATTACGCAGTTTGGGTATCGAAGGCAATTAAAGGCTCAATATTAAGCAATAATATCCACATTTCCCATATAAGGCTTTAATGCTTTTGGAACGTGAATGCGCCCTAGCGCATCTTGATAATTTTCCATAACAGCAATGAGTGCTCGACCTACAGCTAGACCAGATCCATTCAGAGTATATAATAGCTCTGGCTTACCACAAGCAGAACGATAACGAGCCTTTATTCTACGTGCTTGGAATGCTTCACAACAACTAACAGAAGAAATCTCACGATAGAGATTTTGTCCTGGTAACCATACTTCTAAATCATAGGTCTTAGCAGCAGAAAAACCAGTATCACCAGAGCATAATAGAACGACTCGATAAGGCAACTCCAATAATTGAAGCACTTTTTCTGCATGACTCAACATTTCCTCATGTACCCTATAGGCTGTCTTAGGTTCTACTAATTGAACTATTTCTACCTTTTGAAACTGATGCTGACGAATCATTCCTCGCACATCTTTCCCATAAGAGCCTGCCTCACTACGAAAACAAGGCGTCTGTGTCACGTACTTTAACGGTAAGGCATCAGCTTCAATAATAGAATCTCGCACTAAATTAACTAAAGAAACTTCAGCCGTTGGAATTAAGTGAAGATCCCATTCTCCAGCTATTTGAAACTGTTCTTCTCTAAATTTTGGTAATTGACCAGTACCATATAAAGCTTTTGAATGTACTAAAAAGGGAACAGAGACTTCTTGATAACCATGCTCGGTTACGTGCAAGTCCAACATAAACTGAGCAAGAGCACGTTCTAATCTTGCTAAATTATGATGTAAAACAACAAAACGTGATCCTGACATTTTAGCTGCTGCTTCAAAATCAAGCTGACCTAAGGTCTGACCTAATTCAATATGATCTTTAACATTAAAGTCAAAGGGTTGTGACTGCCCCCACTTTTTTATTTCTTGGTTATCTTGCTCACTTTGACCATTAGGAACTGTGCTGTTAAGTAAGTTTGGAATAGCTAATTGAAAATCTAACAAAGAAGCACTTAGCTCATTAAGTAATGATTGATTTTTTTTCAGCACTTCATTAATTTTATTAACTTGCAGTACCAACTTACTAGTATCTTTTTGGCTTGCTTTAGCTTGCCCAATTGCTTTTGACAATTGATTGCGCTGAGTTTGCAATGCTTGCGTTTGGTTCTGTAGAGCACGATGCTGAGAATCTAAGGCAGCAAGCGTATCCAGATCTAAATCAAAACCACGCCTTTTTAGCTGTTTAGCAACGGTTATTGGATTACTACGTAATAATTTAGAGTCTAACATATTTAACTATTTTAAAGAGAAATAAATGCTTATACTACCATAAAAAAGATAGAAAGCTTTCATTTTTGGCTTTTTCTACTGAGTTTACAACCACTGTCACTGCAAAATATCAACATCTTTAGGTGGTTTAAAATTAAAAAGGGATGCATTCAATGGTTGATTTAACTGTATATTTGAAAATTGAAAGCTACTTTTTTGCCCTAGACTATTTTCTACCCATACAGCCACTAAATAATTTTTTGAAAATCGCATACAAATTAAAATAAAGCTAGCTTGAGAAGAACGTGGCTTTAATTGATACCAGATGTTTTTATGGTAGTTAATTTTTGTAATATCATAATGCTTAATTAATGAGTTTAGATGGCCACTGAATAAAACAGCTATATTATTTGAGTGTTGATTCACTTTCTCTTTGGTCACCTGCTTTAGATCCATATCATAGATCCACAAAAAAGATTGATTTGCAATAATAACCTGTCTTGAAGGTCTGCTGATTTCCCAGCGAAATTTTCCCGGACGTTGTATATATAAGAATCCAGACTGAACTTGTATAGGTTGATGATTATTCCAATAAGTTTTTTGAATAAATTGTGCTTTATAAGTTTTATACTGACTTAATAGAGACAGTAAATCTTTTTCTGCATGAACTGAATGTGCCCAAGCTACTTTTGAGAACAAAAAAAGGAACATAAAATATTGCAAAAATCGTGTCACTACTGTGCTCCCTATTCTCGAGGTGCTGGTACAAGCACTTCACGCTGACCATTACTTTCCATAGGGCTAACCACACCCGCTGCTTCCATAGCATCAACAATGCGTGCAGCTCGGTTATAACCAATTTTGAACTGACGCTGAATGCTTGAAACAGAAACACGATGTGCTTTAATTACAAAGTCAACAGCCTCATCATACAGTGAATCTTGTTCACTATCTTCTACTACTCCCATCGTCGCCTGTACATAGCCACTCGGATCAGCCACAGCAGAATCACCACTTAATATTTCCTCTAAATAGTCTGGCTGCCCTTTCTCTTTTAAGTATTTGACGACACGATGGACCTCATCATCATCAACAAATGCACCATGAACTCGAACAGGAACGCCTGACCCTGGAGGTAAATATAACATATCACCATGACCTAATAGTTGTTCTGCACCTTGTTGATCTAATATAGTACGAGAGTCTACTTTTGAAGATACTTGAAATGCAATACGTGTTGGAATATTAGCTTTAATCAAACCAGTAATTACATCAACAGAGGGGCGTTGTGTGGCAAAAATTAAATGCACGCCAGCAGCGCGCGCTTTTTGAGCAAGCCGTGCAATCAAGGTTTCTACCTTTTTACCAACAACGACCATCATATCAGCAAACTCATCAGCTAAGACCACAATGTTAGGTAAAGTCTGTAATTCTTGCTGAGTGTCATTCTCTGACATTAAGGGATCCAGAAGAGGCCTACCTTTTTCTTTCGCTATACGTACTTTTTCATTATAGCCTGTAATATTGCGTACCCCCAGTGATGCCATTAATCGATACCGTCGCTCCATTTCAACAACACACCAGCGTAGAGCAGTAGCAGCATCTTTCATATCTGTCACAACAGGTGTTAATAGATGGGCAATACCATCATAGACGGCCAATTCCAACATTTTAGGATCAATCAAAATAAGCCTGAGTTGTTTTGGCGTTGATTTGTAAAGTAAACTCATCAACATTGCATTCAAACACACTGATTTGCCTGAACCTGTTGTACCTGCTACTAACAAATGAGGCATTTTGGCAAGATCCACTACTACAGGATGCCCTGCAATGTCTTTACCTAATGCTAAGGTAAGTGGTGATCTTGCATTTTGATATTGTGTTGTCGATAGCACCTCTTGTAAGCTCACCACTGCTCGATTTTCATTAGGTAATTCAATCCCTATCACTGATTTACCTGGAATCACTTCAACAACTCGCACACTAATTACTGATAACGAACGAGCCAGATCTTTTGCAAGTGTTGTAATTTTACTCACTTTTGTCCCTGCTGCTAGTTGTAGTTCAAAGCGTGTTACTACAGGCCCTGGATGTACAGCAACCACTTGAGTTTGAACACCAAAATCTGCAAGCCGTGCTTCCACTTCAGTAGATCGAGCTTCTAACTCTCTTGTACTTAAACCAAGAACCTCATCACGCGATGGAGCATCTAATAGCTCTAATTTTGGCATCAACATTGATTTTGAATAACGAGGTGTTGTTGTTTTTACAGACTTATTAACATGCTCTTCAATAATTTTATTAGAAGAGGTTATTTTTGGTTTTGCTAACTGAATAAATTTTGAAATAATTGGAGTTGATTTTTTTTTCACAATAACAGGGGGTGGTGCTTTAGAGGTTTTTTTTGGAATGGTTGAGTGAAATTTTTCTAAAGAATACTTCCAGTTATGTGCTTTAAACCACCGGTGTAAGCACTGTGATAGTAGAATAAAAGTAGCTCCGATCTTTTCTACTATTCGAAACCAAGAAATACCAAAAAACAAAGTTAAGCCTATTAGCAATACTGCAGCCAAGATCAAATCAGCTCCTAATGGATTAAAAGCAGATAACATTGCCGTACTTACCATACGACCTAGAATACCACCTGAATCAAATGGCAATCTGCTTTGATCCACTTGTATATGTAAATTTAAAAAACCGCTGCCAGAGAACAAAACTAAAATAAAACCTATAACTCTCACCATTAAAAGTGGGGCAGTGAGTGCTGAATCATGATCTTCTCGATGGTAATTATGATAAAAAAGCCATGCCGCATAAGAAAGAGTTATAGGAAATAAATAAGATAAATAGCCCAATAGATAAAGCGAAAAATCAGAAATCCATGCCCCTACTCGACCAGCTCCATTAGCTATTCTATGGGTAGCCACAAGGTGAGACCAGCCTGGATCTGATCGATGGTAGGTTAATAAGGCTAGCAATAAAAAGAAAGATAGCGTCATAGTAAGCAATAATAAAACTTCTCGTATTCGACAATAAGGAGGTAGAACAATTGAGGATGCTTCTTTTTTTTCGATTCTAATTTTTTTGCTATTGGCCACAAATGTTGCCTTTAAATCAATAGGTAAACCTACTTTTATTATAGTCTGGATCGGTATAAAAAGCGATATAAAGGAGGCTGGACATTGCGCTTAGTTTGCAATTTAAAAAATAGGACTTTTATTAAGCTAAAAGCTATTATATAGTACTTTTCCAATTGCTAAAATTTTTGGTATTGTGAGTATGAATCAGAAAAAACACTATCAGCTGATTATTTTAGGCTCCGGACCTGCTGGATATACAGCAGCAATTTATGCACGACGAGCTAACCTTGAATTAAACTTAATTACTGGCATGGAGCAAGGTGGTCAGTTAATGACAACTACTGATGTCGATAATTGGCCAGGCGATGTTCAAGGATTACAAGGTCCTGAGTTAATGCAAAGAATGGAAAAACATGCCCAACGTTTTGATACAAAAATCACTTTTGATCAAATTAATAAAGTTGATTTGATGAGTCGCCCTTTTTCTCTTAAAGGAGAACAAGATGAGTATACCTGTAATGCATTGATTATTGCGACAGGGGCCTCAGCACGTTATCTTGGCCTAGAATCAGAAAAGAAATATATGGGTAAAGGTGTTTCCGCATGTGCTACCTGTGATGGCTTTTTCTATAAAGGAAAGAAAGTGGCAGTGATTGGGGGTGGCAACACCGCTGTTGAAGAAGCTCTCTACCTTTCCAATATTGCTTCTCATGTTACCATCGTGCATCGTCGTGATCAGTTTCGTGCTGAAAAAATTCTCTCTAACCGACTTATTGAAAAATCTAAAACGGGTAATATATCGATTGCCTGGAATCAGATATTAGATGAAGTACTTGGTGATAATCATGGTGTTACTGGAGCACGCTTAAAACACGTTGAATCTAAAAGCCACTCTGATATTGATATTGAAGGCCTCTTTATTGCTATTGGTCATGACCCCAATACAAAAATTTTTAAAGATCAATTAGATATGAGCAAACAAGGCTATATTTTTACCAAGGGAGGAAGCGAAGGGAATGCAACAGCAACCAGTATACCAGGCGTTTTTGCTTCTGGAGATGTAGCCGACCACATCTATCGCCAAGCAGTCACTTCAGCAGGGACTGGCTGTATGGCAGCATTAGATGCTGAAAAGTACTTAGATAGCCTTGACTAAAAATTGTAACTATCTATGTCAAAAACTAAGTAGCTTTAGCATTTCTTGGGAAAGTTGAAATGTCGTCTAAATATCGGCAGAATAGCCCTTAGCTAAGAATTAGGAGAATAACGACCATGGCAAAAGAAGATCATATTGAAATGCAAGGTGTCGTTATAGATAGTCTTCCTAATACAGTATTTCGTGTCAAGCTTGAAAATGGCCATATCATCACCGCTCATATTTCTGGCCGTATGCGTAAAAATTACATTCGAATCCTTACAGGTGATAATGTTACTGTTGAGTTAACTCCTTATGATCTAAAGCGTGGACGCATTATCTATCGTGATGTAGGAAAAAAACGTGAATTAGCAGACACACCATAGAGCGCTAAGTTAAGCACCAACTAACTGTTCTTTTAATTTAATCTTTAAGTTCTCCCCTACTAGATCAATTGAAACTATCGAGGGAGTTTTCGATAACCGTTCAAATAGCAACTCATCGGCTAGCGGTTTCTTAATATATTCTTGAATGACTCGTGACATAGGGCGTGCTCCCATTTTTCGGTCATACCCTTTTTTGGCAAGCCACTCCTTTGCTTCCATTGAAATTACTAAATCAACTGATTTTTCTTTTAATTGTTGAGTAATTTGATAAATAAACTTGTCAACAATACGCACAATAGTTTCATGTCCAAGAGGATTAAACTGAATAATACTATCTAAACGATTTCTAAATTCTGGCGAAAATAACTTATTAATCGCATGCAGATTTTCTGTATCATGATTCTGTTCAGAAAAACCAATTGAATTTTTATCTAATTGATCTGCACCTGCATTGGTGGTCATAACGATAATAACATGTCGAAAATCTGCCTCACGACCATTATTATCTGTTAAAGTCCCATAATCCATCACTTGCAATAGCACATTAAACAAGTCAGGATGGGCTTTCTCGATTTCATCCAATAATAAAACAGAATGTGGATGTTTAATAATAGATTCAGTGAGCAAACCACCTTGCTCATAACCAATATACCCTGGTGGTGCTCCAATCAAACGAGATACTGTATGTTTTTCCATATATTCAGACATATCTAAGCGTATTAGTTTTACACCTAATTTTTTTGCAAGCTGTCGTGTTAATTCTGTTTTCCCAACACCAGTTGGACCAGATAATAAAAAAGATCCGATAGGCTTGCTAGGATCCCGTAGACCAGCACGTGAGAGTTTCACAGCATCACTTAATGCCTTAATAGCATTGTCTTGACCAAAAACTAATTTTTTCAATTCTTTTGGAAAACTTTTTAATAAACTACGATCAGAATTAGTTATATTTTCGATGGGAACACGTATCATTTTTGCAATCATTGTTTCCACCTGCTGTGTATCAATAATATTAACGCGCTTATTATCTGGCTGTAAATGCTGATAGGCACCTACTTCATCAAGTATATCGATGGCTTTATCAGGAAGATATCGATCAGACATATAACGGGAAGATAATTCTGCTGCTCGTCTTATAGCGCTATGTGTGTAGCTCAATTGATGATATTTCTCAAATTCTGGTCTTAAACCTTCTAATATAGAAACTGTCTCATCAACACTAGGTTCAACAACATCAATTTTTTGAAAACGACGAAGTAGAGCATGGTCTTTAGCAATAAAATTTCGATATTCTTCATACGTAGTTGCCCCTACGCAACGTAACTCACCTGAGTTTAATAAAGGTTTAATTAAATTTGCAGCATCCATAGTGCCACCTGTTGCTGAACCTGCACCAACAAGATTATGAATTTCATCAATAAAAATAATAGCTCCTGTTTTTTTATTAAGTGATTTTAAAACGGATTTAAATCGTTTTTCAAAATCACCTCGATACTTTGTTCCTGCTAATAAAATTCCAAGATCTAACATATAAATAGTAGTGTTCCTCAAAATTTCAGGTACCTTATTGGCTACAATTCTTTGGGCTAGGCCTTCAACTAAAGAAGTTTTACCTACACCTGCTTCACCAACAAATAAAGGATTATTTTTTGATCGACGACACAATACTTGTATACAACGATTTAATTCTTCTGTTCGACCTATTAAAGGATCTACTTTCCCTAATACTGCTTTTTCATTCAAATTAACAGTGTAAGTTTCTAATAAATTTTCATCAATAGTGGCATTATGTGATGATACATTTGAAGCTGTAAATGATGCTTGTTCAGAGTTACTATAATTTTTTTCCGAACCATCTTTTGTAATACCTTGTGTTGTATAATTAATAATATCAATACGTGAAATATTCTCTTGGTTAAGAAAATACACTGCTTGACTCTCAGACTCTCCAAAAATAGCGAGCAATATACTATTTCCTGTTACCTCAGTTCTTCCTGATGTTTGAGCCTGATAAATAGCTCTTTGTAGAACACGTTGAAAACTTAAAGTAGGTTGAATTTCACGTTTGACATGATTAGGAATATAAGGCGTTGTTTCATTAATAAAAATTCCTAATCCTGCTCGCAGTCTCTCTAAATTGACACCACAAGCAATTAAGCTATCCTCTACTTCCGGATTATCAAGCAGTGCTAATAGTAAATGCTCAATAGTAATAAATTCATGTCGCTTATCACGTGCCTGTGAAAACGCATTATTTAATGAAACTTCCAGCGACTTACTAAACATCCTTTTGCTCCTATAGTAGGCAATATATGCCTTTAACCTTATTACTATCTATAGAACATATTCTGCTAATTTTCCTTTAATCCAATCAATTGAAAACAAATAAATTATATTATATCAAATAGTTAATAAATATTGCTTATAATTATTAAAAGATTCTCAAAATGAGTCTTTTTGCTTTGAAAGAGGCTCTTCCAGCCAAAATGAACACTAATATTCAGCCTACTAGTGAATAAGTATAAATTTTAAAATTTGTACTAAATAATTTTTATCTTATTTCTATGGCTAAATTACATATTGCTAATAACAGCATCACCAAAACCAGAACAGCTTACTTTAGTTGCATCTTGCATTAAACGCTCCAAATCATAGGTTACTATCTTTTTTTCAATAGTATCACTCATTGCTTTAATCATTAAATCAGCTGCTTCTATCCAGCCAATATGGCGCAACATCATTTCGGCTGAGAGAATTAATGAGCCTGGATTAACTTTATCCTGACCTTCATATTTTGGTGCTGTACCGTGTGTTGCTTCAAATAAACCGACTGTATCACTCAAATTAGCTCCTGGTGCCATACCAATACCTCCAATCTGAGCTGCTAGTGCATCAGAGATATAATCACCATTTAAATTCATAGTAGCAATGACATTATACTCTTCAGGGCGCAAAAGTATTTGTTGCAAAAAAGCATCAGCAATCACATCTTTAATTATAATATTTTTACCTGTATTAGGGTTTTTTAAATAATGCCAAGGACCTTTTTCTAAAAGGTGAGCACCAAATGCTTCACGCGCTATCTCGTATCCCCAATCTTTAAACGCTCCTTCAGTAAATTTCATAATGTTACCTTTATGCACTAAAGTAACTGAGTCACGATCATGATCAATAGCATACTGAATAGCACGTTTTACTAAACGAGAAGTTCCTTCTTTAGAAATAGGCTTAATACCAATACCACTAGTTTTTGGAAAACGAATCTTTTTTACTTGCATTTCATTTTGTAAAAAATGAATTACTTTTTTAACATCATCACTAAATGCTTCCCATTCAATACCTGCATAAATATCTTCAGAATTTTCTCGAAAAATAACCATATTCACAAGCTCTGGCTTTTTTACCGGGCTTGGTGTTCCATTCAGGTAGCGCACAGGACGCAAGCAAAGATATAGATCTAACTTTTGTCGCAGAGCAACATTCAAAGAACGAATACCACCACCTACAGGTGTTGTTAGAGGTCCTTTAATAGCGATGACATATTTTTTGATGGACTCTAAAGTCTCCTCTGGCAACCATTGATCTTCTCCATACAATTTTACTGATTTTTCACCTGCATACACTTCCATCCACGAGATTTTACGTTTTTCACGATAAGCCTTAGCAACAGCTGCATTAACTACCTTTTGCATAACTGGTGTGATATCAGAACCAATGCCATCTCCTTCAATAAAAGGAATAATGGGACAGTTAGGCACATTTAGTGAGAAGTCATCATTGGTCGTTATATTATGACCTTTAACAGGAACTTTGATATGTTTATAAAGCACAGTAGCGCTACCTTATTCTCGTATAGAAAAATTATAGATTAGCACAAATTGCTTCTCTGTTGTAAAAGTAATAGCACTAGATAGGGATAATTTATTAATAGGTGCTTAGTTCAGCGCTCAACCAACATAGCATCCCCATAGCTATAAAAACGATATTTTTTTTTAATAGCCTCTCTATAACTGGACATTATTAACTCATAGCCACCAAAAGCAGTCACTAACATTAATAAAGTTGATTTTGGCAAATGAAAATTGGTCACTAAAACATCCACACAGCGAAAATTATAACCAGGTCGGATGAATAGATCAGTTTCACCTTGAAAAGGTATAAGCTTACCGCCACGTGCCGCAGATTCTAAGGCGCGTAATGTGGTGGTACCAACAGCGATGACACGCCCACTATTTTGACGACAGTCTTCTACAGAAGCACACACAGTTTTAGGTACCTCTACATATTCTTTATGTATTATATGCTCATCTAATTTATTAACGTATACTGGCTGAAACGTGCCTGAACCAACATGTAGAGTGAGCTCTGCTACAGAAATTCCTTTTTTTTTAATAAAATTCATTAATTCATCTGTAAAATGCAATCCAGCTGTTGGTGCAGCAACAGAACCACGATGTTTCGCATAAACAGTTTGATAACGCTCTTTATCATTCTGCATCTCATAGCGTTTAATATAGGGCGGCAAGGGTATATGGCCTAATTTCTCAAACCTATCCAATAAATCTTTGCAGCTAAACTCTACTACAAATAAATTTTGTAACCGCTCTATAACTGTTGCCGATAATGTCTTAAATTGCAATTTCGTACCAGGCTTTGGCGATTTACTCGCTTTAAGGTGCACAAGTGCACGCTGGTTTGATAACACACGTTCAATTAAACATTCAACATGCCCACCTGTCATTTTTTTCCCATAAAGACGTGCTGGAAATACTTTAGTATTATTAACAACAAGCAGATCTTTGGGTCTTAGAAAATCAACTAAATTAGTAAAATGGCTATGTTCTAAAGATCGATTGTTGACATTAACTCTTAATAATCGACTCGCTGCCCGCTCATCTAAAGGGTGTTGAGCAATAAGCTGTTCTGGTAGCTCATAATCAAAATAGTTGATATGGTCATAAGTCATGTATTTCACTCATTTGAAAAAATAAGGTATTCTATAAGCTTAGCACTTGAAATAATATAATTTTTACAAATTGATGAAATTTTATGACTCAACTTATCAAAAAGAGTAATCAACTGATTTATCAAAGTATAAAAATTGTTCGTCATCAAAAAAAACTTATTATTTTCCCTCTAATATCTAGCATCATTATACTTTTGTTATTTTCTCTTATTATCACACCTATTATTACCTATGAAAAAACACAAATAGAAATTTACAAAAATCAATATCATATTATTATTTGGGCTTATATCCTAATCCTACTTTTTTTATTTATAGTTCATCAAATTACTTTTTACTTTAACGCAGCATTTATACACTGTGTTAATCAGTATTTCAAAAAAAAACCTGTTTTATTAATGGAAGGAATAAAAGCATCAAACACCCACTTTTTTAAACTATATAGCTGGAACCTCTACGCAAGCACTGTGGGCATTATGATTAATCTTTTTCAGGCAATGCTACAAGGTTTCACTTTCTATAAGCAAATATTTCAAGGTTTAAGCTGGATTATTGCTACCTATCTTGTCATACCAATAATTATGACTCATAAAACAGGTCCTATAAAAAGCATTAAACATTCTGCAAAATTGATCCGAAATACTTGGGGGTACAATTTAAAAACAAACTTTGGTTCTCTTCCTTTTTTATTGCTAGCACGCTTTTTAGCGTTGCTTCCGCTAATCATCGGTTTAATTAACGGCAATCACAAAAACATTATTATTGGAATGGCAATAACCCTACTACTAATTGTTTTTACAACTGTAGTCAATTCAATAGCCAATACAGTATTGGCAAGTGCACTCTATCTTTATGCCTCTAAAATAAGCATTGCACCAGATTTCAACGAACTACTGATCAAAAATGCTTTTGTAAAAAAATCAACTAAGAATGACTAGATTCAGCAACACCAAGTAACTCAGCAATATGTTGATACGAACCTACCACATTCCCTAAATTTTGACGAAAACGATCTTTATCTAAAGGCTTATGAGTCGTTTTATCCCAAATTCGACAAGAATCTGGACTGACTTCATCTCCTAAATATATCTTCCCATCAGAACTAACACCAAACTCATATTTAGCATCAACCAAAATCATTCCAGATCGATCAAATAGATCAGATAATACTTGATTAATCTCGAAAGTCATTCTACGCATTGTATTGAGTTGCTCTTGTGTTGCCCAACCAAAATGAGTTGCATGATCTTCATTAATCAATGGGTCATGAAGTGCATCATTTTTTAAAAATAACTCATATAAAGGGGGATTCATTTTCATCCCAGAGTCTACCCCTAAGCGACGACAGAGGCTCCCTGTTGCAATATTACGAATAACACTTTCTAAAGGAATCATTTTTAAACAACGTACAATAGATTCTGTTGGCGATATTATTTCTTTAAAGTGTGTTGCAACACCCGCCTCTTCCAATATTTTCATAATATAAGCACTAATGCGGTTATTCACTTCACCTTTATGAGTCAATTTTTCATGCTTAAGACCATCAAAGGCAGTAGTATCATCACGAAACTCAGCGATTAATAAATTAGGATCATCAGTTGCATATAAAGATTTTGCCTTACCTTCATAGATAACTTCTTTTTTATTAAGCGTCATAGTTTATTTCCTTTTTATTTTTTAATAGACTAGGTGGTTTTTGTGAAGGAGAATCACGATTAATAGTAAGACTAGCACTTGTTGATGGGATAGAATAATAAGGCTTTTGCACAAGGCTCATACCCGAAGGCACTCTAACACGAGGGAGCGTTTTTGATTTCCCTAAATAATCCTTTTCTTTCGTAGAATAGCGAGAATTAGTACAAGCAGTTACTAAAATAATACATAACAGTGAGATCAATACATTAAAAAACCACATTAGAATTTCCTTCTTTTACATTTATTTGGTCAATAGCAGATTGTAGTAGAGAATGATACGATGAACTCAACGGTGTTAATGGTAAACGAATACCAGAACCGATCAAACCCATTTTGAATAATGCCCATTTTACTGGAATTGGGTTTGACTCTAAAAATAAACATTTATAAAATGTTTTTAGTTTATTATTCCACATTCTAGCTTTATTACGATCACCAACTCTAGCGGCTTTAACCATGTTCTGCATACAGTTCGGGGCTATATTGGCTGTTACAGAAATCACCCCCTTACCTCCTGATAAAATAAAATCCATAGCAGTTGGATCATCGCCACTGAGCATATCCATTTGACAATCAAAGTCTAATAACATTGTCAATCGATTAAGGTCAGCTCTGGCCTCTTTCAGTGCTACAATATTTGAAAAACGATCTAAACGTTTGACAGTCTCTGGTAGCAAATCACAAGCAGTCCTTAAAGGCACATTATAAAGAATTTGTGGTATAGAAACAGCTTCTGCTACTGCGCGATAATGTTGATATAATCCTTCTTGCGTCGGTTTGTTGTAGTAAGGAGTCACCAACAAAGCTGCGTCTGCACCAAGCTGCAACGCTTCTTGCGTTAACTCTATGGTGTGGGATGTTGCATTAGTACCGGTACCTACGATAACCGGTATTTTTTTTTGAACTAAAGAAACAACCTGACTAATAATTTGTTGACGTTCGTTAGGCTTGATAGTAGCAGACTCACCTGTTGTACCTAAAATAACCAATCCCTCTGTTCCGTGTTTAATATGATAAGCTACTAAATTTTCTATGGCTGAATAGTCCACTTCATTCTTTTCGGACATTGGGGTCACCATTGCAACTAAGCTTCCAAAAAACATATTTTTATACCATCTACCCCATGTTAGAACGAATTTTTACAAAGAATGCTAGATTTTATGCTAATCTATGCCTTTATCACAAGCATTGATTCAAGTATTACATTATGGAATATCTGGTCATTACATTACAAGCCTCTCAAAAGCATAATATATGGCTTAAAATCAGTAGCTTAGCTAATGAGATGAACTGCCACATTCGTCAAGCACAAGGACAGAAGCTAGCAGGTGAAAATGCGTTGACTCTGTTAGTCACAGGAAACTGGAATACCATTGCAAAGTTAGAGATAGGATTAATGAGACTTGCAAAAGAAAACGATATCCTTATAAAAACAAAGCGCAGCAAGCCATTAGAAGACCAAATTCAATTACTACCCTACTTTGCAGAAGTATTAGGACTTGATGAGGTTGGCACACTATTTCATATTTTTAAGTTTTTTTCAGAAGAGCACATTTCAATTGAAAATTTACAGGTTGAAAGCTATATTTCAAGTACTACTCATACACCAATGTTCTCACTAAAAGTTTTTTTAGGCATCCCTTGTATGATCAATATCGGTGAACTTCGTGAGCAATTTATCCTCTTTTGTGAAGAACTTAATATTGATGGGGTTATTGAACCCGACAAACGCTAATTTAGTCAATTAGTTATATTTTTAGCTTACTTTAATCATTAATTATTTTTTTCTCAATTATCCACGCATCATGAACTGCTTTTGCTTTATTAAATTGATTCGAGTTTAATAATTCTTTAACCTCTTTTTGTAATTTCTTAGGTAAATCTTTATACATTGCTATATTCCTTTACTATCAATTATCACTATTGTTCTAATATTAAACAAATAGACTAATCATTAAAATTAGAGAATTAAGAATATAGGTGTAAGATATTTTCTATTACACTTTAATCACATATCTATATGATATTTAATCATTTTTAATTTATAGATCCTTATAAAAGCAATGAATTCAATAAGCTATACTTAGGCCATTCTATCTAAATTCTAAGTTTTTGTTTATTATTAATTCTTTAAAATCATTCCATTAAATGGAGCTACCTTATGTCATGGCTAATTATACTAACTATACTTGAACCTATCTTAGTCACCTGCTTTCTTATCTATTTGACTTTTCAAAATAAACTAGAGCGCACTACTATTGAGTCACTTCTCACAAAACAACAGCAAGATAGTCAAGAACAACGTATTCGTTTTGATGAGCATCAAATTAAGAGTTTAAAGCTTATCCAAGATTCTCTACAACAAGCACTTGCTGAAATTCGTAAACAATTTACTAACTCCTTTAATCAGCATATTCAAGAACTAAATAACCGCATGGATAAATTAACGCATCAAACTCAAGAAAAACTTCAAGAAATTCGAGGTGAAGTTGATAAACAACTGACTATTGGCTTTGAAAAAACAACAGCAACATTTACTGATATTGTGAAACGATTGGCTATCATTGATCAAGCACAAAAAACCATTACTGATCTTTCAACCAACATCATTAATTTGCAAGATCTCTTAAATGATAAACGCTCACGAGGCACATTTGGAGAAGTACAACTAAGCAGCTTAATCCGTAACACTATACCTGAGTCCAACTTTTCCATGCAATATACTCTATCAAATGGCAAACGTGTAGATTGTTTATTATTTTTACCTAAACCAACAGGTAATATTGCAATTGATGCAAAATTTCCATTAGAAACTTATCAACAATTAATGCGCTCTAATATCAGTGACATTGAACGTCGTACCTACGAACAGCAACTGCGTACTGATATTAAAAAACATATTCACGATATTTCAAAAAAATACATTATTCCTGGAGAAACCTCAGAGGGTGCCATTATGTTTATTCCTGCTGAAGCTGTTTTTTCAGAAATTCATAGTCATTATCCTGATTTAATTGAAACAGCATATCAATCAAGAGTATGGTTAGCTTCACCTACTACACTAATGGCTATTCTCACAACAGCTCGTGCCGTAATAAAAGATGAAGCAACAAGAAAGCAAATTCATATTATTCAAAAACATCTTATAACGTTAAGTAAAGATTTTGGAAGATTTCAAAAACGTATGGATAACTTAGCAAAACATATTGGCCAAGCTCATGAAGATATTGAAGAAGTCCATCAATCTTCAAAGAAAATCAGCTCCCGCTTTGATAAAATTGAAAAGGTAGAATTATGTGAATTTTTTGAACAGTCAACTTCAGCTTTGGACACGATAGAATAACCCATAAAAAGGCCAGATAAGATATCTGGCCTTAAACAAAACTTAACGACTATTTATGATGAGATGAGTATTTATGTGTTCTATATTGATGTCCTTTATACATCATAGTTAGATTTATAATTATGATTCTTGCACATGTGATATCCACACATTGATCTTGATCTCATGTGAGCAGATCCCGATCTAGGCATATTATGAGTACATCCGACCATTATTGCTATAGCAGCAACCACTGCTGATGCTATGATCATTCCTTTTGATTTCATAAACCACTCCTTGCATAAAAATACACTATATAGTAATAGATTATTCATAATTGTGCAACAGTTGAACCTCTCCTCTTTATCAGCATTATAAGAGCTCATAATCTTGCAATTTAAAAAGCCATTAATTTGAGATCTAGAGCCAATTTTTTAAAAGCTAGAATAGATATCTTTTTTCTATGCTCAGAGTCCATAAAGTATGACTCATTTATTACCGTTTAAGATTTTTATTTACCTGTACTAATTCAGATAATTTTCCAATTGCAACTGCAAATATCTCAAAATCTTTTTTTGTTGAAGCTTTAATATCCGCTATAATTAATTGCCATTGTTTGATGTAAAAGTCATTTTTATTAAACCATTCTTTAATTTGTGAATGAATATTTTTTATATCACTAGTAAAATTTAAGATACTAATAGTAAGCTTTCGTTGTATCCTATCTAAATCATCTTTATAACCTGCTTTTGCCAATAATGTCCATCGGCTATCAGCTGGAAACTTACTAATTTGATCACGGAACCATAATAAATCTAAATGATCTAATAAAATAAAATAAATCTTTGCAACACAATAGACTTCTACATTTTGTACTTTTGCTGCATCAATAATATCAAGAAAATAATACATAAACTCAGCACTCGCATTTCGAGCAGCTATTTCTGGAGTAACATTAGCAGCAACCAAAGTATCCTTTTTTTCTTCTAAGCATGTCTTATCATTACCTAAAATTAACTGGGGTAGATTAGAAGAAAATTCCAATAAATATTGAGAAAAATCATCAGTTATTGCTTGAATATCTTGATATTCTCGATGATTGCGTAAAAACCATCGTGTAGCACGATAAATCAATTCAATGACTTCATTAGTCATTTGCATTTGAACTCTTGCATCTACTCTATAATCCAAAGATTCAATATCAGCATAAAAATCTTCCATACGATAAATATTATGTGCGATAGTATAAGCTCTTACGATGGAAGAAGTTGAAGCACCTGTCTCATCTTGCATTTGAAAAACAAAAGTAAATCCCATATTAGATACAATTTGATTACTTAATTGAGTTGCAATAATTTCACGATGTAAACGATGCTTATCTAGAAATTTTAGGTAACGTTTTCTCAATGGTATTGCAAAGGCGTTCTTAATACATTGTGATAGGTAATGATCTTCTGGCAGATCAGAGTGACGAATCTCTTTTTCCAAAATAATTTTACTATAAGAAAACAATACAGCAATCTCTGGTCGTGTAAATCCTAAGTTCTCTAATTTACGTTCTGATAAATCTTTACTACTAGGTAAAAATTCTAAATGACGATTAATTTTACCTTCTTGTTCTTGAATATCCAAATATCGCATATATAAATTAATTTTTCTTGGAGATAAAAATGAAGCCAAACTAATCGCTCGATTTTGATGATAGTTATTTTGAAGTACCAATTTGGCAACTTCATCTGTCATTCCTATTAATAAATCATTTCTCTGTTTTTTATCTAACTCATTAGATATGCTTGGCATATTAAGCAAAATTTTAGCATTTACTTCATGGTCAGAGCAGTCAACACCAGCAGAATTATCAATGAAATCGGTATTGATACGACCACCATTCAATTCATATTCAATTCGACCTAACTGCGTTAAGCCTAAGTTACCTCCTTCACAAACAACACGTGCATTTAGATCTTTTCCATTAATACGAACATTATCATTTGTTCTATCTCCTACATTATTATTCAATTCTTTGGAAGATTTAACGTAAGTACCAATACCTGCATTCCAAAGTAAGTCAACAGATGCCTTTAAAATCGAGCGAATGAGCTCATCAGGTAACATAAAATTCTCGTCAACATCCAATAAGGATTGAATCTCAGGAGTAATTAAAATAGATTTAGCATCACGTCGAAAGACACCACCGCCTTTTGAAATCAAATAAGCATTATAATCTTGCCAGCTAGAGCGAGGTAAATGAAACAAACGTCTACGTTCTTTAAAGCTTACCTCTGGATCAGGGTCCGGATCAATAAAAATATGAAGATGATTAAAGGCAGCTACTAATTTAAGGTGTCGTGATAATAACATGCCATTCCCAAAGACATCACCACTCATATCACCAATACCAACGACTGTAATTTCTGTTTTACCAATATTAACGCCTAATTCTTGGAAGTGTTGTTCAACAGAAATCCAAGCACCATGTGCTGTAATACCAATTTTTTTATGATCATATCCCGTTGAACTACCTGATGCAAAAGCATCACCTAACCAAAAATTATGATTCATTGATATCGCATTAGCAGCATCAGAGAATGTTGCCGTACCCTTATCTGCAGCAACAACAAGGTAAGGATCATAATTATCATAATAAACTACATTAGAAGGTGAAATAATATGATCTCCTTTTAAATCATCAGTTAAATCTAATAAACTTTGTATAAACTGACGATAACAAGCAAGACCTTCCTCTAAAACTTGTTCACGGGAACCGTCTTCTGGTAAGCATTTTGGAACAAATCCACCTTTTGCACCAGCAGGAACAATCACAGCATTTTTTACACACTGTGCTTTCATTAATCCAAGTATTTCTGTTCTAAAATCTTCTCTACGATCTGACCAACGAATACCACCACGCGCTACTTTATCAGCGCGCAAATGAACTCCTTCAAATCGAGGTGAATAAACAAATATTTCAAATTTTGGCAGTGGAAGTGGTAAATTAGAAAGCTTACTAGGATCCAATTTAAAACTAATATAGGGTTTTGGATGACCATTTGAATCAGTCTGATAATAATTAGTTCTTAGAGTAGCGTAAATAAGCTCCACATAACGACGTAAAATACGATCCTCATCAAGCACTGATATATGATCTAAACTTTCTTCAATCAATTTCTCAGTTTTTTTAATTTCATCTTGTGACTTAGGATTATTTGTTTTCTCTGGTTTAAAGCGAAACATAAATAAATCTTTTAGTAAACGAGCAACCTCTGCATGCTTTACTAAGGTCTCTGCAATATATTCTGCACTATAAGTAAAACTGATTTGTTTAAGATACCTAGCATAAGCGCGCAGCATAGCAATTTCACGCCAAGCTAATTGTGCTTCTAGAACTAAACGATTAAAAGCATCATTTTCAGCCTCTCCTAACCATATTTTATAAAAGGCTTCTTGGAAAATTTCTTTTACTTGCTCAACCTCAAAACTTGGCTCTTTTAAATAAGTCATGCTAAAGTCATTAATCCAAACGCAACTGCTATCCTGAAATACAATACAATATGGTTGTTCACCAATAACTCTAAGCCCCATATTTTCAAGCATAGGTAATGCATCTGACAAAGGAACCGTTTGTTCTTTATGAAATAACTTAAATTTAATGACATTAAGTGCCGCATCAGTTGGACGGTAAAAACTCATGCCTAATAAATTATTTTTAGATAAACTTTCAATATATTCAATATCTTTAACAATATGATCGAGAAAAAATGCTTCGCGATAACTTGCAGGAAAAGCATACTGATATTTAGAAATAATCTGACTACCTAGCTCTTCACCAAAATAATTGAGCATAATTTCATAAAAACTATCATGCCAAGATTGACCAATTTCAGCTAATTTTTTTTCTAATTCTCGAACATTATATTGAGGCACTTTTCCAGGAGTAAGACGAATTACAAAGTGGATTCGTGCTAGAATAGAAGAAGAAAAGTAAGTATCAAAACTTACCTCTGTTCCATGCAATTTTTTCCTTAAAAAAGACATCATACAATGTAGGATATCTGTATTAAAATTCTCTCTTGGCAGATAGACCAAACAAGAAACATAGCGATCATAAGCATCCTTGCGCATAAATAAACGAATTTTACGACGTTCCTGTAAATGTAGAATCCCCATAGAGATAGAATAAATTTCATCTACTGTACCTTGAAATAAATCATCACGTGGCAATGTAGAAAGAATATGCATTAAGTCCTTACCTGCATGACTACAAACAGGAAGCCCTGAACGTTTGAAAATTGAAGCTACTTTCTTACGAATAAATGGAATCTCTTTAGGATTCATTGTGTAAGCTAATGAAGTATATAAACCGATAAATCGACGTTCCTTAACAATATTACCCTTTTCATCAAATAACTTAATACCAATATAATCAGTATAAGCAGAACGATGTACTGTAGAACGTGTATTTGTTTTAGAAATAATTAATATTTGGTCTTTAGCCAGAGCAATTTCTCTAGCTTCAATAGGCAACTCAGAATATCTTCTTAATATTTTACTGCAACTCTCATCAGATAATACACCTAAACCAGAGCCCGATATTAAACCCATAGCTTTCTCACCATGAGAAACAATATTTTGGTAATCCCGCGCCCCCAAAAAAATAAAATGCTCCTCTAACATCCATTTAAGAAATGCAACAGTTTCTCTTACTTCAGAGAGTTTCTGTGGCATATGACTACTAGAAATTATATCAATCGTTTCCTGCAAACGCTGTTGCATTCTACCCCAGTCATTCACAGAGAGACAGACATCCTGCAAGACATTAATGACACAGTTTTTAATCTTATTTAAAGCAGCCTTTCCGGTTTGTTGATCAATTTCCATATAAATAGGAGATTCAATATCAACATTTTTAACTCTAGCATTGTAGTTTAAAATATTTAAGACATTACCTTGATGATCACGCTTAACCTTCATTCCACCCATATACACCATAGTGTGAATGGTGATACCCATACGATTTAGCTCCATGCGCATAGAATCTACTATAAAGGGCATATCTTGTATAACTACTTCAATCACTGTATGTAAAGATTTCCAACCATCACGTTTTATATCAGGATTAAAAACTCTTACTTTAAGCTCTTTAAAATGGCGATGCTTTAAAAGCTGCCAGTGTGACACGGCTGCTCTATAGAGGCTTTGAGGTTTTTGGTCTTCAAAATCATCTAGATGCGCTTGAGAATAATAAAGACAGACAAAGTCAGTAAATAAAGAGAGCTCTGAATTTGACAGCTCTTTTTCAGCATAAGAAATAATCTTTTTTATCAAAGGTTTCATAGAAGAGTGCTTTAAAGCGTTCATTCAACCATCTTCCTGTACAACTTTCAAGCAATACATTATCTTTCCAATACTCCCACCTTATCATATTGACTCATAAATTTTCTTAACAAAAGCTTAAACATGTAGTTAAATATAGCAAAAACTCTTGCATTTATAGGCGTTTTATATTAAAGTTTATTTTTAATTAATTTGTTTAAGACTATGAATTTAAAAGTTTTATACTTAGTTAAAAACATTGATTTGCTATCCTAGTAAGCTCTGTTCAAACTAGGGATGCCATTAACAATGGTCACTTTTAGGACTGAGGTGGTTTTTTTATTCAAGGAGAAATAGCATCATTGAGGAATTATTATGCGAGTTCTATTAGTAGAAGATGATGAGCTTTTAGGAGATGGTATTCGAACTGGTTTAAAACATTACGGACATACTGTTGACTGGGTCAAAGATGGTAAGGCAGCTAATTATGTACTGGTTTCTGTCTATGAAAGCTTTGATATTATTGTCTTAGATCTTGGTTTGCCCAAAATGCCTGGACTGGATGTATTAAAAAGCATCCGTGAAAAGAATATAGTCACACCAGTTATGATCTTGACTGCTCATGAAGCTATAGACGATCGTGTTAAAGGTCTTGATGCAGGTGCTGATGACTACATCACCAAACCATTTGATTTAGATGAGCTTTGTGCTCGAATGAGAGCATTACAACGTCGATCCAAAGCACGTGCCAACCCTATTTTAACTTATGGCGATATTACGTTGGACCCTGCCTCTCATATGGTGCAGATAAATGGAAAACAAGTGATGATTTCTCGTCGCGAATTTGCTTTATTAAAAAAATTGATTGAAAATACAGGTCGTGTTATTTCACGTGATCAACTTAATCAAACTCTTTATGGTTGGGGTGAAAATATTGATAGCAATGCCTTAGAGGTGCATATCCACAATTTACGTAAGCGATTTGGAATGAACTTGATAAGAACAATTCGTGGTGTAGGCTATATGGCTGAAAAATTATCCGAATAATAATGATTCCTTCTATACGAACCTTTTTGCTTATTAATTTATTACTTAGTGTTACATTAATTATTTCCTTAGCAATCATTGGTAATCTTTTCCTAGCTCATAAAGATATTCAAAATCGACTTGATAATCAACTCATTGAAACTTCCTTCCGTATACAAGCATTTTTTAGTGGCTTTAGTGGCTGTAGAGGAAAAGAAAGCCTCAGTATAGTTCAAAAAAAACTCAACAAACAGCCCTACTCCAATATAAATAAAAAAGCCTATAAAACTCCTTTTGATAAAAAAATGTTCAACAATACCGTTGAATTTCAAATTTGGAGCCCTAAAAGAGCACTAATTCTACATTCTAAAAAAGCACCTAAAATTTCTTTTCTTAAAAATCATAGAGGCTTATCAACACTATGGTTAAATAACCATAAATGGCGTATCAATACGATCTATGATCCAAAAACAAAATTAACTATTATGGTAGCAGAGCGTTTAAATTATCGTCAGCAGTTAGAAACTCAATTAACACAAGACTCAATTTTTATTATGCTTGTTACTTATCCTTTTTTAGGACTTTTAATCTGGTTTATTGTAGGGCGCGGTTTAAATACTTTAAAAAGATTCACTCATGAAATACGCCATCGAGCACCCAGCAACTTAAAACCTGTTGATTTGGAATCTGCTCCTTCTGAAATTGAACCACTGGTTACTGAGTTAAATAATTTATTCATAAGGCTACAAGAAGCCTTTAATCGAGAAAAACGATTTACCGCGGATGCAGCACATGAATTAAAAACACCTCTCGCTGCTCTGAGCACACAAACTCAAGTAGCACTGCGTGCAGAAACTACAGAAGCTCGAAACCAGGCTTTACTTAAAGTACTAACGGGGGTAAACCGCAGTACACATGTTGTTCAACAGCTCTTAACATTAAGCCGAATGGTACCAGAAGCTAGTATTAATGAACCTACTAAAGTGAGTGTTATTAAACAAACCTCTGATGTTGCTGCCTTATTAGCACCAGAAGCTATTGCTAAAAATATTGATCTTGAATTAATAATACCTAATTCAAAAGCAACGATTCTGGGTAATGCCACTGCAATCAATATCTTAATTCGTAATCTAGTAGATAACGCCATTCGCTATACTCATGAACATGGTATTGTCAAAATTAATATTTTTGACAATCGTAACGAAGTAATATTACAAATTATTGACAATGGGCCTGGAATTCCTAAAGAATTACATCAACGTGTATTTGAACGCTTCTTTCGCATTATTGGTAATAAAACTATGGGCAGTGGACTAGGATTAGGAATTGTACAACAAATTGTCAAATTGCATCACGCAAAAATACAACTTAAAACCTCTCCTACAGCTACAGGTCTTGAGGTTGAAGTCATATTTCCAAAAAACTTTAATACACTTAAATAAAGAAAATAGTCAAAAAAGGCCAATAGTCAATGGATAAGACCTTCTTTCAATCACTAGATGAAAAAAATCATCTTGTATTAACAGCTAATCGTCGACTGGCTAGTTATTTACATCACCAATATGGACAATATAAAATAGCAGAATATAAGCCAGTTTGGCAAACACCCCATATACTCCCTCTAACAACGTGGCTACAAAATTTGTGGAAGAAAGTTGACAAAAAAAATCTTTTATTGAGCTTAGCCCAAGAACAAGCACTTTGGAAGAAGGTATCACAACATAACTGGTCTACAATAGTAACAATACAACAAGCTTGGAATATCTTACATAATTGGGATATGGGTTCAAAAACTCAGCAGCATCTACAATGGGCCAATCAATTTATATCAGAATGTCAAGATAATCACTGGCTTAGTACAGCAGAAATTCCTAAAGAACTAATAGCATTAAAGAGTCTAAAAAATTATCTACCTGATTATATTTTTCTTTTAGGTTTCGATGATTTAACACCCATTATTAAAAAACTTTTTGAAAAAATAAAAAATCATTGTTATATTCAAATAATAAAAACACCAAAATTACAATCTAAAATCAAGCGTTATGAGTTTGATAATAAAGAATCTGAATTATATCAAGTAGCCCATTGGATCTTTAATCAACATCAAAAAGATAAAACAAAAAAAATAGCTTGTGTCATTCCAAATCTAGTCAATATTCGCCAACAAGTCGCCCAAGTTTTTAGTGAAGTTTTTTCTGATACTATTGTTTTTAATATCGCTTCAGGACAGCGGCTTAATGAGTTTCTAATTATTAAAACAGCTTTATATGCACTTCAAGAAAAGTGGGACAATATACTGCAATTACCTTACTTAAACTTATCAAACAACGATCAAGAGCTTGCTGCAATTAGTGATCAAGTACGACGCTCTAAAAATATACCATTTTTTGATAAACATGACTTATTGACTATTTTTAATTCATTACACAAAAAATTTCCAAAATCAACTTTTTTAGCACGCTGGAAAAAGCTATTGTTATATCAAAAAACTATACCTAAATTGCAATTACTCAGTCAGTGGATAAACACTTTTACTAAAATTTTAAAATTACTAGCATGGCCTGGGTCACGTACCTTAGATAGTACAGAATATCAAGTACTCCATCGTTGGCTAAAGGCCCTAGAAGAACTAGCCCAATGTGATCAATTCTATCAAAAAATAAATTATGACACTGCACTTAGCATTTTAAAGCATCATATAAGTCAGATTATCTTTCAGCCTAAAACAAAAGAAATGCCTATTCAAATCCTTGGGATCTTAGAAGCATCAGGACTATCATTTGATATCCTTTGGATTATGGGACTCGATAATGAAACTTGGCCACCACCAGCTACCCCAAACCCTCTTCTACCTTATGCACTACAAATTCAAAATAATATGCCCCATGCCTCAGCTGAGCGAGAGCTTGATTTTACACAACAAATCATGAAACGTTTATTAACAAGTGCTAAAGCAGTTTACCTAAGTTCTGCCAATAAAGAAGGAGATTGCCAGCTTACTCCTAGTCCACTTATCAGCTCAATCAAAACATCAGCCATTATAAAAAAACCAGAATATTTTTTTACTAACAATTTGACAAAGCTAGAGTCTATTAATGATAATTTCGGCATCTCTATACCAAAAGATAAAAAAATAACAAATGGAACTTCTATTATTAAGTATCAAGCCTTGTGCCCTTTTAAAGCCTACGCCCATTTTCGCTTATTTGCTGATATATTAGAAACACCTACTATTGGTTTATCATCAAAATTACAAGGCCAATTATTACATCAAATATTAGAAAGTATTTGGAAAAAAATTAAAACACAAGATAATTTATTAAAACTAAATAGTAATTCATGTGATCTATTGATTTCAAATATAATTGAAAATATCATTGAGCAACATAATTTTTATAAATTAAATGAGCGATTTTTATCAGTTGAAAAAAAAAGGTTATTTAAAATAATAAAAGAATGGTTTTCAGAAGAAAAGAAACGTTCACATTTTATTGTTCTTGACCAAGAAGCTGAATGTACTGTTAATATAAATTCACTTTCTTTTCATTGCCGAATTGATCGCATTGATCAATTAAACAATGGTGGAAAAATTATTATTGACTATAAGTCAGGATTAGGAGATATTAGCATTCACGATTGGTTTGGCCCACGCCCAACTGAACCACAACTTCCTATTTATTGTATTTTTGGAAGTGAAAAAATTTATGATGGTATCGCTTTTGCTAAGATTCAATCAGGTAAAATGCAGTTTAAAGGAATAGTCAGTGAAATAATTCCAGAAATAAAAAATACTAATATAAAGAATATTAATAATTTTAATAATACATATAAAATCAAAAATTGGGCTACATTAACTCAGAGCTGGAAAACAACTTTAGAAAATTTAAGTGCTTCATTTTCATGTGGTAAAGCTCATCTTGATCCATTGTTGATGAGAAATAAAAAAATAGCTTGTGATTTTTGTAAATTACACTCTTTGTGTCGAGTAAAAGAATGCCAAAGCTAATAGATGATCAAAGTATACGCGGCTATGCAATTAATCCAGAAAAATCATTTATTGTGCAAGCTCCTGCTGGTTCTGGAAAAACAGAACTGTTAACACAACGTTTTTTAAAACTATTGTCTCGGGTTGAAAAAAACCCAGAAGAGATTATTGCCATTACTTTTACCCGTAAAGCAGCAGCAGAAATGCGAAATCGTATTATATCTGCTTTAAATCAAGCTCATAATAATCAATCACCCACACTACCACATAAAAAAATTACATGGGAGCTTGCTAAAAATGTTCTAATAAGAAACCAAAAATTAAACTGGCAACTCCAAAAAAATCCTAGTCGCTTGCGTATTCTAACCATTGATGCACTCTCTACTTATATTATTAAAAAACTGCCTTTATCTGCACAAATAAGCACCCAGCTAAACATTACTGACTATCCTCTTCCTTATTATAAAAAAGCTATTGAATGGGTCTTACTCACTCTTCCTATAGATACTCTATTGTTACATTTAGACAATCGCACTGCTTTACTGGAAAAATTACTAATAGATATTCTTAAAAAGCGCGAGCAATGGCTACCTTATATTATTGGTTATCAAAATAATACTAATGAACTACGTTATCATATGGAAAATACATTAAAAAATGTAGCCCTTAATTATCTAAAAAAAGCAAAATTATTTCTTGATCATAATGTTATCTCACAACTAATTCCACTAGCTCACTCTGCCGGTCGATACTGTGTTGAAAATCATGGTAATCCTTTCATCGCACAATGTTATAAAATGACAACGCTCTCTGACTCCCTTGATACCTTCCCCATGTGGCTAGGTATTGCCCATTTATTATTAACTCAAGAAGGAAATTGGAGAAAAAGTGTGACCAAAAAAGAAGGGTTTCCACCGACATGTAAGATGAAGTCACTTATGATCAATTTCTTGAATACTTTATCATCTTATGAAAATTTAAGAAATCATCTTCATACGATCATGTTATGCCCTCCTCTTATTTATAATAATCAACAATGGGAAGTCATTGAATCATTGATTAAAATACTACCCATGCTTGTGGCGCAGTTGAATATTATTTTTTATCGTGACAATGTAGTTGATTTTGTTGAATTAAATATCGCAGCCTTACGTGCTTTAGGTGATGAAAACAATCCAACAGATTTAGCACTGCACCTTGATTATAAAATTAATCACTTACTCATTGACGAATTTCAAGATACTTCCCTTATCCAATTTAAATTAATCGAACGATTAACAGCAGGCTGGTCACCTAATGATAAGCGTACTATTTTTTTAGTAGGCGACCCCATGCAATCCATTTATCGTTTTCGAAACGCAAAAGTAGGTTTATTTTTAAAAGCACAACAACAAGGGATAGGACATATTCAACTTACCTCTTTAACTTTAAATAAAAATTTTAGATCCTACCAGTCTATTATCAATTGGAACAATAAAAATTTTCCAACTATTTTTCCAAGCCAATCAGATATTTATACTGGTGCTATAGCTTATTCCCCTTCAAGTGCTGTAGATACTAAATCTGGAACAGTCAGATGGCACTTAACGATTAATGACAATGGAAACCACGAAGCAGATACTATCATTAAAAAAATTAAAGAAATTAAAGAAATCTACCCTGACGATACGATTGCATTATTGGTACGCTCTCGTACTCATCTTAATACTATTATTGAAAAATTACATAATAACAATCTCACATTTCAAGCGATTGAATTAGAAAATTTATCGGATCTCATGGAAATCCAAGATATTCATTCCTTAACTCGTGCTCTACTACACCATGCTGATCGTATCGCTTGGTTGGCTCTATTACGTGCTCCATATTGTGGCTTAAAGCTCTCTGATCTGACTTTAATTGCAGAAGCATCAAAAAACAAAACTATTTGGACTATACTAAAAAAATATAATTTACTTAAATTAAGTGACGATGCACAACAGCGATTACAGTATTGTATTCCTGCACTATCATATGCGATTAAAAACATAGGGCGCACATCTTTTAGTTACACTTTAAGAACTCTTTGGAAACAACTAGACGGGTTTAATACTCTCACTGAAACAAAACAACACATTAATGTCAATTATTATTTAAAACTTATTGAAACTCTAGAAACAAAAAATAATCATTTAGAATTAGAAGCTATTAATGAACATTTACAAAAACTATATACTGAAACAAGCGCAAGTGCTGATACAAAACTACATATAATGACTATCCATAAAGCAAAAGGACTGGAATTTGATCATGTGCTATTACCAGGTCTGCACCATAGAGCCTCTAACGATAAAGAATCTATTCTAAAGTGGCTTGAGCATCCCAATCTTCTTGGCAATAGCGGTTTTATTCTTGCACCCATTAAACCTACTGGCGAAAAAGAAGACTCAATATACCATTATTTAAAAACTATCGATAAAATAAAAACTGAGCATGAACACGCACGTTTACTTTATGTAGCTGCAACACGTGCTAAAAAATCTCTACATTTGTTCGCTAATTTTATTAGAGAAGAAACTATTAAAAAACCTCCTAAAGGCTCTTTTCTGCATCTACTGTATAATGATGCTAAAATACAGCTTCATAATGCAATAGAGAAGACCATTCTTGATAAAAAACCTAATATCTCTCAAAAATTACGTCGATTTACTAAAGAATACCTGGAATCAAAGCCAAAACCTGTATTTAAAGTGCTCCCTTTATCGCCACCTCTTAATATCTATCCAAAAAATTTAACACCACGCTACATTGGTAGCCTAATTCATGAAATACTTGAACAAATGGCAACAACAAATAATCTCCATCCAGAACATTGGCCACTTCAATTAAAACAATTAGGAGTTCCTGATACCGAAATAGAAGCCAGTATTAACATCATTAAACATACTATTTCAAGAGTGCAAAAAGACCCACGTGGTCAATGGATATTATCAAACACACATCAAGAGGCACATTGTGAATTTTCGCTATCATTTATTGATAATGATCAAATAAAGCATATCATTATTGATCGTTGTTTTATTGATAAAGGAATCCGTTGGATTATTGATTATAAAACAGGAACACCAACACCAGAAGAAAAAAATAACTACCAACAGCAATTAAATCGCTACGCTGAAATACTCACACAATGGCAAAACCTTCCTATACGCTTAGCACTTTATTTTCCAATGACCAGTGAATGGATAGAATGGAAATTTACCAATCCAGTTACTTTTTTGTAAAAAAATTTATAAAAGTGCCGGCGTTTTATTTACTCTATTATTGTTATATTTCTGCACCAGCATAAAACTACTCTTTTAAATCTGCCTTAGACGCTAAAAATGGTGAGGTATCAATATCTTCAGCACTCATCATATCCGCAATCCTTGAAAGAGAAGAAATCAGTTGAGACTGCTCCCAGTCTTTTAACGCATGAAATTGCTGAACAAACTGTTCCTGCAATAAAGAAGGATTTGTTTCAAAAAGTTCTTTAGCAGACCTTGTGGCTGTGACAATGATCTTGCGCTTATCATCTTGTGCTTTCGTTCGCTCTACATAGCACTTCTGTGATAAGCGATCCAAAATAGACGTCACTGTTGGATGACTCAAACTGGCAATTTCAGCTAATTTACTGCTAGAGAGTTCCTTGTACTGAAGGATAATTTTTAACAGCAGGCACTGTGGCCCAGTAAGCCCATACTTTTTAACTAATTTCTTTGAATGCAAATCAATTGCGCGCGTAATTTTTCGCAGCAGATTTAATATTTCATCACATTTTTCAGCGTATTTGATCATTTTATTCCATCCAAAAATTTGAAAATCAGGCAGTTTTTTGTTAGTATACTAACTATTTTATTAAACTTAAACTTTATAATTATGAAAAACACTAATATTACCATCTGCAATGAGACGATACATCCAGGCGAACAGGTGTCATTAGCATTGCCCCTACCAGAGCTATTTAGCTGCGCCCCTATGTATATGCCCATTAAAATTGTCCATGGTAAACAAGCAGGGCCTTGTTTACTAGTCATTGCCGCTATGCACGGTAATGAGCTAAACGGGGCTGAAATTATTAACCGTCTGTTGCAATCAAACAGTATAAAGCGATTAAAAGGTACCTTGATTGCAGTGCCTATTATGAATGTATATGGCTTCATCAATAAAACAAGAACTCTTCCAGGTGGCGCATCTTTGGGTACTAACTTTCCTGGCAGCCCACAAGGCTCCCATGCAGCAAGACTGGCTCATCTTTTTTGTTCAGAAATTTTTACACTCGCTGATTATTGTATTGATTTACAAACAGGCTTGCTCAATCACTCTAACCTACCACAGATATTTGTTACAGATAACCATCAGAAAGAATTAGAACTGGCCCATGCTTTTGGTGCACCGGTTATTTCTGAACTAAGTGCACCAAAAGACTCCTTGCGTGCTTATGCCAATAAAGAACAAATACCTTATTTAGTTTATGAAGCTGGAGAAGCTATGCGTTTTGATGAATATGCTATTCGCATTGGTGTCAAGGGAATTATCAATATCATGCGACATATAGATATTTTGCCAACATTAGGCAAAGCACATTTTATTAAACAAAAATCATTTTTAATGCGTGATACCCGCTGGGTGCGTTCACCCACCAGTGGTATTAGTCATTCAAACATAAAACTTGGACAACAAGTTAAACAAGGTGAGCTGCTCACAATTATCAAAGACCCATTTGGAGCGGGTTCTAATGTATCAGTAATAGCACCCTTCGATGGAGTGGTTGTTAGTGTCAATAACTTGCCTCTCGTGTATGAAGGTATTCCATTATTTCAACTTGCTGCATTTGAGCGACTCTCATTAGCTGCATCACACATTGAAGGCTGGGTGGATGAATCTGAAAGCCAGTCAAAATAGTGATCATGCAACCACTTGATCAAAAAATTAAAGCTTTTGGCATTTTTATTTGGGCTATTGCTGCTACTTTCTTTTTATATGAGTTTTTTTTGCGCACTTTTGTAGGTTCCATAGCACATCAGCTTATTTACGATTTACACCTTAATATCGAAAAATTTACCTTAATTGGCTCAGCGTATTACCTTGCTTATGGTTTAATGCAAATGCCTGTTGGTATACTCGCTGATAAATTTGGCGTTAAGAAAATTATGATTTTTGCTACACTAATTTGTGCACTTGCTACTTTTTTATTTGCCCATTCACATAGTTTCATCCAAGCTCTATTGGGACGTCTTTTTATGGGATTTGGCTCATCCTTTGCTTTTGTATGCCTGCTTGTTATAACATCTAATTGGTTTCCAAAACGTTTCTTTGGTTTTTTTGCAGGGGCATCACAATTTATTGGCACGATGGGACCTGTACTTGCCGGTGGTCCTTTAATTACTTGGCTAATGGATAGCCATACCAGTTGGCGTCTTGCTTTGAGCAGTATCGGTGCTTTTGGCATCATTCTCGCTTTGCTAAGCTTGTTCTTTGTAAAGAACAAACCTAAAAACGGACAAAATACCTTATTGTTTCTATCAAAAAATGAATCGATCCTGGTTCGCTTGAAACATTTATTTAGAACCAAACAGGCTTGGGCTGTTGCAGTCTATTCTGCTAATATTTATGTCTCTATTGCAGTCATGGCAGCTGTATGGGGAACAGACTACTTACAAGCGGTTGGTCTTTCACAAAAGACAGCAGCTTACATGATTTCCATTGCTTGGATCGCTTATGCTATTGGCTGTCCTGGATTTGGATTCTTTTCTGACTTAATAAAACGGCGAAAACCCTTTCTAATCCTGTGTGCTTTACTAGGCTTATCAAGCATGTCACTTATTTTGTATGGTCACTTTAGCTCTAAAGCAGTCTATGAATTACTGTTCTTTATGTTAGGACTTGCCGCCACTGGACAAAACATTGGATTTGCAGCCATTGCTGAGCACACAAGACCTGATATTAAAGCCAGTGCCTTGGGCTTAAATAATGGGCTCATTACTTTATCAGGAGCTATCCTACCTCTTGCTATTGGCTACCTTATTTCCATATCCAGTGGTAGCAGCAATGCACAGTATTTGCCACGACATTCCTTTGTATTTGGTTTATCCTTATTACCCGCTACCTACCTTATATCACTTATTATTAGTCTTTTCTTTTTTAAAGAAACCTATTGCAAAACTCAAAAAGGATTAGTCATACTCCGCAAACTTTCTCATTAATGAGAAGGTTTGCGGAGTCATCAGCAAGCTCAATCACTTTTTTCATTGCTTTAAGCTCTAATTTTTTGACAATAAAATGAGGCGATGCTCTTTTTTTGAGTAAGTTGAGTAAGTCTAACATTTTGAACTGACTCACTTACCTCAGAGTTCTTAAATACTTTTTTCATATCTTCAAAATCTAAATTTTTTTCAATAAAATCTATTAATGCCTTCCCTTTAGCACTTAGAGCAGCATCAACTTCTGCCTCCTTTGGTGACTTATTTTCCTGATCACCGACAAATTCATTACGTGCTTTTTCCAAAAATATGCCTGAAAGTTCTGTATTTTTGTCACATCTTTCTTTAAGTACTTCATTCCATCTGGGCGCTAAACTAATTAATTTTAATAATGGCATGAAATGTTTTTTAATTTTTTCTCGACGAGCGTTTTCTTTTTCAAAAAAACTAAGTAGTTTAAACAATTCTTTAGGTGCAAAATCTATAGCACGACCTAGTTCAGCTATTAGTTGGGCTCTACTTTGGAAATTTTTCTTAAATAATTGGTTTTTTGAAAGGTAATTATAAAATAATTGAGAAAAAATATTAAAATCTATTTCATGAGTAAACCAAAGATGTGTGTAGTAACCTATTACATAATGGATATCGATATCTAAATTTTCTTTTGGTGGCGAATAAAATCTAAAACTAATAGAGTTATAATATTTGATAAGTTTTTTTTGATAGGCTTTACTATTGTGATCTTTACCGTAACGAACAAACATAAAATCATATACTAAATAACGTGAGTTCGACCTAACTCATGCTAAGATTGAAAAATTGTTATTCAAATATAAAGAAGGCTTCTTAGGTTGTAAAGAATAAGCGACTAATCCAGCCAGGATGTTAACCCTACAATTGACAGGACTACGATGACGAGAGTGTTCTATCTGACTAATATTTTTTAATTGATCAATGACGGTTTCAACAATCACACGTTTTCGTAATAATAATTTGTCGATCATTGGCATCAGTTTATTTTTCATATTTTTTCGTAGGCGTGTAATGAATTTTAAACCACGCAGGTATAATTGATTAAATAATTCAGAAGAAATATATCCTTTATCACCTATCAATTTACCCTCTAATCCTTGTGTTAACTCATCAACAGGTTTACGGTCATCCGTATTAGCTTTCGTTATTTTGAAAGCCAGTATTTCCCCTTTATCATTAATGACTAAATGCAGTTTAAAGCCGAAAAACCAACCCATAGTTGATTTCTATTTTTTAGCAAGCCCTTTAAAAACACGATTTGATGATGAACGTTTAGGATGGCACACAGATAATGTGGTAGAGTCAATAAAGTAAATTCCTGTTAATGTTTTGCTTTGGAAATGCATTAATAAACACAAGAGTACCAATATGGATGGCATCAGTTCAACGAAGCGATTATAACTGACCAAATCAGGGAAGGCTTTATACAAATGCTGTTTTACATAATTAATATAATAGGTTTTAAAATCACGATAATGACTTTGATGAAAGTGGATGACAATCGTCATGATTTCTGAGGGAGTCAGTCGGCATGACCTAGTTCTTTTTTTACTCAAATTAGGCAAAGAAGCTTTCTCTAATTCAGGCAATACTAATTGACAAAAATCATCGACAACACAATATAAATCGACTAACTTATCCATACGGCTCTTCCTTTTAAGGTTTGATTTACTGAAATTAGCTGCTTTTGCACGAAACTTAACCATGAAAGAGCCTTTTATTCAATCACTTACTTTACACCTTTTCATCGAACTCAGGTTAAATAGCCTAATTGACAAATTTGAGTATGTTGTTTCCTACTATAAAAAAACTGTTGAGTGTGGGTTCTACACATAACGTACCTTTAGTCTCTTTTGAAATATATGGTTGATAGAGATAATTAATTGCTATGCAATATATGTGACAAGACTTAAAATAATATTAATTTTTCAAACTATTGGTGATAATTGTATCAAATGAAAAATCTTAAATGGACATGAATCTATAGGAAGCTTATCTAAGAAGAACGTTAACTTGTAAACATACAGTAGCAATTTTTTGCTATTACCATTTTTCCTACTAAAATTTAAAAATGATATTTTGTGACCAAACTATAGGATACATACAATCAAAAACTGTGTGCTTCGCAAGCTTAGCTTAGTAGCTGAAACGACAGGATGAGAGATGTAGAGCTTTCTTCTTAAATTTGAGTCTGAAATTAATTTATTGAAAACTTTTACCTAAGCGATATATTTTTCTTACGAATACAGTACAAAATAAAAGGAGGTAAGGACATAAAAATTAATCCAATAATGAGCAGCATTTCATAATGCCATATTCCGCCAATTTTAATATTGGTCGGTGGAATAAATCCTATGATAAAAGTAGTCATAGCACCGATGATACCCGCACTAGCAACAATCCACATTCCCCAATTTCCTCCTGGAATTTTAAAACCATGACTATGGGGTATTTTTGAATAACGTAGACGAATCCCTGCTGCAAATAATAAGAGATACATTAACATATAAAGTTGCGCAGCTAAGGCGGTTAATAACCAGTAAGAACCATTAACACTAGGCATTAATAAAAATACTAAAGTTACAATACTTACAATAATCGCTTGATACACTAGTAATACATTAGGTGCACCTGAGCTATTTTCACGTTGCATATGTACCGGTAGCTGGCCATCTTTGGCCGCTACTAATAAACCTCGAGTAGGTGCAATAATCCAATTATTAACCCCACCCATGCCACCTATGACAAGCATTAATGTAATAAAAGGTAAAACCCAATCTAGGTGATAGACTTTAAAAAAGAAATGAAAGGCTTGCATAATGCCAGCGACTAAACTAATTTTTTGCTCAGGCAATACCATTGCAATCGATAAAGCACCACATACTAAAGTCACTACAATCATCAACGTCGCAATTAACATCGCTCGTGGATAAGCACGTTGTGGATTTTGTACATCTGCGGCATGCACTGTAGCAATTTCCATACCACAGAAAGATAGAATAATTCCTGTTAACGCAACCCACATATGTGTGTCATTCAAATGGGGTAACATAGCTTGGGCTGTAAATTGAATCTGTAGAGGAGATCCTGAGAATAACCAAACAGCTCCTAATGAAATAATTAAAATCATTGGAATAATTAATCCAGCTATAGCACAGAAGTTACTAAAATTCGCTGATGCTTTAATACCCATTAAATTAATTAAAGTCACTCCCCAAAATGAAGATAAAATAACAGTAATTAAAAAAGTTTTATTAGCCACTAAATCAGGAGACAATAAATAGGCAATAGTACCTGCCACAAAAGATAAAATTGTAGGATACCAAATGACATTCTCAATCCATTGAAACCATACTGCTAAAAAACCAACCTGAGCACCAAAGGCTTCTTTTACCCATGTATAAACACCTGCATGATCTTTTCGGCAAGAAGCTAGCTCAGAGGATACTAAGGCACTTGGTAACAAAAAAAACAAAGCACCTAAGAAAAAAAAAACAATTAAAGAGCTACCAAATAATGCAGTCGCTGGTAGATTACGCACACTATCGACTGAAACTGCTGTAATCATTGCTAAACTAAAAACACCGAGTACTTTTATTTTTTTCTTAGCTACCATGCGCTGAACCTATAGAATTTTTTACCACCGAAGCAATAGAGTCTGCAGCACGTTGTACTACCTTCTTGTCAGTACCTTCTACCATAATACGAATTAAAGGCTCAGTGCCTGAAGGCCTCAACAAAACACGTCCCATGCCTTTTAAATCACTCTCAACCTGCCTTACTGCTTCTGCAATAGTAGTATTTGACTCAAGGTCAATGTTCTGATCTATCGGTAGATTAATTAACACTTGAGGCCATTTTTGCATTCCTTGTTTTATTTCATGCAAAGATTTTCCTGCTAAGCACATAATTTGTAATATTTGTAAACCCGTAAGAATACCATCTCCAGTCGTACTATAGTCTAAATTAATAATATGCCCCGAGGCTTCTCCTCCTAATACCCAACCTTTGCGAATTAATGCTGCCAATACATAGCGATCACCCACAGAGGCACGTTCAAATGCAATACCATGGGCATTTAATGCATGTTCCAAACCCAGATTACTCATCACAGTACCAACAACACCTGCACAACGACTGATGCCAATGAAGCGATCTTTGGCTAAAATATAAAGAATCTCATCACCATCGACTGTTTCTCCTTTATGATCCACCATCACTAAACGATCTCCATCACCATCAAAGGCAAGCCCTAAATCCGCCTGATGCTGCTTAACAGCCGCTCGTAATCTATCGACATTAGTGGCACCACAGCACCTATTAATTCGTTTGCCCTCTGCACTACAATGCAAGCCAATAACGTTAGCACCCAGCTCAGAAAAAATACTCGGCGCTACCTGATAAGTCGCCCCATAAGCACAATCCAAAACTAACTTGATACCCTTTAAATTTAGATCAGCAGGCAAGATGCTTTTACAAAACTCAACATACTGTTGAGCTGCATCAGCCAATGAGGTAACTTTTCCTAACTGACCCGCATTAATAGTAGGCATAGATTGGTCTAATGCTGATTCAATGGCTAACTCAGTTTCATCGGAGAGCTTCATTCCTTGATGATTAAAAAACTTTACCCCATTATCTTGATAGGCATTATGTGAGGCCGTCATAGAAATACCTGCTGCAGCAGACAAAGAACACGTTAAGTAGGCAATCGCTGAAGTGGGTAAAATACCTAATAAATTGACATTAACGCCAGCACTTACAAGACCTTTTTGCAAGGCAGAAACAAGCCTATCAGAAGAAGGACGTGTATCATGGCCTAGTAAAACAGTCGCTGCCTGATCTTTTACTAAAACACTACCTACTGCCCAACCTAAGCGCAACATAAACTCTTTATTAATCAATGCTGAACCAACCGCACCACGAATGCCATCAGTTCCAAAATATGCTCTCCTACTCACGCTCTATTATGCCTTTTCAATAAATCTTGCTACTGCTTTGAATATCTTAATAGCATCCATTGTTTCTTTGACATCATGCACACGAATAACTGATGCCCCTTGCATTGCTGCAATCACAGCGGCCGCCATACTACCATATAACCGATCCTCAGGCGGAGCCTTTAGTACATCACCAATCATTGATTTTCTCGACCAACCCACCAAAATAGGCAAACCTAATGCTTGAAAGCGATTTAAGTGTGCCAATAAATAATAATTTTCATCGCAGCTTTTACCATAATTTCCTTGGCCAAAACCAGGATCAATTAATAAACGGCTACGCAAAATTCCTGCTGTTTCGCAACGATTAATAGCCTGCTTAAGTTCTTGATATACTTGTAGTAATAAACGTTCATAATCTGGTCTTTTCCACAACCGAGAGGATGTAAAAAAATGCATTAAACAAATAGGAACTGCCAGCTCTAGAGCAGCCTGCAAAGCACCCTCTCTTACCAAAGCACGTTGATCATTAATCATGCCAGCTCCTGCGGCCACTGCTTCACGCATAATAGCAGCTTCACTGGTATCAACAGAGACTAAAATATCAAAACGCTGTGTGATTGCTTCAATTACAGGAATAACTCGATCAAGTTCTTGCTGAATTGACGGCGCATCCCGTTCAATAATGACATTTGGATTCGTTGCCTCTCCTCCCACATCAATGATAGCAGCACCCGCAGCTACCATTGCATCTACCTTATGCAAGGCAGCCAAGATACTATCAGTTGGGCAATAAAAAGAATTAGGTGAGCTATTAATCACTCCCATAATCACGGGTTTAGATTGGTCTAAAAAATATTGAAACTCACTAACTGACATAGGCAGTATAATATGGAAATATCACCATTGTTTAAGAAGTTTCAGTAGATGCATCTACATCATGCTGTGAGTCATCAGACGATGAAACATGCTCATCTTCTTTCTGATTTTTAGAAGTGGTAGAAGGATCCGACTCTTCCCAACCTTCAGGAGGTTTAGGCGGCTGCCCTTGCATAATATCTTTAATTTGCTGCTCACCAATGGTCTCATATTTAATTAAAGACTCTGCCATTAGATGCAACGTTTTTTTATGTTCATTTAAAACTGTCTTTGCTGTCTCATAAGCGGTATCAATAATATGGCGTACTTCTTTATCAATCAAATTGCTGGTTTCTTCAGAGACTTCTTGATGTTGGGTCATAGAACGACCTAAGAATACCTCACCTTCTTCCTGACCATAGGTTAGCGGACCTAGTTTTTCTGACAAGCCCCACTTTTTCACCATATTACGTGCAATTTCTGTTGCACGCTCAATGTCATTAGCCGCCCCTGTAGTTACCTTTTCTTTACCAAAAATTAGCTCTTCAGCAACACGACCTCCAAATAGCCCAGCCAACTGACTTTCTAGGCGACTTTTACTATAGCTATAACGATCTTGCTCTGGCAAGAACATGGTAACGCCCAACGCACGACCTCGTGGAATAATACTCACCTTATACACTGGATCATGATCTGGCACATTCAATCCCACAATGGCATGGCCTGCTTCATGATAGGCTGTTAATTTTTTCTCACTATCACTCATCACCATAGAACGACGTTCAGCACCCATCATCAATTTATCTTTAGCTTCTTCAAATTCGATCATGGTCACCTGTTTTTTACTGGCACGTGCTGCAAATAATGCAGCCTCATTGGCTAAATTGGCTAAGTCAGCCCCTGAAAAGCCAGGGGTTCCTCGTGCAATAATGGATGCTTTAACCCCATCATCTAAGGTAATCTTGCTCATATGGACTTTTAAAATTGCCTCACGGCCCTTAATATCAGGCAAGGCTACCACTACTTGTCGATCAAAACGACCTGGGCGCAATAATGCAGGATCCAATACATCGGGACGGTTAGTTGCAGCAATCACAATAATTCCTTCTTTACCCTCAAAGCCATCCATTTCAACAAGCAATTGATTGAGTGTTTGTTCCCGTTCATCATGACCTCCTCCAAGACCAGCCCCTCGATGACGACCTACAGCATCAATTTCATCGATAAAAATAATACAGGGGGCACGCTTTTTAGCCTGATCAAACATATCACGGACTCGAGAGGCACCCACACCTACAAACATCTCCACAAAATCAGACCCTGAAATTGTAAAAAAAGGCACTTTTGCTTCACCCGCAACGGCTTTAGCTAATAAGGTTTTCCCCGTACCTGGAGGGCCTACCATTAATACACCACAAGGCATTTTACCGCCTAATTTTTGAAATTTCCCTGGATCCCGCAAAAACTCAACTAACTCAGAGACTTCATGTTTGGCTTCTTCACATCCTGCCACATCTGAAAAAGTGACATGTACTTGATTTTCACCTAATAATCGCGCTTTACTGCGACCAAAGGACATAGGCCCTCCTTTTCCTGCACCGCCTCCTTGCATCTGTCGCATAAAGAAAATCCACACAGCAATCAGCAATAAAAAAGGAGCCCAACTAATAAGAATACGTATTAATAAGCTTTGCTTCTCTGGAGGTATTCCTTTAACACTCACATTCTTTTTAATGAGTTGAGACAGCAATAGTTGATCATTCATGGGAAGATAGGTAACAAACTTCTTTTTATCCTTAGTGATCCCTTGAATCTCACGATCCTGTATCAAAACACGCTTTACCTCACCTCGATCAACAGATTTAATAAACTGCGAGTAGGTATACGGTTGTACATCCTGAGGACGCGGGCTAAATGTGCTAAATACCCAAATTAATAGCACTGCAACCGCTAGCCAAACCAACAAATTCCTAAACATACTATTCAAATTTCTCTTCCTAATGCCAACTTAACTATCAACCAGTATAACCCAAGAATCCTTTACCTAATAAATAGAATTCGCGAGAATGAGCTCGAGAAGCCTCAGGCTTACGAGATCGGATCACACTAAACTCTAACTTGAGGTCTTGAATGAAGTTATCAACCCCTGCTCCTTGAAAAATCTTCACCAGAAAATGCCCTCCCGGGCGTAAAATCTGACGGGCACAGTCCCAGGCTAACTCCACTAAATACATAAGCCGTGGCTGGTCAATGCTTTTATTACCCGATAAATTGGGTGCCATATCAGAAATAACGACATCTACTGGCTGCTTATTTAAAGCATTGTTTAGCTGCTCAAGTACAGAAGACTCACGAAAATCACCTTGAATAAAGTGCACCCCTGGCAGAGGATCCATCGATAAAATATCCAAAGCAATGACCTGTCCTATATTACCGAGCTCTTGGCATACTACTTGTGACCAACTCCCAGGAGCAGCTCCTAAATCCACCACTGTCATACCTTGCTTTAAAAAACGATCTTTCTCCTGCAATGCCAACAATTTATAAGCCGCCCGTGATCGATAACCGGCCCTTTGGGCTCTTTTAACGTAAGGATCAGAAAGGTGTCGTACTAGCCAAGGTCTATTCATGAACTTAAATCCACTTAGAGCATACCTAATTCCAGCTGCGCCACTGGAGACATCATACTCCGATCCCAAGGAGGGTCAAAGACCATCTCTATCTCCACTATCTCTACCTCAGGTAATGCTAATAGTTTTTCTTTAGCATCAGCAACAATGACAGGGCCCATACCACAGCCAGGTGCTGTGAGTGTCATACGAACATCGACTCTATATTGATCCTTCTCTATTTCACTGACATCACAGGCATAAATCAAACCTAAATCAACAATATTGATTGGAATTTCAGGATCAAATACTGTTTTTAACAAAACCATCGTACGCTCTTTTGTACTCGCACCATCTACTAGCTTCGCTAATGGATCCTCAACTTCCCGTCCAAGAGCATCGGCATCTTTACTCTCAATACGTGCTAAATTTCCAAACACATTAACTGTAAATGAATTACCCAAGGCTTGGGTAATCGTTACCTCAGTACCAGCATGTAGTAAAATACGAGCACCAGAAGGCACCATCATAGCAACGGTGTCACGCGATAATACAATGATATTTTTATTTTTTATTTCCATTCTCTTTTAATGCAAAACTTTCACCACATCCACACTCATTCTCTACATTAGGATTATTATAAATTAATTTTTTTTGCCCTAAATCTCCTAACACCAAGTCAATGACTGTACCTGATAAAATAGAAAGCCATTGCCTATCAATAAAAACAGTCAAACCTTGTGCTGTTTCTACACGATCATCTTGTTGATTGTCGTTAGTCATCACACTTGGAACATACTGGTACCCTGAGCAGCCCGTTTTTTTGATTGACAAACGAAACCCTAGGCTATTTTTATGACGCTTTAAAATTTGCACAATATGCTCTGCTGCGGTCTCTGTTAATGTAATCATCATCTATTCTCTTATAACTTATTCTGTACTAACAGGCTCTAATTGATTATGAATAGCCGCTCTCATCGTATGCCAGGCTAAAGTAGCGCATTTTATTCGAGCTGGAAATTCTAAGACCCCTGCTAATACATTTAACTTTCTTAATTCACTGACATTAGCATCAAGCTTACCCTGTGTCACCAGTTGGTGAAACGCTTGGAATAACGTCTCTGCCTCTGCAATGGTTTTTCCCATTAATACTTCTGTCATCATAGAGGCGGAGGCTATTGAAATTGCACACCCAACTCCCTTAAACTGAATATTACTAATAATGCCCTCCTCTTCTAGCAAATAGACCGTTAATCGATCACCACACAAGGGATTAAAACCTTCCTTGATAGAGTTAGCAGCCTCATTAGATCCAAAGTTTCTAGGACGACGACCATGATCAATAATCAATTCACGATATAATGTTTGCAGATCAGACATCAAAGATATCCCTTACTTTGTAAAGCGCGGCAATCAAACGATCGATATCGTCCTGAGTATTATAAACACCCAAGGAAACGCGTGCTGTCGCTGATAATCCCAAATAATCCATCAATGGCATTGCACAATGGTGACCCACACGAACGGCCACCCCCTCATGGTCTAATATAGTACCAATATCATGCGAGTGAACACCTTCCATAACAAAAGAAAGCACACCCACTTTCTCAGGTGATCTACCAATTATTTGTAATCCTGGAATATCATTTAATGCACTTGTAGCATAGTCCAATAAGGTATCTTCATGCTGTGCTATTGCTTCCATACCTATTTGATTCAAGTATTCAGCGGCAGCTCCCATACCGACTACACCCGCTATATTGGGCGTCCCTGCTTCAAACTTGTAAGGTAATACATTGTAATCTGTGGCTTCAAAGGTAACACGACGAATCATATCTCCTCCTCCTTGATAAGGAGGCATCGCATTTAACCAGGATTCCTTAGCATATAAAACACCGATACCTGTAGGACCATACATTTTATGGGAAGAAAAGGTCAAAAAATCACACTCTAAGGCTTGTACATCAACAGACCGATGTGGAACTGATTGCGCAGCATCTAACAAGACTGGAATATCACGTTGATGCGCCCAATCAATCATTTTTTTCACTGGATTCATAGTCCCTAATACATTGGAGGCATGCACAATAGACACGATTTTTGTTTTATCACTTAGTAAACTTGTATAATGATCAAGATCCAGGCAGCCTGTTTGATCCATACGAATTACTTTAATGACAGCCCCTGTTCGTTCACACAATAACTGCCATGGCACAATATTAGAATGATGTTCCATAATAGACAAAATAATTTCATCACCTGGCTGAATAAAGATCTGACCAAATGAGCTTGCTACCAGGTTAATTGCCTCTGTAGTGCCTTTAGTAAAGACAATCTCATGATTACACTTTGCATTAATAAAATTTCGTAATGATTGCCGTGCCGCTTCATAAACAGCTGTGGCTTGTTGACTAAGCTCATAAATACCACGATGCACATTAGCATGATTCTCAGTATAGTAATGTGACACCGCATCGATCACAGCTTGGGGTTTTTGTGAAGAAGAAGCACTGTCCAAATACACAAAAGGCCGATTGTGATTCATTTTTTTCAAAAGTGGAAAATCTTGTCGAATCGCTGCCGCATCAAAAACTACTTCTTCTAATAATTCTGTCATTGTGGACCTCGCATCATCATAGTTGCCACATCACGATCAGGAAAGCTATCAAAAATCTCATGAGCAAACCCTTGTGTTAACAAAGCATTGGCTGCTGGGCGATCAATTCCACGAGATTGTAAATAAAACAAGGCCTCTTTATCCAGTTGACCTATAGTGGCTCCATGGCTACAACGCACATCCTCTGAATAAATGATTAATTCAGGTTGGGCATCGACTCGTGCTTGTGAAGAGAGTAACAAATTTTGATTTTTTTGGTGGGCACACACCGCCTTAAGACCTGAGTTAACAGTCACTAAGCCTTTAAACCGAACATAAGACTGATCAGCAGCAATCCCTTTATATAATTGACGACTGTGGGTAAATGAGTTCAAATGTTGAATATGACTGTTAATTTGCATATGTTGCTTGTTATTGGACTGACACAAACCAATAGATTCGCATCGAGCTCGCTCGCCTTTTAATAAATATAAAAAATCATCTTCAGAAGAGTGAACACGATTTAGGATTTGATAAGTCGCCAAATAACTGTCGCTTGCTTGCTCAGCTATAAAATGGGCTTGATGGAAGGCATGTGCACTTTCTTGTTGCCACTTATAAAAATGAATATGTGCGCTTGACTCAAGATCAATGCGAGTGTTGATATGATGCGTATAAGTGAGTGCGTTATCCCCTTGGTAGGAAGCAACCAATACAGCGCGCGCATGCTCACCTGCGGTAATATGATGCGACACACTATGGACTTGCTGATTTGAATCAGTATGAACATGCCTTAAATAAATCGGCGCCTTAGCAGAAAAGCCAGAGGGCAGATGCAATGTAAAATGAGCACCATCCCAACTCACAGAATCAGCTAATACTCCAGGATGCGATTGGTCCTTTTGGTAAGTTCCATTGATGAACTGAAATACACAATCAGACACTAGCCTATCGCCTTATGTTCTAATCCAGTATACCCTTTCTGCTCTAACTCTAAGGCTAGTGAAGCATCACCAGAGGTTACCATACGCCCTTCCATTAACACATGCACATAATCAGGTTTAATATAATTTAACAAACGGGGATAATGAGTAATCAATAAAATAGCACGGTCCTCACGTCGATACTGATTAATCCCTTTACCAATAATTTGTAACGCATCAATATCTAAACCCGAATCAGTTTCATCAAGAATAGCGAGTTTTGGTTCAAGCAACAACATCTGCAAAATCGCATTGCGTTTTTTCTCACCCCCTGAAAAACCCTCATTCACCGAACGTTTTAAAAACTGATCCTCCATTTCTAATACACTTAGTTTCTCTTGGACATAGTCCATAAAATCCATAGCATCTAATTCAGATTCACCACGACGTTGGCGCAAACTATTGAGTGCTGTTTTTAAAAAATAGAGATTATTTACACCTGGAATTTCCACAGGATACTGAAATGCCAAAAATAATCCCAATGCAGCACGATCTTCTGGTGATAATGACAATAAATTATGGCCTAAAAAATCAATAGAACCTTGTGTGACCTGATAGATATCGCGACCAGCCAGGACGCTGGATAAGGTACTTTTACCAGAGCCATTAGGTCCCATAATGGCATGCACCTCACCAGCACGCATCGATAAATCGATGCCATGTAAAATCTCTGTCTCATTAACAGAGACTTTTAAATCACTAATCGTTAACATATCGCCCCTTCTAAACTAACTTCCATCAATTTCTGTGCTTCTACTGCAAATTCCATTGGCAGCTCATTAAAGACTTGCTTACAAAACCCATTGACAATCATTGAAATCGCATCTTCTTCTGAAATTCCACGCTGACGACAGAAAAATAATTGATCCTCACCAATACGCGAGGTGGTTGCCTCATGTTCTACAGTTGCGCTGGTGTTACTGGATTCAATCACAGGAAAGGTGTGAGCCGCACAATGCTCACCCAAGAGTAAAGAATCACATTGACTATAATTTCGCGCATTTTCTGCTCTAGGTGCTACCCGTACTAAACCGCGATACGTATTCTCTCCTCGTCCTGTAGAGATCCCCTTAGAGATAATGGTGCTCTTAGTATTGCGTCCCAGATGAATCATCTTAGTACCGGTATCGGCCTGCTGATAATGATTGGTGAGTGCCACTGAATAAAATGCGCCAATGGAGTTATCACCTTGCAACACCACACTGGGATACTTCCAGGTCACCGCAGAACCTGTTTCAATTTGAGTCCATGAAATTTTAGAACGGACACCACGACAAGCACCGCGCTTAGTCACAAAATTATAAATACCCCCTCGACCCTGTTCGTCCCCTGGATACCAGTTTTGCACAGTAGAATATTTAATCTCAGCTCGGTCTAATGCGACTAATTCAACAACAGCGGCATGCAGTTGATTATCATCACGCATAGGAGCAGTACAGCCTTCCAAATAACTGACATAAGCACCGGCTTCAGCAATAATTAAAGTGCGCTCAAACTGACCAGTATTTGCCGAATTAATACGAAAATAAGTCGACAATTCCATAGGACAACGCACTCCTTTGGGGACAAACACAAAGGAACCATCGCTAAAAACAGCCGAATTTAAGGCTGCAAAAAAATTATCACGATACGGCACGACCGTACCTAGATATTGTTGTATTAATTCAGGATAACGCTTGACCGCCTCAGAAAAAGAGCAAAAAATAACTCCTGCCTCTGCTAGTTTTTCTTTAAATGTAGTCGCCACTGACACACTATCAAACACTGCATCCACAGCTACACCCGCTAGCGCAGCACGTTCATGTAAGGGAATCCCCAACTTCTCATAGGTTTCTAGCAATTTAGGATCCACTTCCTCTAAACTCTTAGGAGCGTCTTCTTTTGATTTTGGTGCCGAATAATAGCTAATGGCTTGGTAGTCAATCGCATCATATTGGACCTTTGCCCAACTGGGTTCTTTCATCGTCAACCAATGACGATACGCCTTAAGGCGCCATTGTAATAAAAACTCAGGTTCTTCTTTTTTGGCTGAAATTGCACGAATTACTGTTTCATTCAAACCCGGAGGTAGTGTTTCTGCCTCAATATCGGTGACAAATCCATGTTGATATTTCTTATTAAGAAACGATTTTAAAGTACTCTCTTTTACAGACATGCAAACGCTCCTTAAGTTTCTTTGGGTAAAGTCGATGACACTGTCATATCGTGCAGTGTTAATCGATTCAATACATCAAAAACAACATTATTGATATAGCGCCAGTTACTACGCATATCACAACACTGATCATGCCGACATGCATGATCCTCGGCACTGCATTCTGTCATCGCTAGCTGACCATCAATGGCTGTAATAATCTCAGCAATACTAACATCTCTAGCAGGTCGCGACAGCGCATAGCCCCCCTGAGCCCCACGAGTCGCCGCGACTAAACCGGCATCACCGAGTAACTTAAGTACTTTGCTGACCGTAGGAACAGAAATACCAATATGTTCAGACACCATCGTTGCACTAAAACGATCATCACCATAAGTCGACATCCATTGCATAATCACGGTAGCATAGTCAGCCAATTTACTAATTTTGAGCATAAAATAAGCCCATGAGGTCATTAAGATTGATATAGTACCAGTTTTGTCTTGATTCTCAACTTTAGAATAGCTAGGAAAGAACTGAGTACTGTTTTATGCTCCAATGGCAGGTCTTAATGTACTAGGAGTTGGCTGTTGCATCTCAAAATGAACTTTTTCAAATCCTGCCTCTTTAAATGCTTTCTCTAATTGCTCTCTAGCTTTAGGAGGTGTCATCGACTTAATTACGATACTAGGAGCAGCTGTATCTGTTCCCTCAGTACTTTTTTGGTGCTTATATTCGGCCAAGAATAATTGAGCAATACATCGAAAGCTCTCTTCTAAATTATAAGATTCTTTTTGCTGAACACTGATCCTAACTGTATCTGTACCCATCTGTCGTTCAAACACACGACCATCAGGCAAAGTGGTACTCACAACTCCCTGATCATTTAGATGAAACTTCATAGAATCTTTTATGTCTTTAAAAGCTTCAATTTCACAAGCGATTGTTTTAAATCGCTCAGCACCTTGCATCCAAGACAGTAGCTTTTGATTTTTGGAGCCTTCTTGTGAGATTTTTTCTTGGAATTTTTCTGTTACTTTCTCAAGTTTTACCTTTGCAAAACAACCTGCTTTTTCAACAGCTTTAGCAAACATCTGTGCAAAGAGAGCTCGATGTTTGTCATCTGATAACTCCAGCTGTTGCTTTACTTTAGAGTAGAAGCACCACCCTAAAGCCTGATACTCTGAGGCACCATGCTTTAATTGATTGATATAGTTAGAAGAAAATATTTCAGCTTCTTGTTCTCTATATTCATCCATTCGCGCTAGGGCATAAGCAATTGACTCATCTTTACAACACTCAGCTCTTTTCTCATTGTAAAATGTCTTAAAGTTCTTGAATAATTTTTTTGAAAAACCATATTTTTCTATGATAAGACGAAGATCATTAATAATAGTATTAGAATTATAGCTATTTGAATATATTCCATTAGCCCACTTTAAGAGAATTTCATCACAACTGTAATCATTAATATTAACATTAGTACTAGGATTATCTGAATATATGTCATTCGTTATTTCAGTAGCATGTGGTTCTTTGTTCAATGCTTGATTAGCCAACTCTATTGGCAAATAAGCACACCAATGATTTGTGCCATTGTACCACCCATGAATTACAATGGGGCTGTTGTTATTGGTTGCTTCCCGAAGCCCAAATTGATGGGCTTGTTTATAACGAAAATCAATCCCAAATTCTTTTGCAATGACACCGATAGTCTCTTCTCCCAAATAAGTACTATGATCTCTAATAGCGTCAACATATTGGTTATATCCTTTATCCTGCCACCAGAGTTTAAGTTTTTCTTTTTGTTGATTTAAATCAAGAGCAGTACCAGTGAGTTCTGTAAACTTCTGTTTCACAAAATCCATTCCTTGAAACGTATCTGTCAAATCTCCTGAATTAGTACAATAGCCTTCAAAGTCAGCACTCAAGTGAGCAAAAAGATCGCTTTTTTTAGCCTGATTATTCTGCAAAAGATCACTTGCAATCTCGCGCAAAGCCACAGCAATACGTTGTTGATATTCTTTTGGTGCTAACTTTGCTAATGCTGCAAAGTCTTTAACGATATTAGGATCTACTGTTGTCACTTCTGTATCAGAAGAATCTGTAGCTAACCCTAATAATTGATTGAAATCTTTCGGTTGCTTCTTTAATTTTTCAAAAAGACGATCAAAATGACCATACCACTGTATAGCAAGTGGTGTGATATCAGTATCGTTGACTGCATGTTGAGAATGAACGACTAATGAGATCGCCAGAGCACGCAACAAGCAGTTATTGTCAGAAAAGCGCTCTGTGTCAACAATGACATAATCTGACATATTGTTATCAACACTTGGCATGGTGGTAGCACCTTTCAATGTAATAAACCTTTTTTAAAATCATACATTAGCAACCTTAAAAAAACATTAAAACATTTGATTTTTACAGCACTTTTATAAAAGTGCTGTAAATAAAAAAATCATAAAACGATCTTTTTGGTGAAAATAAACACTTAGTTAAAGAAGTACAAGCACAGTGGTGACATTCTTGAAATTACCGTATGATGACTTCTATGAATCCCCAGAAGCGATACCAAATCGCCAAACATACTAGCTATGTGAATGCGGCTCTCAATACCCTATTGGCGGTTTTTAAAATTACCGTGGGTTGGATCGGGCATTCTAGTGCTCTTGTAGCCGACGGCATTCATTCCTTCTCTGACTTAATCAGTGACCTGCTTGTTTTAGTGGCGGCTAAGGCTGGGAAAAAGCACCCTGACGCAGGACACCCCTATGGTCATCGACGGATTGAAACCATTGCAGCGATTGTGATTGCCCTACTGTTATTAGTAGCCGGTATCTTTATTGTTGCAGACGCTAGCCAGCATCTCATTCATAATACGGCACTCTATACTCCCAATATCATGGTGCTTATCGTGGCTTTTATTTCTATGGCTGCTAACGAAGGACTATTTCGCTATACCTTAAAAAAGGGTAAAGCCATTCATTCTAATTTAGTGATTACCAATGCCTGGCACAATCGTAGCGATGTCTATACCTCTCTGATTGTCTTTATTAGCGTTAGTATTGCTTTTTTTGGCTTTCATTATTTTGACGCTATTGGTGCTGTGATCATTGCTCTATTCATTTTAAAAATAAGTTTAAAAATGGTCTGGCACAGCATCAATGAATTATTAGATGCCGCTGTCGATCCATCCACATTAGAAACAATTCATAATACGATTGAAACAACAGCAGGTGTTGAAGCTGTGCATCAATTACGAACCCGCCAACATGGAGGCAGTATTTTCGTAGATGTGCATATTCAAGTCCCTCCTATGATTAGTGTTTCAGAGGGACACCATATCAGTGAGCAAGTGGCTCTAAAACTCACACAACAACTTGATACCATCTCTGATGTCACCGTTCACATTGATCCAGAAGATGATGAAACCTCAACACCCTCACAGCATCTACCCAATCGCCCTAAATTATGCAAACAACTTCACGCCCACTGGCACACCTTGCCTGGCTATACAAGCATAAAAAATCTACAGCTGCATTATCTCGAGGGTTATTTGCATATTGATGTTGTATTACCGCTTCATCTATTAAACACTATCTCTGCAGAGCAACTCCAGCAACGCTATCAAACCGCCTGTCAGACTCTCTCTGATATTAAAAAGATTCAAATGTATTTCACCTAAATTAAATCACTTTTTATTTACTAGGCGTTTGCAAAAGGTAACTCATTGAAAGCCTGCATAATAGCGTCACTGTCAAATTGAGAGTCAGGTCGGCCATTAAAAAGAGAGTAGGCAAGTGGTTCTCATTGGGAACTATTTCATATAGCATTTTATAAATCTCTACAATGGTTTCTTTCTCAATAGGCACTCCAAATTCTAAGCAGGCTTTATAGATAAGTATTAAAGATGAGGAATATGAATCGATATTGTCAAGCTTGAACTTAACCGATTTTGCATCCTCTTTTATATCCTCAGTTGAGTTTAATAGTTTCAAATTAAAATTTTTAGCATCGGTTATTAAATAATCTACTATTTCTACCTTACGCGCTATAATTTCAACATTTTTCGGCTCTTTTTCTGCCTTACAAAAACGAATTGTTACCATCAGTAGACCACAACTAATGTTATCAAGGAAAATGAGTTCACAAATAAAATTTGGTTCCAAAGGACGACTCTCTTTTAAAAGGCCACCAACACTTACAAATAACATAAAAAATCTCCAAGCTATAGAAATTCATCCAAATACTATTGTATCTTTATTAATCAGAAATATATATGATCACTATTAAAGAAACATTAAATTAAAGTGAATTTGACAAGCATTAATTAAGAATATTTTAGTGCATGAGTCATCAAGATACCTTCGATCACATTGGTCTTTCAAAAATATATTGAATTCAACTTTTAACACCACAGTTCTACCCAGATTTATGGCATAATAGGCTCTAAAAACAGGGAGCTTGAGTTATCAGAAACTCAGTTTTAATGAAATCAAATGAAAGCCACTTATTTGTTCTATGACATTGAAACCACTGGATTGAATCCATGCTTTGATCAAATACTGCAATTTGCTGCTATTCGCACTGATGAAGCGTTAAATGAAATTGAACGTTATGAATATCAGATTCGTTTAAATTGCGATGTGAATCCGCATCCAGAAGCAATGGCAGTCCATGGTCTTTCCTTAGAAGATATCAGTCAAGGTGATAATGAATTTGAAGCAATAACAGCCATTCATCGCCTACTGAATACTCCTGGCACTATCAGCCTTGGCTATAATACACTGGGTTTTGACGATGAGTTTTTACGATTCTCATTCTATCGCAATCTATTATCACCTTATACTCACCAGTACGCTCAAGGGTGTCAACGCATGGATCTATATCCCATAACCTTACTTTATTATTTATTTAAACCACAGATTATCAAATGGCCTGAAATTAACAGTCAGATTAGTTTAAAGCTTGAACATCTTAACCAGGCAAATCAATTTATTTCAGGTCGTGCCCATCAAGCCATAGTCGATGTTGAAGCCACTGTGGCACTGGCTAGAGCATTTTATCAAGAACGCAAGATGTGGGATTATCTTTGTGGTTATTTTAACAAACAGAAAGCGCTACAACGTCTTAGCACGCTATCAGAAGGATTAGTTCTATCAGGAAGAATAGGAGCAAAGCACCATTTTCTTGCTCCAGCGCTATCATTAGGCACACACCGTATTTATAAAAACCAAAACTTATGGCTACGCTTAGATCATGAAGATCTCACCACTATCAATGAAAGCGATATGGTAGATACTGTCTTTGTTTTTCGCCAAAAAATAGCAGAAACACCGATTATTTTACCCAATCAACCGCGTTTTGTACAAAAAATAGCATCCAAGCGTTGGGCTCTTGCTAAATCCAATCAAACTTATCTTAAAAAAAATGAGACTTTATTTAAAGCCATACAACAGCATTATCAATATTATACCTACCCTAAAATAAAAAATATTGATGCCGATGCAGCACTTTATACCCTTGCCTTTCCAACAGATGATGAGCAATATTTATTTCATCAGTTTCATCAAGCCTGCCCTTCTGACAAACAAACCCTGCTTAACGACTTTTCTAATGCGGTTTATAAAGAACAAGCTTTGCGTATTTTAGGTCGCCATTATCCCGAATTTTTAACTTTAGAAAATCAGCAATTATTTGAGACTTATTTAAAACACATTGATGAAGGCAAGGTAATTGATTACAAGGGTCAATATAAATTAGTGACTAAACTCTCTTGAAAAATTATTGAACTAAGACGATCTCCACATTTTCTTAAGTGAACTGTTCTTTATTCAACCACTTTTTGATCAATACCATCAAATATTTACTATAATATGATATTAGAGGGCACATGGTTTATTAGCTTTTAAGGACATTATCAAATGAAACAAATTACCCTATACAAAACATCTCGACTTTTGTTAATTCTATTATCGACATTACTATTACTAAATCAAACTCAAGCTATGCCGATTTTAGGAATCACTACCACTCACAAATCCCTATCAACTCCTCTAAGAAGCACAACGCATACGACTTATATCATCACCAATAACAGTGGCATGGCACTTTCTCAACTTCATTTTTATCCTCCCACTATGACCCAGATAGATCCTGTTGGAACAAATTGCAACACCACCTTGGCTCCAAATAGCCTATGTATGGTTCGCCTAATAATTGAACCCATTGCTATACCAGGTTCAATGCGATTAAATCCTCTTACCCTTTGCGCCTTCAACGGTAACCTATGTTCGACAGCTGCCCAAGATCAGCAAATACAACTGACTGTAGGCGGCAATTTCACTAATAATATCTATGTGACCTATATGGGATCTTCTAAAATCGATACCATTAATGCAGCGAATCATACCATTACAAATACTGCTACCGTAGCAATTTACCCAGTTAACGTGAGTTCGACCTAACTCATGCTAAGATTGAAAAATTGTTATTCAAATATAAAGAAGGCTTCTTAGTTTGTAAAGAATAAGCGACTAATCCAGCCAGGATGTTAACCCTACAATTGACAGGACTACGATGACGAGAGTGTTCTATCTGACTAATATTTTTTAATTGATCAATGACGGTTTCAACAATCACACGTTTTCGTAATAATAATTTGTCGATCATTGGCATCAGTTTATTTTTCATATTTTTTCGTAGGCGTGTAATGAATTTTAAACCACGCAGGTATAATTGATTAAATAATTCAGAAGAAATATATCCTTTATCACCTATCAATTTACCCTCTAATCCTTGTGTTAACTCATCAACAGGTTTACGGTCATCCGTATTAGCTTTCGTTATTTTGAAAGCCAGTATTTCCCCTTTATCATTAATGACTAAATGCAGTTTAAAGCCGAAAAACCAACCCATAGTTGATTTCTATTTTTTAGCAAGCCCTTTAAAAACACGATTTGATGATGAACGTTTAGGATGGCACACAGATAATGTGGTAGAGTCAATAAAGTAAATTCCTGTTAATGTTTTGCTTTGGAAATGCATTAATAAACACAAGAGTACCAATATGGATGGCATCAGTTCAACGAAGCGATTATAACTGACCAAATCAGGGAAGGCTTTATACAAATGCTGTTTTACATAATTAATATAATAGGTTTTAAAATCACGATAATGACTTTGATGAAAGTGGATGACAATCGTCATGATTTCTGAGGGAGTCAGTCGGCATGACCTAGTTCTTTTTTTACTCAAATTAGGCAAAGAAGCTTTCTCTAATTCAGGCAATACTAATTGACAAAAATCATCGACAACACAATATAAATCGACTAACTTATCCATACGGCTCTTCCTTTTAAGGTTTGATTTACTGAAATTAGCTGCTTTTGCACGAAACTTAACCATGAAAGAGCCTTTTATTCAATCACTTACTTTACACCTTTTCATCGAACTCAGGTCAGTTAGTATTGCTCTTACCCCTGATAAGACACAAGCCTATATCGTAAATTTTAGTTCAAACAATATTAGTGTGCTCGATACCCACAGTAACAGGATCATAGCCACTATACCTGTAGGCAACCAACCCAATAACATTGCCTTCACGCCAGAGGGTCAAAGAGCCTATGTTACAAATAACGAATCAGACAATGTCAGTGTCATCAACACAACAACTCATGCTACGATCGCTCATATTATTGTAGGCGATAAGCCAGCTAATATTGCTATAACACCGGATGGGAATCGAGCCTATGTGGCCAATTTTAGTTCCAACAATATTAGCATCATCAATACTACTACTAACAATGTAATGACTACTATTAAAACAAATAATAACCCTGTTGGTATTGCCACAGGTTTAATCAAAATCAGTTAACTCACCTAAGGTCAAAATACGATTATGTAACATAGTTATACAATAATTAGAGTCCAGCGTGTCAGTTTTTAATGTTGCGCTAAGAGAGGGTAGCTAACTGACACGCCAAGGAGTGCATCAATTATTTAATGCGTGCTTCCTGTTGGACTTCTTTCTGCACTAGAGCAAGCTCTTTGGTCATCTGATTTTGTAACTGTTGTATCTCAGATTGTAAATGATTAATCTGCGCTTGTGTTTGTTTTTGTAACTGAGTGATGGCTTTTTGATTATTCACATTTTGAAAAGCTAGCTGTTTTGGGACACTATTCGCTATTTGTTGCATTTGAGCCTGAAGTCCAGAAATCACTTTTTGCAGCGCAGTTGGGTTGGTCACAGCCGGTGTGCTTGCTGCACAGCTTAATGAGGCAACTAACATAAGACCAACTGCTATAGTAGAAGCCTTTAATATTCTTAAAAAAGACATAAATACTCTCTCCAATTCATATAATCGAAATAATGATCTATCAAAACGATAACAAGCAAACCTTAAGAGAGCCTTAAGGTTTTATTAAATGACTTAGAGTTTTACATTCCCACCCTTTTTGATTAGAATTAATAGCAAAAAGCAGAAATAAAATCAGATAAGGTTATCCATTAAGGAAACTGTTGTTTTATTAGCGATGTTTAATATAGTGCAGAATTTTGCAATAAGCATTGTTCCATTGAGTTCTAGAGCTACAAGAGATGGCAATGAAGAGCGAAGAGTTAGGCTTGCCAATAGAGTATCAACAATGTCCTGAATATTTTGATATTCCGTCTAATGCACATTACACAAATGAAAAAAATAAAGTAATCGAAAAAATTCTAAAGAAGTACAAAGCAAAAACTGTGCTGGATATGGCCTGCGGCACTGGAGCACAAGTTTACTATCTAATAAATCTAGGATACAAAGTAATTGGTTCTGACTTCAGCCCAGGGCTTTTGGAAATAGCGAGGAATAAAGCATTAAAACAAAATATTACTGTTGAATTTATAGAGGGCGATATGCGTAAGTTGCAAATTGGCCCGTTTGATGCAGTAATTACCATAGATAATGCAATAGGTCACCTAGTAAAAAAAGATTTTAATGTCGCTATAAGTAATATATATAAAAATCTAAAAAGTGGTGGGATCTATGTATTTGATATACTCAATCTAAATGCTATGACTGACGAAGTGATAGAAGCTGATAGTAAAAAAATGACTAATGTCAGTATAACTACTGACGGCACCAAAATTCATAATGTAAGGCATTCTACAATTGACAGAGAAAATGGAATTCTTACAGCTGATGAAATAATTAGTATTCAAAAAAATGAGAATCAAAAAAAAATTAAAAATAGATGTAGTTTGCAAATATATACTATGAATGATCTAAACGAAATATTATCCAAAAATAGTTTTAAAGTCATAGAACAACATAAAATCGATGCATATACCTTTCGCGAGGACAATCAAGGTTACAGCATTTTAACAGTTGCAATGAAGTAATGCCTCCAATTCAACGACTCGGAGCTTGTGCCACCTGATTGCGTAGGTAGGCCAACTCAATCGCCTCTGGTTTAATATGCTTTCCTAGATCAAAAGCCTTTGCTGCTAAAAAAGCAACGGCTCGAGCCGTTGGGTAACACTCTGGCTTGGGTTGAGGTAGGTGAGCAATGACTGAGGGTAGGCTATTAGCATAAAGTGCCCAAGCATTACCAGCCGCACAATCGACCTCTGTGGGTATTGTAATATCAGAAGGTGCAGATAGCTGATCTGGAATAATCGCTTGAACGCCATGTTTAGCATGATGGTACACACCCCAATAGACTTGCTGCATACGAGCATCCCAGCCGACTAAAAGAGTATCAACTGCCATCTGCCAAAAAGCAGTCTGCGCCAAAGCTTGTAAAGTAGACACTGGCACAACAGGAATACCAGCACCCAAAGCAAGGCCTTGTGCAATACTGGCTGCTAAACGCACCCCCATAAAGCTCCCAGGACCTTGACCAAAACCAATTGCATCACAGTCGCGAACTGATAATGAGGCTTCTTTTAGCAGCCGATCTATCATAGGTAATAATAATTGACTGTGACAACGAGGTGCAATTTCATAGTGTTGCTGTAATAGGCCATCACACCACAAGGCAGCTGAACATGCTGCTGTCGCTGTATCAAAAGCTAAAATTTTAGTCATTAATCCTCGAACCCCAAGCTAAGATTCGCTATGATAGCGAGCTATTTAAAGGAAGTCCAAGTGAGAGTTAGCGCTTTTCCTTACTACAAAGACAGTGTTCAACTGTTTAAACATATTGCTCATCGGCCTTATGCGATCTTTTTAGACAGTGGTGCTTCTTATGCAGGTCATGGACGATTTGATATATTAAGCGCTGACCCTAAAGAAGTATTTATCCCTCAAAATAGTCACCTCGATCCTTTTACTGCCTGTCAACAAATATTATCAAAATATACCGTGACATTACCTCATTGCTTGCCTGAGCTTCCTTTTACTATTGGTGCAATCGGTTATTTTGCATACGATGCAGCTCGTCGATTAGAAACGCTTCCCAATATCGCTAAAAATGACATTGATTTACCTGATGTCTGTATTGGATTCTATGATTGGAGCTTAATTATCGATCACCATCAACAAAAAAGCTGGTTGATCACAAGCTATCCAGAACAAGAAAATATCCTAAAAACATGGTTTACCCAAACACCCTCTTATGCCAAATTTGATCTGACTCAAGATTTTAAAACTAATATGCCCTTTTCACAGTACAAAAAGGCTTTTGATCAATTACAACAGCATATTCAAAATGGTAATTGCTATGAAGCCAATCTATGCCAACGATTTACCGCTACTTATCGTGGCTCACCCTGGTTTGCTTATGAAACTATACGACAATACTATAATGCCCCCTATTCTGCTTATTTTAATTTAGGAGCCTCTGCTCTATTAAGTTTTTCACCAGAACGTTTTATTCGAGTAGAAGATCATCAAGCAAAGACTCAACCTATTAAAGGGACGCGTCCTCGATCTAACAATCGCCTGGAAGATCAACGCTATGCGCATGAATTAATAAACAGTCTAAAAGATCGTGCTGAAAACCTAATGATTGTTGATCTACTACGTAATGACTTTGGCAAGTGCTGTATTCCCGGCTCAATCCAAGTCCCGAAATTATTCGCACTGAAAAGTTTTCACCATGTCCATCACTTAGTGAGCACGATTACTGGCATCTTAGAGCCTAATCAACATTCGCTGGATCTATTGCGGCATTGTTTTCCTGGAGGCTCTATTACTGGGGCCCCTAAAATCAGTGCAATGAGCCTTATTGAAACTCTAGAACCCCATCGTCGTTCTCTCTATTGCGGAACTATAGGATATATTGATATTCGCGGTCACATGGATTGCAACATTACAATTCGCAGCCTTATTTGTCACGATCATAAAATACATGGCTATGCAGGTGGTGCAATTGTCAGCGACTCTATCTGTGAAGAGGAATATCAAGAAACTCTCGATAAAATAAACCCGCTATTATCAATTTTAAAGCGCAAATTTCTCTCTCCTAGAGCCTAACTCACTTTATCAGTTTTATCGATAGGATTTACACGAAATGAAATTTAACTTGAGAATCTCTAAGTTTATTAATCCTATCTTCTTGTGTACATTATTTTTAATCATAAGATGGAAATTTTGCTTCTTTCACTCAAAAAATGGCTATTATGCAGTTTTAGACTAGGTTCTCTAAAAAAAGAATCATAAGGAAAAAATACAGTCCAATAAGGGTGAATAAAAGATACCAAGAATATTTTTCTAGTTACAGTGAGCAATCCTCTCTCTTTAAAAAAACTTAGCCAAAAAGATCGTAATGTGAATCCGCTCTTACAAAAATGACCAGCGATTTTTTGAGGATATATTTGTAGATTAGCAACTAATCAGGTTCTATATGAAGCTTTTGATGATAGTTCCTTCTCAGGAAGGAAATTTTTTTTAAATTCAAAAATAACCGCATTGAGGCAGAGCAATACGGTTATTCTTCCACAGAAACTCCTTTTAGTGGAAATTTAATAGGGATTTTAATATTATTGGGGTAAAATCAAAATCTAATAGTTGAATATAGGTATGAGAAAGATATGCGCAATGAATTTTCCTTTGATCTTGATGTTTATGGAAAATTAATATATAAACGACAATACTTAAATAGTGTACGCTATATATGCTCTTGTAATCTAGACGAACAAAAAGAATGTATAAAACTACTGGATAAAGAAGATATTGAAAGTATACTTCTAGAGTTAAAATTCTCTTACGCAAATCATCCTATAGATAATAATATTAATTCGCTAACAAAATTGCTAAAAGAAAGACTGATTATTCTTATTGGTAAACACATTATAGCGCCATCCTATAGAGTCGATCGGTAACCAGCATGTTGAAACCATCCAAGCAATTTGTTTTCAGTAATTTTTTCTAATGCATACTTAAGTGCCTTTTGAAACGACGCCAAAGTTCTAGCTTCTATTTCTTGTAAAATATTCTTAACAAAAGACCAAGCCATTTCAATGGGATTAAAATCAGGTGAGTACGGGGGCAAGAAATCGATACTCGCACCTGTAGCATGTATTGCATCCTGTACACGCTGAGTCTTATGAAAGCCGACATTATCAAGTAAAACAATATGATGCGGCTGTAATATTGGGCATAAATCGTGAGCAATGAAATGATAAAAGATATCGCCATCAGTTGCCCATGGTCCATACAATGAAGCTTCAACGCGTGCTGTTGATATTGCACCAATGACCGAAAGTTTCATACCACGATTAAATGGCTTCGGCATATGCACGCGTTGTCCGATTGGCGCACGTGCATAATTGAGCACCATATTCAGGTAAGCCCCCATTTCATCAATAAAAATCAGGCGTTCTGGGTCAACGTCCTTATATTTTTTTATGTGCGCCTGTCTTTTTTTTCGACGTCCGGACGTAACTGCTCCTGTGCAAAAAGACTTTTCTTTTTTCGCGTTATCGCTAATGTTTTTAAAGCGCGAGACATCATCGATTGACTCACCGTTTTTTTGTAATAGTGCTTATATTTTTTACACAGATGCTTAACTCGAATATCAGGTTTATCCGTTACCCAACTCTCAATTTTTTGCAGGTGATTTCCTGATATGACAGGCTTTCTACCACGTTGATAAGGTTTGGGGGCTAAATCATTTTGTTCATCACGACGCAAATAAATACGTAACGTCGCTATGCCAATTTTGAATAGTTCAGCTGTTTCAAGTTGCGTACTCCCACCTTTTCGATAATGGGAAACGGCTCGTTGCCGTAGTTCTAGTGGATAAGCTGCTGGCATTTTTTGATCCTAAAGAGCGACATTATACTCATCTTGAACGCTAAACTCTATAGGATGGCGATATAAAAGGCGAAAAGAAAGAGAGAAGATTGCTTGTGAGATCAGTCATTCAGATAAAAATTTACAAAACAGATTAGATATTCTTTTTGTTGCAAAAAACTATGAGATTATACAATCGCTCGCTAATAAAAATCCTGCACTTCATAATTTTTCGATTGAAGATTTGAGGCAGTTACAATCCTTAGAACAACATCAATGGGAGTTTATAGAAGGTTTCAGTCAAAAATTATTCGATAAAATTCAATCGATTGAAAAGAAAAGCGAATATAAAAATTCTATATTTACTAGGGAAGAAGCAATCTTTCTTAGAAGACTACTTAATGGAAATAACCAGAAAATTCTAGGTACCAAACTGATTTATGAAACAATTAACTATGAAAGAATAATTCATTATTGCCAGGATTATGCAGTCAAGAATAACGATAGAAAGGCTATTCAGCAACTGATTAATGTACTGGTTACTGGAAAAGCTTATCGACAAATACCTGGTTTATTTTCCTGTTTGCTTAAAGATAAAACCTTGAACGTTACGGCACTTTCTCATATGGTTAGTGGATATTTAAATTATATGAGGGAGAGTAGTTGTCTTAGTACCAAGACTTTCAATTTTTTCAAAACGCAATCCTGGAGTTTAAAAAACCCTAATAAAATTGTTAATATTTCTACAGGTAGTGGCGCATTCTATTTACGCCACTTTTTACTTGGACATACTAAAGGATATGATTTAGATGGTAATGGTAGAGGTATATTTTCATCAGTAAACTATAATGATAGAGATCTTTTTTATGCATACCGCAAGTCTCCCCTTTACGGAGATGATCCTGCTGTATTGGTAGGTTGCTTAGCTGCAAAGGACTTAGTAAAAACTAACAATGGCTATGAAGTAGGTATAACAGCTAATGTTGTGGGAAAAATTGATAACTTGAATGTAAAAATACTTCCTGAGAAGAAGCCAGACCATATCAATTTATCCTTCCATTTCCCAACTTCTGTTAATGAATTAATTAACTATATTGGAATAGAAAACTTAAAAAATGTTCTAAGAAGTAAAGAATAGAAAAAAATCTCCTAATATACTAGAAAACAGTGATGGAAATGGGGTATCCGTTGTTGCTTCTAATGTCCAACAGGATGAGAAGAGAAAGGGAACCAGTAAATATTTTAATTTTTGGCAACCAAAAAGCGATACTTCGCTAAATAGAGATACTCCGCTAAATAGAGATACTTCGCTAAGATAGAGATAGCCTGAAACATTCCTTCCTGGAGCAAGCTACAGGGTAGAGAGATAGGTAATGGATTGTTCAAGCTTCGTATAAAAGCAGAAGAAGGCATTGCAAGAGATATTTTATTGTTCAATAACTTTTAAAGAACGAAATCTCAGGTGTTAAGCCTGAGTCAATAGCCATCGGGTTTCTAAAAGGGAGCAATGCTCCCTTTTAGCACGGGTTTTTCACGTAGGCGAAATCAGGGAACAATTTCAGTCACTTGCGGCTGAGTTGTTGACATTAAATTAATTCTTTTTATTGACAAAAAACCGCATATAATGTGAGTAGTTTAGATTTATATGCTTCTTCACAGTTAATTTAGGACACATTATGACTGATGATCTCCAAACTATTTATACGGTATCACAATTAAATGCAAAAGCACGTCATCTAATGGAGCAGCACTTTCACTCTATTATGCTAGTAGGTGAAATTTCTAACCTAGCTCGCCCTAACTCAGGACATTATTATTTTTCACTCAAAGATAATTACGCTCAAATACGATGCGCTTTGTTTTGCCATTCACAACAGAATCTTACTTTTAAACCAGAGGCAGGTCAACAAGTATTGGTGGAAGCTAAGGTGAGCCTTTATGAAACACGAGGTGACTTTCAACTGATTGTGTCACACATGCAATTAACGGGCACTGGTGCTTTGCAGATTGCTTTTGAGAAGCTTAAACAAAAGCTAGCTGCAGAAGGGCTCTTTGATGAGCTACATAAACAAGCACTGCCTCATATTCCACGCTGTCTTGGTGTGATTACTTCACCTACAGGAGCTGCGATCCATGATATTCTGCGTGTGTTACACCGTCGTTTTCCTGTGGTACCGGTGATTATTTACCCTAGTGCTGTGCAAGGGGACTTAGCAAAACAACAGTTGGTATCAGCCATTGAAACAGCAAATCAACATCAAGAATGTGATGTGTTGATTTTAGCGCGCGGTGGCGGTTCTCTTGAAGACCTATGGCCCTTTAATGAAGAAATCCTTGCACGTGCTCTGTTCACTTCTAAGATTCCCATAGTCACTGGTATTGGTCATGAAGTAGATTTTACGATAGCCGATTTTGTAGCCGATCAACGCTGTGCCACTCCCTCTGCTGCTGCTGAACAAGTAAGTCCTGACATAACAGAATGGCAAGAGGCACTCAATCAATATCAACACAGCTTATCACGAGAAATGTATTTACAACTTAAGCGTCACCGACAAGAACTCACTCACCTTGCAAAACGGCTAAAGCATCCTGGCCAACGTTTAGAGCAACAAATGCAAACTTTCGATCAATTAGAGCAACGCTTAACCTATGCCATCGGTCAACAAATACAACAACGGCAAGAGAGATTACAACTCATATCACGCCATCTTGATGCGGTAAGTCCACTCAATACTCTAAAACGTGGTTATGCTATCGTCACTAAAGACCATAAGCTCGTTACACAAGCCCAACAAGTAAAAATTGAAGATCCTCTAACTGTGCGCCTTGCCAAAGGAACACTCCAGTGTGTAGTTGCTTCTACTCGCTCTTAAAGACAAAAGGCCATTACAAATAAGGATTTTTATCATTGTTGAATTGAATTAATACTGGAATCCCTTGAAGGTCAAAGGCTCTACGAAAATAATGGGAGAGATATGTTTTATAAGAACCTGGCAGTGCATTGACCTGTTTACCATGAATAACAACAATAAACGGATTATGGCTTCCCATATGAGCATAACGCAATTTAATCCGACGTCCCTTTACTAAAGGTGGTTGATGCTTTTCAACTGCTTTTTGTAATGCTGCTGTTAACTGTGCTGTTGTAATCGTTTTATAAGCGGACTCATAAGCCTCATCAATGGCATGATAAAGTTTACCAACACCTGTGCCATGCAACGCAGAGATTGTATAACGTCGTGCATAGTCAACGAATGACAATTGACGTGCTATCTGTTGCTTAAATTGCTCACGACCCTCTTGATCCATTCCATCCCATTGATTAAAAGCAATCACTAAAGCCTTACCTAAGGCAGACACTGTACTAAGTAGGCGTAAATCCTGATCACTTAAACCCTCTTGTGCATTCATGACTAAGATCACAACCTCTGCTGCCTTAATCGCTTGCAGAGTTTTAATGACAGAAAATTTTTCAACGGTCTCTGTGATCTTGCGACGACGACGCATGCCAGCTGTGTCTATTAAAAGATACTGCTTATTGTCATGTTGATGTGCTACCGTAATAGTATCTCGCGTTGTGCCACCACGATCAAAAACAATCAAACGATCTTCACCGATCATTCGATTAATTAATGTTGACTTGCCAACATTAGGACGCCCTACCACCGCAATACGAATACCTGTTTGAGTGACTGCTTCTATTTTAGGCAAACTTGCCAAAACATTTTTCATTACAATATCAATACCACGACCTTGTTGTGCAGAAACTGCCAAAGGTTGGCCAAAACCCAAATTATAAAATTCACTACATACCATAACCGCTGCATCACGATCGGCTTTATTAACTAACAAAACAATTTTTTTATGCTGATAGCGGCGCAAACGCTTAGCAATAATGGTATCTGAGGTGGCTAAACCTACTTTAGCATCGACTATAAAAAAAATAATATCGGCCTCATCCATTGCAGACTCTACTTGTGCCTCAATAAGCTCTGATATATCAGGATCATCGGATTCTTCCATACCCCCTGTATCAATCACAAAATAAGCACAACCATCCCACTGACCATCACCGTACTGACGATCACGAGTCACTCCTGGAATATCGACTACTAATGCATCACGACTTTGTGTCAATCGATTAAATAAAGTGGACTTGCCGACATTAGGCCGACCTACTAATGCAATAACAGGTAGCATTAGGGACTTGCTATTTCCATTGCTAAAATAGAATCGTTAAGACCTAGAGCAGCCATTCCTTTTTTTGCGGATTGATAGGCTTTAATTGCAGCATGAGGCTGGTTCATTGCCATATAAATAGCACCTTCTAGCTTATCAATTAACGGCTGATAGGTTTTATCATCTACTTGATGCAAAAGAGCTTGGGCTGCTTGTGGCTTTTTTTGAAACAATAACAGACGCGCTGCACGCAATCGTGCAATTTGTCGAATACTGGCAACACGGGAATGATCTAATGCCCAATGTATTTTTTGCAGAGCTTCATTATAATTTTTACCATTAACTAACACACGGGCCCACCATAAGGCTGCCATGGCTGAATACGGTGTACTCTGATACTTTTGTATCAATTGTGCAGCTAGGGCTTTTGCACGTTGTTTTTGCTTTTGTGAATCAATAACGGTTAATTGTGCATAGAGATCGGAAGCTTGCTGCGCAATATGAATCTTATGAGCATGCCAATAACGCCAACCTAAAGAAAGGACAAACCCAATCATAACAATAATAGCAATCACTTTCCCATAACGATTCCACCAATTTTTAATCATTTCGACTTGTTCTTTATCAGTCATAGAATAATCAGTCATTTATGCTCTCCTGATTTATAATTGAGAAAAATTATTATCTCACATCTTAGTTGTTTAGCATCGATTGATTTTGCATAAAAGGTATGACCTGACCCATTGAGACGGTGGTCTGTCCTACTGAACCCCGCAAATCTTTTATCGACACATGATCATTTGCCAACTCATCTTCACCTATAATCAATGCCCATCGCGCACCACTTTTATCAGCACGCTTGAACTGACTTTTAAAACCACCTCCTGAGACATTAAGTACTATCTTTATCTTCGGGATTTCAGAGCGTAGCTGCTCTGCTAATACTAAGCCTTTTTCAACAGCAGCCTCACCAAATAAAACCCAATAGATATCAGGGGCATAGTGATATTCACGCAACTTTTCCAATAATAACACGATCCGCTCTAAACCCATGGCAAAGCCTATAGCTGGTGTAGGCTGACCTCCTAGTTGTTCTACTAATACATCATAACGGCCGCCTGCACAGACTGTTCCCTGCGCTCCTAGCGCTTCTGTCACCCATTCAAAAACTGTTGAGCTGTAATAATCCAATCCACGCACTAAGTGAGGATTAATGGTAAAAGGTATGTTTAACGATTTAAGATATTGTTGTAGCTTGTTCCAGTGCTGTTGTGAGGCAGCATCCAAATAATCTATTAAAGTGGGTGCATTATAAATTAAATCTTGCAGATTAGGCTCTTTACTATCAAGAATACGTAGAGGGTTCGTTTCTAAACGACGCAAACTCTCATCCTCTAGCTGGCTCTTATACTGGGAAAAATACTCTACCAATGCCTTGCGATAGGCTGAACGCACCTCTAGAGTACCTAAACTATTAAGCTGCAAATGAATATGATTCTCAAGTCCCAATTGCTGCCATAAACGATAGCTAAGCGCTATGATTTCAGCATCAATGGCTGCCCCAGAGATACCAAAGGTCTCTACACCAAATTGATAAAACTGACGATATCGTCCTTTTTGTGGACGTTCATGCCGAAACATTGGCCCCAAATACCAAAAGCGCTGAATCTGGCGATAGAACAAACTATGCTCAATCCCCATACGCACACAACCTGCAGTCCCTTCTGGACGTAAACTTAAGCTCTCACCATTACGATCATCAAAGGTATACATTTCTTTAGAAACAATATCAGTCTCTTGACCGATAGTGCGCTTAAATAAAGCCGTTAACTCAACTAGAGGAAAACGTACCTCACGATAACCATAAGAAGAAGCAACAGCAGCACAGGCAGCCTCTAAAACTTGCCAATAAGGCATCTTCTCAGGAAGTAGGTCATTCATCCCACGGATGGCTTGAAGTGGTTGGATCATGATGATTTATCGACAGGCTTAATGGAGTAATCCGGTACAAACTGTGGTTGTTTTTTAGAAGAAACTTGCGAATGCAATATCCCTGTATTGCCTTTATTAGACTCTACAGTCAGTTCCTTAGCGACTGATAGCGGCTTAGCAATGACTTTGGAGGTAGTAGCTAATGGAACATTCTGGTGCGATACAGTATATAGGGGATAGTGCTGTTCTTGCCACCACAAAACCATCATCATGATTAAAACTAATAACACACTAGAACTCACCCATAATAATGATTTACGTCTCTTAGGTCGCAGTCTGTAAGATAAAGCACCTCCTTGCGCGAGCATAATGGATACTTTTGTATCAGATACCTCATCTACTGCTATCACCTCATAGGCAGCTAGCACAATGACTGGATCAACAGCGACTAATTTAGCATAAGCACGAAGATAACCTCGCAAATAAACTGCTGCTCTTATATAGTGATCATTTTCAATATCAATAATAGTTTGAACATTTAAACGCAATTGTTTTGCAACTTCTGTTTGTTGATAGCCTTGACTCTCACGAGCAGCGCGCAAAATCTGGCCTGGAGTCTGTGGTGATTCAGCTATAGGGGTTTGCTGTGGTTCATCACTCATCACATCATCGCCCAAAAATTTAAAGACTACTATAGGATAACATAGAAATAATAGCATAAGGACTATGTTATGCTCTTTTCCGTGCGCCTTGCATTTTATCGTAAAAATCACCTCTGAGCTGCCCGCAAGCAGCTGCCACCTCATCACCACGTTGGCGGCGAATTCGGGTATTTAATCCAGCTTTCATTAAACAATCACGGAATATATCAATAGCCTGAGCTGAGGATGTTTTATACTGCGTTCCTGGAAATGGGTTAAAAGGAATTAAATTAACTTTACAAGGCAACTCTCTCAATAAATGAATTAATCCCTTAGCTTGTGAGATCGAATCGTTTATACCTTCGAGCATCACATACTCAAATAATACCTTTTGCTTAGCCCCTTTCGGAAAATAATCACGACAGATAGGAATTAACTGTTCCAAAGGATATTTTTTATTAAGCGGTACTAATTGGCTTCGTAAAGCATTAGTCGGTGCATGCAGTGATACGGCTAAGGAGACGGGCAGATCTTTTTTTAACGTCATCATTTGAGGCAATACACCAGAGGTACTCACTGTCACACGATATTTAGATAAACCATAAGCAGCATCATCCAACATCCATTCTAATGCAGCCACTACTGGTGCATAGTTTAATAAGGGTTCTCCCATACCCATCATCACTACATTGGTTACTTTATAACGCTCTACTGCAATAAAAACCTGACCAATAATTTCTGCCAACGATAAATTACGATTAAAACCTTCCCTGCCAGTAGCACAAAAACTACAATTTAAAGCACAGCCCACTTGTGATGAAACACACAACGTACCTCGAGTTCTCTCAGGAATAAAGACAGTCTCAATAGCATTCCCATCGTCCAAACGCATTAACCACTTGCACGTTCCATCTTGTGTAATCGATTCTTGAATAATACGAGGCGGTGTAATATGGGCAATCTTTTTAAGACGCTGACGAAATGCTTTTGAAATATTACTCATTTGGTCAAAATGGGTTACACGGTGTTGATGCATCCATTGGCTCAGCTGCCGAGCTCGGTAAGGAGGCTCACCACAAGTCTTTACCCAATCCAGCAATGCTGTTTTACTAAGATTTAGTAAGTTAATACTCATCCCAAATCAGGAAAGAAAAAACGAATCTCAGCAGCGGCCGTAGCAGCACTGTCAGATCCATGCACAGCATTAGCATCAATAGAATCTGCAAAGTCAGCACGAAGAGTCCCTGGAGCAGCTTCTTTAGGGTCAGTAGCTCCCATTAAATCACGATGCCTATCAATAGCATTATCCCCTTCTAACACCTGAATCATCACAGGCCCTGAGATCATAAAAGCCACTAAATCATCAAAGAAAGGACGCTCACGATGCACTGCATAAAATGCTTGCGCTTGATCACAAGAAAGCTGCTTCATTTTAGCAGCGATAATCTTCAACTGAGCCTTTTCAAAACGACAATAAATCTCACCTATTATATTTTTTACTACAGCATCTGGCTTGATGATTGATAATGTACGTTCTATTGACATGAGACTTCCTCTAAAGTGACTTAAAAAATCGCCCATTATACGCTTTTTGAAAAAAACGAACAGCCCAAATATCATCGCTTCACTAACTCAATCTGCAGCATTTCATACGACATGCTGTTTTGATAGCTCGTTATTGTTTCAATCAATCCACCGGGTAGATCTTGCTGATATTGACAGCACGAAGTTAGAGCCCAATAATAGATCAATAGCCAGATTTTATGGATAAACTGATTGAATGCACTACAAATATTGCCTCTTATTCTTTTTATCGTTGTTATCGTTACTTCGATCTCAGAAAGAATTAATATTCCCTACCCTCTACTGCTGGTTATTGCTGGCCTAGTCGTTGGCTTTATTCCAGAAATCCCAAACTGGCATCCTTCTAGTAATATTATCTTACCTGTATTTTTACCCCCGATCTTATTTGCTGCTGCCCGTTTGATTTCTTGGCAAGATATCAAAAACAATATGAATACGATTGGTTCACTGGCAATCGTGTTAGTCATTGCAACCGCTGTTGTCATCGCTCTAGTGCTCGATTTTTTTATTCCTCAAATGAGCTTTAGCACTGCATTTGTGCTCGGTGTGATTATCTCACCCACAGATACGATCGCTGCTTATGCTGTACTGAATCATATGAACATTCGTCAACATATTATTCGTGCTGTTGAAGTGGAAAGTTTATTTAACGATGCAACGAGTATTGTATTGTATAAAGCTGCTGTATTGTTAATTTACCTTGGAAATATCAATCTTGGTGATATTGGTAGTCAAACCTTACTAGTTGGTATCGGTGGTATTGCCGTTGGCCTAATATTTGCTTATTTTACACGACTTATTGTTGAACAATTTTTATCAGACTCTGAGAGCGAACTACCAATTATCATGAGCCTTATTCTAGCCTATGTCGCTTATATGTTTGCTGATCGTGTCGGTGTGTCCGGCGTATTAGCAGTAGTAAGTGCTGGGCTCTATCATAAAAAAACCGAACAAAAAATTAATGCTAATGCTCGTCTTTCTGAAACCAGTGTATGGACTACCTTAATTTTCTTCCTTAATGGGATGCTTTTCATTTCTATTGGTATGCAGTTCCAATCCTATCTGCAAAAAGTGAATTATCTCCCTACTAGCAAACTGATTATTTTCTCTCTACTCACTATTCTGACTCTAATCCTCTTACGTTTTATTTGGGTCATGATAACCTATGCGATTCCTTACTGGATCAAGCGTCACAAAAAAACTCCCTATAAACATCGCTTTCCATATCAAAAAATTCTAATTGTTTCCTGGTCAGGAATGCGTGGCTTAGTCTCATTAGCATTAGCTATTGCATTACCAGAGACACTCTCAGCGACTCGATCCTTTCCTTATCGGGATTTGATTATCTTTCTCACCTTAATGACTATTCTCTTCACTCTACTCATTCAAGGTCTTAGCCTACCTTTGCTTGTTCGTTACTTAGGAGCCGATAAGGATGATCAAGAAGAGTTGCGCTCCATTGCCAATATCCATCAACAACTCATACAAAAAATACTTGACCGCATGAACACCTTACAAGGCAGCAAGAAAGAGTATTCACAGTCCGCTAAAAAGCTTGTTAAAAACTACTATACCAATCGCATACTACAATTTACTCGCACCTCTGAGTCAGAAAAAAATACCAAAGAAATCAGTGAGGAAGCTGCTCAATTATTAGGGAGAGTACTACAGCACGAACGAAATGAACTGGCTAAAATGCTTAAAGAAGATATCATATCACAAGAAATTTATATCCGTGTGCTTAGAAAAATTGATCGCGATGAAGTTGGCTTTGCATCTTATCGATAAGCTTGTACCGAAGTGTTGCTAGCTCATAATCGATTTCATCTCTTCATAGACAAAATCTTTATCGAGCATAGCGACTCTCCGGGAACGAGATAAGTAAAGCTAGTATTTGTTTTTTCATTTGCAAAGCGCATCCTCTTGTTGTTCAAGTTTAGCGTGGCCCATTTGAAAGTTTAGACTCGCACTATTTTAACTTCAAATGCTATTGTACCAAAATGGCTAGGATTTTTGGCACTTTTCAACAGCGTTATCCCCTTGGTTTTCTTCGTTAAAAATCTGGTCATAAAGTTCCTTGGTGACCGTTGCCTTGGCGCTGATCATAAATTCGTCAATGAGGATTTGAGCAGGAGTTTCGCATTTAGTAATGAACTATTATAATTTTTAGGATTGAACGAACGGAATAGGAAACCCAGATTGTCTCGACACAAATGCACAAAAGAACTTTATAGAGCCTTCCTAGAAGCGAGCAGTGTACGTTACTCAGGATTAGCGTTATCAGAGGTGAGTCCAGAAACAGCACTCTCCCATGACAGTATAAGCCGATGGTTATCGGATCAAAATTTTAGACCGTCCCAGGTTTGGCAAACGGTACGAGCCTATGTAGATCATTCAACTCCATCGCTATTAATAGTGGACGATACAGTGTTATCAAAAATACACAGTAAAAAAATAGATTTGGTTCATTATCAATATTCGGGTAATGCCCATGATGTGATTGCAGGGATAGGTTTAGTGAATTTGGTGTGGTATGGATTAGAGGAAAGAAAAGGAGTTCCAGTGGATTATAGAATTTATGATAAAGACAGTGATGGCAAAACAAAAAATACCCATTTTTGTGAGATGCTTTCCTTGGCAAAGAGCAGAGGGTTTATTCCTGAGGCGGTGGTGATGGATTCTTGGTATTCAACCTGAGTTCGATGAAAAGGTGTAAAGTAAGTGATTGAATAAAAGGCTCTTTCATGGTTAAGTTTCGTGCAAAAGCAGCTAATTTCAGTAAATCAAACCTTAAAAGGAAGAGCCGTATGGATAAGTTAGTCGATTTATATTGTGTTGTCGATGATTTTTGTCAATTAGTATTGCCTGAATTAGAGAAAGCTTCTTTGCCTAATTTGAGTAAAAAAAGAACTAGGTCATGCCGACTGACTCCCTCAGAAATCATGACGATTGTCATCCACTTTCATCAAAGTCATTATCGTGATTTTAAAACCTATTATATTAATTATGTAAAACAGCATTTGTATAAAGCCTTCCCTGATTTGGTCAGTTATAATCGCTTCGTTGAACTGATGCCATCCATATTGGTACTCTTGTGTTTATTAATGCATTTCCAAAGCAAAACATTAACAGGAATTTACTTTATTGACTCTACCACATTATCTGTGTGCCATCCTAAACGTTCATCATCAAATCGTGTTTTTAAAGGGCTTGCTAAAAAATAGAAATCAACTATGGGTTGGTTTTTCGGCTTTAAACTGCATTTAGTCATTAATGATAAAGGGGAAATACTGGCTTTCAAAATAACGAAAGCTAATACGGATGACCGTAAACCTGTTGATGAGTTAACACAAGGATTAGAGGGTAAATTGATAGGTGATAAAGGATATATTTCTTCTGAATTATTTAATCAATTATACCTGCGTGGTTTAAAATTCATTACACGCCTACGAAAAAATATGAAAAATAAACTGATGCCAATGATCGACAAATTATTATTACGAAAACGTGTGATTGTTGAAACCGTCATTGATCAATTAAAAAATATTAGTCAGATAGAACACTCTCGTCATCGTAGTCCTGTCAATTGTAGGGTTAACATCCTGGCTGGATTAGTCGCTTATTCTTTACAAACTAAGAAGCCTTCTTTATATTTGAATAACAATTTTTCAATCTTAGCATGAGTTAGGTCGAACTCACGTTATTCAAGTTTAAAAAACCTCAAAGCAATAAGAGATCATGGGTGGACTTGGGTCACTCCTTTGCGAAAAAACCGCAAGGTGAATAGAAATCAAACATTAGAAAACTTAGTCATTCCAGATGAAGGGTTGTCTATTCATCTACGCGGCTATGGGTGGGTTACGGTATTCAAGTTCGTGGCTAAAAATAGCCGCGTTGATTACGTGGCGACTAATATGACTCACCCGACACGAGAAACCATTCAATCTATTGTGCAGGCGCGTTGGTCAATCGAAACTTATCATCGGTAGGACTTACGCGAAATCGAATTTCACTTGAGGTTGCCTGAGTTCATTAATCCTATATTGGTCTAATAAATTGTCTTTTATTTGGTAAATGGTTTTAGCTGCATGATGAGCGACAGATTTGAGTTTAAGCCAGACCAAATAGGCACAAGTGATATGATTACGCTGAATACGTTGCTTGCGGCACTGACATTTAGCTACGCCAGTCAATTGTTTAGCTTCGCGGTGAAACTCCTCAACACACCATCGGATGTTATACACATTTTGTATAGCCTCAGCGGTTAATTGAGATTTATCGTTAGTGACAATAAAGTCCGTTCGGCAGGTAGAGGCCGTAATGCGGTAAAGTTGCACATGAAAATCATTAGGAAATTTATTCAGATGCACTGTCTTTCCCTGTGCGAGTGAGGTTTGATCCCAGGAGAGTTTTGAAGTAGGTATATGATGATAATCTTGCTCAGTTTCGCTCACCAAGCGATTAGCTTTGATAGGACAATAAAATAGTTTACCCAGCGCATCAATCGTTAACATTACTTTATGGGTGGCATACCAGCTATCCATAAGAACACCTTTGTAAGGTAATTGCTTTTGATAATGAATATTACGCTGCATATCAAATAAATGGTCAAGCTTGCTCTTACCGTCTTGTTCTGGCGCATAAATACGATAATCAATCACCCAAAACTGCTCAGTCTCCGGATTGACATAAATTGCATTGACCACACCTATGCCATTAATAACCTCTTGGCTATTACCACTATATTGATAACGTGCTAAATCAATCGCCTTAGCATAGCTCTTATCTAGTACAGTATCATCGTAAACGATAAAGCCATTTTCACTCCACACTACCTGATGTTTTGCATGTTCCCACAGCATTCTTGGGGATAACTTCTCACTAGCAAGATAACGATTATAGGAGTCGTGACTAATACCTTCCTTATATTTGGCTACATAGGTTAATGTATAGTTGGTTTGGCTAGAGAGTAAGTATTGACAATAATCAATACGATTAACTTTTCTTCTACGTGACATCTCTTTAGGCATCTCTTTCATTATTTTCGACATCTTAAACAATTAGTGAAAAAATAATAAGTAAAATTCACTCAATTTATCCTCTCGCGTAAGTCCTAATCGGGAACTTAAGCAGACTTGTGGCATTGAGCGTTGTCAGGCACGAAAGGGTCGAGCGCAAAGAAATCACATTTGTATGGCCATTATCGCTTGGATTAATAAAAATATGCGTCGCCTACAAGACAAAATCTCTTTTTATCAGCAAGACTGGCATACCATCAAGCCTGCTATCACTCAAAGCATTCGATCTATTAGGGCATTCACCTGCAGCTCTTTAAATGCTTGCTGTTCGCCGCTGTTGTGATAGGCTCAAGTTTGCGAAAGAACCGCCCTGCAAAGGTGATCAAATACGCCGTGTGTCACCAGGCCCTATGATTTATGATACTATGAAGTGCTTTTTCTGGAATTTCAGGGAGATTAGATAAGGCCTATGATCTATGATACTATGAAGCTGTAATTGTACAAGAAAAAAAAGGGTGGGGATTATAATTAATGAGTTGCTATTCGATTTTGTTCTTTGATCGGAATGAACCAATATTCTGGCAAATAACAGGTAATTAAAGGTAATTTACTATATGCTATCAAGGGAAAAATTCCTACTATGAGGGAATCAGATTATCGATTTAAATGCAAAATACTCAGCTGCGACTGCTTCTCTCATGCTGCTGCCAAATAAAGTTTATTTATTAAGCTTAATAACTGTTTTACTATTTTTCTTTTTGCCTATTTATGCTGACGCCAGAACTATAAGTACAGTTCTGAGAATGCCTAAAAGTGATGATGTCAATATTTCTAGTACCTCACCAATTTCTTTTTCTCAAAGAGAGGGTTATTACAGAATTTCTACAAAGATCAATCTTCCGCAACCTATTTACACTGAAACAACAAATTTGGTACCAAAGACTAAAAATACCACCCGCTATTCTTACTTCTATCAAGGAAATTGGTACTATGGAATTTCTTTAGGAATTGGTCTTCCTCCTACGCAGCCTTCTTACATTAAAGTAGTCAATGTGATGCCAGGGGCTGAAAATACTTACAGTTCTAATAGAGGATCTAATGCAGTCTGGACTCTTGGATTATTGGGTCAATATATGTTTGATATTCGCCAAAGACTCGATTTAGGAATTGGCCTAGAGTTAAATTATTTTGATTTTGGAAAAATAACAGGAGTTCTACACCCATTAACAAATCTTTCTTCTAATTTTGATACATTGAATTATTTGTACAAGACTAAAAGCTATGTATTAATGACTGACTTAAAATTTCGTTGGCGATATGCACAGGATTTTTTTTTCACTTTATTTAATGCATTAGGTATTTCTTGGAATGCTATGTCAGATTACTCAGAATCAATGTCTCCTAGTAGTACCACTTACCTTTCTCAACTTGTTTTCAAAAACAAAACGTCAAATAACTTTGTTCTTTCTTTAGGATTGGGAGCGGGGTATAAAATATCTCGAAACATGACTATAGAAATGAACTACCGTTATTTTCGTTTCTTTAATCTAGAAAAAGAGCGATTTCTCTCAACTGTGGCATCACTGGGTAGTCTCTCTCCACTTTCTTTAAAAACTCATATGCTGTATGTAAGCTTACTATTTGATTAAAATAGAGGTATAATGTGGTTATATATTCAAAAGTTAAAAAATTCATATTAGGCTCATTAATTATTTTTACTGTTGGTAGTTTGTGTACTGCCCTGTGTGCAAACTCTATTTTTTCTATAATACCTTCCCTCCCAAAAATACATGTTAGACTTGGTGAATTAGTTTCTGATCTTCCATTTACAGTAACGAATATTTCTGAATATGAATTACAGAATATAACCGCACCTTATAATTCCTATAAAATGAACAACATATCGGCATCTGTGACCAGCACAAACTGTTTGGGCACGCTCTTAAATAATCAAAGCTGTTTGATCAACTTAAGAATTTTGGCAACTAGCTTGGGATCAGCTACTTTAGAACCCGTAGTATGTGCTTTTAGTGGATCTGTTTGCTCCTATGGTAAATTAACAGTGCTCGTGGATAATCAACCACAAAGTCCTGTTTCTGGAGTCATTGGAAGTAGTCTGCCTGGAAATACCATGATTGGAGCAACCTATCCTTTGGTTGTTATTTTTACCAATATGGATACAAAATATCCTGCCACTGGTATTAAAGTCATTACTGCTTTGCCTGATTCAATGATTACAAAAAATACTTGCAATGGTATTTTGAATCCCTTAGCTTCCTGTGAAGTCTCTTTCCTCTTTACACCCACTGAAGAGAAAACATACTCCTTGTCTGGGTCTTTTTTATACGATCAAGGAGATATTATTACCATTTCTGCCTCAACCGCTACCTCCAGAGTGGCTGTATCTGGTCAAATGATACAGCCATTACCGAGCAACATTGAAAAGGATCGTTCATATCCAGTTGCTTTTCAATTTACTAATTTTAGTAATTTCAATGCAACAGGAGCAACTTTTACAGTACCCAGTGAATTAACGATAACAAGTAATACCTGCACTACTCTACCGAATCAGATACTTGCAGCAAAACAGTCTTGCACTATAGAAGGTGTTTTTACATCGGGTAAAATAGGGTTAGTTTCATTGAGTACAGTCTTTAGCTCACCAACACAAGCTAACTCAGTAACACTGACCACAAGCAGTCAAGTATCGGATGTGGTTATTCAGGGAACTATCAATCCAGATTTGCCTTCCAATATTACACCAGGTATGTCATATCCGGTGGTATTTACTTTTACCAATTCAGGCTCTTTACCCGCAACCGATATTCAAATCAGTAAAATCACTCCTAACTTTAGCGAAAGCAACGACACATGTACCACAGAATTAGCACCCGGTGCTTCATGTATGGTATCAGGTAGCTATCAAACTTCAGTAGTAGGGCCTGCCAGTATATCGATTATTATGCACTATGCCGAAGAAAATGTTCCATTAACACTTACTTCAACAACAATCGTAACTCAAGCAGCTATTGTCGGCAGCTTAGTTCCCCCGTTACCGTCTAATGTAGAAGAAAATAGGGAATACCCCATTATTTTCTATTACAAAAATACAGGGCGTGCTCAAGCAACAAACTTGTCTTTTATTGACAATCTTCCTGGATTTATTCCCGATGCTCCAAGCCCAGATACCTGTGGTACAACATTACTTGCAAATAGAGGATGTAAGGTTTCCGGAGTTTTCAAGGCCAGCTTGATACCACAAACTTCAGGCCCCGTGTCTTTGAGCAAAACATTAACTTATGATCAGTCCCCTCAAACTGTTGTGTTGACATCCAATTCCACAGTGACAGACGTTAGCATTACTGGTTCGGTCACAGGGTTGCCTGCTGATACAAATACAGACGCTGATTATTCGGTGCAATTCACATTTACTAATAATAGCATCGCTAATGCGACTGGTATTAAGACCATCCAATCATTACCCTATGTGAGCTCTATCACCGATAATTGTAATGCTACGTTAAATGCCGGAAGTTCTTGTTCAATTACAGGTACATTTAATTCAGCTCATATAGGACCTGAAACTTTAAACATCAGTCTATTATATAATGAAGGAGACACTGTTTCGGTCAATAGCGTAACGAATGTTCTTGGTGCACCGTATATCTATGTGACAAATACAGGAAGTAACAAAATATTACGTTGTGATGTAAATAAAATAACAGGGGCTTTAAGCAATTGTATTAACTCAGGAGCCTCTCGATTAGATAGGCCTGACACAATTGTTATGAGTAATAAATATGCTTACATAAATAACATTTCTGGATCTAATGACTGGGTTATCTGTAACATTGAACAGTCAGTATTATTTGGTTGTGTTGGGATACTCGGCCCTAGAGGAAATTCACGAGGTCTGGCATTAGATACCTTAAATAATCGTATATATATAGCTGAATACTCTAACAATAGTGTCTTTGTTTGTGATATTGATAGTTTTAATGGCAGACCTGTAAATTGCAAGAATACAAACGCAACGACTCTTAATGGAGCTCATGGTATTGCATTTTCCCAAAATAATAATTACGTATATATAGCTAATGAAAAAACCAGAAATGTAACAATGTGTTTTGTTAATCCTGTAGATGGGACATTTAGTAATTGCGCTATAGTATCAACATTAGGGGGGGTTGGAGTTTATACCAATTCATCTAAAACACGCCTATATATATCAAATGGATCAGCTAATATTAGTGTGTGCCCTATTCATACAGCTAACGGAACATTGGGTACTTGTATAACAGCCGGCAATTCTGTTTCAGGTGTTAATGGTATTGGGTTTAATCAGAATGATACAAGGGGATACATTGTAAATATCAGCGCTAATACTATTTCTATTTGCACTATAAATAGTCAAAATGGAACATTTACTGATTGCCGAGACAGTGATGGCACCGGCTTTTCCTCGCCACGTAGGATCTTTTTAAGAAATGTATTTTGAACTAGGAGTACTGTTTACTTCAATTACCACGTCACGACCATTCTGGGAATACTCGATATTCACAACGGTAATATCGGGTAAATTTAAAAGTGTGGTGAATACGGAAAGTGTATCGGTGCTGAGTGCAGTCATTATTACAAGCCTCGTTGTTGTCCTTTTTAACGCAAGGCCACACTGTACTCAACCCTACCATTCCACGCAAAGAGACGCGTAGAGCTGAAAAATCGGCCGGCTACAGTGGACTACTTACCTTCGCCCTTCGGGCTCTCCATGATTCGCAGCGACAGTCAAGCGGAAGCCTAATGCGTGGATAATATTTGATAACGTATCAAGCCTAGGGTTTCCTGATTTTGATAGCACTCGATAAAGATTTTGCCGATTCAGATGCGTTTTTTTAGACAGCTCATTGATACCACCCTTGGCCTCAGCTAAATTTTTTAATGCCAGCATAAAGGCTTCATAATTTCCATCCTCATCATATTCTTCGAGAGCAACTTGCAAATAAGCCTCAGCTTCATTGTTATCTTTCAATGATTCAATCAGGTCTGCATGATAATCTGCCATGTGTTTTTTTGCGTAGTTTCTACTCATGTTTATCTCCAGCTTTCAGTATTGTTTTGAGATACTGCTCTGCTTTTTCAATATCCCTACTCTGCGTTTTCTTATCACCTCCTAACAAAAGAAGTACAATTTCGTTACCCTGTTCCGTGAAGTAGACTCTATATCCAGGACCAAAAAATAACCTCAACTCGTATAAATCCTTTTGGAGTTTTTTGAAATCTCCATAATACCCCAACTGAAGTCAATCAATCCTTCGTCGAATACGAGCCCTATCTTTCCTATTCTTGATCTTATCTAGCCAATCGTTAAATGGCTTCTTCCCTGTATTGGTTTGAAATACTTTGATATCCTTCATTGTTAAATTGTAGCTTATATGCGACAAATTTGCAATTAAACGTGAAGCCCTTCTTCAAAAGAAGGGGCCAAGAACCCTGAACCCCGTAACCACAATGGATTTCAAATGAGCATTTTTAATTAAGCTTGCGCCTGATAATAAACCCGCTTTTCTTTTCCAGCAACCACACAAGCTATGTTATTTCCTTTTTACATGGATGAAGAAAAAAGGGGTGGATGATGCATTAATACAGCCTTATTCAGGACATGATAGCAGAAAATCACTTGAGATTTACTCTAAATTATCACTTAACCAGTGTCAGGAAGAATACGAGAATCGAATTAAGAATTTTCCAATTTAAAGAAGTTGGCCCCTCAGTGCAGCTAGGTTAACACGGGTCCAAATACGGTATAAAGCTATTGTGCCTGCGGCACTCTATGGGGCTTGCAGCGCTCTCCACTTAACTAATAGAGATTCGCTCTAGAACCTGAAGGACTTCCCCATATTCCTGAGCATAGAGCTCTTGTGTTCTCTGAAATTGCTTTTTCACAATAATGCTCTCTTTGATATCCCCCGGATCACTAGGTTGATGATGAATATAATGCCCTAGTAAGGCATTGCAATCGGCAATATAGCGTTTTGTATGTAGAATATGATTATGCCAAAATTCGTCAATATCGCAAGTGGGCGTTAACAGCTCATCTGGAAATTTGACTAAAAGCCATAAAAAACGTTTATAAAGCAACTGACACACGGCTACTAAATCAGGCGACCATCTGGGTAGAGGATAATAAACAGAGCACATATGTTTATTAATATAATTTAAGTCCAACTGATCAAGAAAGCGTTTTACACTTGCTAAATAAGAATGAGGCACTTTGATAGTCTCCTATTTTAAATTAGCCTGTCATACAAACTCCACTCTGGCAATGTCCGCTGCAGCCTGCCTGATCTTGCCTAGTTTCTTTCTCTACATTAATAAACCGACCCTCAATCAATTGATCACTTGCCGGAATAAATATCGCATCATTAGCGAGTAGTTTAGTTTCAATCATCTAAAGACTCCTTATATTCTTTATGCTATTGTCGCACTTATTTTAAACAGTTTATTTTATAATTAAAGTTTGGTCTTAATGCAACGGGTTGTACTCACTTTTATACTGATTCTTTTTACTTTAATGATGACACACAGTATTGCCACTACACTGAATATTCCAGCAATCAATGTAGTATCTCTGCACGATCAATTAAAACATACTGGTGTTTATGTTCATTTCAAACAAAAAGAGATTAAGCAACAAACTCATTTATCAATAACAGACTTTTTGAATCAACAAGGTCTGATTCAAGTCACACACACTTCCAATTTACAAAATCAAACTAACCTATCGATACATGGCTTTGGAAGCAATGCAGGCTCTAATGTTTTAGTATTAATCAACGGAGTTCCTCTCACCTCGTTTACCCGTATCGGTCCCAACCTCAATAGTTTATTAATCCATAGTATCCAACAAATTATTATATGGCCTGGTAGTTATGGCACTTTATATGGTGATCAAGCCATAGGAGGTGTTGTGAACTTTATTACGGATATCTCTGATAAAAATCAAACAGAGCTTAGCCTCAGTCTAGGCAATAAAAATCAATATTTAGGACAGTTTTATTTTAATCATTTACTCTCTGACCATCTAAAATTTAGCTTAGGAGGTCTTATTTATCACACTGACCATAATCAATCCCACAATAAACAAAACGATTATAACATTAATACTCAATGGGTTTACAATGGTCAAAATAATAAACTACATTTTATTTTACTCTCTTACAAAAACACTAGCCAAATACCTGAACCCAATCTCTGGCCACGAAGGACTGCTATTTACCACATTACAGACAACTATATAGATAATCACGGTTTAACTATCCTAATAAACAATAAATGGATACTTAACCAACATCTTTCCTGGCAGAGCAGTATATCTACTCAACAATTACAAAGTACAGGTAAAATTAACTTCCCTTTTAACAGTCATCAAGAGAATGAGCTATGGCAAAATCGATGGCATTATGACGATTGGTTTGTCGGTGGATTTAATCTACAAACACAACATTATCGATTATTGAGTCGCTTACAAAATAATAGAGTAAGCTCGTATATGAGCAGTGTTTTTGGCCAAATTACTCGCTCCCTGCTCCCTCATTTAAAATGGATCATTGGATCAGGTTATGCACATCAGTCTATTGAAGCATTGCCTACACCTTCACAATTACGCAATGCCCACAGCGATGTGCTCGTCGATCATGAAGGGCTATTGTGGCAATTTCATCACAACGGACAATTTTATTTAAGACGCGATACTAATTATCGTTTTGCCAAAGCCGATGAAAAAATTTGGATGCCTGGCAATGTTGGCCACCTAAAAACACAAATAGGCGAAGCTTATGAGGCAGGTATTCAATGGCACTATCCTTCTCACAGTCTACTACTTAATCTCTATCGTTTAGATCTTAATAATGAAATTGCTTTTAATCCACAACCCACACCAGAGGCCCCTTTTGGCAACATCTATAATCTACCACCCACACGACGTTTAGGGATTGATGCCGCTACCCAAATAGTAATAAATCGATATCTTAATCTTAACATTCAACTCAGTGCTGTTGATGCTTTTTTTACATCAGGTCCAAATCAAGGGAAACATATTCCTACAGTCTCAGCAGTTCATGGTAGTATTAGCATAAGCTTTCATTCAAAGCATCATTGGTCACTGAATCTTAGTGAAAGCTATCATAGTCCCTGGTATGCCGCATATGATCTTAGCAATAAAGGGAACAAAATGCCTAGCTATTTTCTAACTAACCTGCATCTTCAAAAGCAATGGCACACAATAGGTTTAGGTCTACAGATCAATAATTTATTCAATACCCACTACCCTCGATTTGCTCAATATGTTCCAGCACATCCTTCGTTCATTGAGTTTTATCCTGCAGAAGGGATTAATATTCTTATCAACATGAATATTAAGTTATAATTTTATGAATAGAGAATTATTATATAGTGCACTTTTTAGCGTGTTATTACACAGTCTCATCTTGGGATTACTATTTTATTCTAATAACACTAAATACCATTTTTTTATTCCAGGGCAAACAAAAAATATTTCAGTCTACTTTATCAAAAATAGATCTCATCAAATGTTACACAAAACAATCACGCTAAAATCACAAAATAAATACTCAGCTAAAACAATGCTAGCTATGAGTTTAAAATATCGCTATCAATCGATTCCAAAAAAAAATCATTCAACAATCCATAGAAAAATTCACCACAAAAAAATAGCAGGTACTACCATCAACCCATTAGTAATGCTAATTTATCATGCCATCGAGCAACATATCGTATACCCTATTTCCGTCAAGAAACTCGGTCGCCATGGCCAAGTCATAGTTTCTTTTATATTAGACCCTAGCGGATATATTCATTCAGCCCACATCACACAAACCAGCCACTATACCGACATAGATAACGCAGCGCTTAGTACTATTGAGCGCTCTCAACCCATTGCCAAGGCATCGAAATATCTTAAATCAGCACAACAGGTCACCATTCCAATTATTTACCAATAGTGACAGACTTTATTTAATAAAAAATCTTATTAGCTCATGTTTTTACCACCTTTTAAGTGTAATAGACCCAGATAGGTTTCTTATTATGCCGATACTTGATACTATACGGCAGATTTTTTTGGTTAAAAATCCCTTCTTTGAAAGGAATTTTAGTGAATGTACCTTAAAAAAACATGCAAAAAATTTTATCGACACCATGCATTAATGCGCTATGCTAAACGACTTGGCTTTGGTGAAATTCATGAAAAAATAGATCCAAAAACTGGATTACATGCCATTATTGCCATTCACAATACCCAACTTGGTCCTGCTATTGGTGGTAGTCGTTTTTTTCATTATGATGCCGTGGATGCCGCACTAAAAGATGCGCTCCGCCTCTCTTATATGATGACACTAAAAGCAGCAATTAGTGACCTACCTCATGGGGGTGCTAAAGCTGTGATTATAAAGCCACAAAGTATAAAAGATCGTCACGCTTTATTTGAAGCCTATGGCGATTTTGTCCATGAAATGAATGGGCGATATCTTTCAGCTATCGATGTGGGCACCTCAACTGATGATATGAATATTATTGCCAAACGCACCCCTTATGTGATTGGCGCTACAAAGTTTAGAAAATGTGATTCAAATCCGGCAATACATACTGCATTAGGAGTGATGAAAAGCATTGAAGCTGCTGTGCTATTCCATAGTAATAAAAGCTCTGTTGAAGGCATACATGTTGCTATCGAAGGGGCAGGAAGTGTTGGTTATCATCTTGGTAAACTGTTGCATGAGCAAGGAGCTCGAATGACTGTTTATGATCCTAGGCCTGAGGCTGTGCAACGCTTTATTGATGAATTTAATGCCAATAGTGTAGGTCATGATGAAATATATCATGTGCCTTGCGATATTTTTTCACCCTGTGCCATGGGGGGGGTGATTAATGTAAAAAATATTAAACATCTTAGAACATCGATGATTATTGGATCTGCCAATAATCAATTAGCGCATCGCAATATAAGTGATCTTTTAGTTCAGAAAAAGATCTTATACATTCCTGATTTTTTGGCAAACTCAGGAGGCTTAATTCATGCTGCCATGGTGTATGATTATCAAGATCCTAACATGGCTAATAATCAAATTATTAAGCTCTATGAGACTACTTTGGATTTATTAGAACGCGCACAACGTGCTCAAAAATCAACGCTAGTCATCGCAGAGGCGATGGTAAGAGAAAAACTAATGAGTAGTAATCATTAGTAAAATCTATAAAATATCTCTTATTATGCAGAGTAACTCAAAATGAATTCTAAACCAAAAATGACCATTGTGGCTTCTTTTGATATTCCCTATTTGCAATATTTGAATGAAGCAAGTCAACCAACACAAGATTTTCCCGAGTTTGCAGATTCAAACACTTTGCTTAGACTCTATCGTCAAATGACCTTAGCACGTCTTATTGATAATAAAGCTATTAAACTACAACGTACTGGAAAAATAGGCACTTATCCAGTGTCACAGGGGCAGGAAGCTGTGGGAGTTGGTATCGGTACAGCGATGACACCAGAAGATGTCTATTGTCCTTACTATCGTGAAACTGGAACTCTATTACAACGTGGTATTACCATCGAAGAGATACTCTCAGTTTGGGGTGGCGATGAACGTGGTAATGATTTTCAAAAAGCAACTGAAGATCTGAGCCTTTGTGTACCTATTGCCACCCAGTGTTTGCATGCCACAGGTGTTGCCTTTGCTCTTAAGTATCGCCATCAATCACGAGTGGCGGTGACTTCCATTGGTGAAGGAGGAACCTCAAAAGGAGATTTCTACGAAGCCATCAATCTAGCCGGTGCCTGGCATTTGCCCGTCGTCTTTGTAGTCAATAATAATCAATGGGCCATCTCAGTACCCTTGAAGCAACAAACAGCTACAAAAACAATTGCACAAAAAGCCATTGCCGCCGGCATTATGGGCGTTCAAGTCGATGGCAACGACATCATTGCGGTTCGTCAAGCAGTCTCCCAATGTATTGAGCGCGCCCGTAACGGCAAAGGCCCTGCCTTAATTGAAGCAGTTACTTATCGCCTTTGTGATCATACCACAGCCGATGATGCCAGCCGTTATCAACCTGTAGAAGAAGTAAAAGCAGCTTGGAAAAAAGAACCGATCGCTCGACTGGCTTATTATCTAGAATCTCAAGGTCTATGGTCTAGAGAGAAAGAACAACAACTCCACGCTGAACTTGCAAGCTATATTGATGTCGCAGTACAAAATTATCTTAAACGATCTAAACAAGCCCCGCAGGCCATGTTCGATCATCTTTATGAGACACTGCCTGATGCGTATCTTGACCAATACAATGACCTGAAAGGGACGACCTAATGTCAGAAATCACTCTAGTTGAAGCAATTACACAAGCTTTGGCCTATGAAATTCAGGCAGACCCTGAGGTTGTCGTCTTTGGTGAAGATGTCGGTTTAAATGGTGGGGTATTTCGAGCCACTGCTGGTTTGCAACAACGCTTTAGCCAAGAACGTGTGCTAGATACACCCCTTGCTGAAGCGATGATTGCGGGCATGGCCGTAGGTATGGCCACTCAAGGCTTAAAACCGATTGCAGAATTTCAATTTATGGGATTTATGTACCCAGGTTTAGATCAGATTTTAAGCCATGCTTCTCGTATGCGTCATCGCACCCGAGGTCGCCTTCACTGCCCCATTGTCTATAGAGCCCCTTATGGCGGTGGTATTCATGCTCCTGAGCATCACTCAGAAAGTACAGAAGCCTTGTTTGCCCATATTCCAGGACTGCGCGTTGTAATCCCATCCTCACCAGCCCATGCTTATGGGCTTTTACTTGCTTCTATTCGCAACCCAGATCCTGTTATTTTTCTAGAACCTAAACGTATTTACCGCTGGGCTAAACAAGTTGTACCTGATAACGGAGACGCACTCCCATTAGACCAATGTTTTGTATTGACAGAAGGGTCCGATGTCACGTTAGTCACCTGGGGCGCTATGATCAAAGACACTTATGAAGCCCTTGCGCAATTAGAAAAAAACAACATTTCTTGCCAGATCATTGACGTTGCTACGATCAAACCTTTAGACATTATGACGATTTTAGACTCGATTGAAAAAACAGGACGCTGTGTGATTATTCATGAAGCCGCTAGAACCTGTGGTGTCGGTGCTGAAATTGCTGCGCAAATTAGTGAATATGCTCTAGAGAGCTTAATCGCTCCCCTACAACGGGTCACAGGATATGACACTGTGATGCCCTATTATCAACTGGAAAAACATTATATTCCAAGCAGTCAACGTATTGTGGCAGCTGTGCAAACCGTTATGGAGTTTCGATGAAAATTTTTAAATTACCCGACTTAGGAGAAGGACTCCCTGATGCCATTATTCGAGAATGGCACGTTAACATTGGTGATCAGGTGAAAATGGATCAAACTATGGTGTCTATGGAAACCGCTAAAGCCTTAGTAGAAGTGCCTGCACCTTATGAAGGGACTATCGAAAAATTATTTGGACAGGTTGATGAGACTATTGAAACGGGCCATCCTTTAGTAGGCTTTGAAGGGGATGAGGAAAATCCAGAAGAGAGAAAAGATGCTGGTACTGTCGTTGGAACCATTGAAAAGAGTCAGACTATTTTAAAAGAATCTAAACCAAGCACTTTTACTAAAAAAACAATCAAGGTAACGCCTGCTGTGCGTGCTTTAGCAAAACGCTTAGCAGTTGACCTTACGACAATAACAGCAGCAGGCCGCCATATTACCCTTGAAGAAGTGCAACAAGCAGCACAGCACGCAAAACCTGATTCTATGGACTCTTTATCACCTGTGCGCAAAGCAATGGTACTTAACATGGTCAAATCACATCGTGAAGTTGTTCCAGTAACGCTCTCTGATGAAGTCGATATTGCTGCCTGGAAAGGTAAAGATAATATGACACTTCGCCTCATTCGTGCTGTGCAACACGCTTGTCAAAAAGAACCGATGCTCAATGCAAGCTTCAACGGTCAAGACATGAGATATCGTTACAACGACACAGTCAATCTTGGCCTTGCAGTAGACACCCCACATGGTCTGTATGTGCCAATACTCAAGGATATTGCCTCACACAATGATCAACAATTACGTGCACAAATCAATCAGTTCAAACAACAAGCACAGGATAAAACCATTGCTCAAGAAGACCTACAAGGCGGCACTATTATTCTTTCTAATTTTGGAACTATTGCCGGACGTATAGCAACCCCCATATTACTGCCTCCAATGACTGCGATTGTAGGCGTTGGTAAAGCATACGAAGGTGTTGTGGCAGTAAATCACCAACCTACAGTACATCCAATACTTCCTTTATCGATTACTGTTGATCATCGCGCTGTTACCGGCGGCGAAGTAGCACGTTTTCTACGGGCTATGATGGATTCGCTAGAGTGTTAAGCTAAGTAACATGCCATTTTATCTTTATGATTACCGTCCTTTGTGCGCTAGCAAGGAATGTTTTGATTCAATAGAGAAGTCTTTCAACTTTAAAAATAAAGATATCCGTGTTAACTCAATTTTAGATGAGTACAAAAAATGTAGTTTTGATTTATTTAAAGATAATTATCAAACAATAAATTGCCCCCGATATTTAGACAGGCTTGATAAGGTAATTCATGGAGAGATATATATACCTAAACCAGAGCAGTTAAATGACCCTAATGAATGTTTAGCCTTTATTGATATAAAAAATGGTAAATATTTTATAAAGTATCTATTAAAACATAAAAATGGTGAAAAAGTAGAGAAAGATTTGGAAAAAATTATACAAGAAGAAAAAACACTTTATCTTCCATTTGATATCTTAGGAGATGATCATAAGGTTGGTATTAAGTCATTTACAACTGATCCAACCAATGCATTAATGTGGTCTCATTATGCTACCCAACACCAAGGTATTTGCTTAAAATTCGAGCTTGCTGATGAAGTTGCCAACATATTTAAGCACAACGAGTCGTATATTTATTATTATGAAAAAAGCCACGCGTTTACATTTAATATATTAAAGTACCGTAATGACTTTACTATAAACGATGATTATTATAAGTCTTGCAAGAAAAATTATGCTTCTTCAACAATAGATTCGGATAAAATATCACTTGCCGATTATATGACAATTAATATTATAAATACCAAATCTGTTTTATGGCAATATGAGCAAGAAATAAGGCTCGCTACCTTTGGTTGCCATCAAGCACTAAAGCTAAATAAAATGTTTAATATATCAAATACAAACACTCCTGTTTTAGAATTAAAAGCGCTCATTTTTGGACAATGTGTAGACCCTCGTTTTAAAAACGTAATAAAAAAATCATATGGCAATCAATTACAATACTATGATGCAAAACCTAAAGAAGGTAGCACACATGTAAAAATAGTAGAATGTGAAAAGATAAAAGAGGCTATCATGGTAAGCTGCTAAACCCACTGCTGCTAGCTTTTATATCTAAAGTTTTTTTAAGAATCTCTGACTCTCATCTTGTATAGACTTTATTTTATTTTGGTTCATTTTTTCTAGTAGTTTATACATCATAGCTAAACGTGGATTGCCTTCTAGCTTATTTTTATTTTTTAGCAAAAAATTCCAATACAAGAAATTAAAAGGACAGGCATTTTTCCCTTCTTTTACCGACACATTATAATAACAATCATTACAGTAGTTTGACATTTTATTAATATAAGAGCCTCCTGCTGCATAAGGTTTACTCGCCAATAGTCCTCCATCTGCAAATAAAATCATGCCAGAAACATTAGGCAGCTCTACCCATTCATAAGCATCAGCATATACTATCAAATACCACTCATTGACCTCTTTGGGATGAATTCCTGTTAAAAGCAGGAAATTACCTAATACCATTAATCTTTGGATATGATGTGCATAGGCATTTTTTTTGGTTTGAGTAATACATTGTTTTAGGCAATTTAATTGTGTCTCTCCTGTCCAAAAAAAATCAGGTAATTTTTTTCGAGCGTTTAAAAAATTACTACGCTTATATTTTGGCATTTGCAGCCAATAAATACCTCGCACATATTCACGCCAGCCTATTATTTGACGAATAAAGGCCTCAACTGCATTGATTGGTAGATGCTTATGGTAATACGCATTCTCTGCTGCTCTAATACATTCAAGTGGGTTTAGCAAGCCACAATTTAAATAAAAACTTAACATTGAATGATAGAGATACGGCTCATTTTCTATCATGGCATCTTGATAGTCACCAAATAATTTGAGTCTCTTTTTTACAAAATCATCCAGTTGTTTTAGTGCTTGTTTTCTAGTAACTGCAAAATAAAAAGGCTTTATATCACCAAAATGGTCTGGAAAATATTTTTCAACCAACTCTATAACCTTTTTTGTAATAGAATTTGTTCTAAATAATAGTGGTTTAGAAATTTTAAGTGTTAAACGAGGCACTTTGCGATTCTCTAGATCATAGTTCCACCTACCACCTACCGGCTTTTTATTCTTCATCAAAATATCATGGGATTTCCTCATATATCGATAGAAATATTCCATACGTAGATTTTTTTTTGATTTTGCCCAATTAGAAAACTCTTTCAAACTACATAAATAACGGTCATCCTCTCTTATTTCGACTGGAATTTTGAGTTTTTTACGCCAAGTTTTAATATCAGAGAGAATACGATACTCTCCTGGATGGGTCACAACAAGCTGAGTTATCTTATTTTTTTTGACGACCTTTTGCACTTCCTGCAACAAACTGCTGTTATGATCTTTCTTATTGAGTTCTACATATACTAAATTATAATTTAGCTTTTTAAGCTCAACTGAGAAATGGCGCATTGCAGACAATAAAAAAGCTATCTTTTTTTTATGGTGCCTTACATAAGTGAGCTCTTCCCACACTTCACACATTAAAACAATGTCATTTTTTTTATCGATATCACAAAGACTCGATAAATTTTTACTAAGCTGATCAGCCAATATCAGTCTTAATGTTCTTACACGACTAGACATACTTCACATCCATTTTGTCTGAATTTGAGCCATTGCAACCCAAATAATAAGCTCTATCCATAGTTACTTAGTTCAACGCCTACTAACTAATTAGACTGCTGTTGATTTCTAAAGCGACGCTACTATGTTAGCATAACTTGCTCAAGATTATGCTAAGGAATTCACCATGAAACAAAAAATGAACTGGTTTTTTCAAATAAGCCTCCCATGCCTATTATCATGGCTTGTTTTTACCTCAATGACTGCTTTTTCCAAGCCACCATTGCCTCTCTCCCATACATTATCCACCCACCAACTCTCAAACTCAGCACCATTGATAATCCCCTCACCGCCACACTTAAATGCTAAAGCCTATGTTCTTATGGACGCTAATTCAGGAGCCATTTTAGCGCAACACAACATGAATAAATTATTACCACCTGCTAGTCTCACAAAACTAATGACACTCTATGTCACCTCGCAAGCTCTGGCTCAAGGACAAATTCATTTAGACGATAAAGTGCGTATTAGTAAAAATGCCTGGTCGCGTCACGGCTCACGTATGTTTCTTAAAGAAGGCAGTTATGTGAGTATTCAAAAACTCATTGAAGGCATTATTGTTGCCTCTGGTAATGATGCCTGCGTTGCCATAGCTCAATATATAGGTGGTAGTGAGAATAGTTTTGCACAGCTAATGAATCGAACGGCACAACAACTTGGTATGAAAAATAGCTACTTCACTGATTCTACCGGCTTACCACGCCCCAATCATCATTCAACAGCCTATGATCTAGCACTATTAACACGAGCACTGATTGACTATTTCCCACAATACTATGGCTGGTATCAACAAAAATGGATCAAATACAATAAAATCAAACAACCCAATCGCAATCGCCTATTATGGCGTGATCCTTCCGTTGATGGGCTCAAAACAGGGCATACTGACGCTGCAGGGTATTGTCTGATTTCCTCTGCACAACGCCATGGTATGCGTTTGATTTCTGTGGTTATGGGAGCACCTTCTGATGCAGCACGTTTTAATGATTCCCAATCTCTATTAAATTGGGGTTATCGCTACTACCACACCTACTCTCTATTCAAAGCCCACGTTCCCTTAATAAAAGCGAGAGTCTACTTTGCACAACACAAAAATATGGCATTTGGATTAGAACATACTCTTTATGTCACTATAGCACCTAGTCAATATCCATTAATTAAAACAACAATAAAACAATTTGCACCATTACAAGCTCCTATCACTAAGGGACATGTTTACGGTTCACTTAAAGTGGATTTAAAAGACCATACGATAGTGACCCTGCCACTCATCGCTTTGGATAATGATGCTCGTGCTGGCTGGTTCTCTCGTAGTATCGATCACATTACATTATTTTTTAAAAAGATATTCTAAACTTGATTACCTATGTCAATTATTTATTTAAATGGACACTTCCTCCCGCAAGAAAAAGCCACTGTATCTATTATGGATCGAGGGTTTCTTTTTGGCGATGGTGTCTATGAAGTCATTCCTGTTTATGATCGTCATATAATGGGTGTACAAGCCCATTTAGATCGCCTCAAAGACAGTTTAAATACAATTCATATGCCACCTCCCTTAACAGATACTAAATGGAAAACAATTTTTAAAACACTATTGGAAAAAAATAATCATACTCATGGTACTCAAAGTATCTATTTGCAAGTAACTCGCGGAGCACAAACAACACGCCAGCACGCGCTACCAGAGACTTGCAACCCTACAGTAGTTGCGTTTCTAGTAGAACCTAAACCCTATTCACTGCCAACTTTAAATAAAGGATTCTCTGCTATTACACTGGAGGATACACGAGCTCGTAATTGCCACATTAAAGCGATTACATTGTTACCCAATATATTACTCAATGAAACAGCGCGCCGTGCTGGTGCTGCTGAAGCGATTCTTATACGTGATGGCAAAGTCACCGAAGGAATACACAGTAATGTATTTATTGTTTATAATCAGCAGTTGCTCACTCCTCCCTTAAGTACTCATGTTATTGGTGGAGTAACACGCGAGCTCATTATTGCACTTGCGAAACAACATAATATTCCCTTTAAAGAACACACCATTACAGAAGCTATGCTCAACAAAGGAAGTGAAATTTGGATGACAGGTTCGACAAAAGAAATCTTACCAATTACCCAACTCAATGGCCAAGCGGTTGGTAGAGGCCTGATCGGTCCTTTATGGAAAAAAATGATCGATTACTATCAAGGCTATAAAGCGGCTTTATAGGAAAATAGATGGCTACTGGTAAAAAAGATTCCCTCATCCAGTTTCCATGCGACTTTATGATTAAGGTCATTGGAAAATTAAACAGTACGTTTGAGGAGCTTGTTATTAACATTGTATTGCGCCATTATCCTGACACCGACTTATTAAAAATGACCAAACGCCCTAGCCGCGATCATCATTTTGTCACTATTACTTTGACTGTACCTGCTAAAAATAAAGCGGAACTAGATGCCTTATATCAAGAATTATCCAACACTAAATCCGTATTATTTGTCCTGTGATCTGATAAAATGCCAATTATTGGACTGAAGCTAATATAAGTAATCGAATGAAGCAGCTTATTATTCAACAATTTACTAAACTCATGGGTTATCGAGCCACTTGGAAAGCCATGCAGCATTTTACTGATTGTCGTGATGAAACTACCTCTGATCAACTGTGGCTACTAGAACATCCACCCGTTTTTACTCAAGGCCAAGCAGGTAAAGCAGAACATATTTTAAACCCTCAACATATTCCTATTGAACAAAGCGATCGAGGTGGGCAGGTTACTTATCATGGCCCTGGACAGCTCATCGCCTATACTCTTTTTGACATTCATCGGCTTAAAATAAACACACGATTTCTAGTCAGGACACTAGAAAACGTTATTATCGATTGCTTAAAAGGATTGAAAATTCATTCAGAGGCACGTGAAGACGCACCTGGTATTTATATTGATCAAGCAAAAATCGCTTCTATTGGATTGCGAGTCCGCCGTGGCTATGCCTACCATGGCATTGCTTTTAATATTGATATGGATTTAACGCCTTTCTCTTATATCAACCCATGTGGTTATCATGGACTGCCTATGACCCAAGTTAAGGACTTAGTACCCAAGGTCTGCTTAAGCAGTATTCAACAGCAAATCATCCCCTACTTTATACATCATTTTGGGTATAATCAGTTTACACTTTTAAATCGATCTCACTTAGGTAATTTAATGAACTATAGAGAAAAAAACTACAAAGAACAGAGGATTCTATGAGCACACCCTATAACCCCCTCAAAAAAGCCCTCGGTAAAGAAAAGTTATCACGCATTCCCATTAAAATCGAAACAACCACTGAGAGGTTACGAAAACCTGATTGGATTCGCATTAAGTTACCTACTAATAATAAGGTACAAAAACTTAAAGGCTTACTACGAGATCATCGACTAGTCACCGTTTGTGAAGAAGCCTCCTGCCCAAACTTAAACGAATGTTTTAGCCATGGCATTGCCACTTTTATGATTATGGGAGATAAATGCACTCGTCGTTGTACATTCTGTGATGTAGGCCATGGCCGACCTGATCCACTTGATCCTGATGAACCACAACGCTTGGCCGACACCATAGACCAAATGGGGTTACAATTTGTTGTTATTACCTCTGTTGACCGCGATGATTTGCGCGATGGTGGTGCAAAACACTTTACAGATTGCATACTTGCTGCACGCCGCCAAGTATCCAACCTTAAAATTGAAATATTGGTCCCTGATTTTCGAGGTCGCATGGAAAAAGCCTTGAATGCTCTAGAAAAAGGACTGCCTGATGTCTTTAACCACAATGTTGAAACCATCCCTCGTCTATATAAAGCAATTCGACCTGGATCCGATTATTCATGGTCATTAACATTATTAAAAGAATTTAAATCACGATTTCCAGGCATTCCTACAAAATCAGGCTTGATGGTAGGGTTGGGTGAAACGAAAGAAGAGATTATTGAAGTGATGCAAGCAATGCGAGCTCATGCTGTGGACATGTTGACTATTGGTCAATATCTACAGCCAAGCTCTTATCATGCTCCTGTCCTACGCTATGTGACTCCTGATGAGTTTAACGAGTATACTACGATTGGAAAAGCAATGGGTTTTAGCAGTATTGCTAGCGGCCCTTTAGTACGCTCTTCCTATCATGCTGATAAACAAGCTGCTGGAGAGCAGATTAACTAACGGATGTAGGCATGCTCCACTACTTTCAACCTCTAATTGATTTTATCCATCAAAAACCAAACACTGGCCTACTCATTACATTTCTCATAGCACTGGCTGAATCCTTGCCTTTAGTCGGCACGATTATCCCAGGTTCAGTGACGATGACTGCTATTGGTGTTCTTGTAGGAACCGGTATACTCCCAGGCTTTAGTACACTGGCCTGGGCCTCTTTGGGGGCCATGATCGGTGATATCATCGGTTTTAGCAGTGGTTATTGGTTTGCTCACCATATTCGTCATATTTGGCCATTTAAAAAATACCCCCATTGGCTAGAACACAGTGAACAGTTTTTTAAAAAACACGGTGGAAAAAGTATTATCATTGGTCGTTTTATTGGGCCAGCACGCAGTACTGTTCCGCTAGTTGCTGGTTTATTAAAAATGACCTGGCCTCGTTTCATTATGGCAGCGACTCCATCTGCTATCCTGTGGGCTATTCTTTATATGATGCCAGGCATTTTAATTGGCGCATTGGCGGTAGAGCTCCCTGCTTACATTGCTACTGAGTTTCTTTTAACCGGTGTTGCCATTATCATTATACTTTGGCTAATTTTTTGGGCGATACAGTATTTTTTCAGTCAATTAGCCCACCTTATTAATACCTGGATTGACCGGCTGTGGGATACCCTCATTCAATATAAACCATCACGTCCATTAATTCGTGCCATTGCCGTTGCGGGAAAACCAAGAGATCATTATCAATTAACACTTCTAATACTTGCTTTATTAACCTCACTACTTTTTGCTTTTCTCTTCTACTGTGTCGTTACAGGCAGTGGGATCATCGCGATCAATCAAGCTTGTTTTTACTTAATTCAAAGTCTACGCACCCAAGCTTTGAATTCATTTTTTACCTCCATTACTTTATTTGCTAACAGCTTGGCTATTTTCATTGCAGGCCTACTGGTGAGCCTTGGTTTAATGATAGCACGACAAAGACGTGCTGCTATTTATATATTTGTACTCGATGTTTTCATGCTCTGTGCCATTGAATTATTTAAATGGATCTATCAATCTCCTCGACCTGAAGGATTTCAATATGTGGCCTCTAGTTCTTCTTTCCCCAGTGGCCATACAGGAATGAGTTTAGTGATTTTTGGCGTACTGGCTTATTTTTCGGGGAAACTTATCAAGCCCTCTTTTAAGTGGATTCCTTATACTCTAGCAAGCCTAGCTGTCTTATTAGTTGCCAGTTCACGTTTATATTTAGGCGCCCATTGGCTTACTGATATTTTGGGCAGTATTGCACTAGGATTTACTGTATTATTCGCTGTAATAATACAGTATCGTCGTCGCGCCAAAAAACAATTTCAAACCATTAATAAAATATATTGGCTTATGCTCATTCTCTTGAGTCTTTCTTTACCTGGAGCACTGTGGATCTATAAAGAGTACCACTCTGCTATTAAGTGCTATCAGCCTACCTTCCCTACAGTAACAACTACCTCAAAGCAATGGTGGCAAAATCCGACCCGTTATCTACCCTCTTATCGTTTCAATCGGTTTGGTGAACCCATTCAACCCTTTAACTTAGCTTGGGTTGACTCACTGTCACACATTCAAGCGAGTTTAGAGCATAGCGGCTGGAGTGCTATAGTACCTAAATATTCTATCAAAGGCACTCTAAAACGTTTTTTTAAACAGTCAGATCATCCTCTACCACTTTTACCCTGGCTCTATCATCATCAACCACCGAGTTTGATTCTAATAAAATCTGGTTCAAATAAAAAAGAGAGTATTGAAATTCGTCTATGGCAAGCAGCAACTCTATTAAAAGATCAAAAACAAGCTCTTTGGATTGGCACTATTAATTATTATATTACACCACCTAAGAAAATAAGATTATCACGCTTTCAAAGTGTCACATTAGAGAAAAGTGGTGGCATCCAATCATTACATTCTGATTTAAAAAAACTCCAAGAGTATCAATATAAATTAATACAAATATCACCTAAATCACAACCTGAAAAAGTAAAAGCATTAGACTGGGATGGTGATGTGATCATCATTCGCAGGAAAAAAGGATGAGACAGACTGCTCTTTTTTTTATTTTTTTATTTCTACTCTCTTGTTTAGGTCAAATGGCTTCAGATCTCTACCTTGCTACATTACCCACTTTGCAGAAAACTTTTCATACTTCTGTCTCCATGATTCAAATGTCAGTGGCTTTATTTATGTATGGCTTTGCTGCTTCTCACCTAATCTATGGACCGATTTCAGATGGAATTGGCCGCAAACGACCACTTATTATTGGCATGGTCATTGCTATTTTAGGCACAATACTCTGTGAATATGCCACTTCCATTACTTTTTTTCTCTCAGGCCGTCTACTTCAAGGCACAGGTGCCGGAGCAGCAGCTACCTTGTTCCGCTCTATACTACGTGACCTCTATAGCGGCAACCGTTTAGCAAAAATTAGCTCATTTATAGGGATCTCTCGCGTTTTTCTACTGGCTTCATCGCCTTTAATTGGTGGATACTTACTACATTGTTTTGGATGGCGTTCTTGTTTTTTCTTTCTATTGATCTATTCAGGAGGATGCTTTATAGGGACTCTATTTCTATTAAAAGAAACTCATCTAGATCGTAATGACCATTCTTTATACAGCATTGTTAAAAATACAATGACTCTACTCAAACATCCTCTATTTATGAGCTATTCTTTTTGTGCCATGTTTACTTTTGGTGGCATTGTAGCTTGGCTAACCTCATTACCTATTATTTTACAAACCGTCATAGGACTTACTCCTGTGCAATTTGGCTGGATCTGTGCGATTACTGGCCTATTTTTTATTGTCGGTGGCTTTATTAATGCAATGGTAGTAGAACGCTTGGGTTTAGAATATATGATTAAAGTAGGATTGATCATCATGTTATTAAGTGGGGTTGTTATGCTATGGTTTGGCTTACAAGGAACACTTTCCTTATTAGTGATTATGCTGCCTGTCATTACCTACATCACAGGATCTAGCATTATTTTTGCGAATGCCTATGCAGGGGCATTTGACCCTTTTCCCAAAATGGCTGGGACAGCTGGTGCTATTTTTGGTTTTCTACAAATCCTTGGAGGAGCGCTGAGCAGCATGTTCATTTCATTATCACATTCTTATAATCAGATCCCATTAGCCACTACACTGATCATAAGTGCTTTAGCTGCCTTGCTTATTATCACTATGGTTAGTGCAAAAGCACCTCAACCTGCTTTATAAGATAATTCTTTTTTAACGAATCTAAACTGTAGCACGATAGTCACTGGCACTCCTATCGCATAAACCCACAAAGCCAGCTTCATAAATAAACCCTTCTCAAGACTGAGTAAATCGATCCCATATAACCACAATGGGTTAGCGGTATAATGCGCTAGATTAAAATGTGGGAAATAATAAGAACCTACCATCACCAAAGAAAACAATAACAACTCAGTGCCGCCAGAACATCGACTAAGATAGAGCCGCTTGGTATGGCATTGAACAAGAAATACCAATGTTGCTGCTGTGACACGCAATAACAATATATAAATATAAATCGTATGGGCTAAATCAAATTTAATCACAAACACTGTCAACATAAAGACAAAATAAATATTATCTAAGGCATGATCTAAGAAAGCACCAAATTCTGAGCTTTGTTGAGTTCTACGAGCATGAATACCATCGAGTGCATCTAGCAAATACCATAGGAAATTAAACACTAACCAGTATAAATAAGCCGCTGGAGTTTGGATTTTATATAATAAAAAGGTACCTATTAAAGCGGCTATAAACCCAGCAAAAGTAATCTGATTGGGTCGAATTGAAGAAGGAATAAGAGGTGCACATTTACCCAGTAAAAAATAAGTAAGGCGATAGACGAGATCTTTATAATCACTAGAAATTAATTTATTATCAGTTTTCATAATTGATTTTCTTACTACTTATAGATTTTTATAAGAGGCTAGTGCTTCTAGGAAAGCTTCAATATCAGTTTTCTGCAAATTGCCAATACAAGCTAGGCGAAAAGTGCGATCCATAGCTAACTTTTTAGGGTAAATGGTATAACCTTGCTCATACAGATAATCATGCAATGAATTAAAATCATAATCTTGTTCCTCTGGAAAACGCACTGTTGCTAAAAGTTGAGACTCATGCGATGGTGGTGTAATGATACTAAAACCTAAAGATTTTAATCCTTTGACTAGTAATGAATAATTATCATGATAACGTTTTATACGAGCGCTTAGAGTTTCTTTAAAAAATTCATCAAGTGCTTGTCTTAGCGCATAGGCAACTTGTATTGCAGGGGTAAAGGGCATTTCCCCTAAGCTTTCCAAGGACTGATATTGCTGATGTAAATCAAAATAATAAGAGCGTGCCTGGCCCCAAGTGGCTAATAAATGGTCTTTATTTGCAATCACAAATGACAAGCCAGGTAGGCCATGCAAACATTTATTAGAGCTTGCCAGAATAAAATCAATATGATCTTGATAGACATCGATTTCTACACCTGCAAAACTCGACATAGCATCCACAATAAAACCACGTTGCCAGCGATCACATAAAGCACCTACCGCACGTAATGGATTTAAGATACCACTAGAGGTCTCATGATGCACCATAGCTAAATAAGCAATATGAGGGTCTATTTTAAACTGAGACTCAATCACATCAAGTGAAATAGTTTGATCATAGGCAAAAGTAAGATCCACTACATCAATACCATAACGTCTTGCAATATCGACAATACGTTGACCATAAGCACCGTTATTAATAACAGCCAATTTTTTACCCGGCGGTATTACTGAACTAATACACGCTTCAATGGCACCAGTACCTGAGGCAGTAAACAAAATACTCGTATAATCAGATCGTGCATTCACTACTTTTAATAGATCATACCGAATACCGCGCAGTAAATCAGTAAACTCTCGCTCACGATGACAAATATCGGGAACACATTGTGCTTGCTTAACAGTCTCAGTGGTAGTAACAGGACCTGGATTTAATAAAATAGGGCGTTTCATCAGGATTTTTCCAAATAAAGTTGTCCATAGAGTTTTTTTGCTTTTTCAAAATGAAATTGATTATCAATCTCGCACCATAATAAATTAGAGACCTTTAAACAATCAATCGATCTCTGCCTGGCAAGCGCTACCAAACCATCTTCTTCATAATGGCCTGATTGTAATAACTGTGTATCCTTATCTAAAATAGAAATCAATTGATGAAAATCACTAAGAGTTAATTTACTAATACCTACAAACTCCCCCAGTATCTGTGACTTATTTAAACAATCTCTCTGCTTACTCATATTGATCAGTTGATGATGATGTGCTTGCACATAGACCTCATCGCCCGAATCAGTGAGATTACTTAATAAAATGACATTAGGTGAGCTTGTTGCTAGAATTTTCTCAATGGCACGTGGCTCATATAACAAGTCAGATTCCAATATTAAAAAATCTTCTCTCAATGCTTCTTTTGCACAATATAAAGAATACAAACTGCCTCTACAATGATAATGTGGATTAAATAAGGTACTAATTCCTAATACCTCTTGTGCTAATTGATTATAAAAATTAGCAGCATATCCTGTAACAATCAGAATTTCTTCAATACCTTGCTGTTTTAATATATCAATCGATTTTACGATGATAGGCTCTTCACCTAAGCAAATAAAGCCTTTTGGCATCCCATAAGATTGACCAAAACGAGACCCTAAACCGGCAGCGAGAATTACAGCTTGCATGCTAATGCTCCAAGTTGCTGCATAAACGCTTTTTTATTATCAATGGGAGTAGATTGGGGACGAGAGAGTTCTGGACGTGAATAAGGAAATGATTGTACCGATAACAGAGAGGGGCCTTGATTCCACTGATCAAGTTGTTGTTTAAAATGAGTTAGCGAATCTACAATACTACTGCTTTGATAACCACAAGCTAGCGCTATTTTTGCAAAATCAACTGTAGAAGATAAGGTTTTTTGTGACCCTGTTGATTCATAGGCATTATTATCAATTAAAATATGTAATAAATTTTTCGGTTGATAATGTCCAATGGTAGCTAATGCCTCCATCCGCATTAAACATGCGCCATCACCATCGATTAAAATAATACGACGATCAGGGCACTGCAAAGCAACTCCCAATGCAATACTTGCTGCACATCCCATCGAACCAACGGTTAAAAAATCATTACTATGAGCTTGACCAAGATACTCACGTATCTCATAGAGCTCACGTGATGTTTTTCCCGTGGTAGTGATCAAAATAGCTTCTGATGAACTACGCTTCGCTAGATACTTTAGTAAGTCTTCACGAATGAGTGCCTTTTTAGGTATTGGTTTCTCTTGAGAATCATTATATTCACTCCTAATAGTCTTGGATCGAAATAAAAGAGCAAAAGGCGATATATGTGTTTTAAAATGTTGCTCTGCCTGTTGAAAGGCTAATCTTACTGCTATTTCATCAGTACTCATCTCTATATATGGAATATCCAGTAAAGATAATAAATCAGGAGTGATCCTACCCATACGTCGATGCTGTGGCTCATCGAGCACACCAGGAGCTGCACGCCAACCAATCAATAATAATGCAGGTATGGAATACACCCACCTATCTAATAAACTACTAAGAGGATTAATGGCATTACCCAAGCCGGAATTTTGCATATAAACCACGGGTATTTGGTTAGTTGCTAAATGGTAGCCCGCCGCTAAAGCACACGACTCACCTTCATTATTGGTTATTACATGTTGCAAACGATTTGTTTTATTGAGCTCAATAATAAAATCTTTAAAAATACTATCAGGAACTCCTGTGACCCACCTATGATGATGCTCTAATAGCAAATCAATGAACAATTGAGGGGACATTCATGTCTCGCTTATTCATGCTTAAGCGATTAATTTCTTTTTCAATCGCTGCAATATCACTTAAAGTATGGACTTCTGACCAACCGTGATGCACTTCTAACGCTTCCACAGCAACACCCTCTTTAATTAATTGCTGAATCAAACGATTAAAATCAATCGGTATATTTGAATCTAATTGTTTAATCTGTTGATAAGCTCTATTAAGTAATTGTGCTCCTTGCTTTGAAAACTGAGCAATACCGATAAATTCATGAGTGGCTTTTTCAACAGGGATTTGATGACCAATCTCAATAATTAATTCAGTCAGTATATTAGGTTTACGCAATCGATCCTCTTGATTACCATTGAGAATCACTAAATCAGTAGTAGGTTTCACCGTATATCGAGTTGTTAAATTAAAAGAATTATCCACTAATAATAAAATATCACTGTCTACATTAAGTAAATAATTCTGTAATAATTTTTTATCAAAAATAAGATCGCCAAACAACATGATAAACCCATTTGATATTTTATTACGGGCCATCATTAACGAATCGGCAACCTTGGTATGTGCAAAATTTTCATTATAAATTTCATCTATTTCAAGTTTGGGTAACTGATCTTGCCCATAACCTGATAATAAAGTCATATCATGTAAGCCTAATGCTTTTAAAGTAGTATATTGTCGTTGCAATAGCGTTTGACCTGCGATAGGAATGCCACTTACAGGTATAGATTCCATTTGTGTCCCTACAAAACCTAAAGGTTTGCCTGACCCTAAAATAATAACGGGCATAGGATGTTTCTGATAATAGACATCTTTAGTTTTGATATCAGAAAACCCGACCATATCCATTATATGAGATACTGGAGACATATCATTTAAAGCGTCATAACTGCTACGACAAGATAAAATCGACTGACAAACTCTCTGCATTGCTTGATAAGCAGCGCGTAGCTGATGATTCGCATAGATCACAATATCAAACCCTTTTTCAAACAATTCAATATCAGTGACTTGATTATAAGTGGTCGGAACACATACCAAGGGTTTATAAATGCCTTGTCGCTTACAAAGCTTTTTATACATAGTCACAAAAGCATAGATTTGTTCTGGAGTACTTGCATTAGAATGAATCAAAATACCATCTGCATTGGAATTTAAATAGACATGCGCTCTATGAAGCGCATCGTCCAGACCTCGACCTGCAATAAAACTCTCAATACGAGTAAAAATCATAAAATCATCGGATAAACAAACTGCCTTAGCACGATTGACTTTCATTGCAAAATCAATGGGATCTTCTAACAATTGAATAGCATCTTTTTCTAAACTATTGCGTTTTGGGTATTGCTTATCTTCAATAATAACAGCAGATACCCCCATACTTTCTAATTTAGCACAAAAATACTCAAATTGACTTGATTCACCTCCGGTATCCCCATCGACAATCACTGGTTTATTGGTGACTTGTAATAGTTGCTGAATCGTCTGTAGACGACTACTGCTGTCAATCACTTCAGTATCAGGATGCCCCTTGGCGGCAGAATCGGTTAAACTGGAAACCCACAATCCATCAAATCCAAGTTGGCCATCAATCGTAGTGGTTGAACCTATTAAAGCAGATAAGCCATTATGCGCTTCAATGATTCGAAGCTTGGCACAAGAAGTTAGTAATGTTTTCAGTTGTTTCCGTCGCTCTGCAGGAAGGATTCGATGTTTTAATGTCATAATAGCCTTTGTACAAAATTATCTACCAAAATATAAATAACGATCTTTTAAATTAGAAACAACTCTATTAAACATTGATATTCGAGGATCTGTTACATATTCCATAGTTAAAATAACACGCCGTTCTCCTTGACCTAAGGGAGTCACTTCATGCCATAGAGTATCACCACTGAAAACAACTAAGGTACCTGGGGGTGTTAGCACTTCCACTGGATTTTTTCGACGATTCGTTTTATTGGCACCTTGATAGTACACTAACTTTGATCCCATAGAATCCTGGATCATTCCTAGCAATACGGTATAGCGCCTTCCTTTATAAAAAGATTTATCATAGTGAACTCCAATATGATCGCCTGGTTCAGTATAGTAGTAGAGCGCAATCGCATGAGGATCCTCTTGAGGACAAAGACAGAGGGGCTCACCGACAATCTCTTCAATAAAGCGCTTCATGACTTCAGATTGGTAAAGGTCAAACAGGCAAGGCGCATGCTCTTGAATCACATGGCGGCTGACACTGCCTGATTTTTTAAATTTGGCGACTTTCACACGGTGAACAAATTGAGAACAACACTCAATTTCTGGCCAATAATGGTTAATCACATAGTCAGACGACATAAAATTTTCAACAATAAGTATTTTATGCGGTTGATAATGTCTTACACACTGATCAATATCATGTTGATCAATAAAGTGCTCGATACTCAAGGGCTGAATTGATTCCATATCAATACATAATTTCCATATTTTATCGTTGAATCAAAATAGTATCATATCCATTCTGTATCGCAATGCTACCCCCTCATATTCTACTAGAAGTCCCTGTGCCCATACTATGTTTCAATTGATTTAACAAACGCTGGTAAATCCCCTCAAAATTTTTATTACTCATAATTAGCACATGATCATGTGGTTTTAAAATAGACAAGATTTTTTCAAGAATTTGATCAACATTCGCACATACTGCTACGTGAGGTAATGGAGCAACGCATTGCTGCACATCCCACAAATGACCTTCTGGCTGTAACATCACCACCCTATCGGCTGCTTTTAATGAATCAATAATGACCTCCTGATGGAAACCATCACGCATCGTATTAGAACCAAACTGTAATATGGCAATAATCCGCTGCCTACCAACACGAGCACGTAAGCTATCTAGTGTCTTTTTAATAGAGGTTGGATGATGTGCAAAGTCATCATAAACTGTAATATGATTGACCACACCACACACCTCCATACGACGCCGAACCCCTAAAAACGTTTTTAATGCTATTATCGCCTCTTCAATCGCAACACCAATATGATGCGCTGCTGCGATTGCAGCAAGTGCATTGTAAATATTGTGCAATCCATAGAGCGACCAAGAGACAGAATATTCTTTATTACCATAAACGAATAAAAATTGGCGACCATGATCATGGATCGCTTTGACCTGCCAGTCCCCTTCTTCCATCCCTACATATTGAACAGGAGTCCAACATCCTAAATCTACCACCTCATCAATGGCTTTATCCACTTTTGGACGAATAATCCGTCCATTCTCCGGTATCGTTCGCAATAAAATGGCAAATTGTTTTTGAATTGCAGCAAGATCCTCAAAGATATCAGCATGATCAAATTCTAGATTATTGATAATTAAAGTGTGTGGTCTGTAATGCAAGAATTTAGAGCGCTTATCAAAAAAAGCACTATCATATTCATCAGCTTCTATCACAAAATAATCAGATTCACCGATACAAGCTGTGGATGCAAAATTATTGGCAACTCCCCCAATCAAATAACCAGGCTTTAGCCCATTTTCAGCTAGAATCCACGCTAAAATGCTGCTCGTGGTTGTTTTTCCATGAGTCCCAGAAACCGCTAATACATGATGTTGCTTTAGAATAGTGTCTGCTAACCATTCTGGCCCTGAGGTATAAGGTATATTTTTTTTTAAGATATATTCTAGAATTGGATTACCACGACTGATCGCATTACCTACAATGACGATATCGATATCATTAGGAATATAAGAGGTCTGATATCCCTCTAAAACAGCAATCCCCATCCTAGCGAGCATCTCTGACATCGGTGGATAAATAGCAAGGTCACAACCACTTACTTCATGGCCTTGCTGCTGCGCAATAGCGGCAATCCCTCCCATAAAGGTCCCACCAATACCAAGAATATATATTTTCACCCCTTTAGGATAATATCCTCAATATCTTACAGCAAGCAGTAGATACAGCTATCACCAAATAGAATCCAATCAGATCAAAAAATAATAAAGTGCTGGCGATCACTATGAGAGCTGAGATTATTGTCTGATATGATCTTGCCTGCGTGAAACACCCCATCGTCTTTGACTCAAGAGTTGCTCTTGAGATTTTTTTCGTTAGAAAAACAAAAATAATGCTATGATAGGCTTTTTTTAAAAAACAGATCACTTACATGAATCCAAAAAATATTTTTTATGCCCAATCAGGAGGTGCTACTGCCGTTATTAATGCCAGTGCCTGTGGTGTTATTGAGGCAGCACGCAAGATGCATCACAAAATCGGCACTGTCTATGCGGGAAAAAATGGTATTATCGGCGCACTTCAGGAAGAGCTGATTGATACCTCATATGAATCTTCAGAGGCTATTAGTGCTCTGCGCCATACCCCGGGCAGTGCTTTTGGCTCTTGTCGCTATAAACTAAAGACTATTGAAGAAGATGAGCGCGAATACCGTCGCTTGATTGACATCTTCGCTGCTCATGACATTGGCTATTTCTTTTATAACGGCGGCGGTGATTCACAAGATACGGCGTTTAAAGTCTCCCAGATCAGTGCTCAAATGAATTACCCATTAACTTGTATTGGCATTCCAAAAACGATTGATAATGACCTAGCCTTTACTGACAACGCCCCTGGATTTGGATCAGTTGCAAAATACATAGCTATTTCAACCCACGAGGCGGCATTAGATGTTGCTTGTATGTCTGCAACCTCCACTAAAGTATTTATTTTTGAAGTCATGGGGCGACATGCCGGCTGGATTGCAGCTGCCTCTGGCTTAGCAGCGCAACAACAAGGCGATGCACCTCACATTATTTTATTTCCAGAAATCCCTTTTAATAATGAGGCTTTTTTACAAAAAGTCGATCATGCAGTTCAACAATATGGTCATTGTGTCGTAGTCGTCTCTGAGGGCGTACGTCAAGCAGACGGTCGTTTTTTATCGGATACTGGCTTAACGGATGCTTTTGGGCATCAACAGCTCGGTGGTGTTGCACCCATTCTATCTCGCTATGTCAAACAACAATTAAATTATAAAAACCACTGGGCTGTTGCAGATTATCTACAACGAGCAGCACGTCATGTTGCTTCTCAAACAGACGTCGATCAAGCCTATGCTTTAGGACGTGCAGCCGTAGAGTACGCCTTAAAAAAACACAACAATATCATGCTAACGATTGAGCGCATAGAAGGCCCAAAATACAATTGGCGTATCAATACCGCCCCTTTATCTGATGTCGCTAATGTTGAAGCTAAAATGCCCGGTGATTACATCAATGAGGAAGGTTTCGGTATTACTGAAAAATGCCGAGCTTACCTAGAGCCCTTAATTCAAGGCGAAGCCTATCCACCCTATATTAACGGCCTACCGCAGTATGTAAAATTAAGAAATATTTTAAAAGAGAAAAAAACTAACTCAAATTTTACTATCATGAGCTCTGCTTGATTTTATATGTCCAATAGCCTGCTGCTGCCCCTGATTAACTCAAGGAATTAATAGTGGTCGAAAATTGTCCATTAATTGCACCCGTACTAGCCGATATACCAACATAACCCATCAAACCAGCACCCAGATATTGCGATTGCGATAAATCTATGGCCTGAACATCGGTCACACCTACAGCAGGCACACTTAGCGTCAATTGTTTGTTACTTGCATCCCACGATAGTATAACATTGTAAGATCCAGACCAGATTCCTGAAATAGGTATATTTTTTATCTCGGAACCATTTGATGTGTTTCTTAGCGATAAGGATGAACTTCCTGTAAGAAGAGCAAACTTATAAAAAATACCATTGTTAATAGGTGTGGCACCTACGGCACCACCTGAGTTACCAATTGCTGATGCTCCTACTGAAGAATTATGGATAATAATAGCTATTCCGTCAGCAACATTGCTCTTATTATCAAAATTAAGGGTTAAATTAATTTGAAAATTCTTACTAAAATCAATACGACGATTGGATGAAAATATACCTCTTTGACTGTTTTGCGCAACTGTTAAAGTAGCCGAGAAATCTCCTGTTTTAAATGCATTATTATAAGTAGAAAATTGGTAATTGTCAGTTGAAGTTGTTAAGGTCACTGGACTGCCTTCTTGATACAGCAAGGTGGCACTTAATATTTGTGGTCCTACAAAAGATGAATTAAAATCCCCCGAAATGGTACAAGACTCATTCGCTGCCAACGTTGTTTTACCCTCACAGGTGTTAGTTATATTCGATGTTTGAGGTAATGATGTTACTATTTGCAGGTCATTGGCTGTTTGCGATGAATTATTTGTAAAGTTGAACGAAAATGGACGGCTCACATTGGGTAACCCATTTGCAGATAAAGGGGTTGCTACTGTACCGGTGACCACTACATCTGTAACATTTGTATTAGTCGTTTCTGTTACGTTTAAACTACCACCACCTGTATAATTAACCGTTGCAGACCATGAAGCAGTTCCTACAGATGCGTTTCTAAATACCCCAGAAATTGTACAACTGCCTTCAGGTGCTATAGTCTGACCATTACAATTATCAGTCGCAGTGCCCTCAATATTAGGAAATGACAATGTTGTACTGTTAATAACTGCATTTCTACTGCCATAATTTGAAAAAGTAAAAGTTACTGTATAGGGAGTATCTCTGTCGACATTACTAGGAAATCCATTCACTGTTGCCACTAAAGCCGCTGCTGCTGCATTACTTGTCGTAGTTAAAGAAACAGGAATATTTCCATCGTGTTTAAATATTGTAGTTAATGCAACTGGGCCTTCAGTTGATGTCTGGAAACTACCAGCAATTGCACAAGAGGTATTTGGTTCTAAAGTTGCACCACAGGTATCTGATGTCTCAGTAAAATTAGGCAATAACTTATCAACAGTGACTTCTGCTGCTGGTAAAGTGGTATTAGGATTGTTAAAAGTAAAAACTACTGGATAAGAAACCCCGGGTATTATTGATGTTGGTAGGGTTGGAGATATGCTTCCTGTTATCGCAACATCGCTAACGATGCTGGCAGTAGATAATACTACTGGAGAGATAGTTCCAGGTCCTGTTACCGTTAAATTTGTGCTCAAAGTTACCGGGCCGACCGTTGTTGCAGCAGTATAATTGCCTGATATATAACAAGAATTATTTGCAGCCAGAGTGCCACTACAGGTATTGTTTACCACTGTAAATCCGTTAACGGTTACATTAACATCTGTCACTGCGGCTGAACCAAAATTTGTATAACTAAAAAGCACAGGATAGGTTCGGTCTTTTTCAACATTGGCCGGCAGTGGCATTGCCACTGAACCAGACACCGCGCCAGAGGTTGCTAATACTGTCCGTGATGCAAGTATGGGGCTGCCTTCATTATAACTAAATGTACTTGCCAAATAATAAGTCCCATCAGAGGGGGGCGTAAACAAATATGAAGCAAAACAGCTAGTCTGTGGCAACAATACGCCACCTTGACATGTATTCTCCGTTTGCACTGTATTAGGAAGTGTATCTGTAATATTAATACCCGTTATTGAATATTGTGTGTCGGGATTAAGAAAAGTTGCAGTAATAGGGTAAGAGGTTCCTGGTACTACATTTGCAGGAAGTGTGGTTGCAAATGAGGCAACAGGCACGGCTTGATGTATATTGTTGACTTCCACAGTTAACATACCACGTGAACACACCAAACTACTAAAAGCACAAACAATCGGAGATAAACTGGCAGTACCGTTAGCGACACCTGAAATATTAAGTGTGACCGTACAAGTCTGGTTATTCGTTAATGTAGCATTATTGCAGGTAGTTGAAGCAACAGTCGCTGAAAAAATGTCATTTAGAAATCGTGTTTGAGGAACAGTGATATTTTGAAGTGTTATTCCACTTACATTTTTTACAGTAAAAATGAGTGTACCTACACTGACAGGATCTAAACGCACAACATTTGTGGGAATGGTGATTTCAAAAACGGACCTTGCCATTGCAGAACCCATCAACAAGACTAAACAACTACCTATTAATAATATCAAACGCAACATTTTCATAGCATCTCCTTATCGTCCTGATATCTCCCTTTCGTCACACTGATAGACTTACTGATTATCCAAATAGTAAATTAAGATAAAACAGTTGTGCTGATAAATTACCTGCTGATAGTGCTGATTGCACACAGAGATTGTGCGCCTCTGGTGCTTTAAAATGAGCACTACGAGTATTAATGTAGCGATAGCCTATCTCAAAGGCCACTCTAGCTGTCACTTGGTATCCGAATGCAATACCAACACTAAATGCTGGCGAAGTTGATGAGCGTTTTTGAAATCCATCTTGCATCGGAGCAGCTGTACTCCCTGCTGAAGGAGTTTCCTCATAACCGGACAGTGTATTGCGCGCAACACCAAACGACGAATAGCCTTCTATGAAGGCACGATGAGTACTCCACCAACGTAAACCCAAATTAGTCATAAGCGTATAGGCTTTAGCCTTATAGGAATAATCAAGCGTATTGAAATCGGGAAATAAATTAATCAAAGGACGTACTATCCCTTTGCTTTTACCGTAATGGATATAATCAGCTTCCATACCCAGTCTTAAATCCCAATCAGATGCTAATACAAATGAATGTCCACCACCTATCCCAATTAAATAGGCAGCCTGCCCCCCTCGCTTAGCCTCATAACCAAAGTCAATACCCGTAGGACTTACGCGAAAGGATGAATTGAGTGAATTTTACTTATTATTTTTTCACTAATTGTTTAAGATGTCGAAAATAATGAAAGAGATGCCTAAAGAGATGTCACGTAGAAGAAAAGTCAATCGTATTGATTATTGTCAATACTTACTCTCCAGCCAAACCAACTATACATTAACCTATGTAGCCAAATATAAGGAAGGTATTAGTCACGACTCCTATAATCGTTATCTTGCTAGTGAGAAGTTATCCCCAAGAATGCTGTGGGAACATGCAAAACATCAGGTAGTGTTGAGTGAAAATAGCTTTATCGTTTACGATGATACTGTACTAGATAAGAGCTATGCTAAGGCGATTGATTTAGCACGTTATCAATATAGTGGTAATAGCCAAGAGGTTATTAATGGCATAGGTGTGGTCAATGCAATTTATGTCAATCCGGAGACTGAGCAGTTTTGGGTGATTGATTATCGTATTTATGCGCCAGAACAAGACGGTAAGAGCAAGCTTGACCATTTATTTGATATGCAGCGTAATATTCATTATCAAAAGCAATTACCTTACAAAGGTGTTCTTATGGATAGCTGGTATGCCACCCATAAAGTGATGTTAACGATTGATTCACTGGGTAAACTATTTTATTGTCCTATCAAAGCCAATCGCTTGGTGAGCGAAACTGAGCAAGATTATCATCATATACCTACTTCAAAACTCTCCTGGGATCAAACCTCACTCGCACAGGGAAAGACAGTGCATCTGAATAAATTTCCTAATGATTTTCATGTGCAACTTTACCGCATTACGGCCTCTACCTGCCGAACGGACTTTATTGTCACTAACGATAAATCTCAATTAACCGCTGAGGCTATACAAAATGTGTATAACATCCGATGGTGTGTTGAGGAGTTTCACCGCGAAGCTAAACAATTGACTGGCGTAGCTAAATGTCAGTGCCGCAAGCAACGTATTCAGCGTAATCATATCACTTGTGCCTATTTGGTCTGGCTTAAACTCAAATCTGTCGCTCATCATGCAGCTAAAACCATTTACCAAATAAAAGACAATTTATTAGACCAATATATGATTAATGAACTCAGACAACCCCAAGTAAAATTCGATTTCGCGTAAGTCCTAACCCGTTTGTATAGCAAGCGTTTGTGATTTCCCAGAAAAACCTAAACCTGCACCGAACAAAATATTGCCATACCATGACTCTCTAAGGTTCAACTGCCAAATAGAATAAATAGGATGAGAATTTTTAGCTTGAGCTCTCTGTGGGAGAGTATCATTTTTTACTAAATTATCAGGTACTACTGCATATGTTATGCTGGTCAACAACATTAAGATCGTTGCTAATAAACTCCATTTAAGCCTTAAAAATAGCATAATAAACTCCATTATTTTATTAGTACCTATTTTTACATCGAGCGTCGCTTATTATTTACTTAATATTACTTTCTCACAAAGAGTACATTATACTAATGGGGCCTCAAACATTGCAAGTGATAAAGTAGATTCGGGACCTCATCTCCAGCAGTTAAAAGCAACTTTATTATTCTCCCCAAGAAAAAGGACTATATTATATAACTACCTCCCCATACCATTTATAGATGTAAAAATTTTATCCTAGAATAAATGATTATTAGAGATAAAACCAATTCCATCCTCTCACCCACCGAAAACAATTGCAGCACTCATATACAACGATCTAGCATCATAGGCCACACTTACCTACAGAAACTTCAAAATTCCTAAAACCAAAGTTATTTTGCCAATTTTAGAAAAAGGGGCAAAAAATTAGCAAGTCTTTAATAAATAACATATAATTTATTGTGATTGCTCTAATGGATAGAGAAATGTTATCAAGGATGTCAAATGAGATTCAAAAATTCTAAATTAACTGTCACTGTCTTACACCTTTTTATATTGCTTGCTTTATTGAGTGCAGCAAGAGTTGTTTCTGCCTCTAAGGCATATGTTTCACCAAGGCATTACAGTTGTAGGTCTGCCATCTCTAAAAAAATAAAAAATCCTCTAAGCAACATTTATAGTGGTATCACAGTAGGTATTGTAAGTGGCAATAGTAGTAACTCAACTACATCCACTATAGATTTGGCCACAGCAAATGAGCAACTTATAGTTATAAACAATAATCTTAATGAACAACTTTACCCTGTTTTTGGTATGAATTTAGGCTATGGTCTTGCTTTTGGTAGCCACTACTACGCAGGGCTGGAAGTATTTGGTAATTTGAGAAGAGAGAATACACAAGGGCGTGTTGTGGCCGAACAGCAAGATGTACAAGGAATTGATTTTATTGTAGATAATCAAGTAGTTCTCAAATCCACCGGTATTGAATATGGTGCTAGATTTCGTCCTGGCTATTTTGTGGGATCTAAAACATTAATGTATGCAATGATTGGTTTTATTCGAAGCAGATTTGATCTTGATTTAATAACGATTTACAACAATCGTGCTGCAGCAGACTCAGGGACATCGGATCTAATAGCACAGCAAACTCATTCGGGATTACAGTTAGGTATTGGTTTTGAACATTCTTTTGCTCCTCATTTTAGCCTAAGAGCTGAATATATTTATACAGGATACTCCAACCTTCAAATTAACGGGGAATCTCCTATTGCAGGGGCACAAGCAGGCGACACTGTGACTAATTCCACAAATATCAATCCTAGAAATCAAAGTATTATTATTAGCTTTGAATATCATTTTGCTTAGTGGACGCACAAACACAAATCACCTGTTTAATAGCTGTGATGGCACATCATACTAAAAATCTCCTGGCTAAATTGGCCAAATCATTTAGTGTTCTAAAAAATAATCAACTCCTGTCCGATCTCTATAATCAAGGTATGACCCTTCATAATAATCAACTCCATAAGGAGTAAGCACCAGCAAACAAGTCGCCACACACTCAACAAAATAACGATTATGACTGACCAATAATACCGTACCCGAAAACCGTAGAAGGCTTTCAGCTAATGCATCAATAGATTCTAAATCCAAATGGTTAGTTGGCTCATCTAGTATTAACACATTATCTTGTTGCAACATAAGCTGAGCGAAAACTAGGCGTGCTGATTCACCACCGCTTAATATCGATATTTTTTTATGAACTTCATCACCTGAAAACAACATTTTTCCCAAGGCTTGACGCGCTTCTTGCTCTGTTGTAGCTGATACCGTTTCAGTTAACCAATCCATCAAACTTGCGTTAGAATCTAGACTTTTACGATATTCCTGGGCAAAATAGCCTAGGCTCGCTCTTTCATTCCAATAATAACTGCCCTTATCTGATGACACTTTATTTAATAAAATGTTTAACAAAGTAGATTTACCAATGCCATTAGGCCCAATGACAGCACAACGTTGACCACGCATCAGGCTAAAAGTAACCTCTTTTAAAACAGACTTATGGTCAAACTGTTTTGCAAGATGTTCTACACGAAGTACTTCCTTTCCAGAAGGTATTTTTTGCTGAAAATAAAAATAAGGATGGCCTCGAGTGGATTGCTTAATATCAACAAGCTCAATACGCTCGATCATTTTCAATCGTGATTTCGCTTGCTTAGCTTTACTTGCTTTGGCACCAAAACGATTCACATAGGCTTGCAATTCTTTAATACGCGTTTGTTGGTGTTTGAGCTGATGTCCTGCCTGCACTAGTGCTTCTTCTTTAGTGTGTAAAAAAGTCTCATAATTTCCAGGATATGATAAAATAGTTTTATAATCGACATCTAAAATATCAGTGGCTACCTCATCAATAAAAGACCGATCATGAGAGACAAAAAGCAATAGGCCTGAAAAATTATTTTTTAAATAAGAAGCAAGCCAGGCGATACTGGCAATATCTAAATGATTAGTAGGCTCATCTAACAATAAAATATCTGGATTTTTAAATAAGACTTGCGCCAATAATACCCTAAGTTTCCATCCTCCTGATAACTCTTTCAACATTAAAATGTGCTGCTCCTCTGGAATACCTAGCCCTTTTAAAATCTTTTCAGCCTCAGCCTCAGCACTATACCCTGCCTCTTGCATAATCACTTCTTCTAGTTCAGCCAAACGATAGCCATCGGCTTCTGTTAAAGCACTACTACTACTATTTAATAAAGCTGATTTCTCAGCTAAGGCAGAAGCTAAAGCTGGCTTACCAGCAATGACCACCTCCAGAACTAAGGTATTTTCAAAACTAAAATGATCCTGAGTAAGAAATCCAATTGAGGATCCTTTGGAAATATCAATACGACCTTGGCTGGGTTCAGTCTGCTTTGCAATGATATTAAGTAAGGTAGATTTACCTGCACCATTGGCACCAATTAATGCAGCACGCTGACCGGCTACAAATTGAAGGTTAACCCCTTCAAACAATATACTAGGACCATGCGCCAATGCAATATCAGTTAGTATTAGCATAAGTAATCAAGACTCATTGTGTATATATCCGCTGTTGCCCTTTATTAATATTAAAAAGGTGTCTTTATTAATCTAATAATTTTCTAAGTGATTTATCACTATATAATCAAGCTATCATTAAATGAATGATTTTTGTACGAGCATCCGATATATCCCAAGGACGTGCATAAACCATTTTAATTTCAGTTATTTGAGGCACGCGCGCTATTTTTTTAATACGGAAGGTCCAAACTACTCTACCAGGAGCACCTGGAATTGTATTTTTAGGCGCTTTATAGTGAGCTCGAATCGGTTGAATTAATTTGTGATCATAGGCTGCTAAAAACCAAGCATAGCCTGTTGAGCGATTCGATGGTAATACAAAAGTCACTGTATGCTGATTTAGTGTCACCTGAATAGGTTTATTATATTGTGAGGATAGAAACACTGGTTTTGCTACAACAAAAGTGAACCACATCATTAAAAAGAGTCCTAAAAAATACCTTAGTTTATTGGATATAAAGTTCATTATCATAGGCACCTAATGCTTAAATATACTCTACTTTCTCTATCAAATACTCAACTTCACCACTAGGTGTAATCACAACAATTTCATCCTCTTCATATTTACCAATCATCGAACGTGCAACAGGAGAAGAGATCGATATTTTATTCTCTTTTAAATCCGCTTCATCATCACCCACAATTTGATAAATGACTTTTAATTGAGTTTCAAGATTCATTAAGGTAACCGTAGCACCAAAAATAACGCGACCTTCATTCACCACCGAAGTCACATCAATCACCTGTGCATTTGCTAATTGCGCTCCAATATCTTGAATGCGCCCTTCAATAAATGCTTGTTGCTCTTTGGCAGCATGATATTCTGCATTTTCTTTTAAATCACCATGAGCACGTGCCTCAGAAATCGCTTCAATAATACGAGGACGCTCCACTGCTTTTAACTGCTCTAATTCTTTATGCAATAATTCTGCACCTCTTGCAGTCATCGGAACTTTCATATCAGTAACCTCTTACACTGTATTACTTATGTAAATCTTGCAAGCTATTGACTTCACCAGAATGCTGGTATTTCAAGGCAAAACAAGCGGCCTTACCACCAGCAAGCGTCGTAGTGTAACAAACTTTGTGCTGTACCGCACTTCGGCGAATCGTATACGAATCAGCAGTGGCTTGCTCCCCTTCTGTCGTATTAATAATAAAACTAACCTCCTCATTCTTAATCATATCAACGATGTGTGGACGCCCTTCTGTTACTTTATTAATACGCTGGCAAGGAAGCTGAGCTGCTTCTAAAGCTTGGGCTGTTCCAGAAGTAGCTATAATATCAAACCCCTGTGCTATTAAACTTCTCACCACTTCAATAACTTTAGCTTTATCAGCATCACGTACACTCACAAAAGCTCTACCTCCTACTGGCATAGGTTGGCCACCACTGAGTTGACTTTTCGCAAATGCCTCACCATAAGTGGGTGCAATACCCATCACCTCACCTGTTGAACGCATTTCTGGACCTAAAATAGGATCTACATCAGGAAACTTATTAAAGGGAAAAATCGCTTTTTTGACCGCAAAATAACAGGGCTCTTTTTCCTTAAGTACCCCTTGACTCTTTAAGCTATGCCCAATCATACAACGAACTGCGATTTTTGCTAACGATACCCCTGTTGCTTTCGCAATAAAAGGCACAGTCCGTGAGGCACGCGGATTCACCTCTAAAATGTAAACATCATCCCCTTGAATTGCAAACTGAGCATTGATCAGACCTACTACTCCCAATGCTTTAGCTATTTTAGACAATTGATCAGACAATTGAGTTTGCACGGCTTTGCTCAAACTATGTGGAGGTAAAGTACACGATGAGTCCCCAGAATGAATACCTGCTTGTTCAATATGCTCGAGGATACCTCCTATTAATACATCCTCTCCATCACAAACTGCATCAATATCCACTTCAATTGCTTCATCCAAAAAGTGATCGAGCAATAATGGTCTTTCTGATGAGATTTCAACAGCTGTTTTCATATAGTGAGTTAATTCGACCTCATTATAAATGACTTGCATAGCACGCCCTCCTAAGACATAACTCGGGCGCACAATGAGTGGATAAGCAAATACTTTAGCGAGGCGTAGTCCTTCCTCTATACTACGCACAATACCATTAGGAGGCTGTTTTAAATCTAATTGGTGTAATAAGCGCTGAAACCGTTCTCGATCTTCCGCATGGTCAATTGCATCAGGTGAGGTTCCAATAATAGGGACACCCGCAGCTTCTAATTTTTTAGCTAATTTTAAGGGGGTTTGGCCACCATATTGCACAATTACCCCTTTTGGCTTTTCTTGAGCGACAATCTCCAATATATCTTCTTCTGTTAAAGATTCAAAATAGAGACGATCTGAAATATCATAATCAGTTGATACAGTTTCTGGATTGCAATTTACCATAATCGTTTCATAACCTGCCTCACGCACAGCAAGTGCTGCATGAACACAACAATAATCAAACTCAATACCTTGCCCAATGCGATTTGGCCCACCACCTAGTACCATAATTTTTTCTTGATCACTTGGCCGACACTCATTTTCTTCTTCATAGGTCGAGTACTGATAAGCAGTCTCTGTGGCAAATTCAGCAGCACAAGTATCCACTCGTTTATAAACGGGACGCACTGCCTGCTGATGGCGATAATGACGAAATGTGAGCTCACTGACTTGCAATAACTGCGCTATACGGTGATCTGAAAAACCACAACGTTTTAGGTGAATAATATCGTTTTTATCAAGCTGTTCTAAAGAATGTTCTAGAAGCTTGTTTTCCATATCAATCAATTCCTGAATCTGAGCTAAATACCAACGATCGATGTGCGTTAGTTGAAACACTGTATTTAAGGAATAACCTAAACGAAAAGCATCGGCAATATACCATAAGCGATCGGAGCCAGGAATTCGCAACTCACTATGAATCCGCTCTTTCATCGATTCTGGATCTAAATTCTGTTGTGTTAAGCCCATTTTTGACTCTAAACCATAGACACCAATTTCTAAGCCACGCACTGCTTTTTGTAATGACTCTTGAAAAGTGCGGCCTATCGCCATGACCTCACCTACTGACTTCATCTGTGTTGTTAAGCGAGGGTCAGTTTGCGGAAATTTTTCAAAATTAAAACGAGGAATTTTAGTGACTACATAATCAATGGTAGGTTCAAAAGAGGCCGGAGTATGATCTCCTGTAATTTCATTACGCAGCTCATCCAATGTGTAACCCACAGCTAATTTAGCTGCAATTTTAGCAATTGGAAATCCTGTTGCTTTTGAAGCTAGCGCAGAAGAACGTGACACACGAGGATTCATTTCAATTACCATCATACGACCATCTTCTGGATGGATAGCAAATTGCACATTAGATCCACCTGTTTCAACACCGATCTCTCTTAAAATAGCAATAGCAGCATGACGTAAGCGTTGGTATTCTTTATCTGTTAAGGTTTGTGCTGGCGCTACGGTAATAGAATCACCGGTATGAATGCCCACAGGATCGACATTTTCAATACTACATACAATAATGCAATTGTCTTTTTTATCACGAACTACTTCAAGCTCATATTCTTTCCAGCCAATAATGGACTCATCGATAAGTAGCTCAGTGGTTGGCGACAGGTCTAAACCTCGCTCGCAAATCTGAGCATACTCTTCACGATTATAGGCAATCCCACCACCACTGCCTCCCATAGTAAAAGAAGGCCGAATGATGGCAGGAAAACCCACCAATTCTAATACATTCCATGCTTCATCCATATTATGAGCTAAACCAGAACGTGGTGTTGTCAAACCAATTTTTTCCATAGCCTTAGCAAAGAGCTGACGGTCTTCTGCTTTATCGATCGCCTCACGCTGTGCGCCAATGAGCTCCACGTGATACTGTTCTAAAATTCCTTCACGCACTAAATCCAAGGTGCAATTTAATGCGGTTTGCCCTCCCATAGTCGGGAGCAATGCATCCGGTCTTTCTTTCTTAATAATCTTTGCTACCACAGGCCAATGAATTGGTTCAATATAGGTAGCATCAGCTACATTAGGGTCTGTCATAATCGTAGCTGGATTCGAATTTACTAAAATAACGCGATACCCTTCTTCACGTAAGGCTCTGCAGGCCTGTGTACCCGAATAATCAAATTCACAGGCCTGACCAATTACAATAGGACCAGCACCTATGATTAAAATACTATTTATGTCAGTGCGTTTGGGCATAAAGTAGCTTCTTTTAACAAAATGATAAAATGATCAAACAATGCCACTATATCTTGCGGACCAGGACTGGCTTCTGGATGCCCTTGGAACGCTATCGCAGGTTTATCACGATGCAAAATACCTTGTAAGGTTCCATCGAATAAAGAACGATGTGTGGCAATTAAAGTATTTGGCAATGAATCACTATCCACTGCAAAACTATGATTTTGACTAGTAATAAAAACTCGGTGCTCTGCTAAATCTTCTACAGGATGATTTGCTCCATGATGACCGAATTTCATTTTTACTGTTCTTGCGCCACAGGCCAAAGCTAATAGTTGAAAGCCTAAACAAATCCCTAAAAGAGGGATCTTCTTTTCTAATAAAACTTTAATAGCTTCAATAGCATAGTCACAGGCAGCAGGATCACCAGGGCCATTAGACAATAACACACCATCTGGTTGTAACGCTATAACCTCATGTGCAGGTGTTTGGGCTGGAACAAGTGTTAATCGACAACCACGATCTACCAACAGACGCAGTATCTGATGTTTAACACCAAAATCGTAGACCACAACATGAAACGATGCTGCCTTAATTCTGGACTCACCTTGATCTAAATCATAAGTACCTTGATCCCAAGACACTTTTTGCAGCGTCGACACTCTTTTAGCTAAATCTCGACCCTGAATACCAGGATAAGCACGTGCCTTAGCTAAGGCTTCATGGGCTGAATCAGCACCTGTCATAATACAGCCGTGTTGCGCTCCTTTCTCACGCAAGATGCGGGTCAAACGCCGCGTATCAATATCGGCAATAGCAACTACTTGATGCTCTATCAAATACTCTTGAAGCGACCCTTCAGAGCGCCAATTGCTAACAACTGTCGACAGATCTCGAATAATAAGCCCAGAGACCCATACCTGATTCGACTCAACATCATAAGCATTGACTCCCACATTGCCTACATGAGGGTAAGTTAATGTCACCATTTGCTCAGCATAAGAAGGGTCGGTAAGAATTTCCTGATAACCTGTCATTGAAGTATTAAAAACGACTTCACCAACTGATTGGCCTAAAGCACCTATCGCTTTACCTAAAAACACACTCCCATCAGCAAGTGCTAGCCATGCTGTCTGAAAAGGACGTGTTAAACCTTCTATCGGCATAAAAACCCGAACTCCACACATAAAAGGGCAATCGCAAGAAGAATACAGGGTTGATCCATAGAAGTGAAGAACCGTGTTTAGCAGCCACCTCTTTATTTTGTATCAATGCAGCTAGTGATTCACAAATGGTGTGCTAAAATCGCTAATTCATTGAGATACTGTCATTATATCCATGACATATAGGAGACAAGGTTCAATAATGCATTTCAATGCCTCTAAAAATCGGGTTCTAAGTGTCTTCACACTAGTGATGATTAATATCATCGCTATTGATAGCCTGCGTAATCTTCCTACCAATGCAGAAATTGGTTTAGGGATTCTTGCTTTCTACACCATAGCGGCTCTTTTTTTTCTGTTACCCTGCATATTAATCACAGCCGAATTAGCAACCCACTGGCCTAAAACAGGAGGCTCTTATATTTGGGTTAAAGAAGCCTTTGGGCCTCGCTTAGGATTTTTCAATATTTGGTTGCAATGGATCTATAATGTCTTTTGGTATCCGACGATCTTGTTATTCATCGCCACTAACATCGCTTATCTCATAGATCCTAGCTTAGCCAACAACAAAGCCTTTATGCTACCGATTGTTGTGGCCATATTTACCCTCGCAACACTAGTTAACTTATTTGGAATGAGGATCTCTGGAGTAGTAAGTACTTTAAGTGCCTTATTAGGCACAATCATTCCGATGCTTTTTATTATCGGCTTAGGAGCCGTTTGGATCATCAAAGGAAAAACTCTAGCAATCACACTCACCCTTCCTCATTTAGTGTCACAGACATTACATATCCATCATTTAGCCTTTCTAGTCATCGTCTTATTTAGCCTTATGGGGTTAGAAATGTCTGCAGTGCATGCAGAAGAAGTCAAAAATCCAGTACGCGATTATCCACGCGCTTTATTCTATTCATCGATTATTATAATTTTAACAATGATGCTCGCCTCTTTCGCTATTGCTATCGTAGTTCCACAAAAATCACTGGGTATCGTTAGCGGTTTAGATCAGGCCTATGCGCTTTTTTTATCATTGCTACATATCAAATGGCTATTACCGATCACTATTATACTCATTATTTTAGGTGCTTTCGGTGGCATAGCGACTTGGATTATTGGACCTACAAAGGGATTAGCCATTGCAGTCAAAGATCAAGGTATCTCTGCTCTGCTAACTCACCACACTAAGAAACAAGTCCCTATTGCCATTCTAATTTTACAATGGATAGTGGTGATCATTTTATGCGGCTTATTTTTACTCTTTAAATACATAAGTACTTGGTACTGGATTTTAAGTGATTTAACAGCACAATTAGCGTTGCTGTTCTATGTTATTTTATTTGCAACAGCCATTCGTCTACGTTACAAAACACCTTATAATCCCAATGCCTTTCGTATTCCAGGAGGCAAGATCGGCATCTGGATCGTTGGTCTTATTGGCATGATCACCTGTTTGATCGCTATTATTTTAGGATTTATTCCACCTCGCAATATTCCTATTGGTAATAAGGTACTCTATGAAACCATTCTAATTGGCGGCATCGCTTTATTTATCGTGATGCCCTTTTGGATTAGTAAGACAAGAAAGTCACCTTAATGAGATTTTTTTCTCTCAGGGTGATTACGTAGGCCCAGTCGCTCTGCGAGCAGTAAGATAATCATAGCTACACTAACGCCCATTAGACTTTCTACAAATCGTGCCAAAGCGTTAAACCAAGCTGCCTCATTGGGATGCATCATACCAATTACTACAATCACCCCTGCAGTGGCACTACTAAGCCGTGCTGCTTTTTCCTCAGATAAGAGATCCATAAGATAAATACTGATAAAAATAACGACTAATAACTGCCAATAACCATAGCCCCATATCTGGCAAATCACACCACTAATTAAAGCGCCAATAAAAGATCCTGTGATGCGAATCAATCCTATTTGTCGTGCTTGTTGCAATAAAGACTGTAATACAACCAATGCTGAAATCATGCACCACAATCCACCAATTTGAATAGAAGACTGGTGAATCATGCTACCAAAGCTAGCTCCTAAGCTGTAACTGACCAAGCCTACAATCGCTGCTTCCAAAGACAGATAAAAACGAAATCGTTGAAAGGAGTGCCTTATTCTTTTCAGTGTTAGCATTTCATACCCCCACCTAACGTTTCATTACTTAATGATTCTGTATACTCCTGTTCATTATGCAACAGATAGCACAATTCATCCAAATTATAACCAATTGTGAAAAAAATAGACTCTACAGCCTGCTCCAAGGCCTAAAAAGACTGAATCTCTAGGATTACTTAAAAAAACGTTTGACAGCATCCAGCCAAGAATGAGACTTAGGACTATGGTCTTTACCGTCTTTCTTAAGCAACTCATTAAACTGCTTTAAGGATTCTTTTTGTTCATCGTTTAACTTAACCGGTGTTTCTACTGCAACTTTACACAATAAATCGCCTACTCCTCGGCCACGCAATGCTTTAACCCCTTTACCACGCAAACGGAAGGTACGACCGCTTTGCGTTTCTGCTGGAATGCTTAATTTAACCTGACCTTCTAGCGTAGGAACTTCAATATCACCTCCTAAGATAGCGACTATGAAATTAATCGGCAACTCAGTATACAAATTGTTCCCTTGTCGTTGAAAAATAGGGTGCTCTTTTACTTGTACTTGGACAAATAAATCACCTGCTGGAGCCCCATTGATACCCGCTTCTCCTTCACCTGCTAAGCGAATGCGATCATTAGTATCCACCCCTGCTGGTATATTCACAGATAAAGTTTTACGCTTTTGTACGCGACCTTGTCCATGACAAGTACTGCATAATTCCTTGATGATCTTACCACGGCCTCGACAGGTTGAGCAGGTTTGCTGCATCGCTATAAAGCCATGTTGTATCCGCATCTGACCTGTTCCATGACAGGTCGAACAAGTCACCGGTGAAGATCCTGCTTTAGCACCACTGCCTTTACACGGTTGACATGCTATCCAGGTAGGCACAACAACTTCTTTAACAACACCGTGGACCGCCTCTTCTAAAGTAATCGATAAAGCATATGCTAAATCTGCACCTTGCTGCTGTGCCTTTTGATCACTACGACCCCCAAAGATATCGCCAAAAATATCGCCAAAAATATCACCCACATCTTGGAAACCACTAAAACCATGAGCACCACCACCGCCACCACCCATGGATGGATCCACACCTGCGTGACCAAATTGATCATAAGCAGCGCGCTTTTGTGAGTCTGATAATACTTCGTAGGCCTGCTTTGCTTCTTTAAATTTTGCCTCAGCCGCTTTATCGCCTGGATTACGATCTGGATGATATTTCATCGCTAAACGACGGTAGGCTTTTTTTAATGCCGCCTGATCAGCATTACGTTCAACCCCTAATACTTTATAAAAATCTTGTTTTGTCTGCTCTGTCATCTACATTCCCAAATAACAAAACCTCATTCTTCCTAAGCTAAAGGAAGAGTGAGGTAAGATACATTCATTCTATTGAATTACTTCGGATCGTCTTCTTTCTCTTGATTTTTTTTGGAATCTTCTTTTACTTCTTCAAACTCTGCATCAACAACATCCTCACTAGAGGAAGCTTTTTGATCCTTAGAGTCATCAGCAGAATCGCTAGCTCCCTGCTCCCCTTTGGTATCGGCTGCTTTCTTAGCATAAGCCTGTTGTATAACACTGGAAGAAGCCTCACTCAGTTCCTTACTCTTTGCCTCAATTGCCTCACTGTCATCTCCTTTCACTAACTCTTTTAGCTCGCCAATGAGTGTCTCAATCTTTTCTTTTTCATCTGCTTTGACTTGGTCACCTAAGTCTTTAATCGCTTTATCGACAGAATGAATGTGATGATCTGCTTCATTACGAGCTTTAACTAGAGCATGAAACTTTTCATCGGCTTCTTTATTAGCTTCTGCATCTTTTACCATACGTTCTACTTCTTCATCCGACAAACCACTGGATGCTTTAATTACAATCGATTGTTCCTTACCAGTTGCCTTATCTTTAGCAGAGACATGCATAATCCCATTTGCATCGATATCAAACATAACCTCAATCTGCGGCATACCACGCGGTGCGGGAGGAATATCACTTAAATCAAAACGACCTAAGGACTTATTAGCAGAAGCCATCTCACGCTCACCTTGCAATACATGGACTGTAACGGCGGTTTGATTATCCTCTGCTGTTGAGAATACCTGTGATGCTTTGGTTGGAATTGTAGTGTTTTTATCAATCAATTTAGTCATTACACCGCCCATAGTTTCAATTCCTAAGGAGAGAGGTGTTACATCTAGCAGGAGAACATCTTTGACATCACCTGCCAGTACAGCCCCTTGAATCGCTGCTCCCATAGCAACCGCTTCATCAGGATTAACATCATGGCGTGCTTCTTTATCAAAAAAATGTTTCACAGCTTCTTGAACCTTAGGCATACGTGTCTGTCCACCTACTAAAATAACATCGCTGATATCCGAAACCTTTAACTTAGCGTCATTAATTGCAGTTTTACAAGGCGCAATACTACGCTCAATTAGATCTTCAACTAATGCTTCTAATTTTGCACGAGTAACACGAATATTGAGGTGTTTTGGGCCACTGCTGTCTGCAGTAATATAAGGGAGATTAACATCAGTTTGTTGGGTTGATGATAATTCAATTTTTGCTTTTTCTGCTGCCTCTTTTAGGCGCTGTAATGCTAAGGGGTCACTATGTAGATCCATGCCGGACTCTTTCTTAAATTCATCTGCCAAATAGTCAATAAGACGCAGATCAAAGTCTTCACCTCCAAGGAAGGTATCCCCATTAGTTGCTAATACCTCAAACTGATGCTCACCATCAACATCAGCAATCTCAATAATTGAAATATCAAAAGTACCTCCGCCCAAATCATAAACGGCTATCTTACGATCGCCCTCTTTTTTATCCAGGCCATAAGCAAGTGCAGCTGCAGTCGGTTCGTTAATAATACGTTTTACGTCCAGCCCTGCAATTTTACCAGCATCTTTAGTCGCCTGGCGCTGTGAGTCATTGAAATAAGCAGGTACCGTAATAACTGCCTCCTTAACTTCTTGCCCTAAGTACTCTTGGGCTGTTTTTTTCATCTTCATCAAAATTTCAGCAGAGACTTGAGGTGGGGCTAATTTTTCGTCATTAGCATCTACCCAAGCATCACCATTATTCGCTTCAATGATTTTATAAGGCACAATCTTGATATCTTTTTGGACAACATCTTCTTTAAACTTACGACCAATCAAACGCTTAATTGCATATAGAGTGTTTTCGGGATTGGTTACCGCTTGACGTTTAGCAGGGGCTCCAACAAGTACTTCGTCTTTGGTATAGGCAACAATGGAAGGTGTCGTACGCGCCCCTTCTGTATTTTCAATCACACGCACCTTACCTGCTTCCATTACCGCAACACAGGAGTTGGTGGTTCCTAGATCGATACCAATCATTTTGCTCATTATTCTCTCGCCTCTTTGTCAATCATCAATTCGATAGCTAACAAATTGGGGGTCAGAGCGCTTCTTTTCAAGGGCTGGCAGGCATTGCAGGCAGAACAAGAAAAACGGCACCCATGTAATGAACCATCCCACCCTTTGCCAATGGGTACATGAGCATGCACCTAATTGCATTGGATTCAATAATATAGCGCCATCCTATAGAGTTTAGCGTTCAAGATGAGTATAATGTCGCTCTTTAGGATCAAAAAATGCCAGCAGCTTATCCACTAGAACTACGGCAACGAGCCGTTTCCCATTATCGAAAAGGTGGGAGTACGCAACTTGAAACAGCTGAACTATTCAAAATTGGCATAGCGACGTTACGTATTTATTTGCGTCGTGATGAACAAAATGATTTAGCCCCCAAACCTTATCAACGTGGTAGAAAGCCTGTCATATCAGGAAATCACCTGCAAAAAATTGAGAGTTGGGTAACGGATAAACCTGATATTCGAGTTAAGCATCTGTGTAAAAAATATAAGCACTATTACAAAAAAACGGTGAGTCAATCGATGATGTCTCGCGCTTTAAAAACATTAGCGATAACGCGAAAAAAGAAAAGTCTTTTTGCACAGGAGCAGTTACGTCCGGACGTCGAAAAAAAAGACAGGCGCACATAAAAAAATATAAGGACGTTGACCCAGAACGCCTGATTTTTATTGATGAAATGGGGGCTTACCTGAATATGGTGCTCAATTATGCACGTGCGCCAATCGGACAACGCGTGCATATGCCGAAGCCATTTAATCGTGGTATGAAACTTTCGGTCATTGGTGCAATATCAACAGCACGCGTTGAAGCTTCATTGTATGGACCATGAGCAACTGATGGCGATATCTTTTATCATTTCATTGCTCACGATTTATGCCCAATATTACAGCCGCATCATATTGTTTTACTTGATAATGTCGGCTTTCATAAGACTCAGCGTGTACAGGATGCAATACATGCTACAGGTGCGAGTATCGATTTCTTGCCCCCGTACTCACCTGATTTTAATCCCATTGAAATGGCTTGGTCTTTTGTTAAGAATATTTTACAAGAAATAGAAGCTAGAACTTTGGCGTCGTTTCAAAAGGCACTTAAGTATGCATTAGAAAAAATTACTGAAAACAAATTGCTTGGATGGTTTCAACATGCTGGTTACCGATCGACTCAATAGGATGGCGCTATAAATGAGCCAAAAAGAGAATAGAAGTAAACTATTTTTTCATTTTAATATTTTGTTAATAATACACGAGTTTCGCATTTGCGTAAATTGAGATAATCTTGCAATTTTCATTTGAGGGTTGGGCAAGGATGTCGAAGCATAAGTGCACAAAAGAAATTTACAAAACGTTTTTGCAGGCGAGCAGTATTCGCTATTCTGGCCTTGCATTATCAGAAGTTTCTCCAAAAAGTTTTTCACACGATAGCGTGAGCCGCTGGTTGCAAAGCGCACATTTTCGACCACGTGAAATTTGGCAGGAAGCCAAGGATTTTATCCAAGACGAAGAGCCATGTTTGCTGATTGCCGACGATTCTGTTTTATCTAAACATCGAAGTAAAAAAATTGATTTAGTTCACTACCAATATTCAGGTAACGCACATGATGTCATTGCTGGAATTGGTTTGGTGAACTTGCTTTGGCATGGGCTTGAATCAAGCGCCTCGGTTCCAATTGATTATCGTATTTATGATAAACCAACAGATGGGAAAACAAAAAACTCACATTTTTGTGAGATGTTAAAGCTTGCTAAAAACAGGGGTATTTGTCCCAATGCCGTTGTTATGGACTCCTGGTACTCAAGCTTAACCAACCTAAAAACCATTCGCAGTATGGGTTGGTATTGGGTCACTGGATTAAGGAAAAATCGCAAAGTTAATAGAAATATTTCATTAGCCGACTTGGATATTCCCGATGAAGGATTAAAGGTGCATCTGCGGGGTTATGGATGGGTTTGGGTATTTCGGTTTGTCGCAAGTAATAGGCGCACGGATTACATTGCCACCAACCTGGAATCGCCAACACGCGATCAAGTGGCAACCATCATAAAAGCACGCTGGTCAGTGGAAGTCTATCACCGTGAATTAAAGCAAACCTGTGGTATTGAGCGTTGTCAGGCCCGAAATGGTCGAGCGCAGAGAAATCATATTGGCTTAGCAATTGCTGCTTGGTTTAGTCAGCATCGACGACGATGTTTGGAAAAGTTAACTTTTTACGAACAAAACTGGCGAGTAATTAAACAAGCAATTTCTATCCGGATGCAGTGTTTATTGAGTGAAACTTAGGCAAATGCGAAACTCGTGTAATAGTTAATTATTATTTAAAGGCTAAAATAATTAAGGTGTATTTATGAGAGATAATAAACCAGATATAGAAGATATAATAGAAGATACAGAAGCATTAAAAGAAATAGGTAAAAAGATAATCAATGAAAATCCTATTTTAAAACTTCTAAAGGAGAATGGCATACTAGACAAACTCTCTACAGATAATTTCTATATTTTATTAGGAATAAAAAATAAAGATGATACTCAAATCATGTACATAAGAGATACTCTAATACTACTTAATGAGGAAGGTCTGCTTAATAGAACTACTGAAAACTGGATTTTTAATTATAAGGATCGTAAAGAACTTTTCAGTCACAACCTTATTACTGAACTCAATAACCTGAAAAATCATGGGCTCTGGAGCGTAGAGAATTGTCAAACTTTAGAACCTTATTTATTTGATATTCAAAGACTTAAAAATACTGTTAGCATCATAATAGCTCGATCAAAATACCATACATTACATACACTGATAAATAACACTCCTATCAGAGATTCACTATTGAACAACAATATACCAGTTGACACTAAAAAATTAAATAATTTACTGAGCTCTATTGAAGAAGAATATAAACGTGCTAAAAATTCCAATCATGAAACTTCAACCCTTTCTTTTTTAACACAAATTCTAGAGAAAACATATCAATGCTGTATTTCTTCTATGTCTAATCTAGAGCCATATAAAAAACTTATCGATACTGCTCCTTATAGAAAATACAGTGCTTCCAAAGTTAGAGTGGGATATGCAATGTATGCACTGAGTAGCTTTTTTGCTTTAGCAGGAATCCTTTTAGTAGCAACAGGATTGGGAGCACCCTTAGGTCTGGCTTTTATACCCTTCGCAATGATAATTGGGAATATTTCTTTATTTACTGCTATTGTTTCAACAGCTATAGGACGCTTATTAAAAAATTTAGGGCAAGCACAAACTATAATGAAAAATATGAATCAATTTTATGAATCTATACCAAAAAAGCAAGAAGAGACACAAGATAACGGTAATAATAATGATAATATCCAAAGTATAAATCAAAAACAAACACTTCGCATTCCATCAAGAAATAATACCAATCAGGCAATCTCAAAAAAGGCTACATTAAACCAGTCTCAAAGTTTTTCTAATGAGCAAACTTTAAAAATCTCTGTGTCAAATTGTAATTCTGATGAAGAAATAGATACTTCTAAAATGGCTAGTATACCGCGTAATAATTTATTTGCTAGTAGTAATAGTAATGCTGTAACTTCTTCATCAGAAGATGGTTTTACATGTAGTTAGACCTCAGTTTTCTCAGGCGGAGGCAAAGGCTTCCTAAGCCCGCCTGCCACGGCTTGAATGGTACTGCCGATAAAATTAGGAATAGTTTTGCGGCCAAAGACAGCGGCACAAATCATAGCGAGCATATTTTCTTGAAAGGGCGTGAGGCTGTGCCAGAGGCTGACGGTATAGTGATGGAAAGTCGGTGAAATGAGTCCTGACCAGAAGGGGGAGGCAAACAGTAAGAACGAGCAATAGCGTAGGTAGGACTTACGCGAGAGGATAAATTGAGTGAATTGTACTTATTATTTTTTCACTAATTGTTTAAGATGTCGAAAATAATGAAAGAGATGCCTAAAGAGATGTCACGTAGAAGAAAAGTTAATCGTATTGATTATTGTCAATACTTACTCTCTAGCCAAACCAACTATACATTAACCTATGTAGCCAAATATAAGGAAGGTATTAGTCACGACTCTTATAATCGTTATCTTGCTAGTGAGAAGTTATCCCCAAGAATGCTGTGGGAACATGCAAAACATCAGGTAGTGTGGAGTGAAAATGGCTTTATCGTTTACGATGATACTGTACTAGATAGAGCTATGCTAAGGCGATTGATTTAGCACGTTATCAATATAGTGGTAATAGCCAAGAGGTTATTAATGGCATAGGTGTGGTCAATGCAATTTATGTCAATCCGGAGACTGAGCAGTTTTGGGTGATTGATTATCGTATTTATGCGCCAGAACAAGACGGTAAGAGCAAGCTTGACCATTTATTTGATATGCAGCGTAATATTCATTATCAAAAGCAATTACCTTACAAAGGTGTTCTTATGGATAGCTGGTATGCCACCCATAAAGTAATGTTAACGATTGATGCGCTGGGTAAACTATTTTATTGTCCTATCAAAGCTAATCGCTTGGTGAGCGAAACTGAGCAAGATTATCATCATATACCTACTTCAAAACTCTCCTGGGATCAAACCTCACTCGCACAGGGAAAGACAGTGCATCTGAATAAATTTCCTAATGATTTTCATGTGCAACTTTACCGCATTACGGCCTCTACCTGCCGAACGGACTTTATTGTCACTAACGATAAATCTCAATTAACCGCTGAGGCTATACAAAATGTGTATAACATCCGATGGTGTGTTGAGGAGTTTCACCGCGAAGCTAAACAATTGACTGGCGTAGCTAAATGTCAGTGCCGCAAGCAACGTATTCAGCGTAATCATATCACTTGTGCCTATTTGGTCTGGCTTAAACTCAAATCTGTCGCTCATCATGCAGCTAAAACCATTTACCAAATAAAAGACAATTTATTAGACCAATATAGGATTAATGAACTCAGGCAACCTCAAGTGAAATTCGATTTCGCGTAAGTCCTACTTATTTTAAGAAAGCGCATTGCTATCTTCTCAAAAGATCCACACTGCAAAAGTATAATCAACGTGAGTTCGACCTAACTCATGCTAAGATTGAAAAATTGTTATTCAAATATAAAGAAGGCTTCTTAGGTTGTAAAGAATAAGCGACTAATCCAGCCAGGATGTTAACCCTACAATTGACAGGACTACGATGACGAGAGTGTTCTATCTGACTAATATTTTTTAATTGATCAATGACGGTTTCAACAATCACACGTTTTCGTAATAATAATTTGTCGATCATTGGCATCAGTTTATTTTTCATATTTTTTCGTAGCGTGTAATGAATTTTAAACCACGCAGGTATAATTGATTAAATAATTCAGAAGAAATATATCCTTTATCACCTATCAATTTACCCTCTAATCCTTGTGTTAACTCATCAACAGGTTTACGGTCATCCGTATTAGCTTTCGTTATTTTGAAAGCCAGTATTTCCCCTTTATCATTAATGACTAAATGCAGTTTAAAGCCGAAAAACCAACCCATAGTTGATTTCTATTTTTTAGCAAGCCCTTTAAAAACACGATTTGATGATGAACGTTTAGGATGGCACACAGATAATGTGGTAGAGTCAATAAAGTAAATTCCTGTTAATGTTTTGCTTTGGAAATGCATTAATAAACACAAGAGTACCAATATGGATGGCATCAGTTCAACGAAGCGATTATAACTGACCAAATCAGGGAAGGCTTTATACAAATGCTGTTTTACATAATTAATATAATAGGTTTTAAAATCACGATAATGACTTTGATGAAAGTGGATGACAATCGTCATGATTTCTGAGGGAGTCAGTCGGCATGACCTAGTTCTTTTTTTACTCAAATTAGGCAAAGAAGCTTTCTCTAATTCAGGCAATACTAATTGACAAAAATCATCGACAACACAATATAAATCGACTAACTTATCCATACGGCTCTTCCTTTTAAGGTTTGATTTACTGAAATTAGCTGCTTTTGCACGAAACTTAACCATGAAAGAGCCTTTTATTCAATCACTTACTTTACACCTTTTCATCGAACTCAGGTTATTCAAATTAATCTTATTTATACATTTAAGCAATTTAGTTCATTTAAGCAGGGGAATATTATCTCAATCTGCACTAATTTTGTGCAAATAAAAGGACTCTCTGATAGGATACTACTACTTAACTATGGACTTAATACGCTTAGCATGGAAAGAAAAGTTTCAAAGGCTTGCGATAAATAAAACTCATACTAACATTATCTAACCTTTACTAACTGTGGTGATGAGTAATGACCATTCAATCGGCTAACCACTTTCTGACATGTAAAAATGCCAAATTCATTGATTGATGACTTGCTGCTAAATAAAGCTCTTAACTTAGCGAGTATAAGATCCTTGAGCTTCTGCAAAAACTTATGGGCATCAGGATTCCTGCCTTGCAGCAGTTTTTCTACTCGATCAAATGAATCAATGATATTTTTTTCTTGTCCCTTAAGTTGATTTATAAGATTTTTAGAAGGCTCATAGTGGATATTCAAATCAATGACTTCTTTTTCTATCGTTGGTCGTTCAAGACATTCTTTAACATAGGTACTACACAGTGCTGCTTTATAGCACTCAGATATTTTTTTATTCATATAAGCAATAGAGATATCAAAAAGCCTTGGCTCTTTCTTATCGATACTGTCTTTTCGAGTCCTGCTCTGACGCCCTATGTTAATAACTTCCTGTTTTAACAGTCTACAAAACTGTTGATAAGCATTACGATCTTCATGAACTAATCTCTCCTGATTAGAGAGTCTACACTCTAACTCCTTAATTAAATCAGTTGCATAAATCACAAAAGTTTTGTAACTCATCTTGTGGTTAAAACGAGTTTTAAGTAGTGATTTTTTAAGAAAATCAAACTGTTCTAGCTCAAATTCAAAATTAGAATCAATTTCATCATATGTTTCTTCGTATAATATTTTAGAAAAAAAATCGCTTGGGCTTATTATAGTTGGGTTAGTTAGTTCTTTATCATTAATATGAATTTTATTGAAAGCATTAAAGTGAGCAATATCAATATTACCATTACCATCAAAAAATAGATTAATCATATCAGCAATATCATTTTGAGCTACAGATTTTACTATGTCTTCTGCTGCTTCTTTATTGCTCATCTTTTGGTGTATTGATATCTTAGATAAATCAATCTCTATTTCATCGAAGAAAGCACTATGAGCATAAAAAGCAATTGATTGATCTTCAAGACCCACTTTTTTAGCCAGAGTAGCAACCCATTGTTTTGGATCATCTTGCAAATAAAGAAGAGTAAACCCACAGTGCTGTCCTTCATTATCCACATAACCAAAACTTACCTTATTTAGGGTGGTAGAAAAATCTTTATCTGATCTAGACTCATTAAAAGCTAACAAAAATAATCTTGGGCAAAGAGCTCCTGTCATATAGCCTTGGATGTAAGAATCTGTCTTCACTTTTTCTAACCAGTATCTGTTATAAAATTGAGCATTCTGATCTTCAGTACACTTCATAAAAACTGTCCTTGGCAAGTCATTCTTAATGGCAGGTTTTTGACTTTCTATAACTTCGTAAGAATAGACATTGGTAATAATTTGACCTAATTCACCTAAACTCTGACTTACACTGAGTAGAGAGCCTGCAAATTTATAAATTTCATCTTGACCTGACACTTACATAGTCCTTATGTAGAGTTTCTGTCAGTGAGTACTTAAGAGTTAAAAAAAGTTTCCATCCTGATGCTTATACACTTCTTAGTTAACAAACTGCCGCGCATTGGCAAAAAAACGCAGCCAAGGACTGTCCTCACTCCAGTCTTTAGGGTGCCAAGACAATTGCAACGTTCTAAACACGCGTTCTGGATGCGGCATCATAATGGTAACGCGACCATCAGTAGTTGTAAATCCAGTCATTCCTTCAGGACTTCCGTTTGGATTTTCAGGATACCGCTCAGTGGCTTGATGGTCATGATCTACATAGCGCAACGCAACGATGGGACCTTTTGAGGCAGTGTCACAAACAACTTGACCTTCACCATGGGCTATTGCAACTGGTAGTACACTCCCTACCATATCTTTTAAAAAAATGGAGGGTGATGGTTCTACTTTTAATAAAGAAACCCGTGCTTCAAATTGTTCCGAGCGATTTCGAACAAAACTGGGCCACTGCTTAGCTCCAGGAATAATCTCCTTTAAATAAGAAAACATTTGACAACCATTGCAAATACCCAATGCAAAGGTATCAGAACGCGCAAAGAAAGCTGCAAAGTCATCACACACAGCCTTATGCATTAAAATAGATTGTGCCCAACCACGCCCTGCTCCTAATACATCGCCATAAGAAAATCCACCACAAGCGGCTAATCCCACAAACGTTCTTAGTGACACACACCCGGATAAAAGATCACTCATATGCACATCAATCGAATCAAAACCAACTCGATCAAACACGGCAGCCATTTCCCTATGACCATTTACCCCTTGTTCCCGTAGAATGGCTACCTTAGGTCGAGAAGCTAGCGATAGATAAGGGGCTGCTTTATTATCATTAATCTCAAAAGTGAGCTTCACGGTGAGCCCTGGATCTTTTTGATCGGCAATACGCTCAAATTCCTGCTGTGCACACTCTGGATGATCACGTAATGCCTGCATGCGATAAGAGGTTTCCGACCACCCTTGTTGCAATACGATACGTGACTCAGAAAATAAAGTTTTATTATTCGATATAATATTGAGTCGATCTGTTGTATTCAACTGGCCAATCACATGAGTGACTTCAGTTAGTTGATGTTGCTCAATCACTGCATTCACGCACTTAAGATCAGAATGAGCGACTTGGATCACTGCTCCTAACTCTTCATTAAATAATCCATGAATTGGATCTTCATGCAGCCCTTCTACACAAAGATCCACACCCACATGAGCTGCGAACATCATCTCAGCAATCGTTACTAACAAACCACCATCAGAGCGATCATGATAGGCTAGAATATAATTTTGTTGATTAAGCTGCCAAATAGCAGCAAAAAATGATTTTAAGAGAGTAGGACTATCTAAATCAGGAGTGCGCTGTCCTAATAATTGTTGTGTTTGCGCTAACACAGAAGCTCCTAGGGCACAAGAACCTGCTCCTAAATCAATTAACAACAATACTGAGCGGCCTGCATCAGTTTGTAACTGTGGTGTTAAAGTACGCTGTACTTCATTGACCTTGGCGGTTGCTGAAATCACTAAAGATAAAGGTGAGGCCACAGAGCGAATCTTGCCTTCTTCTTGCCACTCTGTTCGCATCGATAAAGAATCTTTACCGACAGGAATACTGATCCCCAGAGCAGGACAAAGTTCCATAGCAACAGTTTGTACAGCCTCATAGAGGCCCGCTGCATCACCTAAGCAGTCTACTGCTGCCATCCAATTTGCTGACAATACGATCTCTTTAATATCAGGAATAGAAGCTGCTGCTATGTTAGTAATTGCTTCACCAACGGCCATGCGCGCTGAGGCAGCAGGATGTAGCAGTGCAATCGGAGCACGCTCCCCCATAGCAAGGGCCTCACCAGCATAACCGCAATAATCAGCACAAGTAACCGCCACATCAGAAACTGGTACCTGCCAGGGGCCTACCATCTGGTCACGAGCTACCAATCCACCTACAGTACGATCACCAATTGTAATTAAAAAACTTTTGTTAGCTACGCATGGAAACTGTAATACTCTTTTAATAGCTTGTGCTAAATTAATATTTGTTGTCTCTAACGATCGATGCAATTCACTAAGACGCTCTGCATGACATTGCTGTTTAGGTAGGTTTTTCAATAAGGCTGGCATCGGTAAATTAATAGGTGTATTTTGAAAATAATCATCCTCAACGATCAAATCACTTTTTTTAATAACTTCCCCTACAATGGCAAACGGGCAACGTTCTCGTTGTGCAATCGCTGTAAAACGCGTGATATCCTCTGCTAGAATCGACATCACAAAACGTTCTTGCGCCTCATTACACCAGATCTCCATCGGTGTCATGGCCAAATCAGCATTTGGAATGGCGCGCAATTGAATATGGGCGCCAAGATCACAAGCAGCCACTATCTCAGGCAATGCATTCGATAAGCCTCCAGCGCCTACATCATGAAGGCTTAAAATGGGATTCTCCTCACCCAAGGTACAACAAGCATCAATCACGGCCTGACAGCGACGCTGCATTTCTGGATTTGAACGTTGTACTGAGGCAAAATCTAAGGCATCACTCTGATCATGGGTCTTACGAGACGATGCTGCGCCACCACCTAAACCAATGGCCATCGCAGGACCACCTAATACAATTAATTGTGCCCCAATGGGTAGTGTTTTTTTATGAACTGCAGTCTCACGAATCGTCCCTACACCACCGGCTATCATAATTGGTTTATGATAGCCACGATACACATCACCGTAATCCATAGCGACTTTCATACCAAAGGTTCGAAAATACCCACAGACATTGGGACGACCAAATTCATTATTAAAAGACGCACCCCCAATAGGGGCCTGTTGCATAATTTCAAGCGCAGAAGCCATGTGCGCAGGTCGACCTACATTTATCTCCCATGGTTGTTGAAATCCAGGAATGTGTAGATGGGATACTGAAAAGCCCGTTAAACCCATTTTGGTTCGTGCTCCACGTCCTGTGGCAGCTTCATCACGAATTTCACCACCATTACCTGTAGCCGCTCCTGGAAACGGCGATATTGCCGTTGGGTGATTATGGGTTTCAACTTTAAAAACAATATGACTGCGTGCTGATTCGGTTCGATACTGTTGCGTTATTGGATCAATGAATAAAGCATTTGCCCAAGGGCCGTGAATCACTGCTGCATTATCATGATAGGCCACTAGAACACGATCAGGGTGTTGTTCATAAGTATTGCGGATCATTGAGAATAATGATTTTTCTTGATCGACTCCATCAATCGTCCAATGAGCATTAAAAAGCTTATGCCGACAATGCTCGGAATTCACTTGAGCAAACATCATCAACTCAGCATCACTAGGATTTCGTTTTAATTTCAAATACACAGATAATAAATAATCGATCTCGGTAGCAGATAAACTTAAGCCTAACTGCTCATTGGCAGCCACTAAAGCATGCTGACCCTCCTCTAAAATAGGTACAATACTCACAGGTTTTGGTTGCTGCTGCTCAAACATTGTCTTTAATGTCTCAAGATCAGCAATCGCTGACTCAATCATCGGATCAAACAGTAAAGAGAATAAGCTGTGATCTATAGGACCTTCGATACGATAGCCAATGCCTCGTTCAATACGATTAACACCATTAAGACCACAAATACCCGCAATATCTGTTGCTTTGGAAGACCATGGCGATACAGTTCCTAAACGGGGAAGCACATAAACAGTAAACGATCGATCACCCGTTAAGGGAGTGGGTAGCGCATTGAGTAAGCTCATTAAACGCTTCAGTTCTAAATCATCAGCAGAAGAGGCAACATTTGCAAAATACAGTGTTTGTGCTGAGATATTATTTATTTCAGGGGCTATAGATTTTAATTTTAATAATAGCTGTTGTTGACGAAAAGGAGTCAACGCAGCAGTACTTTCCAAAAAAAGAAGGCGTTGACTCCGACAAGCTCTCATTAATTAAGCACTATGTGTCACTGATACAAGATTGACTTTAAAGACTAAGGTCTCATTAGGCCCTATCGCCCCTGGTGCACCGCGCTTACCGTAGGCTAATTTCGCTGGAATATAGAGCATCCAGGTAGCTCCTGGTTTCATCATCGCTAAAGCCTCTTGCCACCCTTGGATCACATTGTGCAATGGAAATGTAATCGGTTTGCCACGTTTATAAGAACTATCAAAGACCTTACCATTAATTAAACGACCTTGGTAATTCACTGTCACAGTATCATTGAGTTTTGGTGAAAGACCATGACCTTTTTTTAATACCTTATATTGCAAACCAGAGGCTGTAGTTTTAACTCCTGACTGATGTTGATTTGTCGCTAAAAAATGCGCACCCGCTTGAGCATTCTGAGCCGCAATGTGTTGAAACTTAGCTTTCTGTTTGGCAAGTGTTACCTTACGAAACATAGAGAGCGTTAAGTTCATTTCTTTTTGAGTCATTTGATAGGACTTACCTGCCATCATATCGCTCATCCCTTCAGCAAAGGCCTTTGGATTGAGCTGGATTTGATGCGCTTTTAGTGCTTGAGCCGTTTGAACTCCCATAGCATAGCTCAACTTATCTTTTGGTTTATTAGAAATTTTAGCAAGTGCTGGCATCACAGCTAATGAAGCAGATAATACACAGGTCACTGCTAGTACTATTGAAAGAACACGTTTCATATTCCACCTCCAAAAATTAAAACAGATATAGTGCACAATCTTGACTCGGAATAAAAGGATTTTTAAAACGCTTCCAGCGATTCGGGCACGGTTTGACCACCATCAACCACAATAGTCTGTCCTGTAATAAAACCAGCTTCCTTAGAAGCTAAAAATAAGGCTGTATAAGCAATATCATCAATACAGCCTAATCGTTTGAGTGGAATAGAAGCGGCCATTTTTTGCAAATAATCCTCTCCTAACTCCTCTAAGCCCTCTGTTAATACATTGCCTGGCAATATTGCATTCACCGTAATGCCATAAGGAGCAAGTTCAAGAGCAGCTGTGCGCATAAAGCCAAGCTGCCCTGCTTTAGTGGCTGCATAGTGCGACCAACCTACATAACCTGTCATAGGGCCAGTAATCGAAGAAGTGATAATCACTCGCCCATAATCAGACTGTTTCAATAAGGCTAAAAAAGAGTGAACCGATAAAAAAGTGCCTCGTAAATTGGTATTAATCACTGTATCCCAATCAGACAGGCTCATCGATTCAATCATTTTACTGGGATAAATACCCGCATTAGCGCAGACACAATCAATACCACCCCACTGTTTGGCTATCTTTTTAGCTGCTTGTGCCATTTGCGACTCATCTGCTACATCCGCTAACACATAATCAACCTGATGGCCATCCTCTTTTAACTCATTAACAACCCGCTGTGTATTTTCTAAGTGGCGAGCCAGTAAAATGACCTGTGCTCCTTGTTGGGCAAACTGATACGCCATTCCTTTACCAATACCACAAGTCCCTCCTGTTATAAGAACTCTCTTCTCTTTAATGGGTGTCAACATAAATTTAGCCTAGTCTTCTTCTTGTAACGCCATCAAACTGGCATTGCCACCAGCTGCTGTTGTATCAATCGTTAGGGTACTCTCATTACAAAAACGCATTAGATAATGTGGCCCTCCTGCTTTTGGTCCTGTGCCTGACAGTCCAAAACCACCGAATGGTTGCACACCCACTACAGCACCAATCATGTTGCGATTCACATAGAGATTACCTGCTTTAATACGTTTTTGAATATGATTAACCGTATCATCAATGCGGCTCTGAATACCAAAGGTCAGTGCATACCCCTTGGCATTAATGGCATCGATCACTGAATCTAGATCTGATGCTTTATAACGCACAAGGTGCAAAATTGGCCCAAAAAATTCCTCTTTTAATTGATCAATATGATCTAATTCATAAATCTGTGGTGCCACATAGGTACCATGTTGCGTAGTGTCATTCAACGGTAATTTAATAACACAATGCGCATGGGCTTCTGCTTCTAAGGTTTGAGCATATTGATCTAAACGATGTTGTGCTTGTGCATCAATGACCGGACCAACATCGGTAGCCAGCATTGATGGATCGCCTACTTTTAATAATTCAGTCGCTCCTTTTAACATCGTGATAATACCCTTAGCGACATCTTCTTGAATACATAATAAACGTAACGCGGAACAACGCTGACCGGCACTCCCAAACGCAGACATTAATACATCCCGCACTACCTGCTCTGGGAGCGCAGAAGAATCGACAATCATCGCATTAATACCACCAGTTTCTGCAATTAATCGCGCCATAGGGCCTGAACGTTTAGCTAAAGTAGATTGAATAGATTGAGCAGTCGCTGTTGATCCTGTAAAAATAACACCGACTAAACGCTCATCCTCTACTAATGCCTGTCCAACCTTACCGGCCCCTGGTAGAAGTTGCAAAACAGTTTGAGGAATACCCGCTTGATAAAAGAGATCAACAATACGTTGTGCCACTAAAGGAGTTTGTTCTGCAGGTTTAGCAATCACTGTATTGCCCGTTACCAATGCTGCTGCTATTTGACCGATAAAAATAGCGATTGGGAAATTCCAAGGGCTAATACACAACATCGGACCACATCCATGTAAACGCAATGTATTTTCCTCACCTGTTGGCCCTTGTAAAATACGATCGGTCATCAGTTGAGCTGCTTGCATCGCATAGTAACGACAAAAATCAATCGCCTCACGCACTTCTGATAGGGTATCAGGAATTGACTTACCCGCCTCGCGCACTGCCATCATCATTAATTCAGCACGATGGCATTCCAATTGCTCTGCCATATTCACTAATATATCAGCACGCTCCTCCACTGGGGTGGCCTGCCATGTAGGGAAGGCCTCAATTGAACGTGACAAAGCAGTTTCTATATCCTCAGCCGTTGCCTGTGCATAGTAACCTACTACATCGCGATGATCAGCAGGGTTCAATATCGCACTATCATGCGCACTAGCACGGCGATCCAGAGGGCCTGCAGACCAGTTACCACGCTGTTGATCTATTTGCTGCATGTCTACTTCTAATTGGGCAAGCTGTTGATGATGGCTTAAATCAATCCCCATAGAATTCAATCGTTGCTCACCATAGATGGCTTGAGGCAAAGGAATACGAGGATTGGGTATGCTAGCAAGCGCTTGAGTTCGCGTTATCGGATCGGCAATAATCTCATCGATAGAAACATTAGAATCAGTAATACGATGCACAAAGGAACTGTTAGCGCCATTTTCTAACAAACGTCGCACCAGATAAGGTAATAAATCTTTATAATCACCTACAGGCGCATAAACACGACATGGTATTCCTCGCGTCACTAATTGATCATGTAATGAGGTTCCCATCCCTTGTAACTTTTGAAATTCAAAATGATTAGAATCTGTCGCCATGGTTAAAATAGCGGCTACTGAATGGGCATTATGCGTTGCAAATTGAGGATATACAGTGGATTGCGCCGATAATAACAACCGGGCACACGCTAAATAACTCACATCAGTAGAGGCTTTGCGGGTAAAGACTGGATAATCATTCAAACCATTGATTTGTGAAGCCTTAATTTCAGAATCCCAATAGGCTCCTTTCACTAAACGAATCGCAATACGCTTATCATAACGTTTTGCCATATCAATTAAATATTCAATCAGTCTATAGGCCCGCTTTTGATAGGCTTGCACGGCTAAACCCAAACCATGCCAGTTTTTAAACTCAGGATTGGCAAAAACACCTTCGATAATGTGTAGCGACATCTCCAGACGATCACTTTCTTCTGCATCCACTTGCAAATCTAAACCACCTGCTTGAGCTCGCTGACATAATGTTGTGAGACGTTTTGTTAAAAAGGGAATTGCCACTTCTTTTTGTAAAAATTCATAACGTGGATATAAGGCTGATAATTTCACTGAAATACTGTGTTCTGATACCCAAGTCGACTGAGGAGTGCTGGAATGACTCAAAGCCTCTATAGCCTGTAGATAGGCTTCAAAATAACGATCGGCATCGGCCGAGGTTCGCGCTACTTCACCTAACATATCATAAGAAAAACGATAGCCCTTTTGGCTGAGCAACTCAGAGCGCTTAAGTGCTTCCTCAATGGAGTGGCCCAAAATAAAGTGTCGACTCATCACCTTAACAGCTTCAAGAAGAACTTGTCGCACTAAAGGCTCACCACTCTTACGTAGAAGATTTTTCCAAGTTTTTTTAAAAAAATTGGCTTTATCGCTCGCCTCTAATACCTTTCCTGTTAGCGCAAGACTCCATGTGGCCAAATTCACAAAAGTAGATTGGCTTTTTCCTAAATGCTCGTTCCAATTAGCACTAGTCAACTTATCACGAATTAACACATCTTGAGTTTTTTGATCAGGAATTCGCAGCAATGCCTCGGCAATACACATTAGTATAATCCCTTCATCTGTCGACAAATCGTAATGCTGCATTAACGCTTCAATACCACCGCTATCCACCTGTTGTTGACGTACTTGAGTAACAAAATCGCGGGCTAATTGTTGGATCGCATCGTGCTGGTCTGAGTTAAATTTCAATACATTAAGCAAATGAGACACACAGCTCGTTTCATCTTGACGATAGGCTTGAGTCAGTGCCGCAGCAAAGGATGACTGAGATTCTAACGGACGTTCAAAAAACATAGGAATTCCCCTTACTCTGTGTGCAACCTGTGAGTCCATTTTTTTATTCTATTCAAAAGATCCACTATTACGCTTCTCTGACACTTAAAAGTATTTTTAGAAATAAAAGTACATTGCAGTGCTTTCAGGCCGAAATTAGAACATATAGTAGCTGAAAAAAGGAAAGAGATCACTTTCTATATAACAAGCTAATAATTACTTAATATAGATATTGTATTATCAAAATACTAAGACTTTGCAGAAGAGAAGTGACTATGCCTAAAAAAGAGATGCTATACGATAATGAAATCGAACAGGCCATGACACAATATATGAACAATCAGACAGGTTGGATAAAATATAATACTAATTTCTCAGAAATTTCTAATGGAGAGATTGATAATAAAACGCTGCAAAAATGTAATGGAAACTCACATACTAACATTGAATACGCTGTGTATTTTAATCAACAAAAAAATACCGTATGTGTCGCTAAACCCGTTCAAACTGCCGCTCCAACCAACTCTTCCTATTTACCCAGCTTTTGTTACAAAAATCTAAAACAACTGATTAATAATACCTTTGGCACAGAGATAAAAATTACGGGTATTTTCTTGGGCCAAGGCACAACCGAGCGTCATTTTGTCCCCTTCCTTTCAACACAAGAAACAGTCACGCTGTTCGACTCTAAAGACAGCGATCTTAAAACATTTGTGAGCTCATCTGATAGACCTAGTTTATTCAAAAAATTAAAGCAGGCAATCGGTTCACCATTTCGACGAATACGCACCTACATCAGTCATTTGCTCGGAGTAAGCAGAAAACTCACTATTACCAAAGAAAACACTGAATACACTCAATATCGGCTGGCTACACAAAATGTTACTGATGGCCAAAGTTGTGGCTATATTGCAACAGCAAATCTTAAAGCACTTGTAGAAGCGCATTGCAACTTTGATATCGATACATTCGTTAAAAACACTGCATCATGTCAGAAGGCTTATGCCAAATGGGATGAAGACCTTGCAGCTTCTAAAGAAAAAATTCAATCTACTGATTCATCACCAGCAGAAAGCGATACTAATGCACTCATAATTGAAAAGGATTGTACCACTATCAATAAAGACAACAATCAGCCATTGATCACCGATACTGCTACTCATAATAACGATCTACCGACACAACGTGTGATTGCACTCGATTATGATGGTTGTTTGCAGCATTATAGTAAAGATAATGAAACCATAGATAGCTGTTATACAGCCGAGCATCTTTACCAAAGCAATCTGTTATTATGGGAATTTCTTGAGCTATCGAAGAATATTGACAGCCAAATAATACAAGATTCTCCTAATACCCCCGTCATTATGAATGGTAGTAACCGCCAAACAGTTTGCCATGAGTACGTTAATGCTTATCAAGCTCACTACGCTGATATTACAAATTATAGACCTAAATCCCCTTGGTGGGCTAGCTTTCAAGCACTGGCTAATCAGCTTAAGGTACAATCAGATCCATTCGTATTGCAAGATGCATGGCTTTCCTATGAGAATAAAAAAAATGATGTACAAGCAAATACTTTGATACAGCATGCTTCTTGCAGTGAAGAACAGCTCAAAGAACACTTTGATACAGCAAGAAAAAATGAAAATGTAATGAACTTGGATAGCAAATACAAGTACCTGCAGCTATATACGCAATTACATCGCTGTGCAATGCTATATCCAGATCACAAAGTTGAGTTTACCTTTGTAGATGACAGAGAAGATATTTTGAAACACTTACATAGATTTTACAAAAGGTATTCTGAGTTAATTCCAAAAAATGTTACCCTCAAGCTTGTTCTTTACACCCCATACAAAAATGACAAAGCTCCTAGAGCATTTAATACCCCCATTGTAGGGGTTGGCACTGTAAATAACACTTATTTTCATATTGTAGGAGAACTTGCTCAACAGGAGATTAAATCTCACGAAAGACAAAAATGGGAAAATGCATTACTTCATTATACAAAAGAATATGAGATGAATTGCAGTGAAGAACAGCTCAAAGAACACTTTGATACAGCAAGAAAAAATGAAAATGTAATGAACTTGGATAGCAAATACAAGTACCTGCAGCTATATACGCAATTACATCGCTGTGCAATGCTATATCCAGATCACAAAGTTGAGTTTACCTTTGTAGATGACAGAGAAGATATTTTGAAACACTTACATAGATTTTACAAAAGGTATTCTGAGTTAATTCCAAAAAATGTTACCCTCAAGCTTGTTCTTTACACCCCATACAAAAATGACAAAGCTCCTAGAGCATTTAATACCCCCATTGTAGGGGTTGGCACTGTAAATAACACTTATTTTCATATTGTAGGAGAACTTGCTCAACAGGAGATTAAATCTCACGAAAGACAAAAATGGGAAAATGCATTACTTCATTATACAAAAGAATATGAGATGAATTATAGAATGAATTTTGAGTTATCTTATCATGGTCTTCTAGATAAGCCATTATCAAAATTGACAATACAGAATATTAACATTGCTATTACCTATCGAGATTTCTTTTTGTATGCAAAAAAAATCACTAATGATCTATCCTATCGGATAAATAACACAACGCTTCCCAGTCATGAAAAACAAGCTTATAAAATACTACGTGATCTTCTGCGCCAAGAAGTGATTTATATTGGAGGTCGAAGTAGGACATTAAAAGAAAATTTTGAACAAGAGCCTTACTTGAAGATGCTTTGCAATAAAGCCAAAAATGAAAAAAATCAACCGGATAATAAAAAATTTCGACATCGCATTGCATTTGAAGAAGAATTTATAACACGTCCCACAGACCCAACTAAAATTATCAATATAGAAGAAAAATATCAAGCTTCTTGCCAACTGAGTCAATATATTGAAAAGAATCCTGAACTTATTTCCAACACATTTACTTGTGTTATACAAACAATGCAAAACCAAGAGTCAAGCGTATTTTTAAAGAGGCTCAAACAATCAATATTACCTAACAATATTTTAAAACAAAACAAATCACAAACATCATGTTTTGCAAATTTTTTCAAAACAAATGTAGAAACAACTCCACACACACAAAAACGAACACACCGGAGTGCAATGTTATCATATTAGAAAAGTCAAGTAATAAAATGTGAGCAACAATAGAGCACTAACTTAGAGAAAACCACTAACAATAATCGCATCTAGTGTATTGATACACTAGATGCTGTCTATGTTTTAATGTAGAGAAAGATATCGTATATAACGTTAATTTTATTTTGGGCTTGCGCTAGGATCACTAGTTTCTTGATTATTACCCCCTGGCGTAAATAAATTATTTCTATTATTAGAAACTAACAAACTATCACAATCAGAAAACGATACAACTTCAATGGAACTAGCAATAGAGTCATTACCTGCATTTACACCTGGAGAAGCTGGTCAAGTACTATCATCACCAATTTCTCCTCCTGCTAATTCAAGCTGAAAATCTGAGTTCTCTGCAATAGCTCGCAAAAAACTCAAGCCCCATATTTTATCCGCTTGCCTTTTAGTTTTTTCCTTGCTTGCTAAATCATTTTTGTAAATTTTTTCAAAAAGAGAAATTGCTTGCTGCTTTTTCTCCTCAGTATTATACGATACAAATTTCATCCTAACTCCAAAATATTAAAAAAATAACGATAGTAAAAAGAGAGTTAAACTCTCAACCTAAAAATTCTTCCTTAAAAGCAAGAATGTACCAAAAAAATAATATGAAGAGAAAGGCTTTTTTAAATTAAATTGTAATCAATATAAAATTAACCTTTGTCAAAAAATACAATGTCTAAAAGATTAATATTAGTCAAGATATTTCAATCAGTGATTCCTGCAAAAAGAATTTAAAACTCTTTGATGATATCACTACAGCGCATTAGATTCATAACCTATTATAGGATTATTTTTCATTAAAAAGCCTCTACGCTAAATAATTCTTAATAGCCTGATTAATTTCTAATGTTGCGGCTTCTTTATCTGCCCATCCTTCAAGCTTCACCCATTTATCGGATTCTAGATCTTTGTAATGTTCAAAAAAATGGACAATGCTCTGGCGTGTGATCTGCGGAATGTCTTCTATACTTTGAATAAAAGCATATTGTTGACAAATTTTTTCTATTGGTACCGCTAACAACTTACTATCCCGACCAGCTTCATCGGTCATGTTTAACATCGCTAATACACGAACACGAATCAAGCACCCTGCTTGTACTTTAAAGGGTGTCATCACTAAGATATCTACTGGATCACCATCCTCTGCTAAGGTACCTGGAATATATCCATAATTACAAGGATAATGCATCGATGTTGGCATAAAACGATCAACTTTTAATACTCCTGACTCTTTATCTACCTCATATTTAACCTGGCTATTATGCGCTGGGATTTCGATCACGACATTGACATCATCTGGAATATGTTGGCCTGGGGATAACTGATTAAAGGACATCGATATTGACTCCATTGGCTAAAAAACAGCGATTATAGCCTACCTAAGCCGATGGGAACAGTCGCTTAGGTTAATCGCCTGTTTTTAAAAAACGTTTTAAGCAATTGACCACACGCTTGTGCAGCAACACCTCCTTGCCAGTTAATTTTATGATTAAAATAAGAGGATTCTAAAAGGGAATCGACACTGCACACTACCCCTGTTTTTGGATCAGCAGCTCCGAATACAAGTCGTTGAATACGTGCATGTACCATCGCACCTACGCACATAGTACAAGGCTCTAGGGTTACATAGAGCGTCGTATTTACTAGGCGATAGTTATTGATAGTATTCGCTGCATCACGCATTGCGACCATTTCAGCATGCGCTGAAGGATCATGATGGCCAATAGGCTGGTTCCAACCTTGACCAATCATGCGGTCTTGATAAACTACCACCGCTCCTACAGGAACTTCATTATGTTGAGCAGCACGTTCGGCTAATTGCAGCGCTTGCGCCATCCAATTAAGGTCACTCATTCCCATTCAATGGTTGCAGGCGGCTTTCCAGAAATATCATACACCACTCGTGAGACCTTCGGTACTTCATTGATAATACGAGCACTTACCTGAGATAAAAAAGAATACGGCAACTCACTCCAATGGGCAGTCATAAAATCAACAGTCGTTACTGCACGCAAGGCAATTACATAGTCATAGCAACGCGCATCCCCTTGTACTCCCACTGATTTAACCGGTAAAAACACAGCAAAGGCTTGGCTGATCTGATCATAAAGATGATGTCGACGTAGTTCTTCAATAAAAATAGCATCCGCTTGTCGTAAAATGTCTAAAAAAGCCTCTTTCACCTCCCCTAACTGGCGAAGCGCTAAACCTGGCCCTGGAAATGGGTGGCGATACACTAATTCCGGTGGCAACCCTAAATCGATACCTAACTCTCTCACCTCATCCTTAAACAATTCACGCAAGGGTTCAATCAGTTGAAAACTCATCTTCTTAGGCAGACCTCCGACATTATGATGCGACTTAATGACATGCGCTTTCCCTGATTTTGCACCGGCTGATTCAATTACATCAGGATAAATCGTTCCCTGCCCCAACCATCGTATCTTTTTTAATTGTTTCGCTTCTTGTTCAAAAACACGAATAAAGGCATCACCTACTGCTTTGCGTTTTTCTTCTGGATCAGTTAGCCCTTTCAAAGCCTGCATAAAACGAGATTGTGCATTCACACGAAGGACGGTGACTCCCAGATGTTGCGCAAAAATACGCATGACCTCATCGCCTTCATTCAAGCGTAATAAACCAGTATCGACAAAGACACAGGTTAATTGATCACCAATTGCACGATGCAATAACGCAGCGACTACAGCAGAATCAACACCTCCTGATAAACCTACTAATACAGGATCTTGGCCCACGGCACGGCGCACATTGTGAATACTGTCTTCAATAATATTTTCTGACGTCCAATGGGCTTCACAAGCGCAAATAGTACGCACAAAATACTCAAGAATATGCAAGCCTTGTGGCGTATGGGTCACTTCAGGATGAAATTGCACACCATAGAATTGCCGAGCGAGATCGGCAATCGCGGCATAAGGCGCATTTTCAGTACACGCAATCGTTGCAAAACCCTCAGGTAGCACAGTGACCCGATCACCATGACTCATCCATACATCAATATAAGATCGACCCGCTGTATCAATACTCGGTTCAACATTAGCAAATAAAGCTTGTACTTCTTTAATTTGCACTTTAGCATAACCAAACTCACGTTTTTCTGAACATCTAACAGCACCACCGAGTTGCACGGCCATCGCTTGCATACCATAGCAAATGCCCAATACTGGACATCCTAAACTAAAGACAATCTTAGCAATACGCGGTGGCTCTTGCCCTGTTACCGATTCAGGTCCCCCAGAGAGAATAATACCGTGAGGTTTAAAGGCTTTAATGTCCTCATCAGAGAGATCAAATGGATAGATTTCACAATAGACACCGATTTCACGCACTCGACGGGCAATAAGCTGTGTATATTGTGAACCAAAATCTAAAATTAAAATGCGATGCTGGTGAATATTGGAAATCATTGATCGATTGAATAGTTCGGAGCTTCTTTAGTAATAATGACATCATGGACATGGGACTCACGAATACCTGCATTGGAAATACGAACAAATTGTGTTTTTGTGCGCATCTCTCTAATGTTAGTCACACCTGTATAACCCATGCTAGATCGCAATCCTCCCATAAGCTGATGGACTACCATACGCAAAGGCCCTTTAAATGGTACACGACCTTCAATTCCTTCAGGCACGTACTTACCTACTTCAGCATCATACTCTTGAAAATAACGATCACTCGAACCAAAACGCTTCGTCATAGCAGCCACTGATCCCATGCCACGATAGGATTTATAAGAGCGACCTTGGTACAAAATAACTTCACCAGGCGCTTCTTCAGTCCCTGCAAACAAACCACCCACCATAACAGCATGCGCACCTGCTGCAATGGCTTTACAAAGATCTCCTGAAAAACGAATACCTCCATCGGCAATGACGGAGACTTCTGTTTTTTTCAGTGCCTCTACCACATTAGCAACTGCACTGACCTGAGGCACACCCACACCAGCGACCATACGTGTTGTGCAAATAGAACCTGGCCCCATGCCAACCTTAATCGCATCAGCACCGGCTTTAGCTAATGCTATAGCGGCCTCTGCTGTAGCAATATTACCTGCCATAATTTGTAAATCAGGATAATGCCTCTTGATCCAAGTCACTTGATCTAAAACGTTTTGTGAAAAACCATGTGCCGTATCCACCACAATAAGATCAACACCCGCGGCTACTAATGCTCCAACTCGCTCTGCTGTCTCTGCACCAGTCCCTACTGCTGCTCCAACGAGCAACTGCCCGCTCTTACTTTTAGCCGCATTTGGATTCTCTTGTGAGCGCAAGATATCTTTAACTGTATACATACCACACAATTCAAAATCTGCATTAACAATTAATAATTTCTCAACGCGATGACGACGAAATAAATCCATCACCTCTTCACGACCTGCTCTCTCATGCACTGTAATGAGACGCTTTTTTGGCGTCATTAAAGATTGCACGAGCTCATTATTATCTGTTTCAAATCGAATATCACGATTGGTAATAATTCCCACAAGTTGACGACCTTCAACTACAGGCATACCCGAAATACGATGGGTGTTAATAATATCAATAAGCGCACCAATAGTGGTTGTAGGCGTCACAGTTACAGGATCAACTACCACACCACTCTCAAACTTTTTAACTTTATGCACTTGAGCGGCTTGATCAGTAATACTCATACTTTTATGAATAATACCCATCCCACCATGCTCTGCTAACGCCACTGCCATAGAGGCTTCTGTCACAGTATCCATAGCAGCCGATAACAAAGGAATATTCAATGTAATACAAGAAGTTAATTGGGTTGTTAAAGAGACATCTTTAGGAAGGACTGTTGAATGACCAGGCAGGAGCAATACATCATCAAATGTTAACGCTTCTTCAGTTATTCGTAAACTCATGCAAGCCCCCCTGAATGAAACAGAGTAGTCTAACCAACAGTATAAATTACGTCAAGACTAGTAGTTAAATTTGGAAACTATACACAACTTTACCTAAATTAGATAACCATTTATTTTTTAGCTTACCTTTTATCAATTTATATTATGTTCTTAATGAGTCTGATGTTAAATTGATCGTATTAGAGAATCTAACTCATTCCTGTAACGATCCAAAGATTCAGGTTGTATGGCAATTTTCCCATGTTCTAAAGTATGTTGACCAGATTCAACAGAATGCAAAGGAAGAGCATTTTGTGATGATACTATAGCTACTGTATGTGCATCTGGTATGTTGTAGAAAGTTCGTTCAACTGGATAAGTAAATTTGTTAGGCTGTCTTTCATAAAGACTTTTAGCACGTTCCTTAATAGCATCATACATTGCAGTAAAAGCCTTAGCTGGTTTTTCTCTGCTCATCGTGTATCTATTAAATAGCACTAGATGAATCAGTGGAATCTCCATGTTATATTCAGAAACTCTTGCATTAAAATTACTAGTTTCATATTGTTTTGGAACATCAAACCCATAGAGCAACTGAGCTATATTGTCAAAAGCACGAGCAGACGAACCATCTGCTGTGCATGGGATAATTAATCTGTTAGATGCCAATAGAGCCTGCGCAGTATAAGAGGCAAAACTGGGGTTACAATCTGTAAAAAAAACAACATTATTGTCATATTTAGATGCAATTCCCTGTTGCAAATCTATTAACCATGAATGAACATTTTTCCACCTATCTTTTGGTAAGGTAACAGAGGCAAGTTGGTTGATAGATTGAACTTGCAACTCTAAAGAAGGGTCACCAGCCACTAGTAATAGATTATCGGGCAACTTTTCTCCATAATCCTGTGCCTCTATCAAATAACCTCCTTCAATTCCTAATTTCTCGTCAGGTCGCGATAATCTTTTATCAAAATAGCCACCAATGCTTTTTCGATCTTCCTTTGATAATAAAGCTGTTAAATTCCTTGATCCTTTTCCATTTCCTCCTAAAACAATCTCACTCACATTTGCTTGCGGACACATATCAATAATAACAACCTTTGTTTCAGGATGTAAACGTGCATATTCTGACGCTACCATAAAACACAAAAATGTTTTTCCTACGCCACCCTTATTATTCCAAAAGGCATATTTTTTCATAGTTAAATCATTTGTACTCATTAATTAGATCCTCACATTTTAGCTGTTTATATCTATTTTTTGAAATTATTAATTATGTAATCCATCCCATCAAATGTCCTGCAATTATGGCGACCTGAAAATTGATTAAAATATCATCCCAAATGCTTATGGCATAGTACTCCTTTTTAACAAAGCCTAAAAGCTTTCTTCTATTCGTATGCTATGCTGCCTTATGCCAATCATTGGCTGTTTACTAATAGCTCCATGTTATTGTTTTAACTTATTTTTTCTCATTCTTAATATAGGTTTTGCCTACTTCAAAAATGTCTGACAATCCTGCAATACAATGATTATAAATTCCTCATATTGCCATAGCCTCAACGCCATGCTAACTTTTATATTGTGCCAAGGTCACTGGCTATTTTATAATACTGACAATGTCTTTTAAGCTGGTAGCAAGTAATATGTAACTCCTAAATATAACTCCCTTCACAGAATTAGATATTGGCAGATCTTGGTGCTTCTTTTATAAAAAAAATTAATAGAATCGCAAGCAATAGATAGGCAGGTAACAATAGGAATGCTTGGCGATAATCTTGTGCTGAGAAATAGTGTATATTATTTAAAATCCGACCGCTCCACTCTAAATCAAGAAGTTTTCCTATTAGGGGTTCTGTATAAGCACCAAAGATAGCATCACCCGTATTGATTAAAGCAACCACTGTAGCCGCTAGTGCCACTTTATTAATTTCTTTACCAATTGCAAACCCTAACATAAAGACACTCGCTCCAAAACCAAAGAAGAACAATAAAATAACCAGAGTCCAAATAGGAAGTATGGTAATATAAATAATTGCAAGCATCGAAATAAAAGAAAGTATTGTACCAAAGAACATCACCTTTCTACGACTTCGTATAAAATCAGATACTAAACCTAAAACCGGCCCACCAATGGCTAATCCTGCAAAAATTAATGAAATGAGAGTAGCTGCATCGGTACGAGAAAGATGATGCGCTTCCTCTAAGAAAGGATTTCCCCAAAGACCCCCGAAAACAGCCACAGGAGAAAAAGCAAGGCCGCTATAAAAAGTTAATAGCCAATTTTGCTTTTTACTGAGTACTTGCCAAACATCTCGCATAGCAATACTTGTTTTTGGGCTATGATATTCAAACGCTTTACTCGTATGTTGATCACGAATTACAAGTACAAAAAGTATTGCGATAATAAATCCAAAAACAGCACAAAGAAATAAACTCTGGCGCCAACCACTAATATCTACTACAAGTGATAATGGGGCCTCACCAAAAATCGCACCTAACATCGCCGCAGTTGTCAATAAACCACTGATAAAGGCAAATTGATTTGGCTTAAACCATAGTGTTGCTACTTTCATATAGCTAACTGTTGCAAAAGCAGCGCCTATTCCCATCATCATTCGAGAAATCTCTGCCATCAATAAACAATGCGCTATCGAAAAAAGATAAGCACCCAAAGCGGCAATAATAATAGCAATAGTGCTAAGATATCGTGCACTATACTTATCGAGCAATATTCCAACAAATAACTGAGTGACCAGGTAAGAATAAAAAAAAGTAGCCGCTAAATTACCTAAACCAACACCATGTACATGAAAAGCGCGCATCAAATCATTGCTCATAATGCTAGGAGAAATTTGTAAAATATATTTGTAAAACAAAAATAAGGCACTAACAGTAATAGCGACCCAAGGATAAATTGCTTTCCAACGTTTCTTCGAAATTTTTTTAGCAATGTGGCCCATAGTAAAAAGCGGAAAAGAACAGTCTTTTTTACTTAAATCCTATATTACTCTCATGGCTCACTTCCTGTAAGCTCATAAACTCGCTAGAATAACAGTAATAATTGCTTATTGAAAAAGGAGGTGATATGCACAAACTTACCATTTTCACAACAATACTACTTTTACTCGTTACTAGCAGTATACGCTCTGCTGTTACTATACCTTCTAATGCTGAACATGTATATCAAATTGAAATTATTATTTTCTCACACATTAACAAACGGGCCTTGCAATCAGAACAGTGGCCTTGGATGCCTAAAAACTATAGTGTTCATTCAAACAGTTTAACTCTAAAATCAAATAGTAATTTATTTTCAACTCTACCAGAGAAGGATTTTATTTTACAATCAGAACAACAAAGGCTAGAAAAAAATAATAAAGTTTTATTGCATCTGGCCTGGCGCCAAAAGATAGCAAAGCCACGACAAGCACGACCCATTCATATTTACGGCGGTAATATTTATGAGGCTTCAGGGTCTATTATTGGTAAAGTAGAATATGAACAACCCCCTTATAATACCGAAACTCTATGGCAGATTAACGGAACAATTACACCAAGTCTCATTCGTTACATTAATTTAAAATTTAATCTGCTACTTACAGAACCTGTTGCTATACTTCCCGATTTTAATCATTATAGTAATAATAGAGAAGGCCAATTTGCCTATTTTCACCTGCAACAAAATCGTCGCATGCGTAGTGATCAACTCAATTATATAGGCCATCCACTTTATGGAATTTTAGTCAAAGTGATCCCCATTGATAAGGCCATTAGATAGGTTACTTATGCTCTGGTGCTACCATATAAATTCCAGGAGCATTACGTAAATAGCCTTTATAATCCATGCCATAACCAAATACATAATAATTTTCAACTTGAAGCCCATAAAAATCAGCATTGGATAAGCCATGGGATAGGCGTGCTTCTGGTTTATCTACTAAGACTGCAGTATATATTTCTTTTGCCTCTTGCACGTGACAATAGTGCACAATCTCATTGAGTGTAATTCCTCCATCCAAAATATCATCAACAATAATAACAGTTCGATTTTTTAAATTAGAACGAGGCTTCACTAACCATTGCACTTGTTGACCTTGCATTGTATTGAGATAACGTGTGACATGCACATAGTCAAGCTCTAAAGGAAAATTCAATCGGGGTAATAGATTCCCTAAAGGAATAATACCTCCGATAACTACACATAAAAAAATAGGATTAGTTTCTGACAGGCGATCACTAATATCAATGGCCATACGATGAAATGCGGCCTCTACTTCATTCTTAGAATAAAGACAAGTGGCTTTAGCCAATACTTCATGAATATGATTTGGAAGAATTTCAGGAATTTTGACTACAGAATGATAAGACATACACTCACTCCTCCTTCATAGTGCTACTTATGGCTGGAATTGGAATATCTAATGTAGTGGTCGGGAACGCACATTCTGCACCATGCTTTGTAATAATTTCAATGGCCTTTAAAAAAATATCTTGCTGAACTGCTTGAAACTCTACCCAACGTGTTGTCTTTGTAAATGTATAGATGAAAAAGTTTAGAGAGGAAGCACCAAACTCAAATAAGTGAACCATTAGGGTTTGATTGGTATCAATGTCTGGATGGTGGCGCAGCATTGATTCAATATCGGCAAGGATATCTGCTAATTTAGTAGCATCCTGATAACGTAAACCAATAGTGGTCTTAATACGACGATTTAACATTCGTGATGGATTTTCAATTGAAATAATAGAAAAAATACCATTTGGAACATATAAAGGTCGCTTATCAAACGTTCTAATTCGTGTTAAGCGCCAACCAATATATTCGACAGTACCTTCAATATTTCGATCAGGTGAACGTATCCAATCCCCTACAGAAAAGGGGCGATCCCAAAAAATCATCATACCGCCTAAGAAATTAGACAAAGTATCTTTAGCTGCAAATCCAAGGGCAATACCACCCACACCGCCCACAGTCAGTAATGCAGCAATTGAGATGCCAAAAGTTTCCATAGAGATTAAAATGCAAATGATAATGACAGAGACTCGTGATAACTGTGCAATAGCTCTTAACGTCGTTTTATCACGTATATTTTTGCGCCTATCCAATGGTTGAGCAATAATTTCATTTTCCGAATTTTTAATAAAACGAAGTGCGAACCAAAGTAGGGTTAAAACAACCAATAACTCACGAATCGGTCTAATGTAATGACTTATTTGACTATTTAGGTCTAATTTTACAATTAATGCCGGAATAATAATGCTAAAAACCATCAACCAAATCAATACTTGCAGTGGCTTATGAAGTGCATTAATAAAGGACTCATCCCAAAATCTTCTGGTTTTAGCCAGTTTTGGCTGAAATCGATTATAAAAATAGGACTCTAAGTAGCTTAATATTAGACCGAAAAGTAATGAAATACTAATTTTTACTAACCAAGCATTTTCAACAATTTTTACTATAATATGGGTCAAAATGGGACTCATTGAAGGTTAATTTAATATTTTGCTGTAATTTACAATTCTTTGAAACGAGGCAAGATTAATATAATTATCAATATTATCAATCACTTGAAATAAACCTTCTCGATTATTACATAGAGTGAGTATATCGCAACCTGCCTCTAAGGCAAACTCTGCTCTTTCCAAATAAGTACCTACAGCCGCAGCACCTGCCATACTAAGATCATCAGTTATTACAAGCCCTTGGTAGTTTAACTTCTGACGCAGGACTTTAGAGATCCAGTAACTAGAAAAACCAGCAGGATGTGAATCGATCTTAGAATAGATAATATGAGCAGGCATAATAGCATCAAGATCTGTCAACAATGTTCGATATGGTTTTAGATCTTGATTCCAAATCACAGACCAAATTCTCTTATCAATAGGAAGATCACAATGAGAATCTAAAACAACCCCACCATGTCCTGGAAAATGTTTACCTATTGTAGGCATCTTATAGTGACGCATAGTATCCACTACACATTGTGCTAAATGTGACACAATATCTGGAGTTTGATGAAAGCTGCGCTCGCCAATGATCTCACTCATTTTATAATCAATATCAAGTACCGGTGCTAAGCTAAGCTGCACACCACACTCTTGTAATTCAGTCACCATAACGGCTGTTTGCTGCCTAAGACCTTTTACTGCTTCTACCGGATTACGGTCATATAAAGCACCCCAATAGGACATAGACTTTAAATGGGTAAATCCTTGACAAAAACGTTGGACTCGTCCTCCCTCTTGATCAACAGCAATAAGTAACTTTGGGTTCAATTGATGAATACTATGGGTAAGCATCAATAATTGCTTAGGTGATTCATAATTTCGTGCAAACAGTAAAATAGCAAATAAGGCAGGATGCTGAATAAGTTCTTGATCTTCAGGGTCTAAACTCGTGCCTTTAATATCGGTTAAAATATATTGCTTTTTCATTTAATAAAATCACAGTGACTGATTTTTTTCGACGCTTATTTCGTTTAAATACGCTATTTCTTCCTGAGTTGACTGGCGTTCTAATATCTTATTGCGCTGCGGAAAACGATTAAAACGTTTAATCAAATTATAATGATAATGAGCAAACTTTAAAAAACTATCATAAATAACACGTGTCTCAGAAAAAGCTAATTCAGAAAGTATTTGATAGGCACGAACAGACTGTTCTTGATAAATTAATTGCTCTGAGTGTAGTAGTGGAAAATAAAAAAATACACGTTCAATAAGACTTAATTCATGATCACATTCTGATGCCATACCCTGAGTACAAATCTCCAATGCCTCTAAGTCTTGTTGATAGGCCCTCGCTGTATTTCGATCAATATGACGAGAAAATTGATCCAATAAAATAATCAACGCAAGCCGTCCACGCGCAGATTTCTGCCAATCTTGACACTCATTATTAACTGCTGCTTTTAACAAGGCACTGAACTGC
>CBDCAS010000022.1:0-399892 GCA_965214015.1 Coxiellaceae bacterium
TAGCTCAATTGTTCAATTTAGCAGCGTAATTACTATTAATAAATAGACATTTCTTAATCTTCAAAAAAGTTCCTACAATGAACTCTTTTATATCTATCTTTGCAACAGTCCCCCCAAATCCGCCACTTTTTCTATTACTCAAATTGAAGGGTGTTACCCTGGTTTGAACCACGCCAAAATTTGACCTACCAGCGTTTGGCTTAATCCATGCTCTACCACTGCACGTACTGCTTTTTCCCGCAAAACTTCTATCGTTTTAACTGATAGGTGACGGTTATCCATCCACAAAATCCTTCTTGATCATTTCAACTGTAAAAAAATTAAATCAATTCTAATATAATTTCAACTTTTTATCACCAGCGTAATACTTGACCAAGATTCAAGCTGATCCCTTTAAAATCAGGCGTTATTTTTTGAAAAAAGAAGTCGCCTACGCCGCTTGATATTATTTAACTTTTTATCACCAGCGTAATAATAATTAATGACAACATTACGTGACCTTAAATATTTGTACAGTGTTGATTTTGAGATAGTCAGCTTCTTACAAATATCGTGTACCGATAATTTTTTTTCTTTGTAGAGGGTCTCGGCAGCACATGCGGTCGCTTCTGCTTTTTTGGATAACCCTCTAGGTCTGCCACCAGTACGGCCATGAATACGTGCGGCATTTAATCCTGCTTGGGTGCGTTCACGAATAATATCCCGCTCAAATTCGGCTAAGGACGCAAAAATATTAAAAATTAAGCGACCTTGTGGATTAGTGGTATCAATCGGATCGTTTAAGCTGCACAATCCAATATTACGGTCCATTAATTGCTGGACTAATTCCACTAGATTTTTGAGTGATCGGCCTAATCGATCCAGTTTCCAAATCACTAATACATCATTGGGACGAAGCTGGTCAATCAGATTATTTAAGATAGGTCGGTCAGCTTTTGCCCCACTGACGACTTCCTCATAAATTTTTTCACATCCCGCTTCTTCAAGCGCAATCACCTGCATGTCCAAATTTTGTTCTCTGGTTGAAATCCTCGCGTAGCCTGCCTTCATCGTAAAATCCTGCTATTGCTATTCAATTTAGGAGAGGAGTGTAACAAAAAGTTCGCGATACTCAACTCATCGATAATTTAGTAGACTTTGATTTCGCGAACCAGTAAAATAGACCGAAATCGGGTGGTTTTAGCCGTAAAATTGGTGGTTTTAGCCGTAAAATTGCCACTCGACACGGGTTCGAAAAAACGACCGTTTTTTGGACAGTGCTTTTTTTAGAAAAGGGTTACACTTAATACATCATCTCTATCTATGATGAGATAAGCTAAACGGTAGGTGTTGATAATAGTATTGTCATTATCGGCAATACCCATGCGTAGTTTTAATTAACAGGGACACTAAAAGGGAATTTTTATGCGCTTATTGAATTTGAAAAGTAGTGGATTTATCAGTGTTTTATTCTTAGTTGCTGCCGTACATGCGACGGCCCGTCACGAAGTTAACAAAAACGACACACTTTCACACATTGCGCAACATCACTTAGGTGATGCGCAGCACTGGCCGTTACTACATCAACGCAATGCCCACCACGTTAAAAATCCGCACCTTATTAATCCGGTCAGCAACTTCATATCCGAAATACTTGGTATAGTAATGTCGCGGTAGGCGCAGGTTTAGGCTATACTGGAAAATCACAAACGCTGGTTATGCAGCCGGGCATTGATTTTGGTTATGATGCGCATCGTGGACAAACGGCTTATTTAATCGGTATTGGTGGTGGGCGTTCCTTTGTACTCGCACCTGCTTGGGATATCAGTCTTGGCGCAGAAGCCGATTACCTCCATTACGGCAAGGGTAACGGGATAGTCCATCCTTTGGTCAACTTATTACCCAATACTGGGACACTGGATTATGCCTATAAAGCAAAAGCTTACACCCTGATGGGGAATGCGCGCTTACGTTGGTGGAATACACGTCGTGGTTTTATCGAGGGTTACACTTCAGTTGGTGTTGCGCGTAATACCCTCTCTGATTATAAGGAAGTTCCTTCAGCGGGCAGTTCAGCGTCACCGATGCAAGCAAGCTTTCAGAAACGGTCAACAACGGCACCTGCGTTTAGTGTGGGCCTTGCTTTTGGTTACCAATTGACCCCTAGAATGGCAATTGAAATGGGGTATCGTTATATTAATACGGGCTTGGCTAAATTTAAAACACCCGATGCGGCAAGTCTTAGTGCCAAGCCGACATTTTCAGCCGGAAAATTGTCGGCCCAACTACTTTATTTGGATCTATTCTTTGGATAGATGATGTAGTTGACCCATGTGGGTTTCAAGGGATAGTTAAGGTTATAAGGAGATATTATGAAAAGGTTGCGTTTATGTTTACTAGGTATGTGTTTTGGCTTATTGGTTACGCCGGCAATAGCGGCCCCGATTTTCGCTATCACCTTGCCAACCAATGTCGTCCATTTAAATCCTGCTCGTTCAGGAACACTGACGTTTACCGCCAAAAATGTCAGCGGTATCACCCTTAAGAACCTCAGTGTTCCACAAACACGCTTTTTAACCAATGCTTTTTCGGCGACAGTGGAATCGAACACCTGTGATACTACAACGTTAACGAATAATCAAAGCTGTACGGTTACCCTCAATATTTCAGGAGTTGCCGATGGCAGTGCCAACTTATCGCCTATCGTTTGTGCTTTTAGTGGATTAGCGTGTTCACATGGTAGTGTTACGATTAAGGTTGACAATATCCAGCAAAGTGCGCCCGTCACATCGCTTGCAGCCAATTTACCCGATAATATTCAAGTCGGTACAGCATACCCTATCGTTGCCACCTTTTTAAATCCCGATACCCAAAATACGATGACAGGGGTCAGTATTACCAACCCCCCAGTAAATTCTGTTGAAACCGCCAATACTTGCCAAAGTGGTGTCTTAGCCCCCTTGGCTTCCTGTCAAGTGTCTTACCTTTTTACCGCACCCTCGGGTGGCACGTATCATTTAACCGGCACATTTAATTATAATGAAGGCGACCCGATTATCAATTCAAAAACCGTATTAGCCGGCGAAGGTGCTATCGCAGGTTCTGTCGTTGTTGGGTTGCCCGCTAATGTTGAAAAAGATAAGACGTATCCTGTTATTTTCCGCTACACCAACTTTGGTACAGTCGGTGTAACGTATAACGCCATACCAACTCCCATACCGACATTGGGCACCTTTACGCCTCAAGCAGGATTAACCCACCCGTGTAGTGGTGGCACACTTGCCAAAGGTGGCTATTGTGATGTGAGTGGCACCTATACAGCAGGTGCTATTGGCTCGGTCATGTTAAGCAGCACGCTAACGGCAACAGGTCCTGGCACTATTAACCCCGTTCCACTGGCCACTTCAAGTACGGCCAGTGATGTTGCCATTACGGGCACCGTATTTCCGGCGCTCCCCACCTCTATTACCCCGGGTGTGAGTTATCAGGTGGTTTTTACCTTTACAAATGCGAATTCCGTATTGCCGGCAGAGAAAGTCAGTATTGATAAATTATTACCGTCGCCTAATTTTACTGAGACATCCGATACCTGTGGTGCAACGTTGGCTGCGGGGGCTTCCTGTGCGATTGGTGGGGATTTTCAAACGTCTGTTGAAGGTCCTGTAGCATTAACGGTGTTATTTGACCACGATGACAATGCTTCTGTGCCGCTCACAACGAGCAGTGAAGCAACAGCGGCAACCCTCGTCGGAACCGTCAATGGATTTCCTGCAAACGTGGATAAAGATACCGCTCATACGGTCACCTTTACCTTTTCAAACCATGGTAGCAAGAATGCTGTGGTAAACAGTACAACCTTATCTTTTCCGAATATTGACGGTACACCCACCGACAACTGCAATGGGCAAACCATAGCCCCAGGAGGCAGTTGTACAATTACAGGAACATTCAAAAATGCGCCTTTAGGTGCTGCTGCTACCTGGAGTGCAACTGTTAACTATAATGGCGGTATCGGAGGAAGTCCTATTGATGTTGTTCAGACAACAAATACCACTGTCGGCGAGACGATTGTGACGGGTGCAGATACAAGCTCACCAACCCTTCCAACAACAGTGGCACTTGGAACTAACCATGCATTCCAATTTACATTTACCAATAGTGCCTCATCACCAACGGTAGCGAGTGGCCTGCAGTTTGTAACGGCAATGCCGCATGTGACGGGACTGACAAACTCCTGTTCTGGTGTGTCAACACTGGCACCGGGGGGAACCTGTGTTATTTCAGGAACATTTAATTCAGCGCATAGTGGACCACAAACATTAAGTGCAACGCTACTCTACAATCAAGGTGCGCCTGTTACTATCAGTGCAACCACTAACGTGCTTTCAGCATTAGCAATAACATATCAAAATCAAATAACGGCAATGGCTGCAGGGGGAGAGCCCATTCAATGGATTTCAGCGAACTTTCCTGATGGTTTTACAAGCCTTCCTACGACGTATCCTACTACTGTTTCTACGGTCAGGGATGTGAACAACACGACTAACAACTATACTATCGCGTTGAATGGAGAGGCAGCTTTACAAATCATCAAAGATGGCGTGATTGGGAATGCGTTTCATTTTACAGGCAACCAAAGTCTTTATACCGCTTCAAGTACGATTAGTACACAATTTACTATTGTTGCACTCATGAGAAAACCTACCTCGAATATCGGTAGGTTATTAACAGGGTATATTAATGATTTAACAAACACGTTGATGGGATATTGGGATACGAGAGAAGATGCATGGTTCATACAAACGAATGGTAATCTTGATGTAGCGGCAACAACAAATGCAAATTTATACATTTTTTCCAACAATAATGGAACAAAAACCATGTATAAATATCCGGCGCAGGGGACTGCCGAAACGGTAGTACAATCAGCGACAACGATTGGCGATAACAATTGGGGACGTGTTGTCTATGGTCGGCCACTTGCATTGTCAACTGAATCATCCCCCAATGCTTACATTTATGATGTCATGGTGTTTAATCGTGTGCTAACGCCTGCAGAGAGAAGTCAAATCGTCACCTTTTATCAATCAGTTTATCCTTATTGGCCTTAAGTAGGTATGGCAGATTAGCAAAGATAATTATCAAGAGACAAGTTATTTAATCAAAAAACTTAAAGAAACCCTATAAAAATAGGGTTTCTTTCTTAGAATAACCATTTTTGTAGGTTTCCCTCCGCACCGAATGTCATTGTTTTCTATATGACTCCGAAGAGATAAATGATAAGTTAGATAGTCATAAAAAAGAGTAAATTCTAAAAATGGACCGATTTGGCGATTCTTCCATTTAACCCCTATCTGGACTTTTAACACCATATAAAATTTTTGTCAGCCACTCGTGGTCTTATTACGCTGGTGATAAAAAGTTAAATAATATCAAGCGGCGTAGGCGACTTCTTTTTTGGCTCTTTTGACATATACGGCGAAATCTTTCGTTCATTCTGATTAGTTTATGCTCAACGATAAGATTTGAGTCATATTAAAAGTATTCTCATTGGCTGCATGCCGTTTAAAGTCGAATTCTCCATGTAAGTTTATATGACGCCAGGTAATTACGGAACCATCGCGTATTAAATTAATTGTTTCGTATCGTTCTTTAACATCTGTGTAGTTTGTAATTAGCTGCGATAGATATAAATAGTTCCAAAGAATGATACTGTTTTGGATAAGTGCTTTACAATTTACAGCAATTTCTTGCTCATCAGAAAGTCCTACGGTAAACGCACTACTGTTCGCGTAAAAAACAGCATTAGAGAATCTATTAGATGCTTCAACGCGGTTTAACTGTTTCTCAATTCGTTGTCTGAGCTCTACATCATCAAAGTATGTCAATATAAATATAGACTTAATAATACGACCAAATTCTTTGATAGCTTTATATAATGGGTTATTTCTGGCATAAGAGCTTAACCGTTTAAATAATTGTGAAGCCGATATCTTTTTTAATTTAATTGTAACCATAAATCGTAATATATCATCCCAATGTTTTCTAATGATTTTTTGGTTGATGGGTCGATTAGGTAAGATTTCATACCCCTTGGATACATAGACACTTTTAGAAGAAAAAGAATATATACGTTGTTTCCCAACTTTCTTTAAGCGAGGAGCAAACGATATACCCAACATATGTGTTGCTGCAAAGATTGATTCAGTGTAACCATGTGTATCGGTTGAGTGAATATCAACGTTAGGAACATCAGTACTATTTAATCCATCAATAACATATGCCGCCTCACGCTCAGAAGTGCTCATAACTAATGAATTAAAAAGTGCTTGTCTTTCATCAATAAATGTATAAACACTAATACCTTTGTCTTTACCAAAATATTTGAATGAATAACTAGCTAATAATGATTCAACAGCCACGTTAAATTTTGAACCATCGCTTGAACTGTGCTCTTTATCTTTATTTGAAACAAATATGCTTGATAAACTTAGCTGGTGGATTAACTCAACAATACGCTGATTAGCGTCATGAAGTGATTTTCTAGTGAAGTACCAGTTTACAGTGTTAGCCAATGTGTTTTCGTTAATGCCTGACGATATGTGCGCCATTTTAGGAACACCAATATTGCAACCAAGAGCGATTATGCCAGCATGAAAAATATGTTGTTCGGGTCGGCGTTTAATGTTTTTAACACTATGATGTTTGAAGCATTCAGAAAAGTTTGTAGCTTTATTTATATCTGACAGAACACAAAGTACTGGTACATATCCATTTTGGTCGAGTAAGGCAGCTATATATTCAGTTTCTTTTTCCTCTATGGCAGGCGTAGTTACATGTGGAAATCCTTCTTTATTAAGAGATAAAGAAGGATTTCCCCCATCTTTCATTTGTTGATTTACTGTATGGTATTTCTCATCCAATATATTTTTTAACTCTGAAATGACAAAGTCCACATTATTGAACTTTGTCATTTCAGTAATTCCTAGTAATTCATCTCGGCGCTTCTTCCACGTCTCCTCATCTATTAAATAATCTTGAATAGACAGGTAACGATAAGAATATTTCAAATTTAACTCTCCAGACTTTATGTCATCCATCATGTGAATAAACAAAAGCATTTTGTAAAGTGAAACACGGAAAGTACTTTTATCATTTAATAGGGCAGGTTTTTCTTCATCACCCAAAAAATTGACTGGCGAATCATGATCAATATTACCATCGTTATTATTGAAGTAATTGATAGCCTGAATTATCATATTGTTTGAGTTGTCAGCGTTAAATAGCAGAGCTTTGACAATTGAAGAAACCTTTCTTTGTAGCTTAATGGATTGGTCTTCTAGGATATCAAAATAATCATTATTTTTTGCAATTCGATCTAAAAATTTCTCAAATTTTTCGATATTTGCTTGCTTAGCATCATTTTTTTGATCTTCATGCGATTTTAACAAGTTGTCTATTTGTTCAATTTTTCCAGAATCTGTTAACACTGGAGATCGGGCAATATCTTTAATCTCGTCAACTAGTGCTCGATATTCTCGATTTGATTGAGTTACATGCTTTACAGCTGCTCTCCGCTCATTTCGAGATAACTTGTCTGCTTCATAAAGACGTCTTGCACATGAGTTTTTTGCGGCCTGTACGCTCTTCATAAAAATATCGATAAAACTATCCTGTCTCAAGTAGTGCTGGTTTTGTATAAATGCAATAAGATGCAAATATTTTTTGTTTTGATCCGGAAACTGATTAATTTGTGATAATTTAGCCTTTTTCACCCAAGTTGCGTAATACTGGCAAGATTGATGTGTTAAACTTAATGCCTTAACAACGGGCAGTAATGAGGTAAATACATCGCTAATCTGGTTAAACACATTAATGCTAGCTTGTATAGCTTTTGGTTTTACAGATTGGCTAATTACCTTGAAGCTATTTAAAATTCCCTTGCTTCTTTCTTTATCAGCTATTAATAATGAATCTAACAACTGTTTATTCTTATCTGATAAATGCTTTTCAATTATTTGAGTTAGCTTATTTTCAAAGGATAAATAACACTTAGTAATCAAATCTGATAACCGATGGTATGAGGGTATTTCTACAGCACGTCCGTGCAGCAAAGGCAGTAATTCAAGGAATAATTCTCGTGGCTCAGTAAATTGCTCAACCCGATTGTTCATCTCGTAACTGACCCATTGTTTTTCTGCCTCATCAAAAGGTTGATAGCTTAGTAATTTCAGAATGGACTTTTGATGATCACGAGGTATTTTATTGATATATTTATTAAAACATAAGTTTTCAGTAATACCCAGGGTTTTAGCGGCATAGTCGATGTCTTCTTGACGATAACGATTACTCACAAAGAATCGCTTGCATGCCCTGAAATAGCCATATTGGATTAAAAAACCAACTTTGTTGGTTGGTGTTCTTAGTTGATTAATCTTTTTTTCTAGATCATCAGTTACAATAAAGCACAATGCGCGTGTTTCTGCAGAAAGAATAGGGGGATAATCAAATTTTTGCTGTTCTTCTTCCGTTAAAATAGTCAATAAACTCATGTTTCAACATCTTTCTTATGATTATTTTTGGTTAATGATAACGATCGAGTTGCCGTATGTCGATCGTTTTGTGCAACATGTCGGTAATGCATCGTTGTACCAATATCAGTGTGCCCCGCATTTTCTTGAGCAACTTTAAGTGGTGCACCAGAGTCTAATAAGTAAGTTACATAACTATGTCGTAACCAATGGGCGCTGGCTGATCTCAATTTTGATGCACGCCTAGGCTCATCAGGCTCAAAGCTATCAGCGCCAAGGTTAAAGGCCCATCTAAGGATCTGATCAATTCTGCGTGCGCTGATAGATTGCTGTAAATTTTGCATTGGAATCAATGGAGTTTTTTCTCTAAATTTTGGAAGGGGAGATGAAAGCCCAATGTTTGTTCTAAATTGTGCCAAAGAATCTAGTAATTCATCGGGGATAGGTATCTCCCGTAACTTTTTTCCTTTACCAGTAACACGTAAAAACCAATTATTCTCGCGCTGTAAAAAGTTCCCCATACGGTGATTTGCTGCTTCTGCAATTCGCAAGCCTGTATAAAATAATAGTAATATAATATAGCGTGCACGTATCACTTGAAATTTCTGTTTATCATCTCGAGTGGGATAGGAACATAAAGCGTCTAATACGGTGTTAATTTCATCTAGCTCTAAATAACGGTCAATAATGCGGGGTTTGGCCTTGTTTCTTTTTTTGCGTCGACGATCAACAGCCAATGGGTTTCCAATAAGATAATTGGATTGCACTAAATAATTAAAAAAAGAATCTAAAATGGTGAGTGCTTTACTGATAGATGAATTACTTAAACCCTTCACAAACGGACGCCAATTTTCATTTAAAAACCCGTTCTTAGTTTGGCGTGGAACGGAAGGGCCGCACCATATTTTTTTCGGAGTAGGGTGCTTTAAAAAATCTTGATATTCTATTAAATGATCTCGTCGTAAGCTGGATATATTAACTTTAGCCTCGTGAATACACCATAGTAATAGTCGCTCAATTTCTTTTGAATAGGAACGGAGCGTTTCCTTTGAATCTTTGTACTCATTTAAAAAGCTAGCTATTGCGCCAGCATCATCTTTTGCATTAATCAAACTGGTTCCAAGTTCCTTATTATAGTTATCATCAGTAAATTTAAGCAACACATTGCCCATAGCATCAGAATTGTCAGCAAATAGAAACAATGGTGTGATTGGTTGAATGGGTTTTGTCATGCTCTCTATCAATCCATTAATAAATTCACGATCAAGCGTATTATTAGATCTTTTTGGGCAGGATCACTTTCAGCAACTAACAAGGCCAATGCAACAAGCCCATTATCATTTATTTTAATAACACAGTTTTGCAATTTAAGATAAAGCAAGAAAATCAGACAGCCAATACGTTTATTACCATCGCTGAAAGGGTGATCTTTAATAATAAAATACAATATATGGGCTGCGCGTTCTTCATTTGTTTTATAAAGCATCTTGCCGTCAAATGTTTGTTCAATATTACCTAGTAGGACTTACGCGAAAGGATGAATTGAGTGAATTTTACTTATTATTTTTTCACTAATTGTTTAAGATGTCGAAAATAATGAAAGAGATGCCTAAAGAGATGTCACGTAGAAGAAAAGTCAATCGTATTGATTATTGTCAATACTTACTCTCTAGCCAAACCAACTATACATTAACCTATGTAGCCAAATATAAGGAAGGTATTAGTCACGACTCCTATAATCGTTATCTTGCTAGTGAGAAGTTATCCCCAAGAATGCTGTGGGAACATGCAAAACATCAGGTAGTGTGGAGTGAAAATGGCTTTATCGTTTACGATGATACTGTACTAGATAAGAGCTATGCTAACGCGATTGATTTAGCACGTTATCAATATAGTGGTAATAGCCAAAAGGTTATTAATGGCATAGGTGTGGTCAATGCAATTTATGTCAATCCGGAGACTGAGCAGTTTTGGGTGATTGATTATCGTATTTATGCGCCAGAACAAGACGGTAAGAGCAAGCTTGACCATTTATTTGATATGCAGCGTAATATTCATTATCAAAAGCAATTACCTTACAAAGGTGTTCTTATGGATAGCTGGTATGCCACCCATAAAGTAATGTTAACGATTGATGCGCTGGGTAAACTATTTTATTGTCCTATCAAAGCTAATCGCTTGGTGAGCGAAACTGAGCAAGATTATCATCATATACCTACTTCAAAACTCTCCTGGGATCAAACCTCACTCGCACAGGGAAAGACAGTGCATCTGAATAAATTTCCTAATGATTTTCATGTGCAACTTTACCGCATTACGGCCTCTACCTGCCGAACGGACTTTATTGTCACTAACGATAAATCTCAATTAACCGCTGAGGCTATACAAAATGTGTATAACATCCGATGGTGTGTTGAGGAGTTTCACCGCGAAGCTAAACAATTGACTGGCGTAGCTAAATGTCAGTGCCGCAAGCAACGTATTCAGCGTAATCATATCACTTGTGCCTATTTGGTCTGGCTTAAACTCAAATCTGTCGCTCATCATGCAGCTAAAACCATTTACCAAATAAAAGACAATTTATTAGACCAATATAGGATTAATGAACTCAGGCAACCTCAAGTGAAATTCGATTTCGCGTAAGTCCTAGAAGGCTCTATAAAGTTCTTTTGTGCATTTGTGTCGAGACAATCTGGGTTTCCCATTCCGTTCGTTCAATCCTAAAAATTATAATAGTTCATTCGCTGCGAGCCATGAAATGCTCATCGAGTATGTTTAAATTTTTTTCACCCATTTAATATTTTGTTAAGAATAAATCCTTATTATACCCGCCCTATAGTTGTACGGAACACAATGATTAATTTAAGAAGGAGGTGATTAATTAACTTATTAAAAGGCTTGTTCATGAGAAAAAATATATTTTCGAAACGCAATTTTAGTTTAAGCGATCTTGATGTTAATGATCTACTTACTCTATCAACAGAAAGGTTCCGTGACATATAGGGACTGCACCCTGGAATGTTATGCTCTCGGTATTGGGATACTTTCATGAAGGATGAGTTAAATTAATTTAAGAGGTTTTTTCATGAGATTCGTAAAGAAAAATTTTTATTATCCATTATCCAATAAATATAAAATAGTGTTAGGAGCCATTGCCTTAGCTTCCTCAGGCTTTTTATATAATGATGTGTATAAAAAGCATAATACAGGTTTTCTTTCATTTTTATTTCAAACAAATCATAAATTAAAACGAGTGAGCGATGTAATTATCACTCAGAATTCAGGTCTCTTTACAGAACACACTTTATCTTATCTTGGTATGTCGGAAATTATTGATCTACCTGATGCTCAGCGAGTGATTTTTCTGGATGATTTTTGGTTGACTTCAGTGGATCAGAGTCGACTACACACTAAGTGGGGCCAAACAGTGAATGAATTCCCATTACCGTTAAAATCGTTATTTTTAAAACTCTACCCGACACTCAAGCCTCATCAAAGAGTCACTTTTGAGCAATTTCTTGCTGTTCGAGGAGTTGTAAAAGAAGTCTTGGTATCGGATCCTAATATTGAAATGATCTCAAATAGCGTGCAGTCGATTCGATATAATGAAATTACGAGTATGGATGCACTTATATCTAGTTATTTCGACCATTCACATTTATTTGACTTTTTATCGCCTGATTTTAATCCGGAATCTCGATTAGAGGTTATCACTCAGGATGGCATAACGCATTCGTATTGTTGTGACAAAGAAAAAACTCGCGTGATTAATACGACCACGATGCCGCGTGAGAACAAGGCGATGACTTTAATGGGTAAAGAAAAAGATTTACCACCACAAACAGACCTTTACCGTTATCCTATTAGTGAAGAGCCAAAACAGTTAGTCATCTTTGGGTCTGGTTTGTCGGCTGTGTGGGTAAAACAACAAGCACCTAATAGTGAGATTCGTTTCATTTTACGAAATGAACAATCACAGTTGCCGACAACAATTGCTAGAAACGAGAGTATCCATATTAGGCCGGATGAGATTATCTATGCCGATCAGGTAGATTTTATAAAAACATTTGGCATACTCTACTCCACAAATAATGATCCCTATACTTGCAAAATGAAAAAAGCTATTCTGTGGCATTTGCACAAGCAAGGCATCTCACCAGAACACATTAGTGAGCATCACATAAGCATACGAAAAAAAGACAGTTATGATGTTATTTTTACTGGCGAAGGATATAATGCGACGGGTTTTATCCCACGTACTATACCAGCATATGATTTACCGGAAGGTATGTTGCAGAATATCCATTTTTCTCGTGATGCCACGAAGATTTATGCACCTAAAAACTTACCGGCTGGTGCACTTTTTGATCGTACCAGTGATCAGGTACATCGTTTAACGAATGTAGCGGAGAAAGACCGCCCATTACTAGTGAATTTAGAAGCTTTATTTTTTAGAGAAGAAGATCTAGAATCATTGGCAAATTATTTTGGTGTCAGTAAAGTGGTAATAAGCTATATTTTTGAACAGGTCAATGCTCTTGAGGATACGCCGTCAGATCCAAAATCATTTATTCAAAATACGTATCAAAATCTGTATTCTACCAGTAGCAATGTCAATTTTCCTTGTCCAGAAGCGTTTAATGAGAAGCTGAAAATACTCTTTGAAAAAAGAGAGGCTATTTTTTCAAAAGAGCAGCTGCCCTGTGTTGGATTTAAATGATAATGGATTGCAAACGCTGCGAGCCATGGAGCGCTGTAGGCGCAAGGCGAGTAGTCCGTGGTAGGCGCTGGATTTTTGTCGAGTGCCCCAGCACGAACACAAAAATCTTTACGGCGGTGTCAAGTCATTTGAGAGACGGTGCGCAGCAGGCCCGTTCTCATAGGGGTTGCGAAGCAGCCGGTGACAAGGACGCCCGCGGCCCCTAGAGCGCCGTCGCGTTTGCGAGTCGATTTTGTCTATGGACAGACAAAATCTTTTGCGAGCATAGCGACTCTCCGGTAAATTATTGATCTAGGTTGAAATTTGATACTATAATAGTAAAATATGAGTTTGATATTTTTTATATCGAATTCCATTAAATAAATTTATTATTGACAAGAGAGTAATTAATTATGTCAAATACCAGTAAAAGCAATAATTTGTTTCAGAAAACCCCAAGTAAGGCTATTTGTGATGATCAGGCCGACAAGAGCCCAGAAACAAAAACACAGCAACCCAGTGCTTCATCAAACCCTCATTCAGATATGAGTCCCAAACAGCTTAAAAGTTTGAATGAACGTCGTAAATTGATGGATAGTACGTTGCAAGAACACGAAAAGGATCGAGATTTTACACCGTTTTAACCTTGGGCTCGGGTCTGTAAATCAGTTTGTGTAAATAGGGGTAGCTACCCATGGCAATCGCACTGAAATCACCTTTTTACCTTATTTTTTAAGTTTAAAATAAAGTTGGCCTATTGATTCTTATTTTCTTATTATTCACGAGTTTCGCATTTGCGTAAGTTTCACTCAATAAACACGGCACTGTTGCAAGAAGCTATCAGCTGCTAGTATGACTGACTTATTTCCACTGCGAGTACCCTTACATGGCTTTAAAAAAATACAAAGACTCAAACACACCTTTCAAATGGAAGCATTTTCAAGGAGAAATGATTCTCTGGCTGGTTAGCTGGTACTGTCGTAGACCCGCGTCGTAACGAGTGGCTGCTGATTTGATCGGCATTAGGTAGTTTGGCTTGGTGGGCTAATCGCTTCAATTGACGATTCCAATGGGCCGCACAAAGCGCAGAGCTTAGGACCTTTCCTTCACGCGTGATCCTTCGAAAAAGTGCCCCTTCGTACTGACCAGAGGCTTCACGCCAATCTAGTAAAGCGCGGACTGGACAATAATGTGCCGGACCAAAGGGAATAGCACACAAAAACCCCTCGCCGCTTTGATCGGTTTTACTGCGACCCAACTGAATCAGCAGCCCTTCTGAGACAAACTCCACATGCTCCCAACGTAAGGAGACTAATTCAGAGCGACGAAATGCGCCAAAGTAGCCAATGAGCAACAAGGCTTTGTTTCGGATATTGATTAACGAGCGATGGGCTTCGAGCGTACGCACTAACTGGAGTAAGGCTGGTAAGCGGCAGTGCCTTGGCTTTGACTTTAGGCTGGCCATAACTGCGTGCCCTTGTCTTTAGGGTTTCTTTCACCGCAATCTCCTGAGTGGGATCCGGTCTTCGATGCAAGCGATGCCATTTGCTAATCGAACTTAAACGTCGCGATACAGTCCGAGGATTGAGCTGATCCTGACACTGGTCTAAATAGTTCAGAATCCCCTCTGTCGTGGTCGGTAAGCTCTGGCCTGTTTTTAGTCTAAAGTCATTCAAATCGGAATAATAAGCACGACGGCTATTGGCCACTCATGGAAGCCTGCTGATCGAGGGTATCAGGCCTATAAAAATGGGTTTGTGTCTTTTTGGAGAATACGTGTAAGGGATCCTCACTTATTTTGTCCTTATTTTGCACAACTCGCTCCTGTGATTGATTACAGTCTTTTTTTTGATCAAAAAAAGCACTGCATCGCTTATTCTGTTCTTTATAGGGGACTGTTGCAAGAACATATTGGGTGCTAGTATGACTGGCTTATTTCCACTGCGAGTACCCTTACATGGCTTTAAAAAAATACAAAGACTCAAACAGACCTTTCAAATGGAAGCATTTTCAAGGAGAAATCATTCTCTGGCTAGTTAGCTGGTACTGTCGTTATGCTCTCTCTTATGGAGATTTAAAAGAAATGGCAACTGAACGGAACCTATCTGTTGAACGCTCGACAATATGCCGTTGGGTTCATGAGTATGGGCCTGAAATTAATAAACGAATGAAACCCTATTTAAAACGTACCAACGATTCTTGGAGAGTTGATGAAACCTACGTAAAAATAAAAGGTAAATGGCACTACCTATATCGTGCTATTGACAAGTATGGGCATACTTTGGATTGGATGCTGAGTCGTTATCGTAATCAACAAGCAGCAAAACGATTTTTCAAAAAGGTGTTAAGTAATGATCATGTTAGCGTACCCCGAGTGATTAATGTTGACAAAAATGCAGCTTTTCCACCCGCCATGAATGATTTAAACATTGAAAATGACTTGCTAGAAAATACAACACTTAGGCAAATAAAGTACTTAAATAATAGTATTGAAAACGATCATAAATCAACAAAACGTAAAGCACGTTATCGGCAATGGTATCAGTCTTTTGATACCGCCTCTAAAACCATTGATGGAATGGAAGCCATGAGGTCTTTACAAAAAGGCCAGGTGAAATACAGGCTCAAAGGTGACCTACTTGATCAACATAGTTTCCTAGCTCAATTGTTCAATTTAGCAGCGTAATTACTATTAATAAATAGACATTTCTTAATCTTCAAAAAAGTTCCTACAATGAACTCTTTTATATCTATCTTTGCAACAGTCCCGGCTTAAGTGCATGTGACTGGTATGGGATGATGCCAGCCACATGTTCTTAGAACAGCCCTCCTCAGGTCATTTTGACTAAAAATAGCTTTAATAATGAATTGGCTTTTACGATCAATGGGAGATAATTTTTCATTGCCTGATAGGGCGGAGCTCCTCTATACTAACGCCTTTCTTCTAGGTTGGGCTATGAATAAAAGAACACCGCTTTATGAGCAACATCAGCGAGCAGGAGCTCAACTTATTGATTTTTCCGGCTGGTGCATGCCGCTGCATTATGGTTCTCAGATTGAAGAACATCTATCAGTTCGTCGTGCGGCAGGTTTATTTGATGTCTCTCATATGGGTGTGGTGGATCTTATAGGCGAGCGTGCCAAAGAGTATCTTCGTTATGTGTTAGCCAATGATGTTGCTAAATTAACAGTACCTGGAACTGCATTGTATAGCTGCATGCTCAATGAACAGGGAGGGATTATTGATGACCTCATCGTTTATTATAGAGCAGATAATCACTATCGTTTGGTCTTAAATGCTGCAACGTGCGATAGGGATGTGCAATGGTTAGAGCAACTATCCGTGCGTTATTTAGTTGATGTTAAAAAATGTAATGATTTGGCTATTATTGCATTACAAGGACCTAAAGCTATTGGACAATTGATGTCAATAGTAACGCCATCGTTAGCAGATCAAATAGGCCAGTTAAAGCCATTTGAATTCTTAATAGATCAAGACATTATGATTGCACGCACAGGGTATACTGGTGAGTCAGGTGTTGAAATTATGCTTTCCAATGAAAAAGTATTAGGTTGGTGGCAGGATTTATTAAATACAGGGGCAAGACCCTGTGGTTTGGCAGCACGTGATACTCTACGGCTAGAGGCGGGTTTTAATTTGTATGGCATGGATATGGATGAGAATACCTCACCCTTAATTTCCAATTTATCATGGACAGTTTCATTTGAAGACCTATCACGTGATTTTGTAGGGCGTTCTAGTTTGGAAAAAGAAAAAGAGCAGGGTATTTCGCAGAAGTTGGTAGGTTTGGTCATGGAAGTGCCGGGAGTCTTGCGCCATCATCAAAAAGTATTTGTTGATCCTTGTGGTGAGGGAAGTGTGACTAGTGGTAGCTTTTCACCCACATTACATCATGCGATTGCCTTAGCACGTGTACCAATAGATATAGGGAGCACAGCAGCTGTAGAACGTCGTGGTAGACGCATTGCAGTTAAGGTCGTCAAACCACCGTTTATTAAAAAGAGGGGAAGATAATTGACTCATTATCCAGATAATTTGCGTTATACCAGTACTCATGAATGGGTACGAGATGAAGGAGATCAGGTTTATACAGTAGGGGTGACTGATCATGCACAAGCTATGTTAGGGGATGTTGTTTTTGTAGAGTTACCAGAGTTGAATGTTGAAATTAGTGTTAATGATGAGGTAGCTGTCATTGAGTCGGTTAAAACAGCAGCTGACATTTATTCGCCATTGGCAGGGCGTATTATATCCATTAATGAGGTCTTAACGGCAACACCAGATAAGATCAATCATGATCCCTATGGTGAAGCTTGGCTCTTTCAAATAAAGTTGGAGGATCCTAATTCATTAGAAGGTTTGCTTGATGCTCATGAATATGAGCAGAGTATTGGTTAATAACTTATGCCATTTATTCCACATACTAAAAAAGATCTAGCACACATGTTGCAAGCCATTGGTGTAGACCATATTGATGCTTTGTTTGATGAAATTCCTAAGACCTTGCCTAAAGCAGAGCTCAATTCCTTTCCAGAAGGGTTAACGGAGAGTCAAGTGATGCGATTAATGATAGATCGTGCACCGAAGCTTCAGCCTGGTGGGTGTTTTATCGGGGCAGGTGCTTATGAGCACCACATCCCGGCCGCTGTATGGCAAATAGCGACGCGAGGTGAATTTTATACAGCCTATACACCGTATCAAGCAGAAGTGAGCCAAGGTACCTTGCAAGTTATTTATGAATATCAAACGATGATGGCTCATTTAATGGGGCTCGATGTCTCTAATGCGTCTCAATATGATGGAGCATCGGCATTAGCAGAAGCGATTCTCATGGCAGTTCGCATTCGAGGCGGAAAAGCAAAACGGGTGTTGGTACCGACCACGGTTTCTCCTTTTTATCACCAAGTGTTGCAGACTGTCTTGAAACATCAAAAGATTGTAATAGAAACCATTGATTTTGATCCTGAACAGGGCTGTCTTATGCCTAGTAGCTTGGAAGCTATTGATAAAGAGGGTCTTGCTGCGCTCATCATTCCACAACCCAATTTTTTAGGAGTACTAGAAGCAGTTGATGAGTTAACAAATAGGGCTCATGCTAAGGGAGCATTGGTTATTGGATTGGTAAATCCGATTGCTATGGCATTGTTGAAAGAGCCTGGTGTTTGGGGAGAGGCAGGTGCAGATATTGCTTGTGGTGAAGGTCAGGCTTTAGGTGTGCCATTAGCTGCAGGAGGGCCATATTTTGGTTTTTTGACCTGTAAAAAAGAATATGTTCGGCAATTACCAGGGCGTATTGTCGGTAGGACGAAAGATACTCATGGTCGTGAAGGGTTTACCTTAACATTGCAGACGAGAGAGCAGCATATTCGTCGAGGTAAGGCGACTTCCAATATTTGTACTAACCAAGGTTTAGTGGTAACAGCTGCTGCGATTTATATGACTCTTTTAGGAGCAGACGGTTTGCAACAGGTTGCCGCTGCATCCTGTCAAAATGCAAGTAATTTATGTAAACGACTAATTTCGATTCAAGGGGTTCGGCGTGTTTTTAAAGGACCGTTTTTTCACGAGTTTGTAGTCCGTTTAACACGTCCTGTTGATGAGGTTTTGAACTCGTTAAATGAGCTTGGTATTCAGGGAGGCTATTCACTAAAAAATGACTACCCCACTTTAGGTGAGTGTCTGTTAGTGTGTGCAACAGAAACAAAGCTAGAGCAAGATCTTATTGCTTATCAAGCACATTTGGAGAAAACCATTTCTTAATAGGACTTTGTGTTATGTTAACTTCTTTTGATAAATCTCATTCCGGTCGCCAGGCCTTAGCACAGAGGCCTCAAGTGTCAAAAGACCTTATTGATATTCCTCACGATGCGTTACGCCAATCTCAACCACTGATGCCAGAGCTATCTGAATTACAAACAGTCCGACATTTTACGCGTTTATCACAATTAAACTTTTCAATTGATACCCATTTTTATCCGTTGGGTTCTTGTACTATGAAATACAATCCACGAGGTGCTCATGCGATCGCCTCATTGCCTGGTTTTTTAAATCAACATCCGCTGAGTATGACAGAGAATCATCAGGGTTTTTTACAGACTTTGTATGAGCTTCAAGAAGACCTTAAACAGATCACAGGGATGTCTGATGTTTCTTTAACTCCAATGGCGGGGGCACAAGGTGAGTTTGCTGGGATTGCCATGATTGCAGCTTATCATAAAGCGCGTGCTGACTATCAACGAACTGATATGCTAGTACCTGATGCAGCTCATGGAACGAATCCAGCATCAGCAGCAGTCTGTGGTTTTAAGGTAAAGGAGGTACCTACCACTGAAGAAGGAGATATTGATTTAACTGTATTAGAACAGAGAGTCGGCCCGCAAACAGCCGGAATTATGCTAACTAATCCATCAACATTAGGTGTTTTTGAGCGACAAATTGAGCAAATTGCATCGATTGTGCATAAGGTAGGTGGATTATTGTATTACGATGGTGCAAATTTGAATGCAATTCTGGGTAAGTATCGTCCGGGAGATATGGGTTTTGATGTGATGCATTTGAATTTACATAAAACATTTGCAACCCCTCATGGAGGGGGTGGACCAGGAGCAGGGCCTGTGGCTGCTAATGACCGCTTGGCTTCGTTTTTACCTATTCCAAAAGTAGGTAAGTTTGCTAAAGAATACCGTTGGTTAAATGCTGTGGATTGTCCTGATAGTATTGGCCGCTTGAATGGATTTATGGGCAATGCAGGTGTGCTGATACGTGCTTATAGTTATATTCGTATGTTGGGGCGTATTGGTCTAGCTCGAGTCGCTGAATATGCTACATTAAATGCTAATTATTTAATGAAGCGTTTGGAGAATATAGGTTATACACTCGCTTTTCCAAAGCGTAGGGCAAGTCATGAATTTATTGTGACCTTAAAGAATATAAAACAGGAATATGGTATCAGTGCTTTAGACTTTGCCAAACGTTTATTAGATTATGGTTTTCATGCGCCGACTATTTATTTTCCATTGTTAATTCCAGAGTGTTTATTGATTGAGCCTACTGAAACTGAATGTTTAGAAGAATTAGATCGATTTGTGGATGCTATGGCAAAGATTCTTGAAGAGATCAAAACGGATCCGAAAAAACTCAAAAATGCGCCAGGTATATTAAAACTGGGTCGTCTTGATGAAGTGAGAGCCGTGCGTGAATTAGATTTGGTTTGGAATGCTAAAGATAATTAAAAGCCTTTTCTTTTAGCATCAGATGTTGTCTAACTGCTATCGTTGTCCCAATTTACAGGAAAAATTTCAGTATTTGATAGATGGCATATATCAGCTAATGAAGAATTTCCTTGTAAACCGATATCTGCCCACAATAGAGTCGTTGAAGAAGTGTGATGCTCACAGGATAAAGTCACTAATAAGCCCTCATGAACTGGCTCGAACTCTAATATGATTTTTTTGTTATGTGAAATTTTAGAATTTTTAAATAAAATGCCAGCATCAACGCCGTAAAAGTAGGATGTGTAGCCTGGTAATGGAGTACCCGCTGTTTGTTTTCCTAATAAACCTATAATAGCTTCTTGGTCTAGACCTCTACCATGTTTTATTTTGTAATTTTCTGGATACTCTAAGCCTAAATGGTAAATTGGGCTAATATTCATTTCTATAGTACCGTATTGATTGCAATATAAAATCTTGATGCAATAATCGTGAGTAGCAATGAAAGGGCTAATTCCAGAATAAGCAATAGCCTGAAAGAGTCCGTGAAAATAATCCTTTATATCGAAATACGCTAAAATGCTCTCAATGATTTTTATTTGAAAATCAGTAAGTTCTTTATTTTTTGCTTTAAGAAGTAACTCTTTGTTCCAATCTGTCAGAAATTTGACTTTGATCATGACTGATCCTCTCTTTAGTGGCATTAATTGAAATAAAAGAGTTTTTATAAAAAATTTTCCAGCCCATAAATAAGGTAGTCTAGTTCCATGACTTTTCGACAAGATAATAATATACCAGGCATAAATGATTTGCGCGATATGCTATCTTGCTGGATGGTCAGTGTTTCACCCACTCCACCGAACAATACTTTTTGATGGGCAACAAGTCCAGGTAAACGAACAGAATGAATAGTGACATCGCGGTAGTTTTTTTTGTCGCCCACCTGATTTTGATCAAGTGGATAATTAGAAATAGAGTGACGTGTTTGTTCTATAAGCTCTGCTGTTTTCTTTGCAGTCCCTGAGGGAGCATCTCGTTTTTCCAAGTGATGCATTTCTATAATTTCGACATTAGGAAAGTACTTTGCTGCATCACAAGCGTAGCGCATCATCAAAATAGCAGTCAGTGAAAAATTAGGTGCAATGATCCCGCCTAATGATTTTTCCTTACATTGTTTTTTTAATAGATCAATTTGTTCGGATGTTAAGCCACTAGTACCAATAACAGGATGTACGTTATTTTCGATAATGGTTTGTGCTTGTTGGAAAAGCGTGCACGGTGCTGTTAAATCAACTACTACATCAGCCTGATGATTTTTAATAGTTGTCTCTAGGTCATCATGACGCCCTATTTTAGCAACAAGCTTTAGATCTGGCTCAGCAGCGATTGATTGCGCTGCCATTTTTCCCATTTTGCCTTGGGCACCATTGACAACGATTTTAATGCGCTTATCAGAAGAAGTTAGAGTTGCCATATTTTTTAAGAATAGTTTCGTTCCACGAAATCCCAGTTTGTCACGTTCCAAAAATTGTTGATATATTGGTTGCGGTCGTTACGTGTATCAATGTAATACGCGTGTTCCCACACATCACAGGTTAATAGCGGTTTATGTCCATCGGTCATCGGATTATTGGCATTGGAGGTTTTAACAATGTCTAACTTACCGTCTTTATTTTTGACTAACCAGGCCCACCCTGAACCGAATTGACCCATGGCTGCTTCAGTAAATTGCTTTTTAAAAAGCTCTAATGAACCAAATGCTTCGGATATTTTTTCCATTAAATATTGGCTAGGCTGTTGATTTTCTTTAGGTCTCATACTATTCCAGTAAAAAGTATGATTCCAGACCTGCGCTGCATTGTTAAATAGGCCCCCATCTGCGTTCATTATGATCTCTTCTAGAGAAGAGTTTTCAAATTTACTGCCAGAGATTAAGGCATTGAGTTTATTAACGTAGGCTTGGTGATGTTTGCCATGATGATATTCTATCGTTTCTGGAGAAATATAGGGCTCTAACGCGTTTTTTGCATAAGGTAGTGTCGGTAGTTCGAATGCCATCACTTTTATTCCTTTTATCAATGAAACTAACTACACTAGCGCATTGTAGTAGGCACTGCAATGTTGCGCTTACTCTAGCTCATGCGTAGAATGACGGGTTATTTAGTTTGCTAATCGGAGAATGTGATGACAGTTTTAGTAGGATGTGAAGCCCCCGATTTTAAGGCCCCCGCCGTGCTGGGTAATGGTGATATTGTAGATAGCTACAGTTTTAAGGAGGAAACCAAGGGTAAATATGCGTTAGTTTTCTTTTATCCATTGGATTTTACTTTTGTTTGTCCCTCTGAGTTAATTGCGCTCGACCATGCAATTGATGAATTTAAACGACGTAATGTTGAAGTGATTGCAGTCTCTATTGATTCTCATTTTACTCATAACGCGTGGCGTAATACGCCAATTGAAAAAGGTGGTATTGGCTTAGTAAACTATACATTAGTTTCTGACATAGCACATCATATTTGTCGTAACTATGGTGTTGAGCATCCAGAGCAGAGTGTCGCATTTCGCGGTACTTTCATTATTGATAAAGACAGTGTAGTTCGCGCACAAATTATTAATGACTTGCCTTTAGGGCGTAATGTGACAGAAATTTTACGCCTTATTGATGCGCTGCAATTTACTGAAAAATATGGTGAAGTATGCCCAGCAAATTGGAACCCAGGTGATGTAGGTATGACAGCTTCGCCAGAAGGTGTAGCAGAATATCTTGCGGCTAATGCGGATCAACTCTAGCTTTTTTAAGTTGTGAAAGGCCATTAACAATCTTGCAAAACAATTCAGCGGTTATTTTTGCATCATAAATTGCTGAGTGTGCTTCTGCTTTGTCAAAAGGGATGCCTGCAGCTTTGGCTGCTCTAGCGAGAACTGTTTTTTGATAGATCAATCCACCTAATGTGGCTGTGTCAAAGACAGTAAATGAATGAAATAGATTTTTCACTTTGCAGCGTTTTATCGCTTCTTGTAGAAAGTACAAATCAAAGTGGGCATTGTGTCCTACTAGAACAGCACGCTTACATTGAGTTTTTTTCAGCTCTTTGTGAATAAAGTCAAAGAGCTCTTGCAGTGCACGTTTTTCAGGAATCGCAAAACGAAACGGATGATAAGGGTCAATACGATTAATAGCGAGTGCTTTGGTATTAAGTTGTGCCCCTTCAAATGGCTCAATATGACACGAAAATAATTCTTTTTGTTCTAATTGGCTCTGAGCATTAAATTGTAAAGAGATAGCAGCTAACTCTAGCAGGGCATCTGTTTTGTAGTTTACACCTCCAGTTTCTAGATCTAATACAATGGGTAAAAGACCATCAAAACGTTGGTTCATAAGCAGATCGCTGATTATTGGATTTGCCATTGAATCACCTCACCTGCACACAAAGGCACCAGCGTTTCTTGGCCAAAAGATAAAGATTGGGGTAGAGTCCATGGGTTTTTCTTTAAGGTTACTTTGCACTGATTCACAGGTAAGCCATAAAATTGAGCTCCATTTTTGCTGGCAAATGTTTCTAGCTGGTCTAGTGAATTTTCTTGCTCAAATACTTCGGTATAAAGTTCAATAGCGGCATGTGCTGTATAGATTCCAGCGCAGCCACACTCATTTTCCTTGTTTTTTTTAGAGTGTGGTGCACTATCTGTGCCTAAAAAAAAATGACCATCGCCACTAGTGGCTGCTTGACGTAATGCTTGTTGGTCCTCATAACGCTTTAGTATTGGTAGGCAGTAATGATGTGGGCGAATTCCTCCCTTAAATAGAGCATTACGATCTAATAGTAAGTGATGTGCTGTGATGGTTGCTGCAAGCTTATCGTTTGCAGCAGCCACAAAATCAACCGCTTCTTTTGTTGAGATATGTTCCAGAACAATTCTTAATCCGGGAAAGTGATTTATCAGAGGTGCCAATTGTTTTTCTAGAAAAACTGCTTCCCGATCAAAAATATCCACTGCAGGGTCAATCGATTCGCCATGGATTAATAGTGGCAGGTTTACTTTTTCCATAGCCTCTAATGCAGGATAGAGCTTGTTTAGATGGCTGATCCCAGCTTCTGAATGAGTCGTTGCGCCTGCTGGATACAGTTTACAAGCAAAGATAATTTCTGAATCAGCGGCTGCTTGAATTATTCTGGGTGTTGTCATTTCGGTAAGGTAGAGTGTCATTAAAGGTGTAAAGTCATAATGATCAGGAATACATTGCACAATGCGTTGGTGATAGCTAATAGCACTATCAATTGAGGTGATGGGTGTGACTAGATTTGGCATAACAATAGCGCGACGAAAGCGTGCTGCTTCATCACTAACAGTTCGTTTTAAATAATCACCATCGCGTAAATGACAATGCCAATCATCGGGTCTTATAATTTCCATGATGTTTATTGTAGCAAATAAATCTTTAATCTATGTTTTTTAATATTTCTAGGGGGTAATGTGTGAGTGATTACAACATTTTTGTGTGTTACCAAAAGCTAGTGTAGACTAATTTTCTTTCTAACAGGTAACTTAGGAGTTTTTCATGAAAATGATAAAATGGGTTGTTTTGACGATCCTCTTATCTTGCTCTTTAACAATATTTGCAGATCGTACCTCAGAAGCGGTTCCTGCTCCTTGGTTTACAGGACCATTATTGGCACCCTCAGGAACAACATATGCAGTTGGCCATATTGGATTTCAGCCCTACCTTTATTACACCGATAGTTTTGGACAATATAATAGCCGTTGGAAACGAGAAAGCCAATTAAATACGCATACATTAAACCCAGTAATGGTGATTTCTATAGGTTTAACCCCGCGTACCGACTTGCATATATCACTACCTTATCTTATTAACTTTAGGCATGGTGCTTCTGATCACGGTTTTGGTGATGTTTCTTTGTTACTAGGTTATCAGGTATTAAGAGACATCCCACATACCTGGGTTCCTGATATTAAGTTAACAATAGCAGAGGCATTTCCAACAGGTCATTATGAGAATCTAAATTCCAGCCTCAATGGTACTGATTCTTTTGGAGCAGGTTCCTATCAAACTGCTTTGGGGCTAGACTTCCAAAAACGCTGGTACTTTGGTCATGATCACTTTTTACGAAGTCGCTGGAATGTTACTTATACAATTCCAACGCATGTGAATTTGCATGGTTTTAATGCCTATGGCGGTGCTGCCAACACAAATGGGACTATCGATCTGGGAAATCATTTTAGTACAGACCTAGCATTTGAATATACATTGACTCGTCACTGGGCACCGGCTATTGATTTCTTATATCAGTCAACATCAGCGAGCAGTTTTAGTGGCTATCCTGGAACCACTAATTTGGGTTTGCTAGCGCCGATTGCAACTGATAGTAGTAGAAGCTTTAGTGTAGCTCCTGCTATTGAATATAATTTTAACTCTAAAGTAGGTGTTATTGCCGGTGTCTGGTTTACTGTTACAGGACGCAGTACTACAGACTTTTTCTCAGGTGTATTATCAGTATCTGTTGACTTGGGAACATAATATCTTATTGAGACTGTATCTCTACGTAAGTTAAATTTAAATAATGTTAAAAGACGAGTCTTTATTTTTATGTCGATATTATAGCATTAGGCTTTTATTAGAGCTTGTTTAAGCTTAGAGCAATTTGATTTTAGTCTCCTTTTGCATCGTTTCACTTTCCTTTGATACGAGGTAAACTTTTTAATACGGCTTTTTTTAAGAGGCTTCTTTTTTTTTATATTCACAATATTGACTGATTGGGCAAATAGCGCATTTCGGTTGCCGTGCAGTACAGATATAGCGTCCATGGAGAACGAGCCAATGGTGTGCTTCATGGAGGTACTGCTTTGGAATAACAGCCATTAATTTTTTTTCAACAGCTAAAGGGGTTTTACCTGGTGCTAGTTGGGTTCGGTTGCTGACACGAAAAATATGAGTATCGACAGCAATTGTGGGATGATTAAAGGCAGTATTTAAAATAACATTGGCTGTTTTACGACCAACACCAGGTAGAGCTTCTAATGCCTTTCGATTTGAAGGAACGTGACTTTGATGTTGCTCTATCAACAGCTGGCATGTTTTTATAATATTTTTTGCCTTAGTATTATACAGACCAATACTTTTAATATATTGCTTTAATCGGGTCTCACCCAGTGCATCTATTGTTTGAGGTGTATTAGCGACTTTAAATAGGGCAGAGGTCGCTTTATTAACACTCACATCAGTGGCTTGCGCTGAGAGCATCACAGCAATTAATAACTCAAATGTAGTATTGTAATGCAACTCGGTCTTTGGTGTTGGGTTATGTTTTTTAAGTGCGTTAAAAATTTTTTCTCGCTGTTGTCGATTCATGAGCTGTCTCTTGTTTTAACGCGCTCTAGTGCAGCTTGAATCATTGCCTTGCGTGCATCAAGCGAGTTTTTTTTAAAAGTTTCTTTTGTTTTTCTTTGCTGTTCTCGTTGTTGTTTTCGTTGATAACGTTGTTTAGAAGAGTCTGCTAGTTCGTGTGGGCTTTGGTATTGAGGATGTGCTGCGGTATCAATGCAGTCAACTGGACAAGGAGGAATACAGAGCTCGCAGCCATTGCAGGCATCGGCGATCACCGTGTGCATTTGTTTGCTACTGCCAATAATAGCATCCACTGGACAAGCTTGGAGGCATTTAGTGCAACCGATACATTCCTCTTCGCGAACTATTGCTAACTTAATGGGTTTTGTATGGTTATTGATATGCTTAAGATAGGGTTCAGGATCTTGCTGTGTGAGTTTGGCCAATGCATATAATGTTTTTTCTCCTCCTGGTAAACAGCGGTCAATCTGTTCTTGATTTTGGGCAATGGCAGTTGCATAAGCTCGGCAGTCTTCGTATTCACATAAGCGGCATTGAGTTTGCGCTAGAACAGACTCAATGGAGTCTATGGAGAGAGTGTTCTTGTGTGATTTCATTGACCTAACACTGCGAGCTCTTCAGGTGTTATGCGTTGCATGAGCGGTTTAAAGGGTTGAATGTCATGATCGAGTAGTGCTTTGTTGTGGTCACACCATTGCAGTGGTGGAATATTCAAGAAATCTTCAACTGCTTTGGCAGTGGAAGGTAATATAGGTTTGAGATAAAGAGTAAGTAGTCGAAATAGATTGATTCCCTGAGTACAAATTTGTTGTACTTTTTTATGATGGTGTTTTTGTTTTGCTAATGCCCATGGTTGGTGATGAGCGATATATTGATTCGCATGATCTGCTAGTGTCATTATCTCACGTACAGCCTGATTGGTATTAAGCGTTTGAAAACTCTCGGCAATACATGCTCCCTTTATGACAAATTCTTGAAACAGTGTATCATCGTGTAGTGTATCTGCCAGGCGATTATTAAATTGCTTTTTAATGAAGCCAGCGCAGCGGCTGGCTAAATTTACATACTTGCCAATGAGATCAGCATTGATTCGGGCTTTAAAGTCCTCTGCATTGAGATCAATATCATCAAGCTGTCCTGCCAGTTTTGCTGCAAAATAATAGCGCAGAAATTCAGGTTTCATTTGTTGCGCATATTGCTGAGCAGTAATGAAAGTACCGCGTGATTTCGACATTTTCTGACCATTGACGGTTAAAAAACCATGAGCATAAATACTCGTAGGCATACGATAACCACTGCCATGTAATAAGGCAGGCCAAAATAGGGCATGAAAGTAGATAATGTCTTTGCCGATAAAGTGATATAGCTCAGTATCACTATTTTTATTCCAATAGGTATTAAAATCTAGGCCATCACGTTGCTCACAGAGATTTTTAAAGCTCGCCATATATCCGATTGGGGCATCTAACCATACATAGAAATATTTACCGGGAGCATTGGGAATTTCAAAGCCAAAGTAGGGAGCATCACGTGAAATATCCCAATCTTTTAATCCAACATCAAACCATTCTTGGAGTTTGTGAATCACTTGAGGCTGCAAATGTTTTGGATTAATCCATTTTTTTAATAAGCTTTCATAGTGATTCAGTTGAAAAAAGTAATGCAACGATTCTTTTTCAATGGGTTTAGTACCAGAGAGGACAGAATAAGGATCCTGTAACTCTGTAGGTTCGTAAGTAGCACCACAGGCTTCACAGTGATCACCATATTGATCATGAGTATGGCAACGAGGACACTGACCTTTGATAAAGCGATCTGCTAAGAACAGTTTTTTCTCTGAATCAAACGCTTGAGAAATGTGACGTGTCTTAATGTCACCACGTGTTTTAAGTCGTTCAAATATCTGTGATGATAGTATTTTATTGTCATCGGAATGGGTCGTATAAAAATTATCGAAATTAATAAGAAAAGCATCGAAATCTTGACGATGTTGCTCACGTATATGTTCGATGTGTTGTTCAGGAGCGATACCTGCCTTTTCAGCTGAGAGCATAATTGAGGTGCCATGTGCATCACTGCCAGAAATAAAGTGACACTCATGGCCTCTCATGCGCTGGAAGCGGACCCAGATATCTGCTTGGATAGTTTCAAGAAGATGGCCCAAGTGAATGCTGCCATTAGCATATGGTAATGCTGTTGTTACTAGTATTTTCTTTTTGTTCATATCATACCCAGGGCTGATTCTACCATATGTAGTGATGAACAAAACGATATTGCTTATTTAGGCAAGTCTTTCTTGTACATTAAGTCCTATAAAATAATTAATTGTTATCGATCTGATTTTTACAGTTTTACATATACAATATGAGCTCGAAATAAACAATTAAATTTATCATTTTAATTTATTATGCAAGTGGATTAAAATAAGGTCGCAATCATTTTAAAAAAAATGACAATTTTCATCAAAGAGAGCATACATTTAAGTTTAAAGCTATTGGTTAGATTGTAAGCAGATTAGAAAAAAGTGTAGAAGCTAATTTTATATAGCTGACATCAGATTTGATTTTGTTTAAAACAAAGGAAGTTTTTGCTATGAAATTAAGGGTTACCAAGGATTTATTATTAGCTTGTTTACTGTTTGTAGTTTTGAATACAGCCCAAGCGATCCCTTTTTTCAACATCACTACGACTGATAAGGTATTAAATCTTGCGGTAGGAACTAGAGCGACAGTTACCTATACGATTCAAAACTTCGTTGATGCTGATATACCTAATATGCAATATATACCGCCAGAATTGACTTCTTTATCATCAGCATCGACTTGTTCTAGCTCTTTGCCCAAGGGAGCAAACTGTACTGTGGTGCTTACTGTACAGGCTCCTAAGGTTCCAGAAAGTGGGAGTGTTTTGTTAGATCCTTTGCGTGTATGTGGGCTTCAAAGAGGGCTCTTATGTAGTGTGGCCACCAGGGCAAATCGTATTCGGCTCAATGTGATTGATGCGACACGAGGCCATTTTGTATTTCGTAATAGCAATGAGGAGGATATCACGAGCCTTGATTTATCTCCGGGCGCTACCGGCACGATCACTTTGAATAATACAGGAGGTAGTGTAATCAGTAGCACACAAGCGTTGCTTACAATTCCTACAGCAGTCAGTGGTTATTTTGCAGGTAGTTGCACGACGGTGATGAGTTTGGCAGCAGGTGCAAGTTGTAACCTAACTTATACTATTCCGTCAGCGCCGGAAGTAGGTTTTTATAATCTAGTTGCCAGTGGCATTAATGCAGATAACAGTCCCGATACTTTGGTAGTACATATTGCAACGCAAGGTCACTTTGTATTTCGTAATGGTAGTAAAAATATTACGAACCTAGATTTATCACCAGGTACTACAGGGACAATTACATTAAATAATACAGGGAGTAATACGATTAGCAACACACAAGCGTTGCTGACAATCCCTGCAGCGATCAGTGGTTATTTTGAAGGTAGTTGCACGACGGTGATGAGTTTGGCAGCAGGTGCAAGTTGTAACCTAACTTATAACATCCCATCGACACCAGAAGTAGGCTTTTATAATCTAGTGGCCAGCGGCACTGATGCAGATAACAGTCCCGATACCTTGGTAGTGCATATTGCCACACAAGGCCATTTTGTATTTCGCAATAGCGGTGGCAAAAGCATTACAAATCTAGACTTGTCACCAGGCACCACAGGCTCTATTACTCTGAATAATACAGGAGGCAGTACGATTAATAGCACACAGGCGTTGTTGACAATCCCAGCAGTGATCAGTGGCTATTTTGCAGGGAGTTGCACAACAGTGACAAGTTTGGCGGCGAGTGCGAGTTGTAACCTAACTTATAACATCCCATCGACACCAGAAGTAGGCTTTTATAATCTAGTGGCCAGTGGCACTGATGCAGATAACAGTCCTGATACATTGGTAGTGCATATTGCCACACAAGGCCACTTTATATTTCGTAACAGTGGTGGCAAGAGCATTACGAATCTAGATGTATCACCAGGCGCTACGAGGACAATTACATTAAATAATACCGGAGACGGTGCGATTAGTAGTGCACAGGCATTGCTCATAATTCCTGCAGCGATCAATAGTTATTTTTCAGGGAATTGCACGACAGTGACGAGTTTGGCGGCGGGTGCGAGTTGTAATCTAACTTATAACATTCCACCAACGCCGGCTGTAGGGACATACAATTTAGTTGCTGAGGGTGACAATGCAGATAACAGTCCCGATACTTTGGTGGTGCATATTGCCGCGCAAGGCCACTTTGTATTTCGTAACAGTGGCGGCAAGAGCATTACGAATCTAGATGTATCACCAGGAGCTACAGGTTCTATTACTCTGAGTAATACGGGAGGCAGTACGATTAATAGCACACAGGTGTTGTTGACAATCCCTGCAGCGATCAGTGGTTATTTTGAAGGTAGTTGCACGACGGTGATGAGTTTGGCAGCAGGTGCGAGTTGTAACCTAACTTATAACATTCCATCAACACCACAAGTAGGCCCTTATAATCTAGTAGCCGAAGGTACAAATGCGGATAACAGCCCCGATACCTTGGTAGTGCATATTTCCACACAAGGCCACTTTGTATTTCGTAACAGTGGCGGTAAGAACATTACGAATCTAGATGTGTCAGCAGGGACTACAGGCTCTATTACTTTGAATAATACAGGGGGTAGTACGATCAGCAATACACAAGCGTTGCTTACAATTCCTGCAGCAGTCAGTGGTTATTTTGCAGGTAGTTGCACGACGGTGATGAGTTTGGCAGCAGGTGCGAGTTGTAACCTAACTTATAACATTCCATCAACACCACAAGTAGGCCCTTATAATCTAGTAGCCAGTGGCATTAATGCAGATAACAGTCCCGATACTTTGGTAGTGCATATTGCCACACAGGGCCACTTTGTATTTCGTAACAGTGGTGGCAAGAACATTACGAATCTAGATGTATCACCAGGCACTACGGGCTACATTACTTTGAATAATACGGGAGGCAGTACGATTAATAGCACACAGGCGTTGCTGACAATCCCTGCAGCGATCAGTGGTTATTTTGGAGGTAGTTGCACGACGGTGATGAGTTTGGCAGCAGGTGTGAGTTGTAACCTAACTTATAACATTCCATCAACACCACAAGTAGGTCCTTATAATCTAGTAGCCGAAGGTACAAATGCGGATAATAGCCCCGATACTTTGGTAGTGCATATTGCCACACAAGGCCACTTTGTATTTCGTAACAGTGGCGGTAAGAACATTACAGATTTAGATGTGTCACCAGGCACTACGGGCTCTATTACTTTGAATAATACAGGGGATAGTACGATTAGCAATACACAAGCGTTGCTGACAATCCCTGCAGCGATCAGTGGTTATTTTGGAGGTAGTTGCACGACGGTGATGAGTTTGGCAGCAGGTGCAAGTTGTAACCTAACTTATACTATTCCATCATCCCCAGCTGTAGGAGAGTATAACCTAGTAGCTGAAGGCGTCGACGCAGATAACAGTCCTGCTAATTTAGCGTTTCGTATTGCATCACATGTATTTGTAATTGATGCAGGCAAGAGCACTGTATCGTATTGTTTTGTTAATGCGACAGACGGCACCTTGAGTGACGACTGTACTGATACAGGCGCTAAAGCCCTTAATGAACCGGCTGATATTGTATTAAACACTAACTCTACACGCGCTTATATTACGAATCGTGGGGATAATCGAGTCATTCTCTGTAATGTGAGTGCAGCTAGCAATTTTAGTGACTGTATCAATGCAGGTGGTGCAGGGCTTAATCAACCTGTAGGTCTTGCTCTCAACTCCGCTGGCACAATAATATTTGTAGTTAGTCAAAATAAGATTAGACGTTGTAATATTAACGCGGATACGGGATTACTAAGTAGCTGTGCTGATGCTGGCACATTTAATCAACCTGTTAATCTAGCATTTAATGCAGCAGGAACTCGTGTGTATGTCACTGAGCTTGTTTTGAGGACTGTAGTACGTTGTGATGTTGATGTGGCTACAGGAGCATTTAGCAATTGTTCCAATACGGGTGCTACAGGTCTTCTTAATCCAACGGATATAGCCATTAATAATAACGGGACGCATGCCTATATTACTACAGGGAATAATATTGTTTTCCGCTGTGATGTGGATCCAGCTACAGGTACATTTAGCAACTGCGGTGCTACTGGTGGTAGTTATCAGTTTGGTTTCTCACAAGGTATTGTATTGAACCCTATGGGTACTCGTGCTTATATAGCGGGTGGTTTATCAAGAGTTGTCAATTTTTGCAATATTAATCCGTCAACGGGTGAATTAAGCGGGTGTGGTAATACTATTGGTAATGGTTTTGATGTACCTACTGGGCTATATTATAAATAGCTCTGATAATATCTTATAAGTACGTGCAGCAGAGGCTCGTTAAAATATCCAGCAAGCAGAAATAATTTTTGTTATTCTAATTTTTTGAGCAAATCAGTGGCGAGAAGTTAGTATGAGTGAAGTACATATGAGTGGCTTGCAAAGGCGACGATTGCCTCAGGTAAGGCAGTTGATTGCCGTCGGGTCGGGTAAAGGGGGTGTAGGAAAATCGACTACAGCGCTGAATTTAGCGATAGCTTGGCAACAACAAGGTTTGCGTGTTGGTGTGTTAGATGCCGATATTTATGGTCCTAATCAGCCGCGAATGCTAGGCGTTCAGAACCGACCTGCCTTAAAAAGAAAGGGTGAAGGTTTTAGCCCTTTTGAAGTTGATGGCTTGCAGACGATGTCCATGGGTTATTTGGTTGATGCTAATACGCCTATGGTGTTACGTGGTCCGATGATTAGCAAGTGGATGGAGCAAATGCTCTTCCAAACCCATTGGTCTAATCTTGATCTTTTGGTGGTTGATTTGCCTCCAGGAACGGGAGATATTCAGCTAAGCTTATCAAAAAAAGTTGCGATAGATGGGGTTATTATCGTTACGACACCACAGGAGCTTGCTTTATTAGATGCTCGCAAAGCTATTGAAATGTTTAATAAAATGCAGGTTCCAGTCTTGGGTATTATTGAAAACATGAGTACTTATCAATGTACTTTTTGCCATCATGAAGCAGCGATTTTTGGCACTTTAGGTGGTGATGCCTTAGCAAAGGCTTATCATCTTCCTTTATTAGGACAATTACCTTTAGCGTTAGCCATTCGCCAAGCCAGTGATCAAGGGAAGTCGCTTCTATTGTCAGCACCGCAAGATGCGCTGGCAAAATGTTATGCCAAGATAGCCGATAAAATTGCTATTCAGTTGAAAAAAAATGTTGCTACCTTCCCTGACATTGTTGTTGAGTAAGGAGAGAGTATGTCAATTAAATCAGACCAATGGATACGTCGTATGGCTATAGAGCGTCATATGATATCACCTTTTGAAGCCTATCAAGTGCGTTCTTGTCATGATAAGAAAATAATTTCTTATGGGACTTCTAGTTATGGTTATGACGTACGTTGTGCCAGTGAGTTTAAGGTATTTACTAATATTAACTCTGCCATTGTTGATCCAAAAGACTTTGATTCTAATAGTTTTTTAGATGTTCAGGCAGAAGTTTGTATTATTCCACCCAATTCGTTTGTATTAGCGCGTACGGTAGAATATTTTAGAATCCCACGCAATGTATTGACGATTTGTTTAGGTAAGTCAACTTATGCTCGTTGTGGTATTATTGTCAATGTGACTCCTTTGGAGCCTGAATGGGAAGGACATGTGACGCTAGAGTTCTCCAATACGACGACGTTGCCTGCGAAAATTTATGCAAATGAAGGCGTTGCGCAAATGTTGTTTTTAGAGTCAGATGAAGTGTGTGAAACCTCTTATGCGGATCGCAATGGCAAATATCAGGGCCAACAGGGGGTGACACTGCCAGTCACTTAGTTTATGCTACTATGCCTTTGCGCCGATTTGAGCAACAGCTTGCGGGCGCTTATACAAATACGGCTAAAGCGAGCCATTGATGATTCAATTAAACCAGGTTAGTAAAAGTTACAACACCAAAACAGGGACCCTTGTTGCACTAAAAGAGGTGAGTTTATCGGTACCATTGGGAGGTATTTTTGGTGTTATTGGTCGCAGCGGTGCTGGTAAAAGTACTTTAATTCGTTGTATTAATTTATTGGAACGACCCACTTGTGGTTCAGTCCAAGTCAATGGTCAAGAGCTCACGACTTTATCAAATCATGCATTGCGTCAGGCACGTCATCGTATTGGCATGATCTTTCAAAATTTTAATTTATTATCAACACGCACTGTCTATGACAATGTAGCACTACCGTTACAATTGCTGAAGAAAACACAGCATGAGATTGAGCAAGTGGTGCACCCTTTGTTAGAGCTTACTGGATTAGAACATCGGGTAGAGGCTTATCCAAGCCAGTTAAGTGGTGGTCAAAAGCAAAGGGTTGCAATTGCTCGTGCCTTATCAACAAAACCAACGATATTACTTTGTGATGAAATGACCTCAGCTTTAGATCCAGAAACCACTGCTTCTATTTTAGATTTAATCAAAAGCATTCATCAGAAAATGAAGTTATCGATTTTGTTGATTACTCATGAAATGCAAGTTATTAAATCCATAGCAGATCAAATTGCAGTGTTAGAGAATGGCCGGATTGTTGAGCAATCTGATGTGGTCTCATTATTTAAAATGCCCAAAACTAATATTACTAAAACATTTGTTGAATCAGTTTTTAATTCTAAGTTGCCAGTGTTGTTGCAAAAGCAATTACATTCGGAACGAATGCCAAAAGATCATATAGTAATACGAATCACTTTTAGTGGGCATAAGGCTACAGAGCCTATGATAAGTGAATGGCTTAGACAATTTAGAGTATGCATTAATATTCTACAAGCTAATTTAGAGTGTCTACGTGCTGATATGATTGGTATGATGATTGTTACAGTAGCGGGAGAAGTCGACGAAACACAGCGTGCGATACAGGCATTAAAAGAGAAAAAATTAACATTAGAGGTATTAGGCTATGTCGCTGCAGATGATCCTATTTTTGCTTGAATCGACAGGGCAAACAATCAGTATGGTGATTGTTTCTTGTGTCATAGCGGTCATCTTAGGCTTACCACTTGGCATTGTTTTGTTAGTGACACGTCAAGGTCAGATTTTGCAAGGCATTACAATCAATCGTTTCGTTGCATGGATTGTCAATATAGTTCGTTCGATCCCATTTATTATTTTAATGGTAGCTATTACACCATTGACTCGTTTTATTGTTGGCACATCGATTGGTACAATAGCTGCGATGGTGCCCCTTGCTGTTGCTGCCATTCCGTTTTTAGCACGTCTTGTAGAAAGTGCAATGGAGAAAGTACCTGCAGGTTTAGTAGAAGCTGCCCAATCAATGGGAGCAACACCCATGCAGGTGATTCATTATGTGCTAATCCCTGAAGCGTTGCCAGGTATTATCCGAGGAATTACCTTAACTCTAATTACTTTAGTGGGTTATTCAGCAATGGCAGGTGCGGTAGGTGGTGGTGGTCTAGGTGATTTAGCGATTCGCTATGGGTATCAGCGTTTTGATATCTTTGTGATGATCATCACTATAGGAGTATTGATTGTTTTGGTGCAATTGATGCAATGGATCGGTGATCGTGTCGCGTTCTATGTATCACGTGATCGTCAACTAAAGTGAGGTTCTCTAGGTGATGTTTAAAAAATTAGGTTTAGTGATGGTTATTACCTGTATTTTAGGGACTAGTGCTTGCCATCAAAAAGAATCACCCAACACGATTAAGGTAGGAGTGATTGCAGGACCTGAAGTAGCATTGATGCGGGTTGCCCAACGAGTCGCAAAACAGCGCTATGGATTAAATGTAAAAATAGTTGTGTTTAGCGATTATAATCTCCCTAATACGGCACTTGCTGATGGCAGTATAGAGGCGAATGCTTTTCAACATCAACCTTATTTAGAATCACAGGTTCAAGCCTATGGTTATAAGATCGCTCCAGTGGCCAAAACGTTTTTATATCCTATGGCACTCTATTCTGCTGGTATTCATAAACTATCGCAATTAAAACAAGGTGCTATGGTAGGTATCCCTAATGATCCAAGTAATGAGGCGCGTGCTTTATTATTATTGCAAAGTGCTCGATTGATTCGTTTACGTCCTCATGCCAATATCAATGCGACACCATTAGATATTGTGAGTAATCCGAAGAAATTACATTTTATTGCATTAGATGCTGCTGAGTTACCTCGTGCACTAAATAGTCTTTCATTGGCTGCTATTAATACCAATTATGCACTGGCTGCTGGCTTGTTACTTTCACAGCATATTTTATTTAAAGAAGCTATTAATTCACCTTATGTCGATATTATTGCAGTACGTTCAAATGAGGTTCATTTGAAAAAGATAAGAGAATTAATAGCAAGCTACCAATCACAGCCTGTAATCAAGAAAGCAAACACATTATTTGGTGATGCAGCTGTTCCAGGATTTACCATAGTAGAGAATAATCATGAAAATTAAAAAATACACACGTTAGGAACTGTTTACATTAGCTTACCTTGAGGAAAAGCGTGGAGATTAAGATTCAACACGTTTTATAGCTAGCAGAGTCCATGTAAACAGTCTCTAAAGATCAGCTTCGTTCTCTTCGTCGTCTTCTTTAATCTTGGTAGTCAAACGACTTTGATCAACACGTTCACGAAGGTCTTTGCCAGGTTTGAAGTGGGGTGTGTATTTTGCTTCTGTATAAACGCGTTCACCTGTTTTTGGGTTGTGTGCTTTTCGTGGTGGGCGATAATGCAGACTAAAACTGCCAAAACCTCGAATTTCAATACGCCCACCTTTACCAAGATTAGAGCTCATCCGTTCCAAAATATGGTTAACACTCAACTCAACATCCTTTAGTGACAAAGAGTCTTGTTGACTTGCGATGCGATTAATAAGCTCTGATTTGACCATAGATGCTCCGAGTACCTGTTTCAATTAATAAAGGCAAGACTTTTTATTATACATAAAAAGAGATAAAAACTTAGCCACTATCTATTTTATTATAGCCCAAAGGCTTAAATAAAGTAAACTTCATTTCATTAAATTAAGTAAATTATTAGTTGATTTGAAAAGATTTTTTAGAAAAACTTTAGCGATTGACTTAAGTATAGTACTCAAAAATAAGCTATAGTTACACAGTTCATTCTATTAATACGGTACAAGGATCTATTGGTTGACCATCTAGCAAAACGATAGAGTTTTTAAGTACGATACGGTGATCAGCAAATAAGGCCAGTACAGCAGGATAGAGTTGGTGCTCCTGTCTTTGAACGCGTAACTTTAGGCACTCTTCAGTATCGTCAGGGCTTACTGTGAATTTTGATTGAGCAATTAAAGGGCCTTTATCCAAATCTTTATTAACAAAATGGATACTGGTGCCATGTTCTTTATCATGGTTCTTGAGTACTTTTTGATGTGTATGTAGTCCAGGATATTTAGGTAATAATGAAGGATGAATATTAATAATTTTCCCCTCATAGCAACTCACAAAATGGGCTCCTAGGCGTTGCATAAAGCCAGCTAATACGATTAGATCAGGCTGATAGACTTCTATGTGCTTTTTTAATGCATTGTCAAATGCCTCACGAGAATCAAAATGATGGGAATCAATAATTTGAGTTGGGATTTGGGCGTTTTTTGCACGTTCTAAACCTTTTATATTCGATTTATTACTGATAACTGCCCTAATATTGATATTAAGCTGGGCATCAATAATGGCTTGTAAGTTACTACCGTTTCCAGAAATGAGTACGATAATATTGATCATTGGAAAACGACAGCCGGTTTTTGATCTGAAGAGTGTACAGTACCTATGACCCAAGCATTTTCCCCGCTAGCTTTTAGGCAATCTAAAGTTGTACTGACTTCTTTTGAGGATACAATGATGACCATACCAACGCCCACGTTAAAACAACGATACATTTCATCATCGGCAACATTACCTTGTTGTTGTAACCATTGAAAAATAGCAGGAGGCTGCCAGCTCTTTTGATTTAAAACAGCTTGAGTTCCTGTTGGTAGACAGCGGGGGATATTTTCTAATAAACCACCGCCTGTGATATGCGCTATTCCATGCACATCGACGTGCTTTAGTAAGTTTAAAATGGATTTTACATAAATTTTTGTAGGTGTTAATAAAGTCTTGCCTAAAGTATGGTGATGGAATTTATTGCTATAATTGGCACCGACTGTGTCAATGATTTTACGAATAAAAGAGTAACCGTTAGAGTGTGGACCAGATGAAGCCAAGGCGATAATGACATCGTCAATTTGCACCGTATGGCCGTCGATCACTTTGGGTCGTTCCACAACACCGACGCAGAAGCCGGCAAGATCATAATCAGAACCGTTGTAAACTCCTGGCATCTCAGCAGTTTCTCCCCCAATGAGAGCCATACCGGCTAGCTTACAGCCTGTGCCAATTCCTTTCATGATGTTAATTGATTGTTGAAATTCGAGTTGGCCAGTCGCGTAATAGTCGAGAAAAAATAGAGGTTCAGCACCGTGACAAACGATATCATTAGCGCACATAGCGACCAGATCAATCCCAATGGTATCATGATGATTCAAATCGTGAGCCAGTTTCAGCTTGGTACCGACACCATCGGTGCCAGATACCAGAAGAGGTTGTTTATAATGGGTTGGGATTTGAAAAAAAGCACCAAAGTGGCCAAGCTCGTTGACGATGCCTGACCGATGCGTTTTTTTTGCGATCACTTTTATATCATTGATAAGGTGGTTTGCCTTATCAAGGTCAACACCGGCTGCTTGATAGGTGAGATTTTTTTTGGAACGATTATGAATGCCCATTTGATCTACTCTTGTTAGAAAAAAGCGTCATTGTAGTAGAATTATTAGGGCGCTTTCAAGCAAGGGGGATAGATCCTGATGAATCTTCGCAGTATACTAAGATCCAAACAGGAAAGGAGGGGGAAGCTCCTGCATGCGCCGGCATTTTTTTTATTTGATCTTTTCTGTTTTTTTTGCAGTCAATGTGGCAACAGCTGCGACAGTCTCTCATTTAAATATTGCTATGATCCCCGTCAATGGTACCTCATTGGCAGCACGTCAAATCGCATTACCTAAAGCACTAAGCCAGGTATTGGTCAAGCTCAGTGGTAATCCCAAGATCATGACTGTCCCTATGATTCAAGAAGCTCTTGGCCAAGTAAATCAGCTGATTCAGAGTTATGATTATCTCAATCAGATCTTGGCAGATCATTCTTCACAGTTGATTTTGCGTGTTACCTTTAATGAAACAGCGTTGAAGCAGTTATTGCACAGTTTGGGGCAGGCGACTTGGTCAGACCACCGACTATTAACATTGATGTGGATACAAATGGTCAGTCATGGCAATGCGACGTTGCTATCAAGTACTAATGATATATATTTATCACAGGAAGTTCAAAAAACAGCCCAATTACGAGGAGTTCCCATTTTATTTCCTACTATGGACTTGCAAGATCAATCCTTGATTAGCTCAAAAGATCCTTTTAATCGATCTTTATTACAACAGGCGGTGATGCGTTACGGAGCGGATGCAATTTTAGGAGGCTATGTGCGAGAAAATGATCATCAATGGCAGGGGCGTTGGCTCTTATTAGCAAAAGGAGTACCTTATCAGTGGGATAGCAAGGCCGATTCCATAGAGATTTTGTTGCAACGTGCTGTTAATGATATGGTGAATTTGATGGCCAATCAGTTGGCAATGGTTGATGACCAAGCATTACAAACTGATGTGACTTTAGAGGTCAGTCAGGTTAAGAATTTAGAGGATTATGTCACGGTATTATCGATGCTGCGTCATCTTACTCCTGTGGCAAAGGTAATGACTCGCAAGATGAGTGATTCTGGTGTACTACTGTGCGTTAGGGTAGCAGGTGGTGAACAAGCCTTGTCGAATGCCTTGGCATCAGAGCCACATTTTGTGCTTTTAAATCAACCTGGTGCTCTAGAGCACCAGGTTGATTTGTTGTATCGCTGGCAAAGATGAGTGCCCTAATGAGTTCACAATTAATATTAGGTCTGAGCTTACGAGATGATGCTACTTTTGCTAACTTTTTTCCAGGGGGTAATGAGTCCATAGTCGCTGCATTAAAAGACTGCATATTAAGTAAAGGAGAGTCTTTTATTTATCTTTGGGGAGCAGAAGGCGTTGGACGAAGCCATTTATTGCAAGCTTGTTGTCACGAGCTGAGTCCTACTACTTCAGCAGTCTACCTTGATTTGAATGAATATGGCCACTTTAATCCAGAAATATTAGAAGGCTTGGACCAAGTGGACTTAATTTGTTTGGATAATATTAATGCTGTTTTAAATAATGCGCTGTGGGAAGAAGCACTGCTTCACTTTTATAATCGCATACGTGATCAGGATCATTGTTTTATTGTCTCTGGCAGTCATTCACCTACAGGATTACCTTGTCATTTAGAAGATCTGCGTTCACGTTTAGCATGGGGCCTATCGTTTCAAGTAAAGTCACTCAATGACTCACAGAAACTCACAGCACTTATTATTCGTGCAAAGAATCGAGGGCTTATTTTGCCAGAAACAGTAGCACAATATTTATTGCATCATAAATCGCGCAACCTAAGCGAGCTGTTTAATATTTTAAATTGTCTAGAGAAAGCTACTTTAGTGGAACAACGTCGTATCACCATACCATTTGTTAAGTCAGTGATACCATAGTGTTAATTGGGTTACTTTTTACATGGTTCTAGAGTAGGTATTGTTCGTACTTGAATGATGCCATCAATCCCCATCATTTGTTTTAATAAATCATCGGATACTTTTTGATTAATATCTATCAATGTATAGGCGACTTGATTGCGTGATTTATTAATCATATCAATGATGTTAATACCTGAATTAGAGAGTATCGTAGAAATCTGTGCCACCATATTGGGAACATTCTTATTAACCAATGCCATTCGATAACCTTCAGTTCGGCTCATTTTGATATTTGGGAAATTAACCGAATTACTAATATGTCCATTCTCTAAATAGTCCCGTACTTGTTGAGCAATCATGACAGCACAGTTTTCCTCAGCTTCTTGAGTTGAGGCCCCTAAATGGGGCAGTGATATCACTTTAGGATGGTTTTTAAATTGATTATTGGGGAAGTCGCAAACATAGCTTCGTACCTCATTATTTTCCAGTGCATTTAGAAGTGCATTAGGGTCCACAATGCCATCGCGAGCTAGGTTAAGTAATATGACTCCTTTTTTCATAAGGTGAAACTGCTGGTCGCTAATAAAGTGTTTGGTAGCCTCAACAAGTGGGATATGTAAGGAAATAAAGTCCGATTTTTTGAATACTTCTTCGACCTGTTCTGCTTTCTGTACTGATGATCTAAGTTCCCAAGCATTTTTTACTGTCATAGCTGGATCATAGCCAATCACATTCATGCCTAAGTAACGGGCTGCATTAGCCACTTTAACACCGATATTGCCCAGCCCAATCACCCCCATTGTTTTTCCAGGTAACTCAAATCCTGAAAAATGTTTTTTGTTTTTTTCAACTTGTTCTTTTAAGCTTTGGTCATTGCCTTCAATCTGTTGTACATAGTCTCGTGCAGAGCAAATGTTGCGACAAGCGAGCAGCATTCCTGCAATAACTAGTTCTTTAACAGCATTTGCATTGGCACCAGGTGTATTGAGAACAGGTATGCCAAGTTCTGTCAGTTTATTAATAGGAATGTTATTAGTCCCTGCACCGGCACGACCGATAATACGCACTGACTCTGGCACGTTCATATCGTGCATATTAAAAGAACGAAGAAGAATGCCGTCAGGTGAAGCAATGTGATTATCAATTTTATAATTTTTTTCTAGGAATATATTGAGCCCAGGAGTTGCAATATTATTGAGAATTTGGATTTTAAACATTTTTAACTAGACTACTTTTTAGCTGATGAAAAAGGCTACAGATTAAAGTTTTTTTTACAAAAAGCAAGTCTATGTTAGAATTAAAAACTTTGTGTCAATAGTTTTAAAAAATTAAAAATCTAAATTCAATGATAGTTTTAAAAAGTATACACTGTTGTTTTTTTGAGGTAAGGTAGCTATCTTATGAATTTTTCATGGCAAATGCAACAAACATTAGATGCTGTCATTTTTGATTGTGATGGAACCTTAAGCCAGTTAGAAGGTATTGATGAACTGGCTGTACAAAATGGAGTAGGGGAAGTAGTTCAATCCCTAACATCAGAAGCGATGATATCATCTGGTATGACTCCAGATCTTTATGAAAAACGTTTGAATCTAGTAAAACCACGACAAGATCAAGTGGAAGCATTAGGCAATGCTTATTTTGAGCAATGTAGTCCTGATGTGGAGTGTGTGGTTAATATTTTACAGAAATTGGGTAAGACTGTTTTTATTATGTCAGCTGGTTTGAAACCAGCTGTCACTATTTTTGCAGAATCTTTAGGTATTGCTGCCTCTTGCGTGTATGCCGTAGAAGTGAAGTTTGATAATCATGGAAACTATATTGGTTTTAATCCTCATTCTTTATTAACTGCTGCTCAAGGCAAAAGTAAATTAGTGCAACAAATAAAGTTGCATTATCCCACTCTAATGCATGTGGGCGATGGAATGAATGATGTGGATACTAAAGCATTTGTCGATCGTTTTGTAGGTTATGGTGGCATTTTCTCTCGCCCGTCGATTCGCGCTCACAGTGATTTCTATATTCAATCAGCTTCACTGGCCCCCATTTTAGCCTTAGCATTAACACAAAAAGAGGTAGAAAATTTGTTAGAGCCTGATTATTCTGTTTATGCGAAAGGATTGGCATTAATTAAAGGCTCAAAAGTTATGTTTGCTGAGAGGGAAAATCATGGTTGAAGTGGACATAAAGACTAATGTTGTTGCAGTAAAGCAATATTTTATGGGTTTGCAAGATTACATTTGCCAAATGTTAGCCCAAGAGGATGGAGCTGCTGCCTTTAGTGAAGATTCATGGAAGCATGCTGAAGCAGGAGGGGGGGGGCGTACGTGTGTTTTAGAAGCAGGTGCTGTATTTGAGCGAGCAGGTGTTAATTTTTCACATATTATTGGCAGCCATCTTCCGAAGACTGCCACTATAAACCGCCCTGAATTGGCAGGTTGTCATTTTCAAGCTTTGGGTTTGTCTATTATTGTGCATCCTTGTAACCCTTATGTGCCTACCTCACATGCAAATATTCGTTTTTTTATTGCTGAAAAGGAGGGAGCAGATCCTGTTTGGTGGTTTGGTGGGGGCTATGATCTAACGCCTTACTATGGTTTTGAAGAAGATTGTCAACACTGGCATCAGGTTGCAAAAGCTGCCTGTCTTCCCTTTGGTCAGGATGTTTATTCACGTTTTAAAACCTGGTGCGATCATTACTTTTATTTAAAACATCGTCAAGAACCGCGTGGTATCGGTGGCTTATTTTTTGATGATATCAATGAATGGGAATTTGATCGTTGTTTTAACTTCATAAAACAAATTGGTGATAGTTATCTTAAAGCCTATTTACCGATTGTACAGCGTCGCAAGCATACCCCTTACTGTGATCGTCAACGTCGCTTTCAGCTCTATCGCCGTGGGCGCTACGTTGAATTTAATCTAGTTTATGATCGAGGTACTTTATTTGGTCTGCAAAGCGGTGGTCGTGTTGAATCTATTCTGGTTTCTCTACCTCCTCAACTAGTATTTGAATATGATTATAAGCCAGAGTCTGGTAGTGAAGAGGCTCGGCTTTATGAGTACTATTTAGTGCCGCGTAATTGGGCTGATAAAGAAACTAATGCATCATGTTATAATTTAGATGCCACATAATCCATAAAGAACCGCCAATAACGACCGCTAGAATTAATACAGTAAACACTCCTGACATCAGGTTCATTTGACCTTGCGCTGTTTTAGCATTAAGTCTTAGAAAATAAATAACTTGAACTAAAAATTGTAAAATGGCGCAGGTAATAATAATCGAAAAAGTATATTCCCTGATAAATCGACCAGACATGACAGTCGCAAATGGAATCAATGTTAGAATAACGCATAAACCAATACCAATAAGGTAGGTTCCTAATTTTTTTTGGCCAGTTCCATAATCAGGCCCAGATAGGTGAGATGTCGTCATATTACATGGCTCCCATTAAATAAACGATTGTAAATACAAAAATCCATACAATATCTAGAAAATTCCAAAATAGCCCAAGATAAGTCATACGCTTTTTGGTGAGCTTACTAATTTTCATTATGGGGAGTTGAATCATCATGATTAAAATCCAGAATAATCCAATACTCACATGAAAGCCATGGGTTCCCACTAGTGTAAAAAAGGCTGAGGCAGCACCACTGACATGCCAGCTATAGCCTTCATGAGCCAAATGTATAAATTCATTGATTTCCATTGTGACAAAGCCAGCTCCTAGGAGGAAAGTGATTACCAGCCAAAGCTGTACTGTTTTGAGTTTATTTTTGTAAAGACCGAGTATTGCCAGACCAAAGGCTAAATTACTGGCCAATAAAAAGAAGGTTTCTCCCAGCACGTAAGGAAGTTGAATATAGGGTTTAAGTGCTGGTCCTAAGGCACCTGGATGATGTAATACTAAATAAGTAGCAAATAATGAGGCAAACAAAATGCAATCTGTCATAATATAGAGCCAAAATCCAAAAACATCCGTTGAGTCAGTATCGTGATGATGGGCTGTTAGTTCTGCACTGCTCATAATGTGGCCTCTTTATGCGCTTGTTCTGTTTTTTTTACGGTTTCTGCTTTAATAAAATAATCTGTATTGGTATAGAAAGTGTGGGCGAGCACAGTAGCGACAATGCCTAAGAAGCCAAGGCCTGCTGGTATCCACATATGCCAGACTATAGAGAATCCAAAGAGTCCTGAAAAGAGAGCGACTATAAAACCAGTTGGGGTATTTTTGGGCATCTGAATATCATGATATTGATTAACAGTATGGGTAAGTGTCTCTTTTTTTTCCTGTTGTTTATTTTCCCAGTACTGATCGAGTTTGGAAACAACGGGGATATTTGCAAAATTATAAAAGGGGGCAGGAGAACTTGTAGACCATTCTAAAGTACGACCATTCCAAGGATCACCAGTTTTGTCGCGTAATTGAGCTCGTTTTTTAATGCTGACAATCAATTGTACTATTTGTAATCCGATACCAATGAGCACTAAAGCAGATCCTAGAGCCGCTATAATAAAATAAGGCTGTAAGGCCATATTAGCATAATGATGTGTCCGCCTCATAACGCCCATCAAACCTAGTAAATACAGTGGCATAAAAGCAATGTAAAAACCAGCTACCCAAAAACCAAAGGACCACTTGCCCCACTTCTCATCTAGTTGAAAACCGAAGGCTTTCGGAAACCAGTAAATAAGTCCTGCAAAATAGCCGAAAATAGCACCACCAATAATCACGTTATGAAAATGGGCGACTAAAAATAGGCTGTTATGAGTTTGAAAATCAACAGGAGGAATTGACATCAATACTCCTGTCATGCCACCGATAGCAAAAGTGGTAAAAAAAGCAATCACCCAAAGCATTGGAGTATCTAGAGTAATTTTGCCTCTATACATAGTAAATAACCAGTTAAATACTTTGACTCCTGTAGGAATGGCAATGATCATGGTGGTGATACCAAAAAAGGTATTGACACTAGCACCTGAGCCCATAGTGAAAAAGTGATGTAACCATACAATGAAAGATAAGAAGGTAATAATTGCAATAGCATAGACCATAGTGGTGTAACCGAATAATTTTTTCCGACTAAATGTAGCGACTATTTCTGAGAATATACCAAAGGCGGGTAAAATAAGAATATAGACTTCAGGATGTCCCCATGCCCAGATGAGGTTGATATACATCATGATGTTTCCACCTGCGTGCTGAGTAAAAAAGTGCATATCTAGTAAGCGGTCAAGTGCTAGCAAGCCTAAAGAAACTGTTAAAATTGGGAATGCAAGCGCTACTAGGATGGAAGCACATAATGATGACCAAACAAAAACTGGCATTTTCATTAAAGTCATGCCTGGACATCGCATTTTAAGAATGGTCGCAATAAAATTAATGGCACTTAACAAGCTTCCTACGCCCGCAATTTGTAATGCCCAAATATAATAGTCCACACCAACGCCTGGGCTATAATGTAGTTCTGAAAGTGGTGGGTAGGCTAACCAACCAGTAGCCGCAAAACTACCTAATACTAAAGAGACATTACATAACATGGCTGCGACAAAAGTCATCCAAAAGCTTAATGAATTGAGATAAGGGTAAGCAACGTCTCTAGCACCAATCTGTAGAGGGACTGCGATATTCAATAAGCCGAATACAAAGGGCATCGCCACAAAGAAAATCATAATAACGCCATGGGCTGTAAAGATCTGGTCATAATGCTCTGGAGGGAGGTAGCCCATATGAGTTCCTGCTGCTAATGCTTGTTGGGATCGCATCAATATGGCATCAGAGAATCCGCGTAATAACATCACAGCAGCTAGCAAGATATACATGATCCCAATTTTTTTATGATCTACAGAACTGACCCATTCCTTCCAGATATAAGCCCACTTTTTAGTGACGGTAATCAGTAATAAAGCCCCCAATAACAGGACTGCCATAAAAATACCGGCCCCCATAATAATTGGGGTATGAAAGGGAATGGCATCAAAAGTCAGTTTGCCAAAAAAGAGTTTTTGTAGCATAAGGATCCCTTTTTTATTAATTGGCCTTAATAGGCTCAAGGCTGAGTTTCTTGTACTGTCTAATAATATGCTCAAATAAACCGGACTGGAACGAAGAATAGTAAATCACAGGAGAAGCTGTGGAAGGTTGTGTGAGCTTTTGATACTCTGTGATCGTTAAATGGTGGGGTGATTGTTTGATTTTGTGAATCCATGACTCCATTGCATCGGCTGTGACAACGTTTACTTTAAAGTGCATATCAGAGAAACCATCCCCATTATACTGAGCATTAAGTCCGTCATAAGTACCTGCTTTAGTGGCTAGTAAATGTAATCGAGTACGCATTCCGGCCATGGTATAAATTTGACTGCCTAATTGCGGGATAAAAAAAGCACTCATCGCGACATTATCAGAAGTTAACCAAAACTCAACTTGTCGATTGCGTGGAATTTCAAGAAAATTAATCGTTGCAATATGATACTCAGGGTAGATAAAAAGCCACTTCCAAGGTAACGCGACCGCTTTAATGAGCATAGGTTTACCAGGAATATTTATTTTTCGATAAGGGTCTAGTTCATGTGTTTTTTTCCAAGTAATAATGCCCAAGATTACAATAATAATACATGGTACTCCCCACCAAATAGATTCAAGGAATAAATTATGGCTCCATTTAGGTTGATATTCTGATGTTTTATAAGATGCACGATAGCGAAGCACAAAAGCGAAGCTCATGATAATGACAGGGATGACCACAATGAGCATGAGTGCTAGCGCATCAAATAATAGCTCTCTTTCTTGATAAGTGATAACGCCCTTAGGATTTAACACGCCTAGCATCATATGTTGACATCCTGCTAGGTTGATAAGAAATGCACTGACGATTATTGCGAGTGATATTTTTTTGAAACATCTTTTCAACATTCGATATCCCTATGTATCGTTTATCATAGAACTACTCTAGATCCTAAGAGATAGCAAGTTCATTATTGTATCATGAAGTTCAGTAGGTCTTAAAAAATCTTAAGGCGTTAAATTAGGTTTATAGTCTACTATGGGTGCAATGTAACCCACATATATTAAAAGCAAACCAAACATAAGACCAAATAAACTAAATAGGGCAGGTATTTTGTCTAAGTGACGATGCATCAAAGCTTTCCAATGTCGCACAAATAATACCCTAAATATTCCAATAGCGAGCATAAAAAGACTGATGAGAGTGATTACAAGCTGCCAGCTAAAATTAAAGATACTGTGCTGCATAAATGCTAAGGAACCGAATATAATAGGCAATACACCGCCCATGATATACCCTGAGTCAGTATCTGCCATATTTTTTGCCATTATTTTGGCATCATCTAAGTTAAATAAAATTCCTATAGATAAAATAGTTGAAATAAAGCCAAACCATCTGGCAAATATAATATAAGACATAATTAATTACTCCATGTATTGGTCTTTTCCATATCAATAGATGCAAAAAGCAACTTTAACCCGATATATTATCTTTTTACATCACTTTAGGCACTATGATACCTTGTATTTTTGTTCTAGGTAATGAATAGTTTGGGTTCCTTGCTGAAAATTTTTATCGTCTAACAAATCCTGATGTAGCTCAATATTGGATTTGATACCATCGATGACAAGTTCACTTAAAGCATTTTGCATACGGGCGATTGCAATAGTGCGTGTTTCACCAAAGGTAATTAATTTTCCAATTAATGAATCATAGTACGGTGGCACATAGTAACCGCTGTATAAGTGAGAATCCATGCGCACACCGAAACCTCCTGGAGGATGGTATAAATTGATTTTTCCAGGGCAAGGCATAAAGCTTTTAGGGTCTTCTGCGTTAATACGACATTCGATGGCGTGGCCTTTAATGCGAATAGCGTCTTGGGTAAAGCTTAATGGATTCCCTGCAGCAATAGAAATTTGTTCTTTGACGATATCAATTCCTGTCACCATTTCAGTAACAGGATGCTCTACCTGGATTCGTGTATTCATTTCAATGAAATAAAACACCCCTTGCTCGTAGAGAAATTCGAAAGTTCCTGCCCCGCGATACTGGATCGCAATACAAGCATCGACACAATTCTGCCCGATGTCATGGCGTTGTTCATCAGTAATACCTAATGCAGGCGCTTCTTCTAATACTTTTTGATGGCGTCTTTGAATTGAACAATCTCGTTCCCCTAAATGAACTGCATGACCTTGGCCATCAGATAAGATCTGTATTTCAATATGGCGCGGATTTTCTAAAAACTTCTCCATATAGACTTCATCTGTGCCAAAGGCAGCCGCTGCTTCTGTTTTTGTCATAGCGATTGCATTGAGTAGTTCATGATGACTACGTACAATGCGCATGCCGCGTCCACCACCGCCGCCGGATGCTTTAATAATAATGGGATAGCCAATTTTTTCAGCCAGGGTAAGGTTTTTTTTATTGTTATCATCGAGTGCACCATCTGAACCTGGAATGCAAGAAATGCCTGCTTTTTTCATTGCCTTAATAGCTGAGACCTTATTGCCCATTAAACGAATAATAGGGGCGCTAGGACCAATAAACACAAAGCCTGCCTTTTCAATTTGTTCTGCAAAGTCAGCATTTTCTGCTAGAAATCCATAACCAGGATGAATGGCCTCAACGTTTGTGATTTCTGCAGCACTGATAAGAGCAGGAATGTTTAAGTAACTATGTGCGCTATTGGCAGGTCCGATACAAACTGCCTCATCAGCCAATCGAACATGCATTAGATCAGCATCGGCTGTGGAGTAAACTGCTACTGTTTTTATACCTAATTCTTTACAGGCGCGTAGGATACGCAATGCAATTTCACCACGGTTGGCAATAAGAATTTTCTTAAACATCATTTTTTACCTTAATAGATCTCGTAGCAAATCGTATGGGTTTTTTGATACCAACCACAGAATATTCTTATTTGTCGGTATCAATAATAAATAGTGGTTGATCGTACTCAACTGGCTGCTCATTATCCACCAGACGTGCACTAAGAGTTCCTGATCGATCTGCTTCAATTTTATTAAACATCTTCATAGCTTCAATTAAACATAATACATCGCCAGTCTCTACATGTTGTCCTACAGCCACAAAAGGCGCGGCTCCAGGTTCTGTTGCTAGATAGACTGTACCGACCATGGGTGATTTGATTGGATAACCTTCTGGTGTTTTTTTAGCTTCTTTTTTAACAGGTTCTTGTGAGGCTGCCATAGTAATAGGTGGGGAGTGTGGTGTTGCGATAGTAGAAGGTGGTGTCATAGCTGGGGTCGATGGTGAAGAAGTCGCATTAATACGAACCGATTCTTCTCCAGATTTTACCTCTAATTCTCCAATCCCGGTTTCTTTCACAAGCTCAATTAGTTTTTTGATTTTTCGGGTGTCCATAATTATTTCCTATTGGTTAGATAATGATGCGTTGCATTAAGAGCGAGCTCATAACTATAAGCACCAAAGCCCATAATGCTGCCCACTGCGATGTCAGCAAGGTAAGAAGTATGGCGGAATGATTCACGTGCTTTAATATTAGAGAGGTGTACTTCAATAAAGGGAATACCCACCGCTAACAGCGAATCACGTAATGCAACGCTGGTATGTGTATAGGCTGCAGGATTAATGATAATAAAAGCTATTTCTTGGGAAGAGGCTGCTTGAATGTAGTTAACGAGCTCATATTCAGCGTTGCTTTGGTAAGATAAGAGCTCATAGCCCATTGCCTGCGCCTGAGTTTTAAGCACGTGGTTAATGTTGTCAAGCTGTATAGTACCATAAGTCTCAGTTTCTCGAGTGCCGAGGAGGTTGAGATTAGGCCCATGTAATACCATTATTTTGACCATTTGGGAATTGTGCCTGAGAAGAGAGTTATTGTCTAGATCGACGCAATTGTTATTGTTTTATCTGAAGTTAGAAGCAAGTGATTGCCTGTGCTTGAGGCTTAAGCACGCAGTTAATGTTGTCAAACTCTATAGCACCAAAGCTCTTAGTTTCTCAAGTACCGGGGAGTTTGGAGTTGGGCCCATTAATACCATTATTTTGACCATTTGGGAGTCACCAGAACCTTAAAACAGACCAGGGCTATCACCCCCAGAGACCACAACAGCTTATGCAAGAAAGAAGTATATGCAGATGTAAGCCACGATAAAATATCTCGTTATCTTAAAAAATGTAATCTCTAGGCTATCAGATGTATGATTCTTGCAACACTGCTAAGTACTTTATGTAAAGATCAGTTAAAATAAGCACATTTATAGAAATGCCTCTTTCCAATAAAAACATGTATTTGATAGTAAGGTTCTGTAAGAGGACAGCGGCATGAGTCGACTCCTGCTCTATTATTACTTCAGTTTCTAGAATTTTTTTAGGATCTTTAATATTTCATTAATTATTTTTGTTTATTATAAGGTAAAGTATTCTGCCTAAACTTTTTAGGGTTTGAAGTGTAGCAGAGCTATTTGTTGAATAGAGAGTAATATTATGAGTTTTGAAAATGTGTTTAATCTTTTGCAAGGGATAGAAAATCCTTATGCAATAAAGTTAATCCTTAAGGAACTATTATTAAGGGCATGTTTTAGATCAGATTGCTGAAAAATATAAATGAAATAGTGCAATTAGTGGGATCCCAATTTTCAGAAGAAGAAAATTGTGTTCTCATCATTCGCACTATTAATAATATTATTAATTTCAATCAAAGTTTTGTGCCTATGACAAGCTGTTCAAAAGATTGATTTTCTAAAAATCTTTTAATAGATTTTAAATTTTTTTAAATGCGAGAATGGATAGGGAATTTTTAGGGAGGAAAATGTAACTATAAAATTAGAGTGACTAGAGTATGATTAATTTTAGAAATGAGAATTTAGAAAATTTAAAAAGCGCTTTTTTTCAAAGAAATGAGAAGAATATTTTCTCTGAATTAGACAAGATTAAAAGAGGTAGAAGTCCTCATTATTTTAGTCAATATTTACAAAATTTATTTTATTTTTTAATTCATTTAAATTTTAATGATAAATCTTTTGTGAATAATTTATTACTTAATATATTGCGTAATTATAGACAAAGAATTTTTATAAAAAATAAGAACTTTGATTTTTGGATTGATCCTAAAGAAAAATTTACAGCATTAAACGCTATTGCAAAGGAAGGTTATGCTCAATTAGTAAAAAAATTATTGACTATTACTAAAGAAACTTTTAATGGAAATAATACGAAAAGTTTTCAGAATTTTTTAACCCATGCAAATAAAGATGGTTTTAGTGCGTTAAATAGTGCCTCTTTTGCAGGCTATGATGAGATAGTCGAATTGCTCCTTGATGCTGCAGAAGAAACATTTGGTGGGAAGAATACGACAGGTTTTCAGAATTTTTTAACCCATGTAAATAAAGATGATTTTAGTGCGTTAGATAGTGCCTCTTTTGCAGGTCTTGATGAGATAGTCAAATTGCTCCTTGATGCTGGAACGAAAGCATTTGATGGGAAGAATACGACAGGTTTTCAGAATTTTTTAACCCATGCAAATAAAGATGGTTTTAGTGCGTTAAATAGTGCCTCTTTTACAGGTCATGATAAGATAGTCAAATTGCTCCTTGATGCTGGAGAGGAAGCATTTGATGGGGAGAATACGACAGGTTTTCAGAATTTTTTAACCCATGCAAATAAAGATGATTTTAGTGCGTTAAATAGTGCCTCTTTTACAGGTCATGATAAGATAGTCAAATTGCTCCTTGATGCTGGAACGAAAGCATTTGATGGGAAGAATACGACAGGTTTTCAGAATTTTTTAACCCATGCAAATAAAGATGATTTTAGTGCGTTAAATAGTGCTGCTAAGCAAGGTCATGATAAGATAGTCAAATTGCTCCTTGATGCTGCAGAAGAAACATTTGGTGGGAAGAATACGACAGGTTTTCAGAATTTTTTAACCCATGTAAATAAAGATGATTTTAGTGCGCTAAATAATGCTGCTAAGGAAGGTCATGATGAGATAGTCAAATTGCTCCTTGATGCTGGAGAGGAAGCATTTGATGGGGAGAATACGACAGGTTTTCAGAATTTTTTAACCCATGCAAATAAAGATGGTTTTAGTGCGTTAAATAGTGCCTCTTTTGCAGGCTATGATAAGATAGTCAAATTGCTCCTTGATGCTGGAGAGGAAGCATTTGATGGGGAGAATACGACAGGTTTTCAGAATTTTTTAACCCATGCAAATAAAGATGGTTTTAGTGCGTTAAATAGTGCCGCTAAGCAAGGTCATTATAAGATAGTCAGAATACTTCTTGATGCTGGAGAGGAAGCATTTGGTAATCGGAATAACCAAAAATTTTATGATTTTTTAGAACAAAAAAATAAATATGGTTTTACTCCTCTTAATGCAGTAGCAAATACTATCAAGTTCCACAAATATACTTCTTGTGATGATTCAGTATTGTTAGAGTATCAAAATTTTTATGATATTTTAGAGGAACTATTAAAGTATGGGTCAAACCCTGATATTAAAAACAGAAAAGGTTTTAGTGCACGAGAGAATTTGCGAAATTTCCAATGGTCTCACTCAAGGAAGCGGCATCTATCCGATGATCAACAATATATGGCAGATTATCTTCCATTTAAAAGACCTTATGGTGGATTTTTTAATCCACAAGCTCAAAGTATAATAATAAAAAATAGCAATTGTTATTTTTTAAATTTAGCACGAGTTTCGCATTTGCGTAAATTGAGATAATCTTGCAATTTTCATTTGAGGGTTGGGCAAGGATGTCGAAGCATAAGTGCACAAAAGAAATTTACAAAACGTTTTTGCAGGCGAGCAGTATTCGCTATTCTGGCCTTGCATTATCAGAAGTTTCTCCAAAAAGTTTTTCACACGATAGCGTGAGCCGCTGGTTGCAAAGCGCACATTTTCGACCACGTGAAATTTGGCAGGAAGCCAAGGATTTTATCCAAGACGAAGAGCCATGTTTGCTGATTGCCGACGATTCTGTTTTATCTAAACATCGAAGTAAAAAAATTGATTTAGTTCACTACCAATATTCAGGTAACGCACATGATGTCATTGCTGGAATTGGTTTGGTGAACTTGCTTTGGCATGGGCTTGAATCAAGCGCCTCGGTTCCAATTGATTATCGTATTTATGATAAACCAACAGATGGGAAAACAAAAAACTCACATTTTTGTGAGATGTTAAAGCTTGCTAAAAACAGGGGTATTTGTCCCAATGCCGTTGTTATGGACTCCTGGTACTCAAGCTTAACCAACCTAAAAACCATTCGCAGTATGGGTTGGTATTGGGTCACTGGATTAAGGAAAAATCGCAAAGTTAATAGAAATATTTCATTAGCCGACTTGGATATTCCCGATGAAGGATTAAAGGTGCATCTGCGGGGTTATGGATGGGTTTGGGTATTTCGGTTTGTCGCAAGTAATAGGCGCACGGATTACATTGCCACCAACCTGGAATCGCCAACACGCGATCAAGTGGCAACCATCATAAAAGCACGCTGGTCAGTGGAAGTCTATCACCGTGAATTAAAGCAAACCTGTGGTATTGAGCGTTGTCAGGCCCGAAATGGTCGAGCGCAGAGAAATCATATTGGCTTAGCAATTGCTGCTTGGTTTAGTCAGCATCGACGACGATGTTTGGAAAAGTTAACTTTTTACGAACAAAACTGGCGAGTAATTAAACAAGCAATTTCTATCCGGATGCAGTGTTTATTGAGTGAAACTTAGGCAAATGCGAAACTCGTGTTTAGGTAGATTATGATGATAATATTGCTCTTTTTTTATTATTTATATTTTTGACCCTCTTTAAAAAGCCGCAGGTTTACTTGACGTTTTTGCTCATCACTCATACGGTTCCAGTTATGAACCTCATCAAATGTTCGACCACAGCCAATACATACTTCATCACCTAATGATGTGCTGCAGATGCCTATGCATGGCGTGTCGGTAGAATCTTTTTGGCCGAATATATTCATTGCTAGCTAGAGTCCCTCAATTTTGAGTGATTTGCTGAAGGTGTTTCAGTAGAAACGGAGCTTTTATCTCACCGATAAGGCGTGCCTGCTTTAGTTCTTGCCCTTCTTTGAAAAACAACAGAGTGGGAGGGGCGATGATGTTGAAGTGCTGTTTGAGTGCTTCAACAGAAGCTTTATTATTTTTTGTAATATCAGCGCGTAATAGTATAAATTTCTTCAGATACCGCTGAACTTTTGGATTTGCAAATGTCATGCTATCCATTTGTTGACAGGAGATACACCATTGCGCCCAAAAATCTAGAATAACCGGTTTTTGTTGCTGATCGGCCAAGGTAATGGCTGTGTTTATCTCAGCAACTGAGCTTACTTTTTTAAATAAAGGTTCGGCTTGTTGTGTCTTATTAATTTGTATCACTTTCCAGGCTGTCAACGGATGATTATAGCCTGTCACAGCACCGAGTGTTAATAAAATGCCGTAAGTGAAGATTAAGACGCTTAATGTTTTGCACAGTAAATGGCCCCACTTTTTAGTTTTTTTAGATAAGAGCATAAGATACAGTGATGTACCGAGGGCAAGCAGTGCCCAGAGCCACATAGTCACTGTAGCTGTTAGGATACGTTGTAATAACCAAATGGCCATCGCCAGCATAAGAATTCCCATGCTGGTTTTAATAGTATTCATCCAAATGCCTGCTTTTGGAATCAGTTTCCCGTGACAGAAGCCAATAATAAGTAAAGGAAATCCCATGCCAATGGCCATTATAAATAAGGCAAGACCTCCTAGTGTTGCGTTACCGGTATGACTGATATAGCTAAGTACGCCAATGAGTGCAGGAGTGGCACAGGGGGAAAGAATCAGAGTAGAGAGTATGCCCATCACAAAAACACCCGCATAGGTTCCTTGCTTTTGATGCTCACTCCAGTGAGTAAGTCGACTATGCCAGCGGGATGGTATTTGAATCTCATAAAAGCCAAAAAGTGATAAGGCCATTGCAATAAAGAGTGCACTAAATAAGGCAATCACCCAGGGAGTTTGTAAGACTGTTTGAAAGCTACTACCCAACAATCCAGCCAGTACTCCAGCGATCGCATAAGTGATAGCCATGCCAAATACATAGAATAAAGAGAGTAAAAAGGCATGCGTGGATGTTAGCTTTTTTTGCCCGACAATGATTGCTGAGAGAATAGGAATCATGGGCAGGACACAGGGTGTTAAAGCAATTAACAGACCAAGGCTGAGAAATCCAATGAGAAAAGCCCAGAGATGATCACCTTTGAGTAGTTGCTGTATTTTATTAGGTGGGGGCAACGGGTTGCTAGAGTGTGTGTTTGTATTCGGTATGTCTATGACCGAACCTTTAATAAAAGTCATATAATCTTTGTTAAGGTCTATTGTCACTATTTTCTTTGTAGGTGGATAACAGTAACCCGCTTCAGAACATCCTTGATAATAGACTTCAAGAGTAAGAGGGTCTTGTGTTGTGCTAATAATAGGCAGAGGAATCGTAATCGTGTCTTTGTAAAGCTCACAATGTCCTAAGTTGGGCAGGTTTTTTTTGATCCCTTTGGGAAATAGGGGTTGGCCAAGGCGGGCATTCTTGGGTTTAATGATATGGAAGCTAAATTGCTTGCGGTAGAGGTAGTAGCCTGGTGCGATATTCCAACGAGCGAGAATCGTTTGGCGATCGTGTGCTGCTGCTGAAAATTGAAAGGCTTGATCTGTTGAGAGTGGTTGATCGGTATTGGGGGAATAGGCAAAGATCCCGCAAGAAATAAGTATTAGTAAAAGCCCAAACCTTGTTTTCATGGTAGTCACTTATAGCTTAATAATTTTCGTAATACATAATGTAGAATGCCACCGTGGCGGTAATATTCAAGCTCATTTTTAGTATCAATGCGGCTTTTTGCAGTCACTTTCTCTATTGAGCCACTTATGCGCTTGATGGTTAAGGTAAGTTCTCTATTCGGTGTAAGATCATTTTCAATGCCGGTAATAGTGATTTGTTCGCTTCCATCAAGTTTTAAAGTTTTACGATCGGTACCTTCTTTAAATTCTAGGGGAAGCACTCCCATGCCGATTAAATTAGAACGATGAATGCGTTCAAAGCTTTCTGCAATCACAGCTCTAACGCCTAACAGCAGAGTCCCTTTAGCGGCCCAGTCGCGTGATGAGCCGGTGCCATACTCTTTACCTGCAATAACGACCAGTGGTATATGCTCTCTTTGATAGGCCATAGCAGCATCAAAGATCGACATCTCTGCGCCATCAGGAAAATGGCGCGTGTAGCCTCCTTCAATGTTTGGAACTATTTCATTGCGAATTCGAATATTAGCGAAGGTGCCACGCATCATCACTTCATGGTTGCCACGGCGTGAACCGTAAGAATTAAAGTCTGTGATAGCAACCCCTTGCTTTTGTAAATACACTCCAGCAGGACTTTCAGGTTTAATAGCACCTGCTGGTGAGATGTGATCTGTAGTAACACTGTCCCCAAGCAAAGCAAGAATTCGAGCCTCATGAATATCTTGTAATGGCTGCGGCTCAGTCTCCATGTCTTTAAAAAAAGGAGGCAGTTTGATATAGGTGGATTCTGGTTGCCAATGATAAGTTTCACTCTTATTAGTGTTGATTGCTTGCCACTGTGTATCCCCTTTAAAGACTTCTGCATATTCTTTTGAGAACATGCTCTCTGATATTTTAGTGATTTCCTCAGAAATCTCTTTATTGGTAGGCCAAAGATCCTTTAAATAGACAGGCTGTCCTTCTTGATCCGTACCAAGAGGCTCTTTTGTTAAATCAATGCAAGTAGAGCCAGCAAGCGCATAGGCAACTACTAAAGGGGGTGAGGCGAGCCAGTTCGCTTTGACAAGAGGATGAATACGTCCTTCAAAATTACGATTGCCAGATAAAACAGCGCTCACGACCATATCATGGTCTGTTACTGTTTTAGTGATAGCCTCTGGTAGCGGTCCTGAATTACCAATACAGGTAGTACAACCATAACCGACTAGATAAAAACCTAGGGTGTCTAAATATTTTAATAAACCAGTTTTCTCTAAATAGTCAGTCACTACTTTAGATCCAGGTGCTAGGGAGGTTTTAACCCACGGTTTTGGTTTTATCCCTTTTTGCACCGCTTTTTTAGCCAATAAGCCAGCGGCGATCATCACACTCGGATTGGATGTATTAGTGCAACTGGTGATCGCTGCAATCACAACATCACCATGATGTAAATCAAAATCACTGCATTGAAAATGCTCATCGACTGAATGGTTAGCTTCTGTTATGGCTTGTTCAGAAGCTTTGATCATATCCGGTAAGGCTACGCGAGCTTGCGGATGTTTAGGTCCTGCTAGACTGGGTACCACTTTAGATAAGTCAAGAGTGAGCGTGTCTGTGAATTCAGGTTCGGATGTGGATTTATCGTGCCAAATATCTTGTGCTTTGGCATAAGCGGTGATAAGAGCAATGGTATCATCGCTGCGGTTGCTAAGTTGCATATACTTAATAGTTTCTTGGTCGATGGGAAATAATCCACAAGTGGCGCCGTACTCAGGGGCCATATTGGAGATTGTGGCACGATCTGCTAAAGGTAATTCAGCAAGGCCAGGACCATAGAATTCAACGAATTTTCCAACTACGCCCTTCTCGCGTAACATTTGGGTAACAGTGAGTACAAGGTCTGTGGCGGTGATTCCTTGGTTAAGTTCTCCGACAAGGCGAAAGCCGATGACTTCAGGAATTAACATGGAAATAGGTTGTCCTAGCATCGCTGCTTCTGCTTCGATGCCACCCACGCCCCAACCTAAAACACCCAAACCATTAATCATAGTAGTATGACTATCTGTACCTACCAGCGTGTCAGGATAAGCCATGTAGGTTCCGTTGACCTCATGCGACCAAACTGTACGGGCTAGATATTCCAGATTTACCTGGTGACAAATACCAGTTCCTGGAGGGACTGCTTGGAAGTTTTGGAAGGCCTGTTGTCCCCATTTTAGAAAGGCATAGCGTTCTAAATTGCGCCTCATCTCCATTTCAACATTTTTTTGAAATGCTCTGGCATTACCAAATGCATCAACTTGCACAGAATGATCAATGATTAAATCAACAGGACAGAGTGGATTAATCTTCTTAGCCTCACCCCCTAAATCTACTACAGCATTACGCATAGCGGCTAAATCAACCAGCGCAGGAACTCCGGTAAAATCCTGCATTAAAACGCGGGTGGGGCGATAGGCAATTTCATGTTGAGATGCTTTATTCGTGAGCCAGCTCATAAAGGCTTTAATATCTTCTTGGGTTACGGTATCACCATCCTCGTGTCTTAGTTGATTTTCCAGCAATATTTTTAAGCAATAGGGGAGTTTAGAGATTCCCGTAAGACCGGCAGCTTCAGCTGCTTTGAGATTATAGTATTGGTATGATTTGCCGTTGATAGAAAGTTTCTCTAAGGCCTTAAATGAATTGAGCATCGTTCAATGACTCCTTAAAGTGCGATAATGTATGACAGTCGGTGTCAGTATAAACTATTGACCTAAAAAGCACTGCAATAAACTCAATATTTTTGTGACCACAGACTTGAATCCTTGACGACTGCCCTCATATCGCTATCATTAGCACTCATTTGGTGAGGGTGCTAAACCTAACAATTAGAAATAATGGAGAACTGAAGATGGCAGAAATGGCTATGAATATTCGACCATTACACGACCGCGTTGTAATTAAGCGCCTTGATGAAGAGCGTGCTTCTCAAGGTGGTATTGTCATTCCTGATACAGCAACTGAAAAGCCAATGCGAGGCAAAGTTGTTGCTATTGGTCCTGGTAAAATGCTCGATGATGGCAAAGTAATCCCCTTAGGTGTTCAAGAGGGAGAAACTGTACTTTTTGGAAAATACTCTGGTACAGAAGTCAAAATAGATGGCACTGAATTTGTTGTGATGCGTGAAGACGACATCATGGGCATTGTGGAATAATTTTTCATTAATTAAAGAGGTAAAAATAATGTCTGCTAAAGATTTTAGATTAGGAAGAGGGGCATTAGAGTCTCTTCTAGACGGCGTCAATACGCTCGCTTCTGCTGTCAAAGTAACGCTTGGCCCTAAAGGTCGCAATGTAGTATTGGACAAGTCTTTTGGTGCACCCATTATTACAAAAGATGGGGTTAGTGTAGCGAAGGAAGTAGAGCTTGCTGATAAGTTTGAAAATATGGGCGCTCAAATGATTAAAGAGGTCGCCTCTCAAACCTCAGATCTTGCAGGGGATGGTACCACAACAGCGACTGTATTAGCTCAATCAATTCTAGATGAAGGTATTCGTGCAGTAGTAGCGGGTATGAATCCAATGGATCTAAAACGAGGTATTGATAAGGCAGTGAATGCTGCTGTGAAAGAGCTAAAAAGTATCTCTAAACCTTGTTCTGATCATAAAGCGATTGCTCAAGTAGGTACTATTTCTGCTAATTCAGATGCTGATATTGGTAATATAATTGCTCAAGCGATGGAGAAGGTAGGTAAAGAAGGCGTTATTACTGTCGAGGATGGCTCTGGTTTTGAAAATGAACTTGATGTCGTTGAAGGTATGCAGTTTGATCGAGGTTATCTATCTCCTTACTTTATTAACAACCAACAAAATATGAGTGCTGAATTAGAATCTCCTTATATCCTGTTGGTGGATAAAAAAATCTCTAATATTCGCGACATGTTGCCTGTTTTAGAAAACGTGTCTAAGGCCAGTCGTCCTTTATTGATTATTGCCGAAGATGTTGAAGGTGAAGCTCTAGCAACACTTGTTGTTAATAGCATACGCGGTATCGTAAAAGTAGCGGCTGTTAAGGCTCCTGGTTTTGGTGATCGTCGTAAAGCGATGCTACAAGATATTGCGATCTTAACAGGTGCTAAGGTTATTTCTGAAGAAATTGGTTTGTCTTTGGAAAATACGACACTAGAGGATTTAGGAACGGCAAAACGCATTGTTGTTACTAAAGAAAATACGACCATAATTGATGGCGTAGGTAATGAAGGCGATATTAAAGCACGTGTTGAGCAAATTCGTACTGAAATTGATGCGAGCACATCAGATTATGATCGTGAAAAATTGCAAGAGCGCTTAGCTAAGTTAGCAGGTGGTGTTGCAGTGATCAAAATTGGTGCGGCAACTGAAGTCGAAATGAAAGAGAAAAAAGCACGTGTTGAAGATGCCCTACATGCGACACGCGCTGCTGTTGAAGAAGGTGTAGTCCCTGGAGGGGGAGTTGCTTTAATTCGCGCTATTGCGGCACTTGATAATCTAGAAGTAGTGAATGACGATCAACGCATGGGTGTCGATATTGCACGTCGTGCGATGACAGCACCGCTTCGTCAGATTGTGCGTAATGCCGGTATGGAACCTGCTGTGATTCTAGCAAAAGTAGCTGAGAATAAAGCAGAAACTTTTGGCTATAACGCAGCCACTGATGAGTTTGGTGACATGATTGACATGGGTATCTTAGATCCTACTAAGGTAACGCGTACTGCACTACAAAATGCAGGATCTGTTGCAGGTTTAATGATTACAACAGAGTGCATGATTACTGAACTACCTAAGAAAGAAGAAGCTGTACCTGCTGGAGCCGGTGGTGATATGGGCGGCATGGGTGGTATGGGTGGCATGGGCGGTATGATGTAGGCCAGCCAACTTTACTTACTCACTTTTTAATAAAAAACCCCGCATCATGCGGGGTTTTTTATAGCTTGATTTATTTTATTCGACTTCTAAAAAATTTTCTTTACCCAAGGTATATAATATAGCCTGATCGAGTTAAAGTAGGTATTTTCTAGTGATCGATTTTAAGGATTTAAATAACGATGTTACTAAGCCAGTTTTTATTATCCACTGTAAAAGAAACGCCTGCTGGTGTCGAATTAGTCAGCCATCGTTTGATGATTCGTGCTGGTATGATTCGTCAGATAGCCAGTGGTTTATATAGCTGGTTGCCTTTAGGGCTGCGTGTTTTAAGGAAAGTGGAACACATTGTGCGGCAAGAATTAAATGCAGTAGGGGCTTTAGAGGTGTTAATGCCTACAGTATTACCTGCTGAGTTATGGCAAGCTTCAAAACGTTGGGAGCAGTACGGCCCTGAATTGTTGCGTTTTAAAGATCGTCATCAACGTGATTTTTGTTATGCACCTACGCATGAAGAAGTAATTACAGACTTGATGCATCGTGAAATAAAAAGCTATAAACAATTACCGATCAATCTTTATCAAATTCAAACAAAATTTCGTGATGAAATTCGTCCACGTTTTGGGCTAATGCGTGCACGAGAGTTTTTAATGAAAGATGCCTATTCTTTTCATATGAATGCAGAATCTTTGCAAAAAACCTACGAGGTGATGCATCAAGCGTATGTGCGTATTTTTAAGCGATTAGGATTAAATTTTCGTTCGGTATGGGCTGATACCGGTAGTATTGGTGGTGATTATTCTCATGAGTTTCAAGTATTGGCTGAATCTGGTGAAGATTGTGTGGTTTATAGTGATGGTAGTGATTATGCAGCTAATATTGAATCTGCTAGGGCCTTAGCACCTAGTGGCACATGTCCTGCTCCTGAAGCAGAATTGGAAAAAATAGCAACGCCAGGCGTTAGGACTGTTTTTGATTTAGTGGATCATTTATCGATTGCACCACAGTCAGTTGTAAAAACAATTATTGTGAAAGGCGTTGTTGCAGAGCAACCACTGGTTGCCTTAATTTTGCGAGGAGATCATGAATTAAATGAAATAAAAGCAAGCCATCTACCAGGGCTTATGTCGCCTTTAACGCTAGCAGATGAGCATGAAATTAAAACAGTCCTTGGTGTTTTGCCAGGCTCTTTAGGTCCAGTTGATTTGGCCATACCCTATATTGTAGATCGCGATGCAGCGATGTTGAGTGATTTTGTCTGTGGTGCGAATGAAGATCACGTTCACTATAGAAATGTGAATTGGCATCGTGATGCAGCATTGCATCAAGTAGCAGATCTTCGTTTAGTTGTAGAAGGTGATCTGAGCCCAGATGGTCAAGGCCATTTATCATTTGCGCGAGGTATTGAGGTGGGTCAAATTTTTCAGCTAGGTGATCTTTATACTCGCAAACTCAATGCCGCAGTGTTAAATGAGTCAGGTCATTCAGTGTATCCTCATATGGGTTGTTATGGTATTGGCATCTCACGTGTGGTTGCTGCAGCAATTGAGCAGCATCATGATGAAAAAGGTATTGTTTGGCCTTTATCAATGGCTCCTTTTGATGTAGTTATTGTGCCTATTAATTATCATAAGTCCTATCGAGTACGAGCTGAAGTGGATCGACTGTATCAAAAGTTGCAAGGCGTAGGAATTGAGGTATTAGTCGATGATCGTAAAGAACGTCCTGGGGTGAAATTTGCCGACATGGATCTCATTGGTATTCCACATCGCTTGGTGATCAGTGAAAAAGGGATTGATTTAGGCACTGTCGAATATAAAGCGCGTTATGATGATAAAATACAGCATTGGCAAACAGATGAAGTACTGTCACATCTAAATCATTGTATGATGCCCTGATTTTAAATTTCTTTAAACGTGTTTGACTATGGCTAATCCTAGCGAGTAGACTTTGTAAATGTTTAAGATCCCGCCGGTTTATCGATACCCACTGTGTATTGCTACTTTGTTGCATCTTTGCCTCTTTACATTTGTTTTTATGCATGTATCGATGCGTAACTATCGCCTGCCAGGGCCGCTGGCAAAACAACAGCAAAAAACAATACAAACAGTGGCTGTAGATGAGCAGCAAGTAAATGCTCAAGTAGCACGTATTAAATGGCAGGCAGCACAGAAACAAGCGCGTGAGCGGGCACATATTCTTCATTTAGAAGCAGAAGCGATGGCAACTCGTAAAATGCGTTTACTCGAACAGCAGCGTGTTGAGAAATTGAAAATGCAAAAGACAATGGTTGAAAAACGTATAGAAGCAGAAGCGATGGCAGCTCGTAGAATGCGTTTGCTCGAACAGCAGCGTGTTGAGAAATTGAAAGTGCAAAAGACAATGATTGAAAAACGTAAACAAGCTGAGGTGGTCGAATTAAAAAAATTACAAGAGCAACATGCCCAGGCTTTAAGAGCAGAGCAGCAAAAACTGCAAAAAAGACTCATGGAACATCAACTCGTTGCAGAACAAAAACAACTCGCAAAGGCCACGCAGGCAGCCCAACAGCAGGGATTCATTGACCGTTATAAGGCCAGCATTTTGCAGGTTATTGGTCAAAAATGGCGAGTTCCTAGAGGCACTAATAAAAATTTATCTTCTATTTACTCTATTCAATTGGCACCAGGGGGCAATGTCTTAAGTGTTAAGTTATTGCATAGCAGTGGTAATTCTGCTTTGGATCGTTCTGCTCGTATTGCTATTTTAAAAGCGTCACCGCTGCCAGTGCCCAAAGATTTAGCATTATTTGACAATTTCCGTGAGCTCCGATTAACTGTTTCTCCTAAAATCATTGTAAGAAGAGAACAATGAAATATTTTAATGCACTCTTATTGCTGTTGGCCCTAGGCTTAGGCTTGACTCTATCTTCAGCCGATGCAGCTCTAGACCTTGAGCTTACACAAGGGATCGATGCAGCGTTGCCGATTGCTATTTTAGCTTTTACTCATGATCTATCAGGCGATGAATCTGTGGCGCAGGTTATAAAGCAGGATTTACAAAATAGTGGTGAGTTTCGAATCAAAACATCACAGTTCATAGAGACACAACCTGCTAGGCTAGCCCAAGTTGATACTCAATATTGGCGCAAACAAGGGGTTGATGATGTATTGATAGGGCAGGTACAGCCTTTGGTAGGACAACGTTATCGTGTATCCTTTCAGCTACTTAGCACAGTGAATGCGAGCACAAATCCTAAGCCAAAAGTAGTGACTTTATTAAATCAAAGTTATGATACAACCCAGCAGGGACTGCGTCAGTTAGCACATCATATCAGTGATGTTATTTATCAAAAGCTAACAAGCGTGCGCGGTGTTTTTTCAACCAAGGTGGCCTATGTTTTAGTGCAGCATCACCACCAACAAGCTAGGCAGTATGCTTTAGAAGTTGCAGATATTGATGGATTCAATCCACAACCCCTATTAACCTCAACGCAACCGATTATGTCGCCTGCTTGGTCACCTGATGGTAAAAAATTGGCCTATGTTTCTTTTGAAGGACATCATGCAAGTATTTATCTACAAGACTTGGTCACAGGTCAGCGGCAATTGGTTTCAGATCATCCTGGTATTAATGGAGCGCCTGCTTTTTCCCCTGATGGCAAGCAGCTTGCTATGGTGTTGACATTGACGGGGAATCCCAAAATTTATACTTATGATTTGGATTCAAAAAAATTAACTTGTTTAACTAAGGGAAGTTCAATTGATACCGAGCCCGCTTGGGCTTTGGATAGCCAATCGATTGTATTTACTTCTAATCGAGGTGGTAATCCACAGGTTTATCGTTATTATTTTAAGAATGCTCAAATAGATCGAGTGACCTTTGACGGTAATTACAATGCCTGCGCCTCGTTTGTGCCTGAGCAAAATAGTATCGTTGTTATGCATCGCGATACCGGATTATTTGGTATTGCACGTCAAGATTTAACATCCAGTCAAGTAGACATCCTAGCGCAAACCGGTGCTGATGAGTCACCCAGCGTATCGCCGAACGGTAGGATGATAGTGTATGCAACTGAATACGGAGGTCGAGGTGTTTTGGCACTGGTGTCTACAGATGGGCGCATTAAACTGCGCTTACCAGCGCGTGAAGGGGATGTGCGTGAGCCAGCTTGGTCCCCCTTTTTAAGTTAGTGGAGAAATTACAATGAAGAAAATGCTTTTTGCTATGTCTATAGTCGGTCTTACTGCGTTTAGTTTAGTTGCTTGTGTGCAACATAAGCAATGGCACGAAGGATCAGAAATAACGCCGGTGGATCACACCAGTACACAAGTGTATCCCTTGCCAGGGCAACCAGGATACCAAGGAAATCCAGCTGTATTTTACAATAATCCACTACATGCGCCAGCGAACCAAACTTATTATTTTGCCTTTGATTCCAGTGATATGCGGCCGAATGATTTGCAGGCCCTACGTATTCAGGCCAATTATTTAGCAATGCATCGCAGGGCACAGGTTCGCCTAGAGGGTAATACAGATAATCGGGGGAGTCGTGAATACAATATTGGTTTAGGTTGGCGCCGTGATCAATCGGTAGCTCGTTTGTTAGAACAATGGGGTGTCGCTCCAGAACAGATTCAGATGGTTAGCTATGGTAAAGAAAGTCCCGTAGTTGATGAAAATACAGAAAGAGCATGGGCGTTAAATCGTCGTGTAAACTTGGTTTATAAGGTGACCTTATGAGAGTAATTAATAAAATTGGTTTTTGTATTGCTATAAGTTGGCTTATAGGAGCCTCATTTATTTATGCAGAGGATGCTCCGGTTGAAGATTTATCGACAGTCAGCCCACAACAGTCTAATGATAATAATGCTACCCCTGTAAACAATGAACCCGTTTCTAATGCCGAGCCTCAGTATGAAAGCGAAAGCCAACAGCAGGGAAATGATCAGGAGCGTTTAGAACGTCTTGAGCAACAACAGTCCAATATTATTCGTATGAACTTACCGCAGCAGATTGACACCTTACGTCAAGAAATACAACAACTCACTGGTCGTCTTCAGGTGCAAGAACATGACATTAAGTTGTTGGAAAATCAGCAGCGTAGTTTTTACCAAGATTTGAATCGCCGCATTCAGCACATAAATGATGTGACCGTTGCTTCAATAGATCCACAGAAACAGACCAATCTCATCAAACCAATGGCTAACACTGGACTAAAAGACTCAAGCGCCTATCGCTTAGCGTTTAATGCGCTGATGGAGAAAAAATACAATGATGCCTTAAGTGCATTCCAGACCTATATTCATCACTATCCGCAGGGAGCCTTTATCGCCCATGCTTATTATTGGGTCGGTGAGTTGTATTTAAAGAAAAAAGAAAAAGAGAGGGCTCTGCAATCGTTTGCTCGCATTGTGTCGCAGTATCCCCATTCCAATAAAGTTCCTGATGCTCAATTGAAATTAGCTATGATTCATCTGGATGAAGGTCAGAGAATGCAAGCGCGTCAGTTGTTCCAACTGATTAAACAAAAATATCCGGAAACTACAGCAGCGCAATTAGCCAGCATCCAGTTGCAACGCATGAGCTAATGGCTTCTCTGCGTATTACAGAGATCTTTTATTCGCTACAAGGTGAAACACGGACTGTCGGCTTGCCGACTGTGTTTGTGCGTCTGACAGGCTGTCCTTTGCGCTGTCAGTATTGCGATACAGCGTATGCTTTTTCTGGAGGAACATTAAAGTCCTTAGGTTCTATCTTAGAGGAAGTTGGGCAATATCAAGTCCGTTATGTGACTGTCACAGGAGGTGAGCCGTTAGCACAGCCAACGTGTTTAGATTTGTTAGCAGCACTATGCGATCAGGGCTATCAAGTTTCATTAGAGACTAGTGGTGCTCTTGATATTTCAAGGGTAGATTCTCGAGTAGTTAAAGTTGTTGATTTTAAAACCCCAGGTTCTTTAGAAGTGGCTAAAAATCGTTATGACAATATAGAAGCGTTGAGCTTACAAGATCAGGTAAAACTGGTGATTTGTGATCGACCTGATTATGAGTGGGCTAAGCATTTAATCGATCAATATCACTTAGATCGTCGCTGTGAAGTGTTGTTATCACCGAGCTATAATCAATTAAGCCATAGAGAATTAGCCGAGTGGATTCTTCAAGACAGTCTGCCGGTGCGATTTCAGTTGCAAATGCATAAGTATATTTGGGGTAATATCCCTGGTAGGTAGGAGTGTATTATGAACAAGCGAGCGGTTATTTTGTTATCGGGAGGAATGGATTCTACCACTACATTAGCCTGGGCGCATGCGCAGGGTTTTGAATGCTATGCCTTAAGTGTAGCCTATGGCCAGCGTAATCATCTAGAGTTAATCGCTGCTAAACAAGCGGCGCAATGTTATGGCGCTCTTGAGCATCGTATTGTCGATGTCAATATCAATGACTGGGGAGGGTCTGCCCTTACCGATCATTCTCTAAAAATACCACATCAATGCTCTACTGACATACCGATTACTTATGTGCCAGCACGCAATACAGTCATGTTATCGATTGCATTATCTTGGGCCGAGGCTCTAGGTGCCTATGATCTTTTTTATGGCGCTAATCAAATTGATTATTCGAATTATCCAGATTGCCGTTCTGATTATATTGATGCTTTTGAGACCTTAGCTAATCTAGCAACGCGTGAGGGTCGGCAGGGGCAGTGTTTTCGTATTCATGCTCCTCTATTGGATAAGAATAAAGCCGATATTATTCAACTGGGCATTGAGTTAGGGGTGGATTATGCAACAACGATTTCTTGCTATGATCCAGACCAACAAGGGCGTGCTTGTGGTTGTTGTGATGCCTGTCAGTTTCGTAGGAAGGGATTTCAACAGGCACATATTAAAGATGTAACACGATATCAACCAGAAGCTGTTTTATTTCTTGAAAAAAATGGATAAGTAGCCAATTAGTAAGGAAACAGAAGTAGAAAATGAGAGGGCTTAATCATGAGAATGGATAAATTTACCACAATGTTTCAGATGGCCTTAGCAGATGCTCAATCAATGGCTCTAGGCCATGATCAGCAGATGATTGAGCCAGTGCATTTAATGCGAGCCTTGTTAAATCAAGAACAAGGTACGGTCTATCCTTTGCTGGAGCAATCAGGTGTCAATATGGCCACATTGATTGAAGCCTTAGATTCAGCCATTGACCAATTACCTAAAGTACAAGGCCAAGCCGTTGAAGGTCAGGTGCATTTATCCAATGCGCTTGGTCGTCTATTAAATGTAGCCGATAAGTTGGCGCAAAAAAACAAGGATCAATATATCTCATCAGAGTTATTTATAGTGGCTGCTTTAGAGGATAAAGGAGGATTAGGCGATCTTTTACGCAAGGCAGGGGCTAATAAAAAAGCAATAGAACAAAGTATTGATAAAATTCGTGGTGGCCAGAATGTTAAAGAGCCAGGTGCTGAAGGCCAACGACAAGCCCTGGAAAAATATACAACGAATCTTACCCAGCAGGCAGAGTTAGGTAAATTAGATCCTGTCATTGGTCGTGATGCAGAGATTCGCCGTGCTATTCAAGTACTGCAGCGGCGAACAAAGAATAATCCTGTACTCATTGGCGAACCAGGAGTGGGTAAAACGGCAATTGTAGAAGGCTTAGCGTTACGCATTGTTAATGGAGAAGTGCCAGAAGGCATTAAAGACAAACAGCTGTTGGCTTTGGATATGGCTGCCTTAATTGCAGGTGCTAAGTTTCGTGGTGAATTTGAAGAGCGCTTAAAAGCGGTTTTAAAAGAGTTATCGCAACAAGAAGGTCGTGTCATCTTATTTATTGATGAGCTGCATACTATGGTGGGGGCTGGTGCTGCAGAAGGTGCTATGGATGCAGGTAATATGCTCAAACCTGCATTAGCGCGAGGAGAGCTCCATTGTATTGGGGCAACGACTTTAGATGAATACCGTCAATACATTGAAAAAGATGCGGCACTTGAGCGTCGCTTTCAAAAAGTATTGGTAGAGGAACCTAGTGTCGAAGATACTATCGCTATTCTACGAGGTCTTAAAGAGCGTTATGAAGTACATCATGGAGTTGATATTACCGATCCAGCAATTGTGGCAGCAGCCACCTTATCACATCGCTATATTACCGATCGTAATTTACCGGATAAAGCAATTGATTTAGTTGATGAAGCTGGTAGCCAGATCCGTATGGAAATAGATTCTAAACCCGAGGAGCTAGATCATTTAGAACGACGTTTGATTCAGTATAAAATTGAACGAGAGGCTTTAAAAAAAGAAAGTGATGAAGCGTCCAAAAAACGTTTAAACGATTTAGAGCAGTTGATTAGTGAGCAAGAAAAACAATATGCAGACCTTGAAGAAATTTGGAAATCAGAGAAAGCTTCCCTACAGGGCAGTCAACAAATTAAAGAATCGTTGGAAAAAGCACGCGTTGCTTTAGATACAGCACGACGTGCCCAAGACCTAACACGTATGTCAGAATTGCAATACGGCACAATTCCGGAGTTAGAAAAACGTCTCGCTACTGCATCGAAAGCAGAGTCGAAACAAAAGCAGAATAAACTGCTGCGTAATAAGGTCACTGATGAAGAAATTGCCGAAATTGTCTCAAAGTGGACCCATATTCCTGTCTCAAAAATGCTAGAAGGTGAAAAAGAAAAATTATTACATATGGAGGCAGCATTACATCAACGAGTCATCGGCCAAGATGAAGCGGTCAATGCAGTGGCCAATGCAATTCGTCGCTCCCGTGCTGGATTATCAGACCCTCATCGCCCGATTGGTTCCTTTTTATTTTTAGGACCTACAGGAGTTGGTAAAACAGAATTATGTAAGAGCTTAGCACAATTTCTGTTTGATACCGAAGAAGCTATGGTTCGGATTGATATGTCAGAATTTATGGAAAAGCATTCTGTGGCCCGTTTAATTGGTGCGCCGCCTGGCTATGTCGGTTATGAAGAGGGAGGTTATCTGACCGAAGCGGTACGCCGAAAACCCTATTCCGTAATTTTGCTCGATGAGGTTGAGAAAGCGCATGCCGATGTATTTAATATTTTATTACAAGTTTTAGAAGATGGTCGTTTAACTGATGGCCAAGGGCGTACTGTTGATTTTAGAAATACAGTGATTGTTATGACTTCCAACTTGGGTTCCCATTTGATTCAAGAATTTCCAGGTGAAGATTATGATGCTATGAAAAAAGCAGTAATGGAAGTGGTCACACAACACTTTCGTCCAGAGTTTATTAACCGTATTGATGAGAGTGTGGTCTTTCATGCTTTGGATGAGTCACATATTGGGCGCATTGCAGAAATACAAATTCAACGTATTAAACAGCGTCTGTTAGCAAAAGACTATCATATTGATTTGGGACAAGGTGTATTAGCCTACCTTTCTAAAGTGGGTTATGACCCTGTTTATGGGGCTCGCCCATTAAAACGCGCGATCCAACTCTATATTGAAAACCCCGTTGCCCAGGATATTCTCTCAGGCAAATACCAACCTGGGAATACGATCCAAGTCAGTTTGCAGAATGATCAGTTGTCGTTTAAAACAAAAGATAAATAAGGAATTAGGTATAAGTTTGGTCGAAATAACCAGGTATCATCATGGTGAAAAATGAAGAGTATACAAATAATTTATGGCGAAGGGTATGGTGTTGAGTAGTAAATAACTTACTTGACAATAATTCCAAAAAACTTGACAATAGTTAGTCTATAGGTTGACAATACAAGATAATTAATTGATTTTATTATGAAAAAAACTGGAGAGTCCAGCAGCAAAGTACGGGAATTCATCGTTGATAATGTGGGGAATCACCCTTCAGATACTGCATCTGTTGTCGCTAAACATTTTTCCATCACACGTCAGGCTGTAAACCAGCACTTAAAGATACTTATTGAGCAAAAAATTTTAAGTGAAAGTGGCAAGACACGAAATAAGAAATATAAATTAAATTCAACACAAATTTGGAAAAATAATTATCATATTGATGAAAATCTGGCTGAAAGTACGGTTTGGAAAAGTGATATTGAGCCTCAGTTATTGGGTTATTCTGAAAATGTAATGGACATCTTGCACTATGCATTTACAGAAATATTTAACAATGCAATAGATCATTCGGAAGGAGATTCAGTCACTGTAAAACTGTTTGAAAATGTCAAATTTATTTCTTTTTTTATTTTTGATGATGGAATCGGTATTTTTAAAAAGATAAAAGACAGTTTAAATTTGCAAGATGAAAAATATGCTATTTTTGAATTATCTAAAGGAAAATTAACGACTGATCCTAAAAATCACACAGGAGAGGGGATATTTTTTACATCACGAATGGTTAATCAGTTTATGATTTTTTCAAGAAAAATTGGATTTTCCCATAAAGAAACCTGTGAATTCGATTTTATAATAGATGAACCTAAAGATGAGCTTAAAAAATGCAGAAAGGGAACAGCTGTGTTTTTTGAAGTTGCTAAAAACTCAAAAAAGGATATTGAAAAAATTTTCTTAGAATTTACGCCTGGTGAAAGTTTTTCATTCCAAAAGACGGTTGTATCAATTAGATTAGTTGAATATGGAGAGAAGAAACTTATTTCTAGATCGCAAGCTAAAAGGGTGTTGAATCGGATAAATCTTTTTAAAAAGGTGATTTTAGATTTCTCTGGAATAACCTTTATAGGGCAAGGATTTGCTGACGAAATTTTTCGTGTCTTTAGGAATGCTAACCCTAATGTGGAAATAATTGGCTTCAATATGTGTACAAAAGTTAAAAACATGGTTGCACATGTTGAAGGCAATTGATTAAAATCTTGAACTATAAGCTATACTAAAGTGCCCAGTTAAATGAGAATTGCTTTTATATCTTTTAGGTAATGCTGAACAGATTACACTTCCCCACAAATATTATAATTATCACTGAATATTTTAGTGAGATTAATTGTCATGATTCCAAAGATAGTAGGGCTTGATGTTAAAGATGGGATAACCCTGAGCCATAACCTCACCAGAGGTGTGAGCGGTTATACAGTGACTGAAATGAAAGATCATAAAATTATGTTTGAACCCCATGTAGAAATTCCCGCGCGTGAAAAATAGTTATTTGAAGATAAAACAGCTCTAAAGAAGATTGAATGTGGTTTGCAATAGGAAAACTTTTAAAGAAAGATTTCTTTGTAAAATTTTCAGGTGATAACATTGAATAATGACATTTAATTTATTATTTAACCTGAGTTCGATGAAAAGGTGTAAAGTAAGTGATTGAATAAAAGGCTCTTTCATGGTTAAGTTTCGTGCAAAAGCAGCTAATTTCAGTAAATCAAACCTTAAAAGGAAGAGCCGTATGGATAAGTTAGTCGATTTATATTGTGTTGTCGATGATTTTTGTCAATTAGTATTGCCTGAATTAGAGAAAGCTTCTTTGCCTAATTTGAGTAAAAAAAGAACTAGGTCATGCCGACTGACTCCCTCAGAAATCATGACGATTGTCATCCACTTTCATCAAAGTCATTATCGTGATTTTAAAACCTATTATATTAATTATGTAAAACAGCATTTGTATAAAGCCTTCCCTGATTTGGTCAGTTATAATCGCTTCGTTGAACTGATGCCATCCATATTGGTACTCTTGTGTTTATTAATGCATTTCCAAAGCAAAACATTAACAGGAATTTACTTTATTGACTCTACCACATTATCTGTGTGCCATCCTAAACGTTCATCATCAAATCGTGTTTTTAAAGGGCTTGCTAAAAAATAGAAATCAACTATGGGTTGGTTTTTCGGCTTTAAACTGCATTTAGTCATTAATGATAAAGGGGAAATACTGGCTTTCAAAATAACGAAAGCTAATACGGATGACCGTAAACCTGTTGATGAGTTAACACAAGGATTAGAGGGTAAATTGATAGGTGATAAAGGATATATTTCTTCTGAATTATTTAATCAATTATACCTGCGTGGTTTAAAATTCATTACACGCCTACGAAAAAATATGAAAAATAAACTGATGCCAATGATCGACAAATTATTATTACGAAAACGTGTGATTGTTGAAACCGTCATTGATCAATTAAAAAATATTAGTCAGATAGAACACTCTCGTCATCGTAGTCCTGTCAATTGTAGGGTTAACATCCTGGCTGGATTAGTCGCTTATTCTTTACAAACTAAGAAGCCTTCTTTATATTTGAATAACAATTTTTCAATCTTAGCATGAGTTAGGTCGAACTCACGTTGAATGAGAAGTTACCTCTTTTCCATCTTTATCAAGAAGAGGTAGTGCTGATGGAATGGTTGACGAACATAGGTAGATAAAGGTTAATAATTGTTCAAAGTGTTTTACTTTTGGATCAAATCGTTGATCTTTTTGAGCTAATTGCTCTAAATAATGCTGTTGAACTCTATGATCGTGTTTGTTGACAAATGGAGAATGGTTAATAAGACTCCAGCTTATGATCATATTATTTAAAAGATATTTAAAGAATTGCATCAAAGATATCTTAGACTTTTGACAATCCTCTTTTCTGATTAAATCAAATAGTGTCTTTGGCCAGTTAGTTATTTTTGAAAGATTTGAAAGACAGGAGCCAAACCAAGGATTAAGTTCTTTTAATAATTCTTGACTATAAAACCACGAGGTGACGGGGGTCTTGACCTATAGATGCTTTGAAACATTGATATCGTTCCTGAAGAATACCACTCCTATAAGCACTGGGTTGTAATTTCCATTCAGAATTTGCTTGGCCACGATAGACGACGGTAGTTGGTTTATCACAGTGAGTCTCTTCTTTTAGATTTTTCAGTAAAAATTCTAATTCTGTTTTATTACGTATCGGTTTCTCTATCATTTCGCTATACTTCAATGAGTGCTTAAATAATAGTTATTATTGCTTATTTTTTCAAGTGCATATTATTTAATAAAAGCAACTAAATATTGAAACCACGACTCAATACCCTTTTGGGTCTTTACTAAATCAATATGATTAATATCTAATAACTTGATGTAACGTTGTTGATTATTTTTCTCAATCCAGGGTGTATGCTGGTCATCACTGGTACTTAGCAAGAGTATTTTAGTCTGAAGCTTCCTTGATGACTGTCTTGCGATCGCTATTTTCCGTAATTCATAATAGTAACGTTTTTTATTTTTATAGGTATTTATTTTGATTAGCAATCCCATTAAATACAGTCTAATTTTTAGCCATATTAATTTTTTTCTCAAATAATTCCTGCGTTTAAAACCAGGAGGGTCTAGAAGAAAAATTCCATCGATATCCATATTATTTGTTTCTAGTAAACAAGTAAGTTCAATGGCTAATAAGGTATCAATTGAATAGGCAGCAATCCAACGTTGCTTCTTTTTTTGAAATGCATTTATTTTTCTATTAAAAAGATCTTGTGCCAATTGATTTATTGTGAATATTTTTTTTTGAGATTGTATTATGTTGGTATACACTAGATTAGTTTTCTTTTTTGCAAAAAAATCCCAAGCAATAGCAATGCCGCTGCCAAGGAGGATAATCTCTGTATTATTTTTTGGATGAGATCGTTCTCTAATGAAATAGGAGCCTTGATGTAATTTTAAGAAATGACTGATCTGATCGGGAGTATCAGTTTTTAATATTAATCCAGGTGGAATGTTTTTACCCGTTTTTTTTTCAAGGTAAGTGATAAGCTCTATTATATTTAAAGAATCCAGCCCTTGATGCTCTAATGATACATTAGTAAATTGGTGACGTATTGGCAATCTATGAGCTTGAGGGTTTGATTGTTGTGCACTTAAAATAGCATCAGCAATAATGTGTGCTGATGGTGACAGATCTGCCGTATTATCATCTACCATCTTGCATTCTATTTTCATTTTTCCGGTATGTCCAAGAGTGTCTTTTCCATTATTGATATATAGTTTAGGTAAAAGGCGAAGGTTAGGTAAGTGATCAATAAGCCAGCGATATAGAATATCTGGGATAAGAGAGGATTGTGTGCTAACAAATACAATAAGTCGTCCACAATCGGTCTGTTCTTTGGCAAGTTCAATATGTTCAATATCCATCCTACTGCGTAATAAATTAAGCAATGGTGCTGCACTAACCCATTGAGCATTTATTTTTCTGTTTACAGAGGAACGACCATAAAGGTGTAATATATTATTTTTAATCGCTCCTACGTCATCGGTTTTAATTATTTTATGAGTTTTTAATTGTATCGATAGTCTATTATTTGTATCTATAAATACTTTTTTCCCAGGAAGGATTTTGCCATGAAATCCTTTATATACAGTGTCCAACGATGCCTTAGATAATTTTCTTCTTGCAATCACACCACATTCAGTACTGCCAAAAGAATCCAGAACAAAACCATAGGGATTTAGATTTTTTTTTAATATAGAAACATGAGATGCATTCAGTGGCTCTCCAGTGACACTAATGATATCCCATTGATGGCTATATTTTTTGGAAAAAACTCTTAATTGTGAAGGTGTGCTATAAAGTATCGTAATTTTATTTTTTGGTATCGATTCATATAATTCAAAGTATTGTGGAATACCTGAGAGTAGCATACCAAGACTATGCTTAGTCATAGCACCAAACCAAGGTTGAATGAGTGAAAAGGCGATGACTGTCTTTGGTAGATCTAAATCTTTTATATAAGAAGCTGCTTCAAATAATGCAAATGCGGTATCACGGATAACAAATTTAGGAGTTCCTGTCGATCCTGAAGTAAAGAAAATAGCATGTGGTTTTTTGACTTTATTTAGCGAATTAAGATCTATATGAGGTTGATATTGATTATAAGTACTTGGGTTAAAAAATAAAACTGTTTTATTGGATGCCCAAGCTGCAATTGCTTCTATCAACCAATCTTCTTGTGTGCCGTTAATTGGAACGATGCGTTTTTTAATTTTAAAACTGTGTTGTTTTTCTTGAACAAGAGTAGCTAGATCTTTATAAGTTAGAGTTCGATTTTTTGTAACATAAGCAATAGAGCGTCCATAAAAATTAGCAATATGCTGCCATAGGCTTGGGAAATCAATAGAATCACTATATTGTCGATACCACCATAACTTCTCTGAATTCAATGTTCTTTCTAAATTCACAGGGCTTCAAACAAATTGACAGTGACATCACCTCCCATCCCAGCGGACCACATCATAGCACGTTGTAATTTTATGGGTGGAATAGTGCGCTTTAAATTCTGTTTTAATTTTAGTTTTGGATCTGTATTTTTTGGCCATAGTGGTAGGCGTTGTGTCGCTAAACCTTCAGCCAACATTGATGCTTCTAAAAGTCCTGCAGAGCCTAATGTATGACCAAATGTTCTCTTAAAAGCACTTATATGGGGTAGAGAAGGTCCAAAAATCTCTAAAGCGAGTCTTGATTCAATGTGATCCCATAGGCATGTTCCAGTAGCATGCATGGATAACCAATCAATTTTTGATATATCATATCCTAAATAGTTTAATGTTTCTTGGGTGGCTTCTTTAAGAGTAGTTCCCGATGGCTCAGGTGCAATCAAATGATGACATTCATTTTTAATAGATCCGGCAGTCCATCGTGCCAATGGTTTAAAATTTCGTTTAATAGTATTGGTATAAGACTCTAGAATCACAGCAGCAGAGGCTTCAATAGGGCGCATCCCATCGCGTTGACTTGATAGTGGTCGTGAGTGTGAAGAAGAAGCCACTATACCAATTGAATGCAGCGCTTTTGTGACTAAATTTGATTTTAAAGAATCAGTGCAAACAACAACGACTTGATCCGCCATTCCAATACGAATTAAATGTGCAGCCATCCAAAGTGCTTGACCCCCTGTAGCGCTGGCAGCGCTCAGACTCAAGCTGCCACCCCCTAAACCAAACCGAGTGGCAATTGGTGCCGCAATTGCATTTCCACGTAGGCGTGAGAGCGTATAAGGGCTGAGCTTTTTCTCTGTATTAGAAGTATGTTCAGAAATAATAGGGGAAATTCTACCAAGAGAGGAACCTGCAACAACAGCTGCTCGAGGATGACGAATCCGTGGACCTTTGCCGCGAAGTGCATTGCGCTGATCACTTAATTCAGCACGTTCCCATGCTTTTTCTACGGCGATAATTGCAGGCAGTAAACAAGGTGTTAATATACGATGCTCTTGTTCTAAACTGTGATTAGAGTAATGATTAAAGTGAGAAACTTCCTGAAAGCTCGGTACTAAATCACTATCATTAAATGCTGCTTCAACCAGCGCTATTTCATTAAGATCACTATACACTGCACTCCAGGAAGAGAATACAACCTCATGAGGTTGATTTTTTGTGTGAGCTAATGACATAAAAATAGGACTTATATTTATTAGTGATCTTAATCTTTACGTTTTTGCTTCAAGTAAGTACATGTAAACAGATTCTAGTATTAATCAGCTAAGAGATCATTATTTGTTTCATAAGCCATTCCTTTTGCTCGGATACTTATAAGTAAAACTAATTTTAAAGACAGATATAGCACACATAGTTTACTCCTTTTGAAAATAATTATAAGGACTAAGGTTGATATTTCAAGAAATTAGTGTAAGTTAATCAAAATATTAACAACTATATAAAATAGACCGATAATGTATTTTTTCCACATTATCGGCGATAAAGTTTAATTAAATTGCATTGAACAGTATAATTATCTTGCCATATACAAACTAAAACAAAGATAAATAATCCTTTATGGATACCAATGGTCGAGTGACCAGGTTGCTTCTAAAGGATCTTTTACTTTGGTGTCATGGTTAAATCTATTACACCGTGTTATCGTATTTATATTTTTTAGGTGAGTCTGAGTCTAGCTGTCTTTCGTTGAAAAAAGTAGATTCATATCTACGTTTATTACCGGCAATAGGCTGCTGAACTATTTTTTGCCATGAAGATATGTTCATTGGTTGCTGTGTTTTTGGTGAGTATCCTAGAGAGAATTTTATTAAGATTTTAGCTACTTCCATTTCTTCTTCTGAGTATGCAGAGTTAAGTTGTGGTTCTTTGTTAGTACTATCAGGTTCAACGCTAATTTGTTGACTTAATAATCGATTTTTATAGGTTTTTGCTAAATATGATTTTTCAATTTTTATTATTCGTTGTTGTTTTGTATGTTCATTTATATTTGGACTGTATATATAATTATGTAGGTTTTGAAAAGGAATGTTGTTAGCAGCCTTGGAACAGCGAGAAGCTAATACTTGTTCAATACCATCATCCGTAGCTACGAATGCTTGAATGCACTTATTAGGAATTTTGTTAATAACTTCGTGGCATCTAGAGTCTAGTATTTTTTCGATACCAACATCTGTAGTTGCGAATTTTTTAATACGCTCATTGGGAATTTTATTAATAGTGTTAGTGCATCGGGAGACTAATACTTGTTCAATACCATCATCCGTAGCTACGAATGCTTGAATGCATTCATCAGGAATTTTGTTAATAACCTCATGGCATTTAGAGTCTAGTATTTTTTCGATACCAACATCTGTAGTTGCAAATTTTTTAATACAATTATCAGAAATTTTGTTAATAGCCTTGTGACATTTAGAGTCTAATATTTTTTCGATATCATGATCCGTAGTTGTGAATTCTCTAATGCGCTTATTGGGAGTTTTGTTAATGGTCTCGAAGCATTGAGAGATTTTTTTTTGTATGATATCATGCATTGCAGTTTGGCTTGTATAGGATTTATTTTTATCGTTTACTGGGATTTTTTTTAAATCTTTGAATAAATAGAGTCTCATAATACTTGTTCCTAAAATGTGTAAGTTGATTTACCTCCTTTTTAAATATTGTGTTGCTTCGTTGCGATGTGCTTATACTAACATCGCAATCTTAATGTTTTCTTAAAACAGGTAAAAATAAGAGATGGTTTAATTGGCTATTATCTGATCAAATGGTAATGCATTTTTCACTTCAAGTAAGCCCATGTAGATAGACTCTATTTTTTAAAAAGATAATGTGTTACAAACCATTCGTTTCCTGAGTGATATGAAAATAATTGTGCACATGCTCTTATAAAAATATCCCAATACTGGTATTGTAGTTTTGGCATGTCATAGTAACTTTCAAAGAGTCGAATAATGAATTTTTTGTGTTGGTATAAATTATTCAGCCAGTGATAACATGTTTTTGTGTAGTGTTTGCCATTAATGCGCCAGCGGTTGTCCATAGTTAAGTCGTTTTTAAAAAATAGGAGTAAGTCTTCACTAGGCATTAGTCCATTTTCAAAAAAATGTTGAGCCATCCAGCTGTCTTTAGCATTGAATGGGTAGGTTAGATAGTGATGGCAGAAGTGGTGTACAAATAAATTTCCTGATTTAGAAAGCCAACTGGATATTTTTTCAAGCAATCGTTGGTAATTGCGAACATGTTCAAACATTTCGATGCTGACTATGCGATCGTATTGTTCATTAAGAAGTAATTGATTAATATCCTCAGTTAAAGTAGTAATATTGCTTAGTTTGTTTTTAGCAGCCATTTCTTTGATATATTCTATTTGGGTAGAAGAATTAGAAACAGCGGTAATATGAGATCTGGGAAATTTTTTGGCGGCATAGAGGGTGAATGAACCCCAACCGCAGCCTAAGTCTAAAATAGTATGCCCATTATTAATATCTGCTCTTCTACAATATAAATTGAGCATTTCATTTTCAGCCTCTTCTAGTGTATGGGCATTCTGATAGGAGCAGCAACTGTATTTAAGTTTAGGTCCTAGCATGTAACGGTAAAATTGAGTAGGTACTTCATAATGTTGTTGATTTGCTTTTTTAGTACTAAGGGCAATATTACTTTTTTCTAAGGAATGAATTAGGTTAATTTTATTCTCACCTAGACTGTCTCTAAATAAACGTTTTTCATTTTTTAATCTATCTCTTATTTGCAGATAGATGCCAAGACGATAGAGTGTTTTGGGTATGAGTGAGTTGTTTAAAAGAGAGTCTAACATTACTGTTCCTTTTTAGAGAGCCATGGAATAAACATTGAAGTATTTTTTTGATAAAGGATATAGAGGTGGCCTTTGGATTGTATCGAGCTTTTTTCTGTAATAGGCCCTGTCACTTTTAACATCAGTAACAGCAGTAGTGTTGGTGAGATAAAACCTAACCAGCCAAGGTGCATTGCTGTGCCAGCAGTAGCAAAACCTAGCCATATCAGCCACTCAAAAAAATAATTAGGGTGCCTTGAATAGTACCAAAGGCCTCTATTACACACAGCGCCAGTTTTTAATTTTTTGAATTGCTGTAATTGGTAATCTGCAATGCTCTCACCGATAATCCCAATAATAATTAAGGTTATTGCTATGAAGGTAGTGATAAAGATCTGATCTAGCCCATTAATGAAAATAAATGGGCAAGCAATAAAGAGTGCTAAAACACCTTGCAATTGAAAATTAAAGAAAAAACCTATATTTCGGGATGTATTCCAGTTTTGACTGAGTGCTTCATAGCGTTTTTCAATATGTTGCGCTAGTATTCTTTTTAAAAATAGGTATCCTGCTAGACGTAGTGTCCAGATAAATAGTAGAGAGTATAGTATCAGTTTAACGATATTAAAGTCTTTAGTGAGACTCAATTGCAAGGCGGCAATGGAGATTGAAATCGGCCAAAAAGCATCAATAATACCTGGCTTATTTTTCCATAAAAAAATAAGCCAGGCAATGATCATTAATACAATTATTGATAGCCATGCCGTTAATATTGTATAAATCATTTTTTAGCTCCAAAATAATTTTTTATATGTGTAGAGTAGGGTAGGTAGTAGAGTCGCCCAGATCACTCCAATAAGGAGTAGAGCAATATCACCTTTAGGCAGTGATGCTGCGCCTAAATAAATGCCTGCAGCATAAGCGAATGGGAATCCAAATAGTGAGAATAAAGATAACAATCCATAGTGTAGAAAGTATCTTTTTAAAAAAACATATAAAATTATACTGAAATTGATCCAAAGGCCTATCATCCATGGTGGTGATAAGTATATACAAAAAGGGTTGGCCTTAAATGAAATAAGGTTCAATGTTACTAATAGGCTATCGACACAAAATCCTGCTGTGGTAATAATTACTATTAAGAGTAATAAGTGAGATGCTTGCTGAATGCTCTTTTGCCAATAATATTGTATGGATGTTATGGTAATCGATATTATAATTCCAATCCAATAATAATGATGTGCAGCCGATAATACACAGGTAAACCATACTATATAGTAGCTGATAATATGAAATAGTTTTCTTAACATACTCTTTTTTCCATAACTGTATGAATGACACTAATATATGAGGATAAAAAACCTGCCTTACAGTAGCAAAAATAAAACTCAAACATGCGCCTAAATTGATCGTTAAACCCCAGATGTTTTATTTCTTTTCTATTTGCTTGGAATTTTTGATTCCATTGGGATAGCGTTTTAGCATAATCTTTGCCAAAATCCTTGATTTCTTGTATACGCAAAGTAGTTTTATTTTTAACAGCATGGCTGATAGTTTCGATACAAGGCAAGCACCCGCCAGGGAATATATAAGCTTTAATAAAATCTAACTCACGTTTATAACGATCGTATTCTTGATCATTGATGATGATGCTTTGGAGCAGAAATAACCCTCCTTTTCTTAGTAGTCGATTGCAAACAGAAAAATAGGTATTAAAGTATTGGTAACCTATAGATTCGATCATTTCAATTGATACGAGTTTGTCATATTGGCCTTGAAGATGTCTATAATCTTTTTTCAAAAGGCATATTTTATCTTCCAGGCCAAGTTCTTTAATTTTTTTGTGCACATATTCGTATTGTGCATCTGATATAGTCGTCGTTGTTACTTTGCAGTGATAGTTTTGTGCTGCATAAATAGCCAATGCCCCCCATCCTGTGCCAATTTCCAGTAGATGATCTTCTTTGGTGAGTTTAAGTCGTTCACAGATGATTGATAATTTTCTTATTTGTGCTTGGTCGAGATTTTGTAGATCATCGCCAAAAATAGCACATGAATAGACCATCTGAGTATCAAGAAACTGTTTAAAAAATGAATTACTGAGATCATAGTGGTATAGAATATTTTGACGACTTTTTTTAATGCGGCTATAGTTAAGCATATTTTTGAGCATTCTGAACATATGATTTGCAAAAGACCAGCCTTTTTCAAGTTCTGACAGTACTGCTTTATTTTCAATAATGATCTGCATTAAAGCAGTAAGATTGTTACAACTCCAGTCTCCTGCTATATAGCTTTCAGCGGCACCTAAACTACCTTTCCAGATAAATTTTTTATAGAAGTTTTTATGGTGTATGGTAACGGTTGCTATTAGATCCTGAGAAGGGTTGCCAAATTTGTTATATATGGAATCTATCCATATAATTTCTCCTTTTTTAATTTTTTTAAGTTGTTTTAAAACCATTTTTTGTAAATAATTATATTTATTACTCACATTGCATACGTTATCAATTTTCATATTTTTTGTTCTCATGATTAATTATTTTTACTTTTTTGATCCATAGTTTTAGTGCTTGCCAGTAAATAGAAAAAATAACTTTTCCTGTCATAAATGGAAATTTTATTAAAATAAGTGCAAGATTACAGTGATTAATAGGAAAAAAATTAAGAGTCAAAGTCGCATCGAAATGACATTGTTTGTTGCGAATATTTTCTATATGCAGAATGATATGATGATCATCATATTTGCATCGTAAGTGATATTCATAATCCATAGTTAAGAACGGAGAGACATGGAGTTCTTTTTTAAACGTCATTTTATAGATATTTTCTTTTATAAGATGGGGAGTTAATATATATTGATGGCTTTCACCCCATGGGGTATTGCTTACTTCTGCAATACAATGGATCAGCTTTCCTTGATAGAGGCAAAAATAGACACTGATAGGATTAAAACAATAGCCAAAATACGCTAAATTGGTTAACAGTAATACTTTATCAATTGTATTTCCGGTTTTTTTTTTAATAAGTTTTTTGACGCTATTGAGTAGTGGTTCTGTTTTTTCTGCTAAGTATTTTTTTCTTTTAAAGGAAGCTACATTAAATGTATCAACAGACCACAACCAATAGTCATCAAAAATAGAATCTAATTCATCAAGATCAAGGTGCATCATGAATACTTTATATTTGAACTGATGTGATTTATCAATAAACCGACGATGTCTTACAAAGCCTTTACCGATCTGGCTCTTCATAGGCCAACTGCCAATGGTGAGAGTGCATTTAAGCTAGATAATACGCCATCTTCATGAAAACCATTACCCCAGTAAGCGCCCACATAAAAGGTTCTATTTTGATTGTTAATAAGTGCATGATTTTTTTTTGCAGCTACACTTTTTTGATTATATAAGGGGTGTGTGTAGTTGAAAGTCTTTATGATTTTATCTTGATCAATATTTTTATTGTTTATACTAACACAATAGGGCTGTTGGCTTTTTATAGATTGTAGTTTATTCATGTAATAGGTGAGTGTAGCCTCTTCTCTTTTAGTATGTATATAGTTCCAGCTGGCCCAAGCACGTTGATTATAAGGCAATGCTTTGATATCTGTATGTAATATCGCTGTATTTTTAGTGTATGGTATATGGGTCAATATTTGTCGCTCTGCTTCACTGGGTTTTTCAAGCAAATGCATCGCTTGATCGCTGTGGCAGGCTAGTACCACTGCATCGAACTCATGGCTACTTTTTTTGGTTTTAATAGTGATGGATGAGTCTGTTCTTTTTACTTTGATAACAGGCTCATTGAGAATAATTTTATCAGAGAAAGGTCTAATAATTTTTTTTATATATTCTCTAGAGCCGTTTTTTATAACATACCACTGTGGTCTATTTTTTATATCGAGTAGACCATGATTATTGTAGAAGCTTAAAAGAAATTGTGCGGGCATATGATCAACTTTGCTGATCGGTGTTGACCAAATGGCAGATGCTAATGGATTCAAATAGCACTCGTTAAAATAATCACTGTATCTTTTTTGGTAAGCGAATGCTTTTAGTGTTATAGGAGAAGTTTCCTGTTGAATAAACTTTTTTGCGTTTTTGTTAAACTGATAAAGATCATATAATAAGCGATAAAATTTAGGATTTGCAAGATTTTTCCTCTGAGAAAATAAACTGTTTAATGTATCGCCACTATATTCTAAATTATTTTTATGCGAACTAACGCTAAAACTCATATTACTTTTTTGTTTTTTAACATCTAATAGCTTAAGCAGCTTTATAAAATTGGGGTAGGTTTTTTCATTGAACACGATAAATCCGGTATCAATGGCATATTTTTTATCATTTTCATAGACATCAACTGTATTCGTATGCCCACCAATATAATTGTTGGTTTCAAACAGGGTAATGTCATACTCTCGACACAGTAGATAGGCTGCCGTGAGTCCAGAAATACCAGCACCAACGATAGCAATCGTTTTGATATTATTCATGCTGTTGGATTTCATTGACAATATGTTTTGGAACGCGTTTTAATTCACTAATAATATTTATTTTTTCCATGATCATTAAGATATAATAGGTGATATCAATTTCCCACCAACGGAACCCTTGTCTTGCTGTTGCAGGGTAGCGATGATGATTGTTGTGCCATCCTTCTCCCAAAGTAAGCAGTGCAAGTAAGAAATTATTTCGACTCCGATCTTTAGTATTATAGCTTCTGCTGCCATATTTATGGCCAAATGAATTGATAGACACTGTAGTATGTAAAGTCGCTACAGTAGATAATGAAAATCCCCAAATTATTAATTGCAATCCAGAGCATCCGAATGTGGGAAAATAGAGTTTGAGTATTTGACCCGTTAGAAATAGGCTAATTATTAAGGTAATTGGTACAATGACATCAAAACGATCCAGCCAACATAACTCAGGAAATTTGATCCAATCTTTGACCTTTTTTTTATCGTAGTGAAAGTTTCTATAGGATAAAAACCACCCTATATGGCTTTGCCAGAAGGATTGGCTCCAAGGGGAGTGGGGATCTTCTTTGGTATCGGTGACCTGGTGGTGGTATCTATGATGTGCGGCCCACCATATAGGCCCCCGTTGTGCTGATAAGGCACCAAGAATCGCAAAAATGAATTGCCAAAATCGATTGGCTTTAAAGGTTCGGTGTGAAAAGTATCGATGGTAAAAAGCACCGATTGAAAATATTCTTAACCAATAGAGAGATAGTGCAATAATGAGTGCTATTTTACTGATTCCAACGACAAAAACGAACAAACAACTTATGTGCAATAGTATAAAAGGGGCAATTCTGATCCAGTCAATTTTTTGAGAATTATTATGTGGAACATTGGCATTATCAAGCCATCTTGTGATTATATTCACTATCTATCTCTTTCTAATTTTTTTAAAATTTATTGGTAACTAGTACAGTCATAAAGCTGGTTAAACCACAGAGTAGCATGCCCCATAGTGTATCGATGATACTGATTTTTAGTGACCATTGAGATAAAACTGCCAGATTAGTAAAATCATAGGTAGCATAGGTGATAAAACCAAATAGAGCACCCCAGAGTAATGCATGAGCCATACTGCCGTGAGCCTTTGGAATCACAAAAATAAGAATCCCTCCTATTAATGCAATATATACAATAATGGCTGCAGGCCAGTAAGGTTGAATTGAATCCTTTGAAATGCGCATTAAATGACCAAATGCATCGATATACATTTTTTTAGCAATAATCCCAAGCCAAATGGCATCTAGAAGAATAAAGGTGAGTATGGCTGTAATAATGCGTAACATGTCTCTCTTCTCCTTAATTGTTTTTATTACAACAGTTATTTAATAAGCTAAATGTTGGTAACATCCAATTTATTCACTATTTTTTCTTTGAAGGCCTAGTTAATTAATATGTTTAATCCTAATCTAGAAAAATAAAGCTTATCATAGATAATTATTATTTTAAGATTTTATTAAATTATTTTACTTTTTAGACTCTCTTGATCAGGGTGAGGTATTTTATGTTGTGGGTCATTCTTGAGTTTTTTATGGGTTGTAGCTTACTGATTTGGGGAGCTCATCGTTTTATCCATTCTTGTGCAGCGATTGCTAAACGCAGTGGTTTGTCTTCTTTGTGGATTGGTTTATTGCTGGCAGGCTTTGGTACTTCGTTCCCTGAGTTAGTAGTATCCGCTATAGCCGCTTTTAAGAGCAATGCCGGCATTGCCATTGGTAACGTAATTGGTTCCAATATTGCTAATATAGGACTATGTGTTGGAATTACAGCGTTAATTGCACCTATTAAGATACATTCTCAGCTTGTAAAACGTGAGTTTCCTATTTTAATCATTGTGTCACTGATTGTCGGTCTTTTATTTTGGAATCAGGTATTATCTCGCAAGGATGGTTTTATACTGATTGGGCTACTCATAGGATATTTAAGCATAATGTTCGTGGTGGTCCGTAATAAGACATTAGAAAAAAACAGAACATTAGTAGAATATACACAGTCATGGCAGCTCAACTTATCGCTAAAAAAAGCCTGGTATTTTTGGTGTCTGAGTCTGGTGTGTTTACTGTTTGCTTCAGAGTGGCTCATCAATAGTGCCACCTCTGTCGCCCATTGGTTACATATTAGTGACTTTACTATTGGTTTAACCATTGTTGCAGTGGGTACTTCCTTACCTGAGCTCGCAATTACTGTGATGAGTGTCCTAAAAAATGAATCTAATATTGCGATGGGCAGTGTCATTGGTTCAAATATTTTTAATTTACTCGCTGTGTTATCGGTGCCAGCGCTGATTGTCCCAGGAGTCTTACCCGTTTCTCTTTTTTCACGTGATTATGGGCTCATGTTAGGAATGACTCTATTACTTTGGTTATTTGCTGTATTCCCAACCAGGAAATCCACTATTGGGCGTTTGAAAGCATTGATCTTATTATTTATTTTTGTAGGATATTTGGTTTATTTAGTATTAGGTTATTAGGATCTGTTTACATTGGTTTGCCTGAAATAAGAAACGTAACTACGAGAGCCTGTGTAAACAGACTCTAAATCCAGTATTTGAGATATAACACAATTCGTCCCATAAATCGCTGGTGGAGAGGATGTAAACGGTGCCAGGTTTGCAAGTTAACTTCACATGATTGTACTAAGTCTTTTAAAAATAAGTGCTCAAGTAGTTTTTTTGATTTGGAGCGCGTTAGTTTTATATCAGCCTCTAGATCGTGCAGCAAGCTACGATGGTTTAAGTTAGTGGAACCAAGTGATACCCAATCATCTACAATCAGTGATTTTGCATGCAACATGCTCGGTAAGTATTCAAAAATACGCACCCCTGCTTTAAGCAGTCGATGATAAAAAGTAGAGCTAGCCCAGGGCATCATGATGACATCTGATTTTTTAGGTAATAGAATCCGAACATCAATGCCTTTTCGAGCAGCCTCTTTTAGTTTTCGTAATAAAAAATTATCGGGAACGAAGTAGGCATTGGTAATCCAGACACGATGTTTACAACGAGCGATACGGCGTAGCAGGTTTTTATATAGAATACGACGACGGTGGCGGGAATGATTTAATCGAATAATTGGATCTTGTCGCATATGTCGAAATGTATTTCGTAGTCGTTCTTTGATACTACGATGCGACCAAGCCGCATTAAATGCATCGATGAGTCCTGATAAATCAGCTTTTGTAATGCGTACCGAAGTATCACGCCAATTGTCTCCTCCTTCTTTTTTACTTAAATGACATTTGCTGATATTGATGCTGCCAATATAGGCGATTGATTCATCGATAATGCACACTTTACGGTGATTACGTGAATTGCTTTTTAGGAGTAAATAAATCATTTTAAGCATCCAGGGCAATTTAACGACAGAGCGGCTCCAGTTCCATAATTGCCAAGGAAAGGGATGAAAGACACGTGTTTTAGCCCCTTTTTTTTCAAGACGCTTTGCATAATTGGTGGTCCATAGTGGGCTTCCAGCACCATCTACTAAAATACGAACATGAACCCCATTTTTTGCAGCCTGTTCAAGTGCTTCTACAATACGATTGCCTAGATGATCTTTATCAAAAATAAAAGTTTCTAAATCAATGCTATTTTTAGCATGGGCGATATCATCGATAAGTGCGTTAAAATATTCAGAGCCATTAGCATAAATTACTTCTTCGGTGGATTGATGTGCTAATAGCAGAGGCATTACTTGTGACATATCACAATCATTAGCTGCTTTTAGTAGATTGTTGGATATTTCATTCATCGTAGTCCATGTTATCTATTTTTAACTGGTTATTTTTAGCAAAATCTAATATGGACTGGTACAATTTGGGATTGGATTGGGCTAGTTGAGCGTCAAGGACTACACACCGGTTGCCGTCTTTTACAGTAGGTTGCAATAGGGGTGAGTAGTGAATGCGGTGCTGTTCAAAGGTACCTAATGTGCCGCTCATACGTTCTGCCCAATCACTGGGGCGAAAAGTTTCTCCTGATTCTGTTATGCCTTCAATAATAATTTTGCTATGCTTTTTCTTCATGGAATAGAGTATAGCAAAAATGGTGGGAGTGGTTCGATGAAAACAGAGCACAATGTACCTGAAAAGCCTCGGGTGAGGGGTATTTATTTGTTACCGAACCTCTTTACTGTAGCAGGTCTTTTTTCTGGCTTTTATGCCATTGTAGCATCGACTAAAGGATACTTTGACCTAGCAGCGATTGCACTCTTTATTGCCATGTTGTTAGATGCCTTAGATGGTCGAATAGCACGATTAACGCATTCTCAAAGTGAGTTTGGCGCTCAAATGGATAGTCTTTCCGATATGGTGTGCTTTGGTATCGCGCCGGCATTGGTTTTATATGAGTGGTCTTTGTTTGCGGTAGGAAAGTTGGGATGGCTGGCTGCCTTTTTCTATGCAATGTGTGCAGCGTTACGATTAGCGCGTTTTAATTCACAGTCACAACAAATGGATAAGCGTTATTTTCAAGGTTTATCAACGCCGGCAGCAGCGGCAGTGGTTGCTAGTATGATATGGTTTTGTACCGAGTTTCAAATCATAGGTCGGCATTATGCTGTGGTAGTTGTAGCGATAGCGGTTGTTTTAGGTCTATTAGCGGTCAGTACGATACGGTATCGTAGTTTTAAAGATTTAGACGTTCGTGGTAAAGTGCCATTTATTGTTATTTTGATTGTTGTATTAAGTTTGATGCTCGTATCTTTTGATCCTCCTGCTATATTATTGGTTATTTTTGTAAGTTATATGTTGTCAGGGCCTATTGCCGCCCTATGGAATTTACGAAGAAAGCATAAAAGACATGCGGGTCAAAAATGATATGCTTGAAAAAGCAGTTGCCTATTCGTTAGCAGAAGATCTAGGCTCAGGTGATATTACAGCTGCGTTAATTGAAGAAGATAAAACGGCTCATGCTCAAGTTATTACTCGTGAGTCCGCGATTCTCTGTGGTATTCCCTGGTTTGATGAAGTGTATCGTCAAGTAGACCCAGAGATTCATATTCAATGGCAAATAGCAGAAGGCGGTTCTGTGAGTGCTAATCAATGCGTGGTTACTTTGAGTGGAAGGGCGCGTGCTTTAGTGACAGGGGAGCGTTGTGCACTAAACTGGTTGCAATGTTTGTCTGCTACCGCTACCCAGACTGCTGCTTGTGTCAATATTTTGCAAGATACTGGTACGGAATTATTAGATACTCGTAAGACCATTCCTGGTCTACGATGTGCACAAAAATATGCAGTGAAAGTTGGAGGAGGGCGTAATCATCGTATGGGGTTATATGATGCTTATTTAATTAAAGAGAATCATATTGCCAGTTGTGGTTCGATTCAAAATGCTGTCGAGCGTGCACGCGCTTTATTGGCTGACAAGTTAATTGAAGTAGAGGTTGAAAATTTTTCTCAGTTGCAAGCAGCCATTGAGGCGGGTGCTGATATTATTATGCTTGATAATTTTAATTTGTTGCAAATGAAGCGAGCTGTGAGTTTTACACAAGGTCGAGCGAAACTGGAGGTCTCAGGTAATATAGAGCTGACTCAATTGCGTCAAATTGCTGATACTGGTATTGATTACATTTCAATGGGTGCTTTGACTAAACATATTCGAGCAATTGATTTGTCGATGCGTTTTGTTTTGGATTAGATCTATTTAGATTTTTTTAATTTTAATACAACTTTCTTTAATGAAAAACGCAGCTGTGATAAAAGAGGCAAAGTAGACCCCAACTACTAATAACATACTCGTTCGAAAATGGTCTGCTTGACATAGAGCGAGTTGTTTATGACCTGCGCCAGTTTGGCAATGGAAATCCAATAGATAACCTAGAATAGGTTGAAAAAGTGCTCCTGAGATAACAACGGCCATATTATTAAAGGCAATCGCAGTCGCTCGTTGTCGTTCTGAATTGATTTCTCTCACATTGGTAAAGCTTAAGGCCTGGCCAGAGCAAGCAGCACCACTTAGAAAAACGAGTAGAGCAATAAGAGCCGATGATTGAATATTAAACTCTGAGAGAAGCGTGAAGGTAACGGTGCCAAGCAATGCACTCAAAGCTAATGGCCATTTTCGTGAGGCTACTGCGGTGGAAATCCAGCCCAATAGAGGACTGGTAAGTCCTAAGCCAAGCCACATCAATGAACCTAGAAAGGCAGCACAGTGTTGGTTGAATCCATAGACATGCTCTAAGAAAGGGATGCCCCATAGGGAGGCAAATCCTGACATCGGCGCCCATAGTAGACAGGCATATAAAGCGATCAACCATGATTGAGGGTTGGCAATAATTTTGTGCAAATCTTGTATTATTGAAGTTGTTTTATTGGCATGATGTGGATTTAAAATGTCTTTTTTATAATTTAAAAGGGTCCAAACAAAAATTGCTAAAACTATACCAATAATCGCCAATAAAAAGAGAGTATGGCGCCATCCTAGATGAGCCACTGCATAGCTAAGAGGTATCTGCCCTGACATAGCCCCTAAAGCGGCAAGCATTTGGGTGATACCGGTTATAAAAGCAAAGTATTTGCTAGGAAATAAATCCGCTGTTACTACTAAAACGGCAACGAAGGCAAAGGCAGAGCCAAAACCCATTAATAGTCGTGAGAGGGAGCCTAGGTAAATATTGGAGGATAGGCCAAAGCATAAGCAGCCTAAAGCACAGCTTAAAATAGACCAAGTAATCACATGACGTGGGTTGTAACGATCAAAAAGTAAACCTGCTGGAATTTGCATCACAGTATAACTGTAAAAATAAAATCCCGAAAGTATACCAAGACCGAAGGCACTGAGTGTCATTGCCTGTTGGAGCTGACGGGTCATGATGCTAGGAGAGACTTGAACTCCCATTTCAAAAAATAGATAGAGTGCTACGATGAGATACGACAGTATAGCTCTCCACATTTTTAAAGGCTTTTGATAATTGGCACTCATAGTTTAATTGTTATTTAACGATGCTGTTTCTTTGTTTACCATAAAATATTAGCTTCTTTTCGATTGTATAGAAAATAATCGTTAAAATCGATATGTTGGTAGACTTAACATTCGGGAACATTCACAGCGAGTCCTCCTTTAGAGGTTTCTTTATACATGGTATTCATATTGTTCCCTATTTCACGCATTGTATTGATGACCATATCCAGTGTGACCTTGTGTTTTCCTTCTTCAGCAAGAGCAAGACGAGCGGCGTTCACTGCTTTGACGGCTCCCATGGCGTTGCGTTCAATGCAAGGAATTTGTACTAAACCATTTACAGGATCACAGGTAAGTCCCAAGTTGTGCTCCATGCCGATTTCAGCGGCATTTTCAACTTGATCTATTGTGCCACCTAATGCGGCAGCTAGACCACCTGCAGCCATGGAACAGGCGACACCAACCTCACCTTGACAACCCATTTCAGCCCCCGATATAGCGGCATTTTTTTTATAGAGGATGCCAATAGCCCCTGCTGTTAATAATAGATCAATAATGCCTTGTTCATCAGAGCCATGACAAAAATATCGATAGTAATTGAGAATGGCAGGAATAATACCAGCCGCTCCGTTAGTGGGTGCAGTAACAACGCGACTACCTGCTGCATTTTCTTCGTTAACCGCTAAGGCATAAAGATTTAGCCAATTCATTGTTTGAGGATGCTCTGGACTGGGTTCACCATACTTTAGGACTTTTTGATAGAGGGCCGGTGCACGGCGATGTACTCCTAGGCCGCCTTCTAAAATACCTTGGGTTTTTATACCTCGATTAATGCAGCTTTCCATAATGCGAGCAATATTTAAAAGGCCGGCTTTGATTTCTTTTTCACTACGCCAGAGTTTTTCATTCTCTAGCATAATATCAGCGATACTAATAGCATGTTTTTTACCATGTGCTAATAATTCAGCAGCCGTATCAAAAGGGTAAGGCAGCGTTTTATCTTCGGTTACCTTGGGATTTTCTATTTCATGGACTGTGACAATAAAACCACCGCCGACAGAGTAATAGTCTTCTTCTTTGATCAGTTGATCGTGATGCCATGCCTTATAGCGCATGCCATTTGAGTAGTAGGGTAGTTGTTCTTGTCGGTTAAAAATAACATCCTTGTCGAAATGGAAAGGAATGTTATGTTGGCCAAGTAGATTAAGACAGCGAGTGTTTTGAATCGTTTGAATGCGTTTTGCAATCGAGTCAGGATCAATGGTGGCGGGTGCTTCCCCTTCTAGACCCATTAGAATAGCCTTGTTGGTACCATGACCTTCACCAGTAAATGCTAAGGAGCCATATAAAGTTACCTTAATGCGTGTTACCTTTTTTAATACATCATCGAGCGATTCAATAAACTGTTTTGCTGCACGCATGGGGCCTAGAGCATGAGAGCTTGAAGGGCCAATGCCGATAGAGAATAAATCAAAAATGCTAATAGACATGGTATTGCTCCTATTCTGGAGGTAAAAAGCGTTTAGTAGACCTCTTTTACCCAGCTCGGCTAGTGGTTCATCCAGTAGTATACCATTTGAGGGTATTGTTTTTATCATGTGCCAGTTTTCAAATTAAATAGACAGTCTATAGAGAGCTAATTAAGATCATAGGATGAGTGACTGAGGTGCAGTGTACGTTTATGGTAAAAACTGTTAATTTCTGTGACTTTTAATACAGATGCTCACGTAATTTACTTTTTTGACGAACCTGTATGATAGGATTGATTTCAGTATATTCGTCCTGAATAAGAAAATTATAAAAAGTATTTGGCACAGCAAAAATTTCTCTGATTGTTTTTTCAGATAATGCATAGTTGTCCTTACTGGGTTTTTCTCCTGCCCGTGCAGCGGTCTTGCTCACTGTCGCTACAAAAGGATGCCACCCAGGGTTTTCAGTGATAAAGTTACAAATAAAAATGTCACAATCTTCAAAAAAGTTGCAAAAGTTCCTAAATTTTAGTTGACTGTTACAGTTTGTCTGAATTTTTCATAATTTTTGGAGTATACCTTATGCTATCAGAATTTTGGACTTTGAGCAGTGCGCCATTGGTTAATTACTTAACTGGATTACGCTACCCCATGCTACCAAGACTGCGAGGAAACCTTTTATTAGGCCATCTCTATACTTTCAAGAACGAAGGTTTGTTCACACTTATTCTACAAGCAGATAAAACTGCAAGAGAATATGGACACAGTATTTGTTACTTTTGGCTTAGCCCGACTACGTGCGCATTATTGGTAACCCAACCTCAACACATTAAACAAATTTTGATGGCATCAGAATTGTCTCGAACAATACCATTAAAAGCACTTGGTCAATTATTTGGTGAAGAAAGTATTTTTTTAGATAAAGGCAAGTCAGCCACAGAAAAACGTAAAATACTTAAAGAAAAAGTTTACCACCTACCCCAGGAACTATTTAAAAATAATACATTAACAGGATTCATGAAACTCTATATCAACAGTGTGCTAAATGAAATAGCAGAATCTAATCAAAGTATTCGACTTCGATACCTAACAAATAAAATTGCTTTAAATGTATTTGTTCAAACACAATTAGGTTTACAGAAGGAATTAAGTGAGCATTTTATTACAGTATTGTCTGAAGCGATTCAGAAGGCATTTCAAGCAGCAGTTGATGGTCGACAAATATTTCCTGACTGTATGAAAAAAATATTAAGTATCCCAAAACTAGACGAAGTTAAAGAAGAAATGAAAAATGTTTTTTTAGAAAATTTTTTAATCCCTAATGAAAAAGACATTTTTTCTACTGATAACATAATCACCAAAATCATTGAAAATTTTCAACATGAAAATATTGATATTGAAAAAATCTATTCACAAGCCTGTATTTTGTTAATAGCAGGTCATGAAACTACATCAAATGCATTACAGTTTACTTTGATTTTATTATCCAGATATAAGGAGATAGCTGAAGAGTTAAAGAATGAACTGAGGAATAAAATAAATGAAAATGGGGAGTTGAACTTATCAGAATTGAGTTATTTACGGTGCATCATTCGTGAATCACTTCGACTTTATCCACCAGCTGCGATTTCTGCACGTGGTGTAGATGAAGACTTTGCTTTTAAAATCAGTGAAGATCAAAATATTATTTTACGAAAAGGCGATATTGTTTTTATTTCACCTTATTTAACTCATCGTCTTCCGGAATATTATACTCAGCCAGAAACATTCACTCCTTCACGTTATAGAGACCTGGGAGATAAAGTTAATATCGGACCAAAATATGGTGATTTTTCTTATTTGCCTTTTAGCAATGGGAACAGAAATTGTCCAGCATGGCCATTTGTCGAAAGAGAAATAATGATTACACTGATATTATTATATGCAACTTATGATGTGAAACTTGCTAATGATGAGGTTACTGATCAATCTCATCCTCATGATATTGCTTTTGAATTTTCTGGTACCATTAAACCTCTATCAGAAATCCAGTTAACACTTAGAAAGTCTGAAGATTCAATTCCTATTAAAAGCATACAAGTTGAAAAAAATAAACAAATAATTCATAATCAGAAACATTCTCTATTTAAAGACACACAATTACCCGACACTTTGGGAGAAAGCACGCCCTCGGGCGTAGCAGCCCCGGTCTCATGAGGTTTGCGCAGCGCTTGCTGAGGCGGCTGAAGACACACTGCTATTTGTTCGTGGAGGGGGATTGAATAAATTAGGTGATTGAGTTTCCGATTTATAATAAGAAACTATTTCAGCTTTTAAAGTGTTCTGAATTTTTTCAATAGTTTTTTTACTAAAAAGCCCTTCGTATTTTGAACCAACTGAATTAATAACATCTATAGCTGAGGACAGCATCTCTATATTCTTAATATTGAACTGAACAGATTTTTCAACACTTGATGGTATACATAGCAAATTAACTTTATTAGCTTCGTCTTTTAAATCATCAATGAGTTGTAATTGTTTCTTTGTATCATAAGCTATTTTAATTTCAATAGAGACGACTGCCTGTTTTTTTTCTTCTTTATAGCAACCAAATGATACAACAACTAATTCCTTTTCATCTATGTATAAGAATCCACCTAAACAATTTTCTTTATTACTATATTCTTCTGGTGGAACCCAATTTGTATTTTCAAATTTCATAAAAAACCTCCAAATTATAAAATTTACAGTAATTTTATATACACAACTACTCTTAATTGCAATAAGGTATTTACTATAAAGTGTTCAACATTGAGATTCTAGCTTAGTTACAAATTATGATGCAATAACATTTTATAATTTTATCACTGAAAACCCTAAGTAGCATCCTTTTGTAGCGACAGTGAGCAAGACCGCTGCACGGGCAGGAGAAAAACCCAGTAAGGACAACTATGCATGGGTCTGTTGCGAGCCGAAATTTTAAGGCTCATATCATCTAAAAATGAGGATAATACGCTAAAGGCACTAGGCAGTGTTAGGGCACGCGAAATTTCAGGGATTTTTTTATCAACTCTGAGAATCTTTACCCATTTTAAGCAAACTGATCCTCTAGACCAAGACGAGTTGTGGTGGGTTGATAACAAGCAGAGGTTTTAGGTTAAAGCAAATGGCTTGCATAAAGGCTGCAAATTGATTCTTCGCCACACCACAATAGCGAACCTGTTTGTTTTGTTGCGAGAAGACCCGTTCATACGGGGCACGAATCGCACTATACCAGCGATCCAAATCTCTGTTTTTTGTGCGCATGTTATTGCTCTTAATAGCAGCAAGATGACAGCCTTGTTTTGCAGCAGCTAGTCTTGCTGCCCGAATACAGTACGCTTTATCAGCATACACAGCACCTTGCTTTGGACACACATGGGCTAGACCCTTCGCATCGCTCACATTAGCCGGCGTTGTCGCCACCTTATTGATTAGGCCGCTCTGCATATCAACACTCACGTGTTTCTTATAGCCATACCAAAACTTATCCTTACCTTTACAGCCAATACGTGCTTGTTTGTCATGCGCCACGATAGGGAGAATCTCATTATTCAATGTCTTATACTTTTGCTCTATTGCTTTATCGCGTTCTTTCCAAAGCTGGGCTTTGCTAATTAATGAGGAGGCATCCACGAAACTAAACACTTCACTTATCAATCCCTGTGCTTTTAACTGAGATCGTAAATCTGAAAAAATCGCTGATAATCTCTGGGTGCCAATACGCTTGCGTACTTTACTAAACACAGAATAATTTGGCGTGCGTTCTGACAAACCAAAACCGCAGAACCATTTTGCCGACAGGTTTTCTCGCAGAAATAATGCCTGCTCACGATCGCTATTATCCTCCATAAACTGAAGCAGAAGGCATTTAAAGAGTCGCAATAGCCCAAAACCTCGGTAAGGATTCTCTTTTTCAAATTTCTTTGGTTGCTTCTCAGCATTACTAAAAGACCACAACGCTGCAAATTTACGATACGAATGTTCAGTCGATACTAACGAATCTAAACTCACTACTTCTAGTTGATCCATCGGAAAATCCTATAACACAAAACAATATTATTTTAACAAATTCAAACAAAATTATCCTAGATTTCAACAGACCCATGCATTATCTGAAAAAACAGTCAGAGAAATTTTTGCTGTGCTAAGTACTTTCTATAATTTTCTGGTAGTGCCTCTAATCTTTTTATTGATTAGAATGTCTCTCTTTTAAGGGATTGATGAAATGGTAAAAATTGATGTGAGTTGTCTAAGCTGCGAAGGAATGAATGTTGTGAAATACAGATTGACAGGAGAAGGAAAACAGCGTTATTGATGTAATAATCGTTTATGTAAAAGAAAGACATTTATTCTAAATTATAGTTACAAGGGTCGTTTACCCGAAATAAAGAAGAAAACTGTTAAAATGGCCTTAAATGGCAGTGGTATGAGAGACACAGTAGGGGTTTTAGGAGTTGGAATTAATACTGTGACTTGAGAGTTAAAAAAAATAAGAACTAATTTGGAAGAGGTAAATACTTTTTATTTACAAGAAAAACTCAAAGACAATAAGCCTGTCCAACGTGAGTTCGACCTAACTCATGCTAAGATTGAAAAATTGTTATTCAAATATAAAGAAGGCTTCTTAGGTTGTAAAGAATAAGCGACTAATCCAGCCAGGATGTTAACCCTACAATTGACAGGACTACGATGACGAGAGTGTTCTATCTGACTAATATTTTTTAATTGATCAATGACGGTTTCAACAATCACACGTTTTCGTAATAATAATTTGTCGATCATTGGCATCAGTTTATTTTTCATATTTTTTCGTAGGCGTGTAATGAATTTTAAACCACGCAGGTATAATTGATTAAATAATTCAGAAGAAATATATCCTTTATCACCTATCAATTTACCCTCTAATCCTTGTGTTAACTCATCAACAGGTTTACGGTCATCCGTATTAGCTTTCGTTATTTTGAAAGCCAGTATTTCCCCTTTATCATTAATGACTAAATGCAGTTTAAAGCCGAAAAACCAACCCATAGTTGATTTCTATTTTTTAGCAAGCCCTTTAAAAACACGATTTGATGATGAACGTTTAGGATGGCACACAGATAATGTGGTAGAGTCAATAAAGTAAATTCCTGTTAATGTTTTGCTTTGGAAATGCATTAATAAACACAAGAGTACCAATATGGATGGCATCAGTTCAACGAAGCGATTATAACTGACCAAATCAGGGAAGGCTTTATACAAATGCTGTTTTACATAATTAATATAATAGGTTTTAAAATCACGATAATGACTTTGATGAAAGTGGATGACAATCGTCATGATTTCTGAGGGAGTCAGTCGGCATGACCTAGTTCTTTTTTTACTCAAATTAGGCAAAGAAGCTTTCTCTAATTCAGGCAATACTAATTGACAAAAATCATCGACAACACAATATAAATCGACTAACTTATCCATACGGCTCTTCCTTTTAAGGTTTGATTTACTGAAATTAGCTGCTTTTGCACGAAACTTAACCATGAAAGAGCCTTTTATTCAATCACTTACTTTACACCTTTTCATCGAACTCAGGTTGTCCAGGTAGAGTTCGTAAAAATAGAGGAAGTGGAGATTGGTGAAATATGGAGTTTTGTGAAAAATAAACAAAATCAGCGATGGCTCTAGTATGCCATAGATCATCACTCATATACCATATTAGCTTATCACTTTGGCCCAAGAAAGCATTTTGCTTTTAAAGCTTTGAAAGAAAAGCTCAGTCAATTTTCTATTGATTTTTATTATACCGATGATTGGGGGGCTATGAACGACATATCCCCGCATCAAAACATCTTAGAGCAAGAAGAAATACTCAGGCTATTGAACGAAAACATTTAACATGCGGAACTCGAATAAAACGATTAGCTAGAAAGACTCTTTATTTCTCTAAACTTGAATTAATGCATGACACAATAATTGGCTTGTTTATCAACTTATTTGATTTCAGAAGAGTTTTTTAATCGATAAACAGATTGGAGGCACTACCAAAAATACATTCTTGACATAAATTAACTGACTTGATTTGATAGGTTTTTAAATCTTGTAGCAGATCTGTATGAAATATTTAAAGATACCTTCGTTATTAACCAGTCCTCGTATTTTGGCTGTATTGTTATTAAGTTTTTCATCGGGGCTGCCGCTGGCACTAACCGGTTCGGCGTTACAGGCCTGGTATACCATCGCTGGTGTCAATCTGATGACTATTGGTATCTTAACGATGGTAGGCCAACCCTATATCTATAAGTTTTTATGGGCACCTTTTATGGATCGGTTTGCACCTATAGCTTTGGGGCGGCGTCGAGGTTGGATTTTCTTAATGCAGCTTGGTGTAGTGATTGGTCTAATGGTAATGGCATTCTTAAATCCACGACAGATGCCGTGGTTATTAGCATCAGTAGCGCTGGTGGTTGCTTTTTTTTCATCATCACAGGATATTGCTATTGATGCCTACCGCACGGATATTTTGCAAGCAGTTGAGCGTGGTTTTGGTGCTTCAGTGACCAACTTGGGATATCGTATTGCTATGTTAGTCTCAGGTGCACTCTCTTTGATCTTAGCAGAGAAAATAGGTTGGCGTGACACGTATTTAATTATGGCATTTTTAATGATTCTGAATATGTGGGTAACACTAAAATCACCACAACCAATAGAAGTAGCAGGTGTGCCTGGTAGCTTTCGTGAAGCAGTGATTGAGCCTTTTCGTCATTTTATGATGCGGAAAAATGCAATAGCCTTATTGTTATTTATGGTACTTTATAAAATTTGTGATGCCTTTGCCCTCTCTTTAAATAGTACTTTTTTAATTCGTGGCCTAGGTTTTAGTTTAATTGAAGTTGGCTCCGTTACTAAAATTGTTGGTTTAGGAGGTGCTTTATTAGGCAGTATTGTCGGAGGTTTATTATTACCTCGTTTAGGCTTGTATCGTTCGTTAATGATTTTTGGCTTATTACAAATGAGTGCCAATTTATCTTTTGCTCTGTTAGCGGTCGTTGGCAAGAGCTATTCTATAATGTCAGGTTCTATTTTCTTGGATTATTTTTGTGGTGGATTAAGTTCGGTAGCTGTGGTAGTTTTTTTAATGAGCCTTTGTAATAAGCGCTATACAGCGACCCAATATGCACTTTTCTCTGCGATTACTGCGATAGGTCGTGTGCTGGTGGGTCCTGTTGCAGCGTTTGTAGTCAGTCATGTAGGTTGGGCTCAATTTTATATGGGGTCATTTTTTATTGGATTGCCCTCTCTGTTTATTTTGTATTGGCTCAAGCATCGTATTGATTTTGAAGCTTATCATTATTTAGAGGAACACTCAGAAGCTATCGTCAGTAAATAAGCTTGTGTTAATGGGGTTGCTGATCAAGGCCATTCATATAGGCGATTAGTGTCTGTGCGATACGATGGTGGCCATGAAGCAAGGCTATTGCTATAGGTGTGTAGCCATCTGGTACCGTTTTTGCTTGGATTGTAGCGCCGGCTTCTACCAGTAAGGGAATGACTTTTAGTGCATTGTTTTGTGCAGCATAATGAAGCAGCGTGACATTATCAGCATCCAATACCTCATTAGGGTCAATTCCGTGATTTAACAAATCACCAACTTGCAAAGCATCGTTTTCGATTACTGCCTGCACAAGTTGATTCAGCAGTAATTTTTTATTTTTCACGGTGGTTGATCCTTATTTGGCCATCCGTTTTAATTTGTTTCTATAGTATATAGAATATCAGCTCCATTGCCTAAAGTGCTCGAATCAGTTTTAAGAGTCCAATGACGGTTAATTGTATAGCGTAGTTCGAATGTATTAGCAGGTACGAAAGGGCCTTGTCCTAGACCAAGGCTGTAGCGGATATAGATATTTTTTGTCAGCCGTTTGCCGATAACAAAAGCTGTTTGTTGATCTACAGGCACTCCGATCGCATTCATTAATGTTTCTGACTCAACTCCTAGTTCTGTTAAACCGAGACCTTGTTTTAGTTGAGTAATTGCACTACCTATTCCTGTGCCTCCCCCTAAAGCATTAGCTGCTTGCAGTAGAATACTTAAGTTAGCACTGTTACTTTTTTCTGATGCATAACCAAAGAGTAAATAAGAGAGAATATCTGCTTGTGATAAATTAGTGGGAATTGAAAAGAGTGTAATTCTGGGATAGTGAAAACTGCCGTGCACTGCAACCCCCACTGTTAGATTATTAAGATTTAATCCTTGATCTGTGATTCCTTGGCCTACTTGGATTACTTTTGTAGCATAAATATTAAAGCTAGGATTACCAACTGGACTGTTGATAAATTCAATAAAGGATCCTGGTGATATGGTTAATGTTTTTCCATAGGCGTTGTAGTGACCTTTGACAATATTAATGCGTCCATTTGCAAGCGTAATTGTTTGTGGTTTCCCTATAATGGTTGCTTTACCGGTTACCATAGCATCAAATCCACTGGTTTTTACTCTTACATCATTGCCAAGTTGCGCCTGGATTTTAGCAAAGATTTTCCAAGTAGTTTGATTGACCAAAGGTGCACCTGCAGTATATATAATTTGATCAGAAGGTAGTAAGGTCACGTTATTAAATTCTGTGGGTTGGAGAATCGCTTGAGGAATGTTAACTGAGCCACTAAGATCAATGTTGTGACCTTGCATGACAACTTTAAGTGTTGGTGTGGCATAGACTTTGTATTCAGGAGTATCCATAATGAGTACATTATGGCCTTCGATGGTCAAAGTGTTTTTTAAATGGTTTTTTATGGTGATCGCTTTGCCTTTGATGTTAATGGGTTGTTTTTTTGAATAGGCACTAATGGTATAGTTCATAAGATTAGAACTCGATGATGAAGCCTCCATATTAATTTTAGTCAGTTCAATACCCAGCCTGGGGATAAAAACACGACTATTCTTTAGATGAATCTTGCCTTGGATATCAGGGGCAGTCAGTTGTTTGGATATTGTTAAATTCATCAGTAGGTGGCCAGTGGGTTGGGTAATTGCTCTAAATGTATTGTTAAAGAGACTCAAGTCATTAAAGTCTACTTTGAGACTGCCATGGATTTGTTGTTGATGTATCGGTATTTTAGAAAAATTGGCCAATGAGGCAGAGAGATTAAAAGTATTATTTTTTGCTAAGGTGAACTGGGATAAAGCTGTGAGTTTGTGTGATCTCAGTGATATATGAATATGCCCTTGCTGTAATGGGCTCGTGATGGAATTACCATTCATCTGGTAATGGAATTTACCTTGGTGCAATAGAATATCAATTTTAGCAAACTGAGGTGTATCATTATGACCACGAATCGTTGCTTGTAGTGTTGATAGACTATTTAATGTCAGCTTTGGCAAGAGAAAGTGAGTCAGTAGTCCAATATTAAATTGTTGGCCTTCTATATGAAACTGCCAGGCAGTCAGTGCCTCCCAGTTGCCGTAGAGACACAGCTGTCCTCTCTTACGGTTTGTATTCGATTGTAAGCATAGATTTGTGGCTATTTGTTTTTTTGAAATACGAAGATCACTGGGTTTTTCTAAGTGCCATGCAGAATGTTGGCTTGATGTAAGGGTTAATTTTTGTAATTGTCCCTGCCAGAGTCCCTGATTGAGTCCACCACGTATTTGAAAAGCAATCTGATCTTTCATTTTTGTGGTGATAGTGCCTTGCAATTGGTGTGCAGATTCTAAACCGTTGCTTTTTAAACTAAGATGGTTGAATTGGATAAAGGGTGTTTTTAAATGGGTGGCTTGGATATCCAATGAAGAAGCTTGTGTTTGATGTAAATATAAATTCCATTTTGCAGTTAATGTGGTGCTGTTATAGCCTAATGCTGAAAAACCACGTGCTTGAATAGAGCCTTTAGTAAAGGGTGTCGGTGCTTTGGGAATCCATTCACCCTCACTATATATTGATCCTTTAAATTTTTTATAAAGATGAGATAAGTCTGAAATATTGACAGTCCATTTTAGATCTAGGACATCTTTTTTTATTATTGCTAAATGGATATTGACTCCAGGTGTTTTTATTAATGTGTTGAATGTGGCGTGTTGTTTTTCGTTTTTAATGAATCCTTGAGTAGATAATTGCAGATTGATTTGGCTGGGCCAATCTGGATTGAGTGATTTAAAGTTTAAATGAGAGCCATTTAGTTGCACATTCCATTGTGGTATGGATGCCCATTTAAGATGCGCATTAAAAGATAATATTCCATTGAGCGTTTTGCTCTTATCCATATTGAGGGAGAATCCTGTGGTGTTGCCTGAACCATAAAGATTCCAGGCAGTGGTATTGTTAGTGCTGCGCACCTGCACTCTATAGTGATCCCAATTTCCGTTGACATTAAAGACTGTTGTGAGTGGAATGGGTTGGATAGTTTTAATTTGCGCTTGGATATTAATTTTTTGAGGAATTATGTGGGCTTTTAATTGAATATGATGAATCAAGAGAGGATATTGATGCGTTTTATAACCTATAGAGAGGTTGTTAATATTTGCCTCCTGAATATCAAAAAAATAGGGTTTGAAACGATTTGCTAAGGGATATGCTTGTTTTTCTCGTTGTATAGGGGGTTGTAAGGTGAGATGTATCGTATTTGCGCTAAAGCGTGTCATATTAATTTTACGGCCTAATAGCTGCCATGGTTTCCATGAAAAGGCTAATTTATCAATCGTCAAACTATTGTTTTCGTTAGTATATTTAAGATTATGAATTTCAACGGATCTGATAATAGTTCCTGAGGCACTCTCATAACTTAATGTACCTGGTAACAATAAGCGAAAGAGGTGTAAGCTAATGTGTAGACCTGCTGGGGTCAGCAGTAAAATAATGAAAATAGCCGCAATGGTAAAGAAGCTGAGCAATGAACGCAGAAGTATTTTTTTTATCATAGCTCTGGCCCCATAATAAATTGTATGACCCAAGGTTTGCTGGGTCGTGTGATCGCTCTGGCTATAGTGATTTCAATCACACCCACTGGCGAGAGCCAGGCAATACCAGGTCCTACGCCTATATTTAAATTTTTAAATGGATTGTTATCTGAAACATTCCCTGCATCAAAAAAACCAGCTAGATACCACTTCCCTTTGATTCGTTGTTGAATTTCAAGGCTTGCCGTAAATAAATTTCGACCAGGACCAATTTGATTATAGCTATAACCGCGAATGCTACGGGCACCACCTGCAAATAGCTGTAGAGAAAAGGGAAGATTTTGAATGTTTTTGATATTGGTACGTGCAAGTGCTGTGCGCAGGATAAAACGTGTTGAACCAAACAAGGTGAATAATAAATTAGCATTAGCTCGGGCTTGCAAAAAAGAAATATCAGAAATACTACTTAATTGAGGTGTACCGCCCACAAACCCTGAAAAGCTAAAACCATGTGTTGGGTATAATTGGTTTTGTGTGCTGATATATTGCCAGTGAATATTAGGGTATAAGACCTTAGTCTGTGTGAATGGAAAGTTGATGATATTGTAGCGTTCATTGAGAAAAGTAAGAGCAAGCGTTTGCTTCCATTTCCCTAGGGCAGTCGTGTAACTTCCTTCGAGTTTAAAACTTTTACCATTACCAGTGACTTGATCAAAATTGGCGTAACCTGTGCTCAATCCCCAAATATCAGAGGAAGGACGTCGGCCTGGGATTAAGTAAGAAACACTGGCATGAGAGTTTGTTTTGGAAGCTTGGATTAAAGATTTGACCTGATGTCCATAGGGATTAACATGTCGTATGTCAAATCCTAGTGTAGCGCGGAAATTGGTATCAGTTCCGTAGCCTGCACCTATAATATAAGCATAGCGTTTCTTTGGTATAATTTTTATCTCGATGGGGACCCATTGGTTTTTGGCGTTCTTTCTAAGAGGTCTAATGATTACATGTGAGAAATAGTTACTATCGATAAAGCTTTGTTGTGTTTTTTCTATTTTTTGATAATTGTAGAGCTCTCCTTTTTTATAGTGTAAAAATCGCATTAAAAACTCTGGACTAAATGGATTCTTAGAAAATAGAGTATCTGAGAAATAATAACGCGGGCCGCTTTGAAATTTTAAAATAACTTGGGCTGTTCGATTTTTTAGATTAATGTAAATTTTATTTTCAAGCATCTTAGCATCAAAGTAACCACGAGTAGAGGCTAGGTCATACAATAATTGTTTGGTTTTTTCATAATTTTCAGTATTTAGAGTATGACCTACTTTAAGTGGTAGGTGGTCATACAGTCGTTTAAAGGCAGGATCATTTTTTGCAGGGCCTATGATATGAATTGTTACTTGAGTTATGTGTACGGCAGGGCCTGGTATGATGTTGAAGTGGGCGATCCACTGTGTGCCTTTTTTTGAGAGACTGGATTGAATGGTTGGATTAAAATAGCCATAGGGCTGAAGTGCTTTTTTTATGATTGTAGGTGCCTTTTTATAGAAGGCTGCAACTTCTTGATTCTGGGTTCTCATTTGGGCTTGGCTATTTTTTAGAGCTTGGTTCGTATTTTTTTCTAGATTGCCCGAAAGACCACTAATTTCAATGGAAAGTTGATCTTGTGCGTAGACAATTCCAATCGATAATAAGCTCAGAATGATCCACAGTAATCGAATAATAGGGCTCATCTTATTTATTATAACCTGAATAAGAGCTTTGTCTTTCTTGCTGCATTGGATGATGGTACCGCGTTAGGGTCTGTTTACATAGGTTACCTGAAGCGAGAAACGTGGAAATTGAGATCAAATTAACACGTTTTATAGCCAGGAGAGCCTATGTAAACAGACCCTAGGCTACAAAAGCGAATGATTATATTGCTTTACTTCAAAGATTGGAATGATTTATAAAGTGAAGCTTCAGATTTTGACTTTTTATTAAAACGAGATAGGAGTATTAAGCTGCCTATTAAACAAGCAAATCCGATGCTAATTTCAAATCCAATAGGACCGACTTTATAGTAGAATGCTAGAAGGATACCGATCGGTAATGACAGCAACCACATCACTGCAATGCCAATATACATCGGATATTTTGAGTCGTGTAAGCCGCGCAGTGCGCCTGTTACGATATGTCGGATGCCATCAAAAACTTGACTGATAGCCGCTACATAGAGGAATAAGATACTTAAATTAACAATAGGAGCGAAGTCCGGGCGGTTGACATCTAGGTAAATATTAATCAGTACTTTGGGCATGATGTAGAAAATGATAGAAATTAGCGTGAGAAACAGGATACCAAGCCCTATGCTTGAAAAACCATACGCTCGAATATCAACGAGGTCTTTTCGACCTAAGGCATTACCTACTAAAATTGCAGCAGCTTCTGAAATGGTAAATGGGATCATTAATGCCACTATAATGATTTGGTTGGCGATTTGATAACTATCCAGTGCAGCGACCCCAAAGCGGCCTATTAGGAAAGTGCTAATCGATAAGGCAGCAATTTCAGCGCCAAACTGAATACCCATCGGAACGCCTAACTGCATGATTTCTTTGAGGTGTTGCCATAGATTTGTCTTCAAGATAGCACTATTAAATAGCTTAAATTGTTTAAAATAATCAGTGGCTAATATATAGAATAGAATCACTAAAACAAGAAATATATCACCAATAAAAAGTGCCCAACCGAAACCCCAGATCCCCAAAGGGGGTATACCAAAGCCGCCGAAAATGAGTAGATAAAAGGCACCGATGGTAATTGGTACATTGATGACACTGGAAATGAAAACAATACGTGGCTTTAATAATGCTGTGACCAGTTGATTGCCAGCAACAGTTAGCAGTGCTGGTAGTATAGGTAAGGACAGTGCATACATGAATTTTTTTGCATCTGGAATCAGGGCAGGTTTTTGGCCAAGATAGGGCAATAAAAAGGAGAGTGCTATTAGAAATATTATAGCGAGTACTGATAATAAGATTGATAATATGAGGCCACCATAAAAATAGCCGTGAATTTTTTCATAATTATCGGCACCAAACGCATGACTAATCTTAATGCCGACTGCATAGAGAATGCCTACAGCCACCATAATCAGCGTCATAAAAATGCTAGAGGCTAGCGAGCTGGCAGCAAACTCATTAGGCCCAAGTTTTGCTACCATGACAAAGCCGGCAAAAAAGACAATGACGTTCATTAATCGCGATGAAAGCAAGGGCATAGCGATCTGTAGGATTTTTTTAGAATCATTGAAAAACCGCATCACTATGACCTTAAAAAAAAGGGCAAAACACTTTAATGGAGTTCAAGTGACAAGTCAACGTTTTATTGATACATTAGCCGACTTATTGATAAGAGGTGGTTATGTTGAAAAAAGAAGTAAGAACTCGTTTTCCCCCAAGCCCTACGGGCTCTCTACATCTTGGCGGTGCGCGTACAGCATTATTCAGTTGGTTGTTTGCACGACATCACAAGGGCATGTTTCTACTTCGTATTGAGGATACAGATCGAGAGCGCTCGACTCCAGAAGCCATTGATGTAATTCTGCGCGGCATGGAGTGGTTAGGCTTAGATTATGATGAGGGGCCCTATTATCAAACACAACGTTTGGATCGTTATCATGCAGTCCTTCAACAATTGTTGAAAAAAGACAAAGCCTATCGTTGTTATTGCTCTCGGGATCGATTGCACCAGTTACGCCAGGAGCAACAGGCTCATCAGCAAAAGCCTCGTTACGATGGGCACTGTCGTAACTTAGATCACCAAGATACGAGTTGCCCTCATGTCATTCGTTTTCGTAATCCGCAGCAGGGGCAGGTAGTTTTTAATGACCGCATCCGTGGTTCAGTGACGGTGAGTAATGGGGAGCTAGATGATCTCATTTTGGCTCGTAGTGATGGTCTTCCCACTTATAATTTTACTGTCGTGGTTGATGATTGGGATATGCAGATCACCGATGTAATTCGTGGTGAAGATCATATTAACAATACACCACGGCAGATTAATATTTTAAAAGCATTAAATGCTGATATTCCAAATTATGCCCATGTTCCTATGATTTTAGGGAGTGATGGAAAAAAATTATCGAAACGCCATGGTGCTATGAGTGTTTTACACTATCGTGAGCAAGGTTATTTACCAGAGGCAATGAATAACTATCTAGCGCGATTAGGCTGGAGCCATAAAGATCAGGAAATTTTTTCTTCTCAAGAGCTGATCCAATATTTTGATTTAAACCATGTCAGCCATGCACCGGCTGCCTTTAATGTCGAAAAATTAGCGTGGTTAAATCAGCATTATATGAAAACCATGGATCCACAAGATTTGGTGCCCCCATTGATTGACCAAATGCAATCGCGTGGTATTGATTATAAAAATGGATCCAGTTTACCTGCGATTATTCATTTACAATCAGAGCGTGTTAAGACACTGGGTGAAATGGTTGAACAGAGTCGTTATTTTTTTGAGGAAGTTGTTCAATATGATGAGAAGGCAGCAAGAAAGTATTTAAAGCCTGCGATTTTATCAGGGTTGCTTGCTGTGCAGGAAAAGACGGTAACATTGCATGATTGGAGTAAAGAAGCATTGCATCGGATGATTGTTGAGGTAGCTAAATCATTAGATTTGAAACTAGGCCAATTGGCGCAACCACTTCGTGTGGCTGTCACAGGTACTACGATATCACCCTCGATGGATGTTACTTTAGAATGCATCGGTCGAGCACGTGTTCTAGCGCGTTTAAATCGCGCCATTGATTGGATTAAGGAGCAAGAGTGAAGTGAAGTTTACTAGTTTACTCTGTATTGCAAATAGCAACGCCTTGTTGATTCCAAGGGTGTTTTCGAGCAGATTAAAAAAGACTTATCAGAGTCAATAGCAAAGAAAATAGGCTAAGGATTGACACCGCTGAGCTTCCCTCCTAGAATGCCTGTCTCTGCGGGGCTATAGCTCAGCTGGGAGAGCGCTTGCATGGCATGCAAGAGGTCGGCGGTTCGATCCCGCCTAGCTCCATTGAAGGCGAGTTTTTTAGAAAATTCCCGTAAGGCTAAGAGATTGATTCAGTTCAGTCCCCATCGTCTAGAGGCCTAGGACATCGCCCTTTCACGGCGACAACACGGGTTCGAATCCCGTTGGGGACGCCAGTTTAAGCGGTAGAGCGTAAATAGTTTTCAAGAGAATACAGGATGAATTGATAACGATGCCATCATCGGCTACTCGACAATCCTAAAAAATTTAGAAGTGAGTAGCCAGACAAATGGCGATATATTTATAGTTTTGCCAACATACGGCTTATGCTTGGCAGCTAATTTCAAGTGGATTTGTGTTGTTTCCGTGTTGTAAATTCTTGAAGAGTGATAATGATGCTACGTTTTGTGTGACATTGCGTCTATTAATCCCCATCAATTTAATAATGTCGCCAAGAATCGGTGCGTTTGCTAGAACACTTAGTATCCTCTCACCCACACTAGTATGACATTGTTTGCTTTTGATTTTATTGATGATTTCAGAATGATTAGCTAGCTGTGTATTTTCTGGTTTCTCTAGCAAATCGGTTATGAGTGCTAGTACCTTTACTAGCTCGTCGTATTGGTTTAAAGCTTTTTGTTGTTGTTTCTGATTTGCTATGTTTATTGCATTAGGTCGTATTTCTTGCTCTGTTTGGTTGACCACCTTTAATACTTCTTTAATCTCATTGGCTAAATTAGAAGCAGTATCATTATTGCTAATGGCGGTAATGACGTGATTGAGTGCAGTATATCGTTCTTTATAGGTACTTTGTATCTTATGTAGATCTTGTAGCTTAGTGTCTAACTCTACTGATTGGTAAGATGGAGGAGGAGGCTCATCTATTTGTAATGCTTCTAATGCTAATGCTTCAGCATATGTAGGAGGAGGTGCATCTGGCATTGCTGGTGACTCACAAGAAGGTGGAGCAGTAGGAGCTACTCTTTGTACAGGCTCAGCAGATGGCGCAGAGGGATTTATTACTCTTTGTGCAAGCTCAGCAGGTGGCGCAGAGGGAGTTATTACTCTTTGTGCAAGCTCAGCAGGTGGCGCAGAGGGAGTTATTACTCTTTGTGCAAGCTCAGCAGGTGGCGCAGAGGGAGTTATTACTCTTTGTGCAAGCTCAGCAGGTGGCGCAGAGGGAGTTATTACTCTTTGTGCAAGCTCAGCAGGTGGCGCAGAGGGAGTTATTACTCTTTGTGCAGACTTAGAAACGGACACGTTGACATTTTTATTATTCAACAATTGGTCGACATATTCTTTTATTGTGTCTATTGGATTATTCTTGGCAAGTTCTATAAATTTTTCAAAAGTCATTTGTGTTAATAAGTGTGGCTGTAATCGATCCCAAAAATCATGTGCATTACATAAGGTAGTTTGTGCTAATAATTGATCAAAATTATCCTGTGTCAAGAGGCCAGCTTTCTTCATACAACTTAATGCTCTACTTAAATGATAATAATTAACTGTATTGAGTTGTTCTTTAATGGCTTTTATATTTTTTGGTGAAAGCTGTGCACTATTTAATTGAGCAAGTGCCCTAGCAATGTGAATAGGATCATTATGATCTTTGATTGCCTCTCTGCTTTCATCTGTTAATATTCCTTGGCAATTTAAGATTATAAGTGCTTGAGCAACATCGGTAGGCTTACTATGGTCTTTAATAACATTAAAGTCAGCTTGAGTCAGCTTGAGTTTTTTATTTTCATACACATTGTTTTGGTAAATTTTATCAAGTGCCCTGTTAACTGAATCAATTTTTGAGGAATTTTCTTTGAAGAAATCTTTATTACTCTCTGTTAGAAGATGCAGGTTGTTCAAAGTTCTGAGTACTTGAGCAAAATCTTCAGGTTTATAGTGTGATGCAATAAATTCAATATCGGTTTGTGTAATTTTTTTGATGCCACGTAAAATATCAAGTGATTTAACGATACTTAAACTTCTGGATAAAAATGAATTTGTAATAAGAAGCTTATTTTTATGATTTAAAAGACCTAATTCCTTTAACCTGTGAAAACCTTTGGCAATGTGTTCAGGAAAAACAGTTTCACAGTTTCTAATTAGATCAAAATTCTCTTGCGTTAAAAGTCCATATTTATCTAAATCATTGATTCCACAAAAAAATTTTCTAAGTTGGTCTTTGCTTTTAGTTCGTTTATATCTTACAATAGACTGAACATTGTTTTCTGTTAAAAGTTTGGATTCGTTTAATACATCAATAGCGTTGCTAGCACTTCTGTTAGCATGAAAATCTTCAAGTGCTACTATTAGATCAAAAGTCTCTTCTGTTAGAAGGTTATTTTCTTTGAATATTTTAATATTGCTGTGTGTAAGAGTGTTAAATTCGCCTATTGAAAGGCTTTTAATCTTATCTTGATTGGTTTCTGTTAGAAGCTTTGCTGCTTTCAGCATATTGTATACTTCATTATGTAATTGAGTAGATTTATTAGCTGCCATAGTTCACCGTTGCTTTGATTAATGTAATTAGTAATATTATCTTATTGCTTTGTTTATTAAAATACTACCTAATACTCGTGCGTTTGTTTACAATGAGTTTCTTTAATAAGAAATGAGGTAATAAGTGCGAGTAGAAAACAGCAGGGCAATGATAATAGGGCGATTTGGTAGGATTGATGTGAATAAATAGGAGCGCCATCGACCATATGACCTTGCCATAAATGTTGTAGAATAAAGCCTACAGCAGGGAGCAGTGTGATTCCCGCAAAAATAACAGCCATATTAACAAAACCAACAATTGCACCTACTGCTTCAGGGGGTTGTAAGTCGGTTACTAGACCAAAAGCAATAACCAATGCCGATGTGCCGATTCCAAAGCCGATGAGCAGACAGTTAAGTAGAATAGGGGATGGGGAGTGAAGATATAAGATACCTGTGGAAGCAATGAGCCCACTGATTGAGCACAGTACCATGGGCCATCGCCGTGTTTCCAAATGTTTTGATAACCAACCAATAAGAGGCCCTCCGAAGGCGATAGTCCACCAAATAATAGAAATGTGGTTACTGGCATTGATTTTCGATAGGTGAAGCGCGTCGTGTAAATAAGAAACTCCCCAAGTGGTTGCAAAAACAGTCACAGGTCCCCATATGGCAAAGCCAAATAAAGCAACCCACCAGGTTTGCACATGAGAAAATGACTCACGATAAATATGCCTCAGTTTTACGGAGTTCTTTTTATGAGTATGGTGTGGTCGATCTTTTACAAAGATTCCTATAAGCAGTGCCAATAGGAGGCCAACGGCTGCAATCCAGAAAGTAGTACGTCGCCAGCCAATAAGATCGGTTAAGTGGGCGATCGGTGTAATACCAATAATAGCACCTAAGCAGCCAAGAAACTGCACCAGCCCTGTATAAAGGGCAAAATATTGGCCACGAAACCACTTGGCGCCGACCACCAAAGCACCTACAAAGGCGAAGGAGGTCATAAACCCTATGACAAAGCGGTAGAATGCAATAAGTGCGAAGTTGCTGGTGTAACTAGAGCCTAAAGCGGCTAATGCACTCAATAGTGTCGCGAAGGTAAGTATTCGTCGGGCACTAAATCGATCATAAAACATGCCGCAGGGAATTTGCATGGGGGTATAGCCCCAAAAAAACAGCGATGCAAGGATACCAAGCCCTCTGGCTCCAATGTGGAGGTCGCGCATAAGTGAATGGGCCATTGCTTCTGGCATCACGCGGAGAATGAAATCATAGATGTAAAAGCTAGATGCGATGGTACATACAATAATAGGTATTGAAAAGTGTCGAGCCTTATTTGGATCTTTCATTACTGCATTTTGCAAGAATTTTAAGCAATTTACAAACTAAAACGAATTGATTACACTCATTTACCTTATGAAACTCTATTGTGTACGTCATGGTGAGGCAGAATCAGCAGAAGTTAATGGTCAACGGCCATTAACTGATAAAGGCCGGCAAGAAGTCCATAATGTGGCTAAATACCTTGGTGATCATGATCTTAAAATATCTCATATTTTGTGTAGTACTCAATTGCGTGCGCAACAAACCGCTGAAATTTTTGCAAATGCCATGCTATTGCCAGGCCAGGTTCCTCAGTGTGACGCCCTGTTAAATGAAAATGCCAGTGTTATGGCGCTTATTGAGAAAATTTCGACATGGCAAGAGGATACCTTGCTCGTTGGACACTTACCATTGATGCCGAGATTGATCAGTGGTTTGCTCATAGGCAATCCTGACCTTTATCCTATTGTGAATTATCCGCCAGCCGGTATTGTTTGTTTAAAGCCTTTTGATCACAATCATTGGATGATTGAGTGGATTTTAAATCCACATCTTATTTTGGGACAATAACAGCCTTTTTACTTATGTAGATGTTCTTATCCTAGTTATTATTGTTTGCATGTGAGTGGATATGATGATGACTATAAGGAATTATTAGGCTTGGAAGAAAAATGCCGTGCAAGATAGGAACAAAGATAGAGTATCGATCAGTCCGAAATATTCAACTTGTTTATCTTTATTTTTCTTTTTTGTTTATAACCTCAGTTTTTGGCTGACTGTATTAGTGCATGTAGTATTGTGGCTCCATTTATTTTTAGGTGTTTTTATTATTATTCATGGTATTTATATCTTTTATCGATATGTTTTTTTGTCTCATCCTTACAGCATAAAGTATTTATGGTGGCAGGATCATCAACATTGGGGAATACAATATAAGAATGCTCATATACGATTTGTTCAGTTATTACAAGCGAGGTTGGTATTTCGGTATTTTATCTTGCTTGCATTTAAAAAATCAGGCAGTTTTTTTCCAGTTATATTGCCGTTAGCTTTTGATAGTGACAGCTCTGAGAATATGTATTTATTACGCCGTAGACTTATTCAACAAAGATCAGCATTGTAATGTGATCCTTGGTTTTCTTTTCGTGCAATGGCTGCTTTTATAATGAGGCGAGCTGTGTGTATTAAGTTACGGTATTCAATCAACTGCCGTGTTATAGGATGTGACTCAAATAAATCATCCAACGATGTGGTCTTTTGTTCAATGTATTGTTCAGCCTGAGCTAAGCTGTCATTGTATCGAGTGATCCCTAGGTAATTCCACATTAATTGTTGAAGCTTGTTTATATAATATTCAAAATCAAATTGAGCAAAGTGATTAGTGTGGTGATATAGGGTATGTCTGGTAGGTATTCGATAATTATGTTCTTTTAATGTTTTGTGAATGGCTTTGCTGGCACTCATAGAAAAGACCAGACACTCTAATAATGAATTACTGGCCAGGCGGTTGGCACCATGCAGTCCTGTGCAAGCCACTTCACCAATTGCATAAAGATGATTGATGTTGGTTTGTGCATGCAAATTAGTTCTAACGCCACCACAGGTATAATGAGCTGCAGGAACCACAGGAATGGGTTGACAGGTAATATCGATTCCTTGTTGGTAGCAATAATCATAGATTGTTGGAAAATAGGTTTGAATAGTTGAGCTTGGTAAGTGTGTGATATCTAGGTTGACGTAATTAAGTTGGTGTTGGTGCAATTCTTGATGAATGGCACGAGCAACAATGTCACGTGATGCCATTTCTGCGCGCATATCGTATTGTGGCATAAAACGCTCACCAGTGGGTAAGGTGAGCTGAGCACCTTCACCGCGTAGTACTTCACTAATAAGAAAGGGGTTATTGCCTGGATAATATAAGCAAGTGGGATGAAATTGGTTAAACTCCATGTGACTAATATGACATCCTGCACGCCATGCCATAGCGATGCCATCACCAGAGGTAAAGTGAGCATTCGTTGTATGAAGATAAACACTACTTGCACCTCCTGTTGCTAATATAATTTCTTTGGCATAGAAAGTGTTAATTTGCTCTGTGTTGTTATTAAGTACGTGTGCGCCGATACAGTGTCTTTGTTCTACTATGAGATCAATAGCCGTGTGTTGAGGATAGCAGTGAATATGTGAGCAGTTGCGTATTTTTTCGATTAAGGTATTTACAATCACAGCGCCAGTGCGATCTGCTGAATGTAAAATCCGTCGCTGGCTGTGACCGCCTTCTTGTGTGAGATGGAAGTTTTTAGAATCAGGGTCAATTGTAAACTCTACCCCTTGCTTGATCAGCCATTGAATAACTTCTTTTGCTTGACCAATGGTAAAAGCGACAACTGTGGGATCGCATAGATTACTACCAGTTATAAGCGTATCTTGAATATGTGCTTCTAGATTCTCTGTTGTTTGCTCTAATACAGCAGCGATACCACCTTGTGCATATTGTGAAGCACCAGAGAGTAAATCATCTTTGCTAATAAGAGCTACCTGCACATTGCTAGGCAGCATAAGGGCAAGACTTAAACCCGCAACACCGCTACCAATAATAAAGACGTCATAATGATGTGTCAAAGGCATATTGGAGGGTCATATGATAACCCCCATTATTTTACATAGAGGGGGTTATACTAAACAGAATGGATTACCAGCGACTACCGCTATGGCGTCGGTTGTTACCATTACCGCTGCTACGTCGACCATTATCTTCTCTAGCCATATTAACCCGTATTTTACGGCCTTGGAGTTCATCTCCATCAGCAGCCAGAGCACCTTGAGCGGCCTGTTGGTCGGCATAAGTAATAAAAGCGAAACCTTTAGATCGATTCGTTTCACGATCTATGATTAATTTGACCTCAGCAATGTTACCGTATTGACTAAAATAGTCTTGTAAATCATCAGAAGTCACCTCGTAAGCTAGGCTGCCTACATAAATTTTTGCGTTACTCATAGTTTTAGTTACCTTAAAAATAAAGAAAAATCTAGATCATAATCCCGATCTAGGGTAAGGATAATATCACAATTATTTAATAACGTCTCTGGCTTTTTATGGCTTTGTCATCTCACTTTTAAAATAAGTGGGTAATGACCATTTTAGATTAATGGTGATAATGTGCTGCTAACACATAGGCAACGCAGCCTGTTAATTTTTTTGCAAAATCGATGTGTAAGAACTCATTGGGACCGTGTGCGTTAGATAATGGCCCAAGTACACCTGTGATCATAAATTGTGCTTGAGGAAAAAGCGTGCCAAGCGATCCCATAAATGGGATGCTGCCTCCCTCACCCAAATACCCAGCAGGTTTGCCAAAAAATAATTGAGAGGCTTCTTGATTTGCTTCTTTGAGCCATTGACTGATAGGGGGTGCATTCCAGCCAGCAGTTGTTTCGAGCATCTTGTATTTTATGGTGGCATGAAAAGGGGGTGTATGTTCAAGTGTATTTTTTAGTATTTTGTGTGCACTAATGGGATCTAATGTAGGTGGAATTCGCAGGGATAATTTAACAGATAATTTTGGAAGTGTGACATTGCCTGAATGTTCAATATCTGGAATACCCTTTATCCCCGTCATGGATAATGCAGGGCGCCAGGTTCGATTTAACAGTAGTTGAATAATATCGGTGTCTTTTGCTGTTGTATGATCGGCAAAGTCGTAACTGTTTAAAAAATCTTGACCTAAAATCTTGGCAGTTTCTTTCGCTTGTCTTAGGCGTTCTTCTGGAATCTCTGTGTATAGTTTATCTAGCATAATAGTTCCTGTATCAGGATTTTCTATCCGCTGAATTAACGTTTGCAGAATGGAAAAAACAGAAGGCACTACGCCACTACCTACACCTGAGTGGATTCCTTTATTTAATACTTTAATGCTTAATTCGCCGCTCAGCATACCGCGTAATGAGGTAGTTCCCCACCATTGCTTATAATTACCAGCACCAGAATCAAGGCATATAATCAACGACAAAATACCTATACGCTCTTTTAAGAGTTCCATGTAGTATTCTAGATCGACACTGCCGCTTTCTTCACTTGCTTCAATAAGAATGATACAACGAGCGTGCGGAATATTATTTTCTTGCAATATTGAAATAGCGGTCATAGCTGCAAATGCTGAATAACCATCATCGGCACCGCCACGCCCATATAGTTTGCCCTCTTCAATGACAGGTTGCCATGGGCCTTTGCCTTTTGCCCAGCCATCCATCTCAGGTTGTTTATCCATGTGACCATACAGTAGTACAGTTTTATCGGACTGTCCTGGAATATCGATAAATAATAAAGGTGAGCGGCCTTTTGTTTTTATAACCTCCAACCTCATCCCTTCTAGAGGGTGTGCTCTACACCAGTTAACAATCAATTGCATGGCTTGAGCCATATAGCCATGGGCTTCCCAGTCTTTATCAAAGGCCATCGATTTATTTGGAATTTTAATATAATCACAAAGTGTTGGAATAATGCTCTCATCCCAACGTTGCTCTATATTTGAGAAATTGCTTTTTAATATTTTTTTAAGTGAATTCATCTTAACTCCTTTTGTACCTGATATTTTATTTTTTTATTTCATGAATAAAAAAGATGAAAAATAAATTTTTAATAATTAGTGTCTGTTTATATGAGCTCTCCTGGCTATAAAGCGTTTTGTATTGATTCAAATGAAAGAACTGTTTCATTTAATAGTGATGCTGTTGTACCTCAAAAGTTCATTCATTGGGTCTCAATCTCCACTTTTTGGCTTCAGGTAGTACCATATAAATAAAACCTAGAAAAATAGGCTCAAGAACACAATAAAAATACCAATAGGTGCGATATAACGTATTAGAAAACGCCAAAGGGGATAAATTTTTTGATTCACTTCTAATTTGGTCACTGTTTCTTTCATAATCCAACCAGCAAAAAGAGCAAAACCCAATCCACCAAGTGGTAGTATAATGTCAGTGGGGATATTTGTGGCAATGTTAAAAACAGTAAATTGGTGAAATAGCCTCACATTACTCCAAATATTAAATGATAATGCAGATCCTAAACCAATGAGCCAGGCTAGTATTCCTACTAGTAATGCTGCTTTATTACGACTCAATTTAAATTGATGCATTAAAATAACCACCATCGGTTCGGCAAGGTTAATCGATGAGGTCCATGCGGCGAAGAGGAGTAAAATAAAAAATAATCCGCCTATAATTGCTCCTGCAGGAATATGTGCGAAAGCGATCGGTAAAGTAACAAACATCAAACCAGGGCCTGAATTAGGGGCTAGATGGTGTAAAAAAACTAAGGGAAAAATGGCCATACCGGATAATAAGGCCACTAAAATATCGAGCAGGGCAACAATACCAACAGCGGATGCGATATTAACGCGTTTTGGAACGTAAGCACCATAGGTTAGCATGGCGCCTGCACCTAGAGCGAGTGTAAAAAAAGCATGCCCCATTGCAGAAATCACTATGCTAGGGGTGAGCTTATTCCAATTAAAATCAAATAAAAAATGCAACGCTTGTTTAAAGTCACCTTCAAAGCCTGCATAAATAACCAAAGATATTAACGTCAAGTATAGGGCAGGCATCATATACTTTGTTGCCTGCTCTAAACCCTGTTGAACGCCACGCATAATGACGCCAATTGTTAGACCCATAAACACAGTATGCCAGGCAATCAGTCGTCCAGGACTAGAGAGAAATACAGCCCAGGTGGTACTAATTGCTGCCGGTGATAGACCGGAGAAATTTGCATTAAGACTTTTTATTAGATAAGCAATACTCCAGCCAGAGACAACACTATAAAAAGAGAGTACAAGCAATAGTGCTAAGGCACCCCACCATCCCAGCCATTTCCATTTTGGAGAGTGGTGAGATTTTTTTGCTAATGTTTCTAATGCGCTCACTGAATTTTGACGGGCACAGCGTCCAATTAAGATTTCAGCAATCATAATAGGTAGGCCGATGATAATGACAAAAATAAGATACATGATGACAAAGGCACTGCCACCATTAGTACCTGCCATGTAAGGAAAGCGCCATACATTGCCAAGACCAACAGCTGCACCCGTGGCTGCAAGAATGAAAGCCCATTTTGAAGACCATTGGTCTTGCAGTAGTGGATTAAGTTGTTTTGACATGGAAAACATTGTGACATTTCGTTTCTGGGATCGCAACAATCTCTAGTACAAGGTACAATATCCTCATGAGACATTTGCACCGACATAAAAGACCGATTTATCCTTGGTTATGCTGGCTCATTGTTGCGCTACTTTATTTGTTTCAATATCTTCTATTAGTGTCACCGTCAGTATTAAGTGATGATCTTCAAGCAAGTTTAAACGTTAAGCGACTGGGTGTTGGCATTTTGTATTCTGCTTTTCTTTATACTTATGTGTCAATACAAGTTCCGGTAGGCTTTATCTTTGACCGTTTTCGCAGTCGTAATATATTACTAATCTCTTCTGTTTTGTTAATGATAGGTTGTTTTATCTTTGCTGTGTCACATAATGTTTGGTTGAGTGTTATTGGTCGTATGGTGATGGGCCTAGGAGGCGGTTTTACTTTTATTGGGGCTTTGTATATTGGCCGTAGTTGGTTTCCTGTGGTGATGTTTCCTTTAATTGTTGGCCTAACTGAAGCAATGAGTGGCGTGACAGAAATTAGTTTAGTGCCTTTATTGGCATTAGTGAAAAACTATTATTCTTGGCGTATTATTTTTTTAGAAGTCACTGCTATTGTTTTTATTTTAGCAGTATTAGTGTTTTTTTATGTGCGAGAACATCATCCAGAGAGAAAAATTTCTAAAAAAGTGAGCCGTGGTGATTTTAATTTAGTACTTAAAAATCCAATAATGTGGTTATTAAGCTTTTATGTTGGATTTTTATTTGCTTTTGATATGTTATTTGCCAACATGTGGGGTGTTACCTTTTTAGTAGAAAATTATCACATAACAGCGTGGATTGCTGCTGTTGAATCAGGAATGACGATGGTTGGTTTCACGGTGGGTTGTTGTATGATCGGCTGGATTGTGCAATTTGTTTCAGATCAGTTATTAATGGCACTATTTGCCATTATTCAATTTATGGCTATGCTACTTCTATGGTACTTACATTTAAGTTTATTGGGGATTGCTATCATTGTGCTTATCATTGGCTTTGCTTCAAGCTCGATGGTTCTGGCGTTTAATGTAGTGAAGAAAATCATTCCTGAAAATTCATATGGTCTTGCAACAGGATTTACCAATATGTTTTTTGGTGGTACAGGTATTTTGATCAGCCCTATTATTGGCTATATTTTTGAGTCGACAAAAGATGCAAATAGGGCACTAATACCAATGATCCTATGCAGCGGGCTAGCAGTCGTTTGCAGTCTTATTTTAAAAAGAATGAATCTTAACTTACTGCCATTAAAGGCACAGGGAGGATAGTATTTTTTGAGCGACCTCTAAATTGTAATACCTTTTGAACTACTCTATAATCAATCCCCGTTTTTGGTACGAAAAACGGGTTCATCATGACTTTTTATGTTTTTGTCACAGGGGGCGTTGTCTCTGGGCAAGGTAAAGGTATTACTTCTGCTTCACTGGGTGCTATTTTAGAAGAGACGCATCGGTGGAAAATCACTTTAATGAAATTGGACCCCTACATTAATGTAGATCCAGGCACCATGAATCCATTTCAGCATGGGGAAGTTTTTGTGACAGAAGATGGCGCTGAAACCGATCTGGATTTAGGTCATTATGAACGATTTGTTCGCACTACTATGTCAAAAAAAAATAACTTTACAGCAGGCTTAGTGTATCGTAATGTCCTACGTAAAGAGCGTCGAGGTGACTATCTTGGAGCTACTGTACAAGTAATTCCCCATATTACTGATGAAATTAAACGTAAAATTTATGAAGGTGCCAAAGATGCTGATATTGCTTTAGTGGAAATTGGCGGTACTGTAGGAGATATTGAGTCACAGCCTTTTTTAGAAGCCATTCGTCAGATGCGAATTGAATTAGGTGCAGAGCGGACTCTATTTATACATTTAACCTTGGTACCTTATGTCGCTGTTACTGAGGAAATTAAAACGAAACCAACACAACATTCAGTCAAAGAATTACGTTCTATTGGTATTCAACCTGATATTTTGGTGTGTCGCTCTGTGCGTTCTTTAGAAAGAAGTAAACGAGAAAAGATTGCACTTTTTACTAATGTGACTGTATCAGATGTTATTTCACTGCCTGATATACACAGTATTTATGAGATTCCTATTATTTTAAAGCAAGAGGGTCTTGATCGACGTGTTTCAGAAAAGTTGGGCTTGGAATATCTTAATGTGGATCTATCAGAATGGGAAGCAGTAGTTGAAGCACATCAGCATCCAAAGCATCAAGTTAAGATTGCTATGGTAGGTAAATATACAGGTTTTGCGGACGCCTACAAGTCATTGAATGAAGCACTGATTCATGCGGGCATAAAAACTAAATCAAGAGTAAGTATTGAGTATATTGATTCAGAATCACTCGAAGGAAAAGAAGGGTATACATTGTTAAAAGAGGTTGATGCAATTTTGGTGCCTGGTGGTTTTGGGTCACGAGGAATTGAAGGCAAAATTGTTGCAGCGCAGTATGCACGTGAGAATGGAGTGCCTTTCTTGGGGATTTGTTTGGGGATGCAAGTGGCATTGATTGAGTTTGCTAGAAATCGAGCCCACATGTCAAAAGCTAATAGCACAGAGTTTGATCCAAAGACCCCCTATCCAGTGGTGGCCTTGGTTAACGAGTGGAAGGATCACAAAGGGCAACTAGAACGTCGTAATGAAAAAAGTGACTTGGGAGGTACAATGCGGCTAGGTGGGCAACCATGTCATTTAAATCAAGAATCTGCTATTTATAAATGGTACGGTCAGGAGACAATTGTTGAGCGTCACCGTCATCGTTATGAAGTAAATAATAAATACATTGATTTACTGAAAGCAGAAGGCCTGATCGTTTCAGGGCGTTCAGTCGATAATAAGTTGGTGGAAACCATTGAGCTTGCAGATCATCCTTGGTACATTGGCTGTCAGTTTCATCCTGAATTTACATCAAATCCTAGGAATGGGCATCCTTTATTTACTGCTTTTATTAAAGCAGCTTTGACCCATACCAATAAAATATCGCAAAAGGAGCTATATTGATGCAGTTAGGTCCTTATAAGGTAGGTTTAGACCAGCCCTTTTTTTTGATTGCCGGTCCTTGTGTGATTGAAAGTGAGCAGTTGGTTATGGAGGTTGCCGGCCAGTTAAAGCAGATAACACAGCAGTTGGATATTCCGTTTATTTTTAAGGCTTCTTTTGATAAGGCGAATCGCTCTTCACATGATAGTTTCCGTGGTTTAGGACTTGAGGCAGGATTGTCTGTATTAGAAAAAGTAAGAACAACATTCGATGTAATGGTGCTCACTGATGTTCATGAACAGACACCACTGACTGAAGTTGCTCATGTGGTTGATATCTTGCAAACACCGGCTTTTTTGTGTCGTCAAACTGACTATATACAACGTATTGCGCGGTGTGGTTTGCCAATGAATATCAAAAAAGGACCCTTCTTAGCTCCTTGGGATATGCGACATGTTGTTAATAAAGTACGGGCTGTAGGAAATCATCAGGCAATGGTATGTGAGCGAGGCACTATGTTTGGTTACAATAATTTGATCTCAGATCCACGTTCACTGGCAATTATGCGAGCGACTGATTGTCCCGTAGTATTTGATGCCACCCATTCAGTACAGCTACCAGGAGCTCAAGGAGTTGCTTCAGGGGGGCAATGTGAATTTATTCCTGTATTGGCTCGCGCCGCTGTTGCTGTAGGGGTGGCTGGCCTTTTTATGGAAACTCATCCAAATCCAGATCAAGCCTTAAGTGATGGCCCCAATTCTTGGCCGTTAAATAAAATGGCGTCATTATTAGAACAATTAAAAGCAATTGATGAATTAACAAAGGATACATTGTGTAAGCAAGAAGAGCAGTTGGAAATACTATTATGATCACTGATATTCAAGGTCGTGAGATTCTTGATTCGCGTGGCGATCCTACTGTTTCAGTTAAGGTCACTTTATCTTCCGGTGCCACTGGTATTGCAGCGGTTCCTTCAGGTGCTTCTGCTGGAAGTAGAGAGGCTTGGGAACTGCGTGATCGTGATCCGCATCGTTATGCAGGGAAAGGGGTTTTAAAGGCAGTTTCCAATATTAATGGAGAGATTCGCCGCGCTTTAGTGGGTATGGACTCTAGAGCGCAAGAGTCAATTGATAATGCTTTAATTGAGCTCGATGGTACCGAGAACAAGAGTCGCTTGGGTGCTAACGCTATTTTGGGGGCTTCATTAGCAGTAGTTCATGCTGCAGCCAATGACAGCAAGCTGCCATTGTATCGTTATTTTGGTGGAGATGGGCCCTTTACTTTACCAGTGCCGTTAATGAATATCATAAATGGAGGGGCACATGCTAATAATAATATTGATATTCAGGAATTTATGATTTTACCTGTGGGTGCTCCTAGTTTTCGTGAAGCATTGCGCTATGGTGCTGAAGTATTTTATGCATTGCGTAAACGTTTAGCCTTGGCAGGATTGTCAATAGCCGTTGGTGATGAAGGAGGATTTGCCCCAGATTTACCGAGTAATGAAGCCGCTATTGAGCTGATCATAGCAGCGATTGAAGAGGCCGGTTATGTCCCTGGTGAGCACATTGTTTTGGGGTTGGATATGGCAAGCTCAGAGTTTCATTCCTCAAAAGGGTATTATTTGGCATCGGAAGGACGTTACTATACAACGGAGGAATGGATTGAACGAATTCGTTCTTGGATAGATCGGTATCCTATTGTTTCTATTGAAGATGGTTTGTCTGAAGATGACTGGACTGGTTGGCAGAGACTTACAGAAACACTCGGTCAGCGTATTCAGTTGGTTGGTGATGATGTGTTTGTCACAAATCCAGCTATTTTTCATGATGGCATTAATCAGAAAGTAGCCAATGCTATTTTAATTAAGTTGAATCAGATTGGTACCTTTACAGAAACTTTGGCAGCTATTGGTATGGCCAAGAAGGCAGGCTATGGAGTCATCATTTCGCATCGATCTGGTGAAACAGCAGATACCACTATTGCCGACCTAGCCGTTGCAACCAATGCAGGTCAAATTAAAACAGGTTCTTTGTGTCGTTCTGATCGTATTGTAAAATATAATCGTTTATTGGCTATTGAGGAAGCACTGGGAGATAGCGTAGTGTATGCTTCGGAAGAATTGTTTTGAGATGAAGCCTGTTATTATAGGACTGGTAGTTTTATTTTTAGCATTGCAATATCAATTATGGTGTGTAAGAGGTGGCTTGTTTTCTGCTTCTGATCTGAAAAAAGCAATTTCTCAGCAGAGTAAAGTCAATTTAATATTAAAAGAACGTAATGATCGATTAAAAATGAATATAAAAAATTTGAAGCAGGGAAAATATTCTGTAGAAGAGCATGCTCGTAATGAGCTTGGTATGGTCAAGCAGGGTGAAACATTTTATCAAGTAGTTAAAAGTGACAACCGCAGTAACTCTTGATGCACAATATTGGGTACTCATTCCAGCTGCAGGTGTTGGTCGGCGGATGGGCTTTACAATACCGAAGCAGTATTTAAAGATAAGTCACCAATCAATACTGGAGCACACGATTTCTTTATTTTTAGCCCATTCTTTTATTAAAAAAGTGATTGTTATTGTTCATTCTGAGGATACAGAATGGCCTAATGTTAATATTGATCATTCAAAAATAGCGACAGTAGTCGGTGGTGCTCTGCGCGCAGACTCTGTTATGCAAGGTTTAGAGCATTTGCGCTCTTTTGCAGCAATCAATGACTGGGTGCTCGTGCATGATGCCGTTCGTCCTTGCTTGCAACAAGAGAGACTTAGCCAATTTATCAAAACGATAGCGGATCATCCTGTAGGTGGGTTAATGGCAACGCCTGTGGTAGATACCATTAAAAAAGTGACGGCCAATGGTCGTGTATGCCAAACTATTTTGCGTGAAAATTTGTGGATTGCACAAACGCCACAGATGTTTCGTTATGGTCTTTTGTACTCTGCACTGCAACAGGCTTTAAAAATAAAAGCCTCTGTTACTGATGAAGCCAGTGCTATTGAGTTAGCAGGTCAAGCTCCGCTTATTTTTGAAGGTGATCACTATAATATTAAAGTAACACAGCCCGATGATTTAAGGTATGTCAGAGATTATTTAGGAGAGTAAGTCGTGCGAATTGGCTATGGTTATGATGCGCATTGTTTTATGAGTGGAAACCATATTATGTTAGGTGGCATTAGTATTCCCTATACTAAAGGCATTAAGGCCCATTCTGATGGTGATGTCTTGCTTCATGCCATTGGCGATGCATTGTTAGGTGCTGCTGCCTTAGGTGATTTAGGGCGACATTTTCCAGATACAGAGGATGTATTTTGTGGTATGAATAGTAGTAAACTATTAAAACATATTATGCAGCTTATCACTGCCAAACATTATAGAGTGGGGAATGTAGATACTACTGTGATCGCAGAGCAGCCAAAGCTATTAAACTATATTGAGCTGATGAATAAGCACATTGCAAAACTTCTGAATATTGCTGTCGATAATGTGAATGTTAAAGCAACGACCAATGAAAAAATGGGCTGGATTGGGCGTCAAGAAGGTATTGCAGCTCAAGCGGTTGTTGCATTATTGTTAGAAAATTAATGAGTGATTTACTAAAAATATTATTATCTAATGATGATGGTGTTTATGCACGAGGCCTTTCCGTATTACGAGATTCTTTAAAAGAAATTGCTAAAATTGATGTAGTAGCACCTGACCGTAATCGTAGTGGTGCCAGTAACTCGCTGACTTTAAGTGTCCCTTTGCATGTTAAACAGCTTGATAATGGAATGACTAGTGTTGAGGGAACCCCCACAGACTGTGTGCATGTAGCCATTACTGGTTTATTACAAGAAATGCCTGATATGGTTATTACTGGAATCAATGCGGGGGCAAATTTAGGGGACGATGTTTGGTATTCTGGCACAGTCGCAGCTGCCATGGAAGGACGATTTTTAGGTCTTCCGGCTATGGCGATGTCACTAGCGGGTGAAAAGCATCAGTATTTTGAAACCGCAGGCCAGGTAGCTCGGTTGATGATCGATCGTTTATTACATGATCCACTACCAGCAAGTACCATATTAAATGTCAATGTTCCCGATGTCGCATTTGTTGATTTGGCGGGCTTTGAAATAACTCGCTGTGGTACACGACATTGTGCAGAGCCTACTATTAAACAAATTGATCCTCGGGGACATTCTGTTTATTGGATTGGAGGGGTAGGCCCAGAAGAAGACTCAGGGGAGGGAACCGATTTTTATGCGATTCGGCATAATCGAGTCTCTATTACACCGTTGCGCATTGATCTTACTCACTATGAGGCATTTGAGCAGTTATCTATGTGGGTCAAAGGGCTCAAATGTTAAAACGTTATTTTTTTCAAGCTTTTGGGATGATGAGCTTATTTTATATAGGCTTGTTGCTTTCTGGCTGTTTGAGTCGTGTGAGTAGTGCCCCTGTTGTTAATGCCTGGCAGCAGCCTGCAGCACAAAAAGAGATCTATAAGGTAGGTACAGGGGATACGGTTTATTCGATTGCATGGACGTTTGGCTTGGATTATCGTGCCTTGGCAAGAGCAAATGGGCTAAGGCCTCCTTATAGAATACGTGCCGGTCAATCATTGCGTATGGCAGTATCTTCTTTGCATAGTATTAGTCGCATAGAGCAGCCTAAAAAGAGATTAGCAAAGTACCGGAATCAGTCGACTTTTCACTGGATTTGGCCTGCTCGAGGCCGCATCCTGGATAGTTTTTCTTCAAATTTGGCAGGTAATCGAGGCATTGATATTAGTGGTCGTCTCGGTGAGCCGATTCATGCAGCTGCTTCTGGAGAGGTCGTTTATAGTGGTGATGGAGTGCGAGGATATGGTAATCTGTTAATTATTAAACACAACGACAACTACTTAAGTGCCTATGCTTTTAATAAGGAACTATTAGTGAAGCTAGGGCAGCGAGTACGAGTAGGGCAGGTGGTCGCTAAGATGGGGCACAATAACGCAGGATGTGTGATGTTGCACTTTGAAATCCGTAAAAATGGTAGGCCTGTTAACCCAGAACGCTATCTTAAGTAGCCAATAAATGACAAGGATTGTCGCTATGGTAGAGAAAAAATCAAAAAAAACGGCATCATTGCGCAAAGTATCGCGCTTATCTAGTAAAAAAATACTTAAAGATCAGAAAAAAACAAGTAGTAGAAGAAACAATATTAAAAAAGTAACATCAGCAATTAAACCAAAGAAAAAAGCCGCTTTTAATCAGAACACTAAAAAAAAACAAAACAGCTCATTAGGCTTTGAGTCAAAAGAAGTAAGCATTAGCAGAGAAAGTCGCGCTTTTTTATCTTCTGATCCCACACAAATCTATTTAAAAGAGTTGGGTTATCAGCCTTTATTGACTGCCAAAGAAGAGTTACAACTTGCTAAGCAAGTGAGGCAAGGTAATAAGAGAGCACGAGAAAAAATGATTGAGGCTAATCTACGTTTAGTGGTTAAAATTGCTAGAAAATATATCAATCGAGGTTTGGCATTTTTAGATTTAATTGAAGAAGGTAATCTCGGTTTAATGACAGCAGTGGAAAAGTTTGATCCGATGCGAGGTTTTCGATTTTCAACGTATGCTACTTGGTGGATTCGCCAGACCATCGAGCGTGCTATTATGAATCAAAGTCGTACGGTGCGTCTACCAATTCATGTTATTAAAGAATTAAATATTTATCTACGTGCTGGAAAAAAACTCGAGCAAACACTTGATCATCCCGCAACTGCCGATGATATTGCCGAGCTATTAGATAAACCAGTGGAAGCCATTCGGCACTTATTAAGTCTAGCTCCAAGTGCCACTTCATTGGATACTCCCATTGCCCAAGATGGAGATAAAACTTTGGTAGAGACACTGCCTGATAAAAGTGTGGAAGATCCTGCTGATTTTATCGAAGATTGGGATACGTGCGAACATGTGGATAGTTGGTTAGCGCAGTTAGATAAACGGCATCGTGAAGTAGTCATTCGTCGCTATGGTTTAGAGGGTTATACTAGAGGGACTTTAGAGTCAGTCGGCAAAGCAGTGGGTTTAACTCGTGAGCGTGTTCGTCAGCTACAGTTAGATGCCATCCAGTGCTTACGTCATATGATGGAAACAGAAACTTAAATAGAGCATTTGTGGAGTGAATAATAAGGACAGAAAAACTGTTCATAGAAGCTTATATGTCATTTTTAATGGTGTTTTATCAGTTCAAACGATAATAATTCAACCTGAGTTCGATGAAAAGGTGTAAAGTAAGTGATTGAATAAAAGGCTCTTTCATGGTTAAGTTTCGTGCAAAAGCAGCTAATTTCAGTAAATCAAACCTTAAAAGGAAGAGCCGTATGGATAAGTTAGTCGATTTATATTGTGTTGTCGATGATTTTTGTCAATTAGTATTGCCTGAATTAGAGAAAGCTTCTTTGCCTAATTTGAGTAAAAAAAGAACTAGGTCATGCCGACTGACTCCCTCAGAAATCATGACGATTGTCATCCACTTTCATCAAAGTCATTATCGTGATTTTAAAACCTATTATATTAATTATGTAAAACAGCATTTGTATAAAGCCTTCCCTGATTTGGTCAGTTATAATCGCTTCGTTGAACTGATGCCATCCATATTGGTACTCTTGTGTTTATTAATGCATTTCCAAAGCAAAACATTAACAGGAATTTACTTTATTGACTCTACCACATTATCTGTGTGCCATCCTAAACGTTCATCATCAAATCGTGTTTTTAAAGGGCTTGCTAAAAAATAGAAATCAACTATGGGTTGGTTTTTCGGCTTTAAACTGCATTTAGTCATTAATGATAAAGGGGAAATACTGGCTTTCAAAATAACGAAAGCTAATACGGATGACCGTAAACCTGTTGATGAGTTAACACAAGGATTAGAGGGTAAATTGATAGGTGATAAAGGATATATTTCTTCTGAATTATTTAATCAATTATACCTGCGTGGTTTAAAATTCATTACACGCCTACGAAAAAATATGAAAAATAAACTGATGCCAATGATCGACAAATTATTATTACGAAAACGTGTGATTGTTGAAACCGTCATTGATCAATTAAAAAATATTAGTCAGATAGAACACTCTCGTCATCGTAGTCCTGTCAATTGTAGGGTTAACATCCTGGCTGGATTAGTCGCTTATTCTTTACAAACTAAGAAGCCTTCTTTATATTTGAATAACAATTTTTCAATCTTAGCATGAGTTAGGTCGAACTCACGTTAATTTAATATTTTATTAATAATAATTAACTATCTTATTAGCTATCAATAAGTCATATTTTAGTTAAAAGAGTAATCGCTTATGCAAGTCCTCCCACCAGAATGGCAATATGCAAAATCGCTATTTCTAGAGAATCCTGATAGTCAAAAGATAAAACGGGATTTACATTCACAACTTGTTCATTCATTTATCTGTTTTGAAGGTAAAATCTTAGCTCTAGCCAGCAATCAAGATGAATTCAAGTATCTGGGTGAGGGGATTTATGGAAGAGTAAAACTAGCTCAGGATAAAGAAGGCAGATTGTATGTACTGAAGATTCAAAAAACTAAACATGCGTCACATCAAAATGTGCGTTTTTTTCAGTTTTCATCAGAATGGGAAGCAAGGGTAGCTTATGATGTAGGTGCTGCAAGCAAGCCAACCATTCTAATACGCAATAATGGTAAAAAAACTTATATTCTGTATCACTACTTAGGTATGCCTTTACAGAGCTATTTAGAAAAACATTTAACTATAGAACAGCGATATGATATTGCAGTAAAAATAGCCTTTGCTGTTTATAGGCTACATTCAGGTAAGAGTTCAAAAGAGAATACATCCTATACTCATTTAGATATAAAACCGCATAATATGGTAATAGATGACAAAGCTTGTGTTCACCTGATTGATTATGGTTGTAGTGATTATGTAGGTTCAATAAATAGAAGCGATATTAAGGGAGCTCGTCTTTACGTGCCTAAAAATCCTATAGGTATATTGTTTGAACAGATCGATGTATTTTCCTTATTACGCACATTGTATATTCCGCAAATAGTTTATCTTGTTAACCGTATTAATCGTGATGCTAAACCAGATAAAATGACCTATCAGGAGCTTATAAAGCAAAATCCCTCGGATCCGGCAATAGGTGTATTTTCAGATTCATTAGCAACTGAAAATCCATGCTTACATCAATTTCTGGATACTACAGACAGCGAAATTAGGACAGAGAGTGCTTTACAAGTCACTGCTGTATTAATTTTGGCGAAGTATGGTCTTCTTTCAGAAAGTAATCTATATAGCTGTCTTAATGATTTTTTAGACGTTGCAGAAAAGATTGTAGCTTTGTATGAAAAATCACACGCAAATAAAGAAAATTCTCTTAATACACATTCTCTTCAAGCGATTTTATCTCCTGACTATGACAATGCAGAACAGAAGTCTGATAATAGCATGGGTGTAGCGAGTAATAAGTCTAGTTATTTTTCGTTACTTAGTAGTATTCCTGAGTCACCATCGGAATCTCCATTGTTATCTTCAGCACCTGCTAGTTTTTAGTCACGGTTTTTATAATTTTTCTATGACTCTAAAAATTGTACCACTAGATAACGATTTGTAATTGCTGACTGATTTGAGAAGCAGTAAAAATACCACGAATGAATTGCTGACCACCATTGGATTTAATGACGAGTGCATAATGGCAGTGATGTGATTTCACTGTATTGATGATATTGCCAATTTTAAAATGATTAACAGTTTCTACATCTAGGGCCGGAATATCTTGCAAAGTGGTCATCAGTGCATTGACTAAAATTTTAGAACGTGGAGTACGATGTTCTTCTTGAATTCTAATAGGGCGTTCGCCAAGTAGGTCTTCGGACATGATAAGGCCGATGGGTTGATTGCTTGAGTTAATAACAAAAAGTAAATGAAGGCCATGGGTTTTCATTAAGTGTAATGCCTGATCAATCGGTGCATTCTCTTGAATAGTTTTAGGGGGAGCTTGAGTAAAGTCTGTCATAATAGACAATGCAGGATCCTCCAGATGCATCACCTCAGGGAGCCTATCAGTACATAGGGTCATTTTTTCAGGCTCTAACTCAATCGTAGGCAATACTTCATATTGTATCATTTTTGGATCCTTTTCTAGACTAACAATTTGCCGTGGTTTTTTTGTTTTATCCTCTACAAGAGATCAGAATAGTATTCTGATATTAATTTGATCTAAGAGAAAATAGTCGGTCTCCTTCATATTGTATTTTGCTTAAGAGTTATACTAACATGAGATTTTTGCTTCGTGCTATACTCCGTACTTTATTTAAACTCAAGGAGCAATTCAATGGCTGGAGATTCTGCTTGCACTTCCAGACATTATGAAGTCACTCGTGACGATTTGCCGCTTTGTTGCCCGATGCCAGAGCAACGCTTATGGGATGCTCATCCTCGTGTTTATCTTCCTATTGAAAAAATAGGCCATGTTGTGTGCCCTTATTGTGGAGCTGAATATACTTTGATCGCGACCTAATGGCTAAAACTCATTCTTATATACTGGTTATCGGCCCTGCCTGGGTTGGTGATATGGTAATGGCGCAGTCATTATTTAAAACACTAAAGCAGAAAAACCCTAATGCTCTTATTGATGTTTTGGCACCTGCTTGGAGTGCTCCTTTAGTAGAGCGAATGCCAGAGGTGGCTCATAGTATGGTGTTGCCATTTCGTCATGGTGAGTGGCGTTTTCTTGATCGCTATCGAATAGGTCAATCGTTGCGTTCTAAAGGCTATGATCATGCCTATGTTCTGCCTAATGCCTGGAAATCTGCGCTCATTCCTTGGGCCGCTAAGATTCCTCATCGTACAGGTTGGCTCGGTGAGCAGCGCCGTATTTTACTCAATGACTTCCGTTATTTAGATCAATCACGCTATCCTTTGATGGTGGAGCGTTTTGTTGCCTTGGCAAATAACCCCGATGCACTTCTACCACATCCAATGCCAACACCACGATTGAGTATTAAGCAAGAGGCAGTAACCGCAGCACTCATAAAATATGGCATGTCGGTGAATAAGCCAATTATAGCTTTGTGCCCTGGTTCAGAATTTGGTACATCAAAACGTTGGCCACCGGAATATTTCGCAGAACTAGCGTGTAAGATGTTGCTGGAAAATTGGGATGTGTGGTTATTTGGCTCACCCAAAGACCAAGAAATTGCACATACCATTCAACGAAAAACGCAAAATTGTTGTCAGAATTTAATAGGGAAGACGAGTTTGTTAGAGGCGATAGACTTGCTATCGCTTGTAGAGGTAGTAGTGACCAATGATTCTGGACTCATGCATATTAGTGCTGCTTTGGATAAACCACAGATCGTATTATATGGTTCAACATCGCCTACATTTACTCCCCCTTTGTCTGATAAGGCGATGAGCTTGTCTTTAGATTTAGTATGTGCTCCTTGTTTTAAGCGAGAATGTCCTTTGCAACATCATCGTTGTCTGCGCGATCTGTTGCCTTCGATAGTTTTAGAGTCTTTGGTAGCGCGCCAAATGCTACGCCCATCATCAGTGCATAATAGTATCCTTGCGTAAAATCCATCAGCCACGAATTAGCAAAGTTCCCAATACTTAATGCAATGAGCATCGTTTGTATCAGTAGTCCATATTCTTTAGGTAAGTAAAAGCTATAGCGCCATTGCAAAATTAACAAGCCTAAGAATAATAATAAACCAGCACTACCAAATTGCACAGCTATGTTTAAATATTCATTCGATGTATTATTGACGATACCAGTTTGCCAGGTTTCTTGTTGGGGTAGATGTGCATAGGCTGTTTTGATACTGCCAGTGCCATAACCAAAGAGAGGCCGTTGCTTAAAAAGCTCTAAGGCATGGAGTTGCCATGCCATGCGATAGCCTAAAGAGGTTTTCTCATGACCTTTCTCCCATTGGTGTAGGTCATAAATAGCGTGGTCAACACGTTGTTGCATGGTGTTCGGCAGTATTATTAATAGAGACGTCATAATTACGACACTAGTCCCAAAAATGATCCCTGCTTTTTTTAAGGTGAGTTGTGAGAATAGTGTGTAGGCTAATAGCAGAGTAAAAATAATATAGCCTGTGCGACTTTGACTCACGAGTAAGATGTTAAACAAAGCAAGAACAAATAAAATACCATAGCCTAGTTGTTTTTTTTGCATAAACCGATAGAGAAATAGCATAGCGGCTAGGGACATTAGAAAGCTTTGGATAATATAATCCTTAAACACAGTGGTGTTATCACTTAACCGAGCATTGAGGCTATGCCAAAAAGTGGTGCTTTCTATCCAATGAAAATATTTTATGTAGGATAATATGAGTGTCACACTCATAGTGATAAGAAAGGCATTTAATGCCCGCTGGCGCCATCGATCTTCTGCCCACAACGGCAGCCACAGGGGAGAGAGCAGAAGCCAATTAAATTTGAGCAATATCTGTTTAATATCATAATCTGTTCCTATGCTATAGGTGATGCCAATAAGATATAAGGCGAAAAAGCTAAAAAAATAAAAAGTCATAGGGTTAGAGCGAATGAGATGAAATTTTTTTTTCCAGTGGCCTGATAAAAGAATCAATAGAGTAGTCAATAAGAAAAGAATCAATGTGCCAGAGGTTGAAATGGGCAATACAAACAAGGTGGCTACCGCGCTCCCTTTGGCTAGTCCCTCAATTCGGTGCATCATTCGTTCATAAAAAACCATCACACAGTTAGAATAATAGAGATTGATGCACAGGTCGAGTGCTACTGATATACTTCATAACGAATGTTTAAGAGAGACTTATGCATTGAGCCAGCCTTATTTAATTTCTATTATAGTGACAAGTTATAACTGGTCAGAAGCACTTTGTTCTGTGCTGAGTGTTTTAAACGATCAGAAAGATCGTTTTTTTGAAGTGCTCATTGCTGATGATGGTTCTCGTTTTGAAGATATTAGAGTGATTGAAATGGCCATGTCGCAGTGTCATTTTCCAGTTCAATGCATCAGGCAAGAAGATCGAGGCTTTCGTGCTGCTAAGATTCGCAATCGAGCAGCTGCTCAAGCTCAAGGCGACTATTTAATTTTCTTGGATGGCGATTGTATGCCAGGCCTTGATTTTGTGAGTCGCCATCGTGATTTAGCCGAGAAAGGTTTCTGGGTTTCAGGAACCGCATTTTATTAAGTAGGCAGTTCACCCAAAAATTTTTGGCACATAACAAAGGGCGTGTGTTGAAGCATTCTGTCGCTTATTGGTGGTGGCAATACTTGTGTGGAAACATTAATCGCTGTGCTCCTTTGTGGTATTGGCCCTTTGATTATGCGCGAAAGCAGTATCTAAAATCTTGGAAGGGCGCAAAAACTTGCAATCTAGGGGTGTGGCAGCAAGACTTTATGGCGGTCAATGGTTTTGATGAACGATATGAAGGGTGGGGCTATGAAGATTCAGATTTGGTCATTCGTTTAATTCATTCAGGTGTGTATCGTAAAAGTGGTTGCTTTGCTTTACCTGTTTTTCATCTATGGCATGCAGAGCAAAGTCGTGATAAAGAATCTGATAATCGAGTGCGTTTCAAGATGCAGATGACCCATAAAGGAAGACGTGCCTTATTAGGGGTGGATCAATATTTTGAATAAGATTTCTGTTTATATCGTAGCTTATAATGAAGCGGATAAAATTAAGGCAGCGATTGATAGTGTACTATGGGCTGATGAAATTATTGTAGTCGATTCACATAGCGTTGATGAGACAGCGACGATTGCAATAAGCCTCGGTGCTAAGGTTATTCAAGTGCCCTTTAATGGATTTGGTGATTTACGCAATCAAGGTCTGGCAGCGTGCCAATATGATTGGATTTTTAGTTTAGATTCTGATGAGCGTTGCACAGTGGCTGTGCGTGATGAAATATTGGCAACGATCCATCATACAGCAGCGAAAGATATTTATTACATCCCACGTAAAAATTTTTTTATGGGTCGTTGGATTAAGCATTCAGGTTGGTACCCTGATTATCGTCAACCCCAGTTATTTCGTAGAGGGGCTCTATTGTATGTTAACGACTGTGTGCATGAACGTTTTAAATTGTATAGTCAAAAAATTGCTTATTTGCATCATGCTATTTGGCAAATTCCTTTTAAAAATTTAGCTGAAGTTATGCATAAAGCGAATCGCTATTCAAGTTTAGGAGTGGCAAGATTAGCTGCGAGCAATAAAAAAGTATCCATGAGCCGCTCTTTAGTCAAAGGACTATGGGTTTTTATAAAACATTATATTATAAGGCGAGGTTTTTTAGATGGTTGGCCTGGTTTTGTGATTGCCTTGAGTAATTTTTTTGGTACTTATTTTCGTTATGCCAAATATTATGAAGAAAAAATGCAATGGTCACTGCCAAAATCCTTACCATTGAATCGAGATCAATAATGGTAACAGCTCATTTTCCAGCATTTCAATCAGTAAGATTATTAGTGTGTGGCGATATCATGTTGGATCGTTATTGGTATGGTACCACCTCTCGTATTTCACCAGAAGCCCCAGTTCCTGTTGTTTTAGTGAATGATACTGAGTTACGGCCAGGAGGAGCTGCGAATGTTGCTTTAAATCTAGTGGCTTTGGATGTAAAAACAACCTTGTTAGGTTTGATTGGTCAAGATCTAGAAGGGAAAGAGTTACAGAACATTTTGGAAGAGAATGCAGTGTGCTGTCATTTCCAAAAATTAGCCGATCATCGCACCATAGTAAAATTACGCTTATTAAGTGGTCACCAGCAATTAATTCGTATGGATTTCGAACCTGATTTTTCTCAAGTAGATCATTCAGATTTGATTCAATGTTATGAAAAGCAGCTTGATCAAGTCGATGCAGTGCTATTGTCAGACTATGCTAAAGGCAGCTTGCATCATGTAGAGTCATTGATTTCCTTAGCGTGTAACCGAGGATTACCAATCCTGGTAGATCCTAAGTCTGATGATTTTTCTAGGTATATTGGCGCTACTTTGGTGACACCGAATCGTAGAGAATTTGAAAGAGTAGTGGGCTGTTGTGAGAGTATTGAGGACATTGAAAATAAAGCCGTTGATTTATTACAACGCTTAGATATTAAAGCCTTGCTTATAACCTTAGGTAAAGACGGATTATTGTTAGTGCTGCAAGAAGGTGTTTCCTATTATTTTCCAACTCATGCGCATGCAGTTTATGATGTGACGGGTGCAGGTGATACTGTGATTGCTGTTTTAAGTGCAGCCATTGCAGCAGGGCAGCCGGTAGAGCAAGCAGCACAATTAGCGAATGTAGCAGCCGGTATTGTAGTAGGAAAATTAGGAACTGCCACAGTCAGTATTGCTGAGTTACAACGCGCTGTGCAAGAAGAGCAATCGCATCCGCGTACAGGAATTCTGACTCAAGACTTATTATTGTCAATGGTTGCAAAGGCGCGTAAGCAAGGTCAAAAGATTGTAATGACCAATGGTTGTTTTGATGTGTTGCATACTGGGCATGTACATTATTTGGAGCAAGCGAAATCGCTTGGTGATCGATTAATTGTCGCTATTAATGATGATGATTCCGTGCGTCGTTTAAAAGGAGCCAAGCGGCCTTTTAATACTTTAGAAGATCGCATGAATGTGGTTGCATCGTTGCGTGCAGTAGATTGGGTTGTCTTTTTTTCAGAAGAGACTCCAGAGTGCTTAATTAAAGCAGTGAAGCCCGATGTATTAGTTAAGGGAGGAGATTACCGCTCTGATGAAATTGCTGGCAGTGATCAGGTGATCGCTTATGGGGGTGAAGTAAAAGTATTGGATTGGATCCCTGGAGCCTCCAGTACTAAGCTGATAGAAAAGATGCAAGAAACCTCAGAGCAAATTATATGATCGTAGTGACAGGAGCGGCTGGTTTTATAGGGAGCCATATTATTAAAGGGCTTAATGCAAGAGGAATCACCTCTATTATAGCAGTAGATGATTTAACAGAGGGTCGTAAGTTTAAAAACTTAGCAGCCTGTCAATATGATGATTATATAGATTATGAAGACTTTCTACTGCAAATAAAAAGTAAACTCTCTTTTATAGAGCCAATTCGCGCGATTTTTCATCAAGGAGCTTGCTCTAATACAACGGAGTGGAATGGACGCTATCTTATGAAAAATAATTATGAATATACCAAAGTATTATTTCATTATTGTTTAGATTATAAAATTCCATTAATTTATGCCTCCAGTGCCGCTGTATATGGGCAGGATAAATTATTTAAAGAGTCTTATAATAACCTTCTACCATTAAATATTTATGGATATTCTAAATGGAGGTTTGATCAATATATGTTGTCACATTGTCATAGAGCAAAATCTCAGATAGTAGGTTTGCGCTATTTTAATGTCTATGGTCCACAAGAGCAGCATAAAGAACGTATGGCTAGTGTAGCCTTTCATTTTATGAATCAGTTATTTCGTAGTGATGTCATTTGTCTGTTTGAAGGTTCACATGGTTATGAGGATGGTGAACATTGTCGTGACTTTATTTATATTGATGATGTGGTAGATGTAAATTTATGGTTCTTAGATCATCCTAAAAAATCGGGTATTTTCAATGTGGGTACTGGCAATGCGCGTTCATTTAATGAGCTTGCCAATTGCATTATCCAGTATCACGGTCATGGTCGTATTCAATATATTCCCTTCCCTAAAGACTTGAAAAAAGCCTATCAAGCATTTACTAAAGCAGATATCAGTGCACTACGACGCCTAGGCTACACAGCATATTTTCATACCCTCGAAGAGGGATTAGAAAAATATTATAGTAACTACTCTAGAGAATGTGAAAAAATGCAGCTGTAATAAAGAGCATAGGTTTATATTGAGCTGGATACTTTTTTCTACGCAGAGGGAGCTGTGTCCCCCCACGTAGTAGATAGTTACTAAGGAGTCTTACTTTTTAGATTTTTTTGTTATTTCTTGAGTATATTTTGACATGTTATTATCACTGGTCTGATTGTCCTGGTTGTCTTGCCCTAGGCCAGAAATTTCTTGATTCACTTGTTGCGCTGAAGTATTGAGCACCATGTTGCTTGCTTGGCTTTCTTGTAACTGCATCGCTGATAAAGTAGTCAAAACACGTTCTCGGTCATTATGAGCTTGTTGATTCTGTTGAATCAATTGAGCAAGTTCAACAGCAATTTCACGTTGTAAACTGGTAGAAGACATTTTTTGTAGGCTTTTAATCCAAGCTGGATTATTAATACGGTTATTTGCTTGATATTGCGCTACTTGCAATGGACTAGGATTGGCAATGGCATTGCCTTTCGCATCGTAAATGCCGCTGACCTTAGTTTTACTAGGTGTGCGTTCTGCCATTAAATGTTCGAAATTATTAATAGCAATTGATTTGTTAGCCATATAAGAGCGTAGAGCCAGTTGATAGCTTTGATACTGAGAGCTTGATATAAATTTGTAAAGTGCTGCTGATTGGTCTTTTGATTTTAAGCTATTAATATAGCCTTTTAAATCGGCTAATTTGAGTGAACTAGCTGGATTATTATAGCTTTGTGTTAAATACGCTAAATACGCTTGGGCTGCATTGATCTGGGCAGGTGTGTAAGTACTAGGTTCTAATATTGATGAAATACTGAAATAGTTATCATTATTGAGTTGAGGGGGGCCAATTGAATAATCGACATCAGAGCGATAGTATTTTGAGGTCACAGGTGAAAAGGAACCGTAACCAGCACTGATAATGTCAGGTTGGTTAATGTAGAGTGTATCACTACCAGGCACACCCAGTGTTAAATTATTGATAAGGGCATTTTGTTTTTTAATTTGATTTTCAATGGCACTGGCATTGATAGTAGCTAATCCTGTGGATACAAAGGAATCTGGAATGTTTTGTAATATAGAGTGAATATACTGTGTTGTTTGTGTAGTGCCACTGGAAGATAGACTTTGGTTAACAGTAGTAGCTGCTGTATTTGCATTCATAGTGTTTAATAAATTTTGATCAAACTGATACATAGCTTGATTAAAAGCGGACATGCTAGAGAAGCCAAGAGCTACCATTTTGCTGCTAGTATTTTTAATCTCAGCAAGAATTTTATTTTCCATCATCAAAATTTTAGCATCCATGATGGCATCGCCTCCAGGAACACTGCCTGCCCATACCAATGAACAAAAGCCCAGGCTCGTTGCTGCTAGCACAGAAATAATGACTTTAGTTTGAGATAAAAAGCGAGTTGCTTTATTAAAAACATTTTTAGAATGCTTGTTGATTGGTGTACCAATGCTTGGTATTTTTTTGTTGTGGTTGTCCATAGTGTTCTGATTAAAAATGGCTTTTTTCATAATGGCTTGCCCTTTGTTTCATTAAAACCAATGAATGGATGCTGTTTTATTATTGTTATTAGAAGTAGTGTGATTCTGATTCTGTGTTGTCGGTTTAGGAGGTAATGAGGTCGATGAATCGTCATTTTCTGTATTGTTCGGTTGTGCCATGCTGCCAAGGCTTCCTTTTGGTAATTTCTGTTTTGCATATTCGGATTGGTATTGACTTTGAAAATTGGAATCAGCTGCCTTAACAAGGCAGTGTGCTGTTGATTGTGACAAGTCGGTGGGGCAACTAGATGCTGCCATTGTAATATTTGCAGCGCTAAAGGTAGATAAAGCTGCTATCGTTATGAAATGATATTTTAAATTATTCATAATGTTCTTCCTCTAAAGACTTCAAAATAAGCTTGAATCGATCAGGTGAAAAAACACGCCCCAATAGGCGTAATCTTTCAAAGACCACATTACGGTGTAAAAAAAGACCGGCTGTATCCGTATCTGATTTTTTTTGCTCTTCTGCTTGACCGATGACTTTAGAAGCAGCACCTGGGTGTGCCATATCCAATGCCATTAATAAGCGAAGACCTCGTCCTGTTTTAATATGAGCAACGAGTTGGATAAACTTATCTTCTTGTTTTAGATCGATATTGCCAATATCTTCTAATGTATCGCCGAGTTTTTTTAATGAGGCCTCAAGTTCTGGTTCACCGTCAATCGTCCAGTCTTCAACACCCTCCATAAAACTAATCACTTTATAAATAGAGGGATCTGGATATTCTTTCCAAAACTGATGTACCGCTTTGTGACTAAAATCAGGCATCACTGTATCCTTTTTTAACTTAGCATACGCGTCTTCTCTTAAGAGAACCTTAAGGAAAGCTGAATATACCAGTTTATTTCCACGGTGAATATTCTTAATGTTCTCAAAATAACTGAATGTTATTTTTAGGATGACTTTAAGTCTTTATGCAATAGTAGGTTAAACAGTGAAAGGATAAAGGGGTATGTATCTAGCAAGTGATCGTATGAAATAAAGCTTGTAATTCAAGTCATAGAAGATTCATGATTTTGTATCTAATGAACAGTAATTAAGTTTTTCTTAAGGGTTTCTTAAGGTTTGACTGTTACGATGGGACAATCACGATAAGTCCCTGTCAGTTTTATTGATAGGGGTACTGATACTTCAGAGAGAATAAATTATGGGTGTTAAATCACTATTCAAAAAAGGGTTTGGTTCTGGCCTAAGTCCCAAAAAATGGGTTGGTTTTGATCAATTAAAATCAGATTCTATTAGCTTAGGGCAGATGATCAAGCGTGTTTTTAAACGTTCACAAAAAGTTAAAAAAAAGGAAACTTTTGAGCAAGCAGTGAAGCGTTTTAATTTAACAGAAGCCGATATTCAAAAACGTATTAAATCCGCGAAAGAACTGGTAGTTATTTTTTTGGCTCTGAGTGCTGTTTTAATTGTTTATACTATTTATCAGTGGAGTGGAGGGCATATTGTCAGTGGCTTTATCTGCTTCATTCTCTCTTTATTGATTTTAGCGTATGCGTTTCGTGAGCATTTCAACTTATTTCAGATGCGTTCTCGGCGTTTAGGATGTACTTATTCAGAGTGGTTTAACAGCTTATTTAAAGGGGTCAAAATAAAATGAAAAAATGGTATTCCAGCCTTTTTCTATTTTTAATATCAGGTCTTGCTTTTGCTGATTCTTCATGGAATGTGTCAGGTGATCCGACTCCAGTAACCAGCCATACTGATTTATCAGTAGCTTATTTAGCTCAAGTATTTGGTACAGTAGGTAATTCATTACAAGGCACTAGTGGCCAAATGTTGGGAATGCTGTTCTCAAAACTGAACCAAGGGGTGATGGTTGTCGCAGGCCTTTGGTTGGTTTATACCATTATTACTATTATATTACGTTCTGCAATGGATGGCTCTTTTATGGGCCCGAATAAAAATGTGTTCTGGATTGTGATTCGTATTGCATTAGCCTTTGCTATGTTAATTCCAGGCCCCATGACTGGCTATAATATTATTCAAGATATTGTGATGAAAGTGGTCGTTGAGGGGGTTTCTCTAGCGGATCAAACATGGAATTATGGCCTTGATTATATTAGTGGTGGAGGTACCTTGTGGCATACGCCGGAAGAGTCAGGTGGTGGTAGCTCTATTATTTCTTCAAGCCAGGCAAAACAAATACTAAAACCAGCAGAATCGATCTTTAATGCCGAAGTCTGTATGATGGCAAGCTCGATGGAGAATGCTAACAACAATAGTAGTGCTTCTGGTAGCGGTATCGTTAATAATGGTCAGAGTGCTGTTACCTATAGTATCGTTGCTAATGATAATAATCATACCTTTAATTTTCCAGGTGTGGGCAATACAAAAAACTACTCAGCCAATATTCAAAACAGCAGTGAAACTCCTAACTGTGGTTCAGTAAAATGGACTAGTATTCAGGGGGCTACTCATAATTCTAATAGTCCACAATTGGCGAAAGCTGCCTTAAGTCAAATAGTCTATGACTTATTGCCTGCCGCTAAACAATATGCTTGTGCCAACTATCATGGTGGTAATGCTGTTTGTAGTGGTGTTGATACCGCATCCAGTGCGGTCTACCCGGATAGTCAAACAGCGGTATTTAATGGTTTAGTTAATTATGTCAATGGCGTCTACCCTTTAAATCAAGGAGAGCGCGCCAACTCAGCCAAGTTAGCGATGAATTGGTTTTCCGATGCGAAACAAAGTGGTTGGATGATGGCAGGTCGTTATTATTGGGATCTGTCTCAAGTGCAGGCCTATGAAGGGGCGATAGGAGATATGGGCAGTTATGCACCTCCTAAATCAAGTGGTTACTCAGCAGCCACAGGTCAAAGTAGTACGCTTAAAAACTTTATGTCATCGGATAGTTTAAGCCATGCCTGGAATACTTATGTTAATGGTAGTGTATCATATCCTAATAGTGCTCTAAAACAGCTATCAAATTATAGTACAGCTTCAAGTAAAGGGGATACGGGTAAGCATTATCCTGAAGTAGCAAAAGATGCTGGCAATAAGATTTTAGATATCCTATTAGGAGGTATTATTGGTGATATCATCTCTTTGTTTGCTTTATTTAGCACTCATGCGGGTCCATTTGGGATGGGTCCTGATCCAGTGTTATTTCTCCATGAAGTGGGGATGAAGTCGATCGCTATTGCCGGTGATATCTGGGTTGGTCTTGCGGGTGTAATTTTTGGTCTCTCAGTGGCAACTATAGTGTGTCAAGGATCCTTAAATCTAAGTACTCCTTTATCAGAAGTATCTGCTTGGATTAAACCGCCGTTAATGATCTTGGCATCTGCATTGCTTGGTGTAGGTGTATTACTGGGATACTATGTGCCACTCTATCCGTTTATGCTCTTTATTTTTGGAGTCATCGGTTGGATTATTTCTGTCATTGAAGCGATGGTAGCAGGACCATTGATTGCTTTTGGCCTGACTCATCCAGAAGGCCATGACTTTTTAGGCGAAGCCAAGCAGGGATTGGTATTATTACTTGGTATCTTCCTGCGACCTGTGCTCATGGTAATTGGCTTAATTGCAGGAATGATCCTCTCTTATGTATCACTAAGAATCTTAGTCTATACTTACTCTGGTTTTTTACAGGATATTTTCTATCAAGTGGGCCCTATTCCAGGAGCATCAGGGAGTATTGTTGCAGGTGCAGCAATGGCGACTATCAATGTTTTTGCAGGCACAGGTTTGACATCAGCAGGCAGTATAATGCTCGGTCTGTTTACTTTTCCGTTAATGTTGGCGATTTTTGCGACCTTAGTCTATGTAGTAACAAACCAATGCTTTAGCTTGATCTATGTATTGCCTGATTATATCTTGCGTTGGATTGGTGGGCCGCAGCAAGCATCAGCTGCCGGTGATATGGCAAGACAGGTGCAAGGTGCGATGGGTCAGATGGGCAGTGCAGCAGGTGATGCAGGCACTAAAGCAGTACAGGCGAAACAAGAAGCAGATAAAGAGAAAGAAAAAAGTGGTGAAGGAGCGCATGGTGAAGGCTCTGTTACCGAGCATTCGACCGCTGGCGGAGGAGATGGAGGCAGTTCAGAGAGTGGTGGTGCTTCTGGAGGAACGCCAGCACCTACTGCGTAGCACTTCCTTTTTAGCAAGCTTAGATTAAAAGATGAAAGAAGTTGTAGAACAGCTAAAACAAGTGATCAGTGATCACCTAGATGTAGATAAAAACAAAATTCATTCGACAACTTCTTTTACCGATGAGTTAGAGGTTGATTCTTTAGATGCCTTGGATTTATTAATGGCCATTAATGAGGAGTTTAATATCCACATTCCTGCTGAAAAACTTTCTGATATACAGACAGTTCAGGATATGGAAAAGGAAGTCCTTTATAGAATCTCTCGTTAATTTGATCTCAATCTCCACATTTTTCGCTTCAGTTAAACCAATGTAAACAGACTCTCATCTCTTTAAGCTTCAACCCTTATTTTTTTTATTTAATTTAGCCAGTGATGCCAACATACTAATCGGTATTTGTAATGTAAAGCAGAGTGTTAATATAAAGATGACTAAAACTATAATCGAGATTCCAGAAGGTAAATATAGATAAATTGTCACTAACATTATTTGGAACAGCTTGCGAAAATAAAAATAAGGGTCACGATGTTTATAAAAATCATCTCTCGGTAAATAACATTGAATCAGCATAGGGAGTACTTTTTTCTTAGTTAATACAATCAGTAAATAAATAAAAGCAAGTAAGGATAAGAGGCTAGTGATCAATGGTGCTTGTGACAGAGTATTGAAGATTTCTGGAAACAGGTAGATAAATAACGCTAATACACTGGGCAGTATTAATAGGCTTAGCATAAGGGTGCGAATAGAATAGCCGCGCGAGTATTTTGCCATATGAGCAGCAATAAGTGGCGTCCAGCCAATCCACCAAGCGGAAGAGAAAATGATCCAAAGTGTCATTGAATTTTTTCGCTCTAACCATGTAATTAAACGAGGGGGAGTTAACGATAATTGACCTAGATGGCTAAAGAGGGTGTTCATTAATAGGATCAGGAAGGCAAACAATATCAAAGTAGTGATTGTAGAAATAAACAGCGGTATTTTAGGATTTAATAATTGTTTATTTATTTTTTTAAAAGGCTTTGTGAAGCCAAATACAATGATCATAAAAGCAATAATCATTGTTTTGATGCAAAAGCCGGTTAGTAATGGTGTGGTATGAGGCATAGTCACTGATGCAATCAGCAAAGTCATAAAGCCAAAAGTAATAGCGATGACGATAAACGTAGCAGCGCGTGCCTGGACATTAAGCACTGTACCTAATACCGTTTTAGCATTGGATTTTAATAATGGAAATAAAGTCGTATGGATGTAGGCATCTTGGTGTTTAATATAACTTATATAAGCAAGTTGGCCCGCATATAATGCATAGATTGCCCAAGGGAATAGACCGTTGTGGTAGAGTAGTGTTTCAGTGGTTTGATACATTATATTGGAGTGTGGCTCCTGAGTTGTTAAGGGGAGCCAATGTGAAAACACTAAGGCGATTCCAATAAATACAAAAATTAACGTCAGTTGTAGTAAAAATAACTGGGCAAGCCATGATACAAAATGGCGTTGTCGTTTGTCAGTTGCCTTTGTTGTGAGTTTAATTGTGCCAAAGGGTGAGATAGATAGTACTAAGACTGTCACTAATACCAGCCAATGAATCCAATATGCTTTCATGACTGCATGACTTGCAAATTCAATCAGAAGCAAGCTCACTACTGCAATGCTAAAGCCAATGCCATAGAGTAATTTAGTATGTGCTTTAGCATACTCCATTATGCGCTTGCCTTTTTTATTCTCTCAGTCTTGCTGTTAGGATGTGATAGGTTCGTTCAGAAATCAAGTCGGCTTTGTATTTTGCTTCCACATCAATGCGCATCGGCTGGCCGTATTGTTTAAGTAGAGTGCGTATTGTCGCTGTAATCTGTTCCGGATCACTCTCTAGTAACAGGTCACGTACGACTTCATTAAACACTAGATATTCACGCAGTGCTACACGCTGACCGTCTGTTGAAGGCACTAGCCGTTGCCAGACAATAAGACGCATCGTTTCAATAATATCTATAGTACGTCCGATACGCTCTTCACGCGGAAAACTGCCCACTAAGCGACGGATGGTTTCAGCTACTCCGTTACTGTGTAAGGTGGTCCAACAAGGGTGACCTGTGAGTGCTGCTTCGAGTAAGGCACTGATCGTGTCAGAATCCCGTAATTCACCGACAAATATTCCATGAGGTTTGCGACGTAATGCATTGCGTATGCCAGCAGCGAAAGAGGGCAGATGTTTAGGAATTTCAGATTGGCTTACTATAGCAGAGGGCATATCAATCGTATCATAGACAAACTCAATCGGTGCTTCATAGCTTAAAATTTTACGATTGCTGCAAGGATGGCAGACCATCTCTTTAATGATTGAGGCAAGTAGCGTGCTTTTACCTGATCCAGTGGTCCCTGTGATATAAACTACACCATCATTGGGTGTGCAGGCGTCTATAATTGCCTGTGGTAAGTCAAGCGTAGTCAGGTCAGGGGGTGTAGAAGGAATCATACGGATCGTGATTTGAATGCCTTCATGGCCTTCTACATAACAGCCTGTGCCGTTTATGCGGTAACGAAAGCGCTCGCTCCGATTGGGGCGCACTTCATAGTGAGTATCCAGGTCATGACCTCGCATAATTTGTGTGGTTCCATTTGGGCCATAAAGTGCATTGAGCAGATCGCCTGTTTCTGCATTGGTAAGATGACGTTTGGTAATAGGGTAGAGTCGACCGAGTACTTCCACCATAACAGGTGAACCGGTTTGAATAGTCATGTCAGAAGCTTGAATACGTTGTGAATACACTAAGAGTGCCTCAATATGATGTGCCTCAAAACGTGAGGGCTCTTTTAGATAAAGGAACTGTTTAGAGTCTTGTGATTCCATTTTACATCTACTTAACTGATGTAGCTTTGTTTTATTGCGTAATAACAGGGTTCCAGCGACTCGCATCAGGCTGTAATTGAGGTGTTGCTGTTATACGTAATACCTCATCTTTAATACGAATTTGGTGGCCGTTACCAGTAATACCAAGGTCTGCTTTGGCAACATAAGGTTTGCTCACCATATGTTGTGCCAGCAATTTATTATAAAGTACCATACCATCGTAATCTCTTCTTAAACGAGCTACATTTTCACGAAAAATAGCATCGGCTTGTTGTAGTCCAGAAATCCAGCCTTGTTGTAAGTAGTGATTCCAGGCTTGTGCTTCTGCTTGAGTGGTAGGAAGCAATGTTTTATTAGGTAAGCTGGGTTTTTTGTAGTTCATCCATAAGTAGGTCCGCCATGTAGGCGCTACAGTGACAAAATGAGCATTTTTAACCATTTTATAAGTTTTCGCAGCAAGACGGATGGTATGGTCATCAGCTAAATTAAGATCATTATCGGATTGGGTGATCACAGGGGGGATTATATTATTATTGATCAGTAATTGATTAAAATTAAATACATGATCCAGGTGACGTGATGCTTGTTGTAATGCTTGGTTAATGTGTAAGGAGCGCCAGGCCAGAGCACCGCGTGCACCCAGTTGAGTGGCTGTTTCTTTGATAGCTTGCAGGCGAATAGGATTTATTTGATCGTTAGTATCGGGTAGATTTTTCAAATTCACATAGCCTACCTCTGCTGTCAGGGTCGGTATTTGAGTGGCGAAAATGCTTATACTCAAAGTCATAAAGAGACTGACGATGGTAATTTTTAATTGATATCTCTTGCCCATATTAAATCCATCTCTCTCAAACTGTTTTAGTGATAACGCAACTCAATGATCTGCTGGCTCGAATAAATCTTAATGGTCGCAGTGGGTTGTGCTTGTAATGTAATATTACGCAAAATGCTGCCTAATGTCTGATGATCTGAATTAATATTAATGATGACAGGAATTGCCGGTTTTCTACCGAGTACTTGAAAATGATAACCAGCAGCAGCGGCAATATGTGATACAACTGGTTCAATAGGACCATTCCAATTGAGAGAGGCAAGATGTGATAGACCCTTTGAGTTATTTGCTTTAGGGAGTTTAATTCCTGGGTGTTGCGCCATTTGAATCGCTGACAGTTGTTGTAAAGAATGGCCGATAGAAGTCGATGCTTCCGCTATTTGTGCTTGGGCATGTTCGTTATTGGTTTTAATAGGGGCACTATTGGCAGTAATGTATTTTAGGTTTAAATTGACCTCTCTGGCACTTTCGTTGGCACAACCCGCTAAAGTAGCCACACTGGCAGTAATTAGAATAGTGAGTAACTTTTTGGATTTTGTCATTTTTTTCTCATTCTTATGTGTCGTATAGGTACGGCTTATTGGATTCTCCATTCTATGGAACAAAGCTTAAGAGAATATTAAGGAAAAGGAGAGATACCTAGTTAAGTCTAGTTTATTAGGTGCAATTGAGCCTGAAATTGGTTAAGGTTAGGCTTATGAAAATGAATACACAAGCCCACTGGCGAGATTCGGCGCGCCCGATTAAATTTTTTATTTGGGATGGGAAGGCTGCGTTTCCTCTATTACTATTTCTTTTTCATATGCAAGTTTGGACACTGTGCGTTGCTATTGTCGGTATGGTCTTTTTTACGATATTAAATCGCTATGGATTTACTCCGAGAGTGTTTTTTCGCTGGCTGCGATCTACGATAGCAGGGCCTCGTAAACTAGCGATTCCATGGTGGATGCAGTAATGGACTTATCTCATAAACTGGTTAATATTGCTAAAACAATGGGATATCATTTTACTCTAAAAGGACGTCCAGTGCCCTATACTGAAGTATTTGCAGCAGCAGGTTTGCTCCCTGGTTTAGCTAAAAGAGCGGATCAGTTAGCCTCACTTTGTTTAGGCTATGGTCTTGGTGCCAGTTATGAAGATGTTGAGGAATCGCTTCTTGGGGCTAGCGTGACTTTTGATGAATTTACGCCAGATGTTTTACGCCTCTTTTGTATTACCGATGTACTTTTTGAAATCGTTAAAATGGCCCCTGATCCAGATCAGATTGCGCTAGATGAGCTCATATATGATTAGAGGTGTGTATAGACTTCTATTAGCTTATTATCCTTAAATGACTTTATCTATTTCCTTAATACTTTCTTAAGGTTTAAGGTGTAGAATGAATGTATGAATCTTAATCAAGAAAATAATGCTGCAGTGTTGGCAAAAGAAGTAATAGATAGAGTTGGTGAGTTTGTTAGACCATTAAAAAATAGTTTAGCTTTTACTAGCGATCGTTTAGATTTAAGCAATAAATCTCCACAATCTGGTAATCGAAATAGTTTGTTAGGTTAGTAGGTTATGAAAGGGCTATTAGATACTGTTATTACCAATAATAGTGATTTAAAGCAGCAACTAATTAATTACCTAAAACAAGAGACAGTAGATTTTAAAGAGATAGCAGAGAGATTTTATCAACAAGAGTATCATAGCGAAGAAGATTATCTAGCATTAACGGATGCTATTATTAATGCAACTGATCGTGTATTAAATGCTGATCATTGGGAAGACTCATTATTTTTGCGCAATGCCTTAAAGCCTATAAAACAGCTTCGTGAACAAGCTCTATTAGTTAAAAAAGAAGCTACGGTGACCCTATCTGATCCATCAGTTACATTGCGTCCTTTGGCAGATAACGAACAGTTAGTTTATATTTCACTATTTCAAAGTGAAGGGCATGATTTAAGAAAATGGGCTATTCAATTAAGTACTTTATCCCATCATGTACTGAGTCGTCCTGTTTATGAGAAGGAAGAGGATGTTGTTGCAGTTATTCGAAAAAAATTAATACAAGTATCTGAAGCCTTTGTAATAGTTGCTGTTAAAAAACAGGAAGTTCAACCTATTGCACTGCATTCGGAAAGAGTCGATCGCCTAGGTAATGTGCTGTTGACTCTTAAAGATACAGCAGTAAAAACAGAGAATATTTTTGAATTTGTGCATCAGCAGCAACGTTACTTTTTTGTCAATGGGCAATTAGTTGTTAATAGTGAGGGCACTTAATGTATCCTAGTCAGCAAAATGCGACAGATTATAGTGCAAACTTCTTTTGGTTATTGGTGTTGATTTGCCTAGGTCTTTTGGGGATTTGGTATTTAAAACCAGCCTGGATTGTAGAACCTGTATTTAGTTTTCGACTTATCGAACTCAATGCTTTGATTTTTTTAAGTCATATTTGGAATAACATCGCTTATTTGCTGCATTTACCAGCGGTGCCTATGGATACTTTGCTCGCATTAAAATCAAAAATTATTCATGATAATCCGCAGACCTTGCACTTTAGGCAGTTTGAAGCAATTAATTTGACGATAGGACATGGTTTGCGTTGGCCAGTTATTGCTACTTTATTTATTCTTGCCATCATTGCTTATTTCCGTCATGCCACTATGGTGTTTCGTCAACGTTACAATGTAAATTCTTTAAAGGAAGCAGAAAGTGACAACTGGCCACAGATTCAGCCAGTTTTGTCATTAAATTTGGTAAAACAAGATCTTGAGCAAGGTCCTTGGGCTATGGCTAAAACACCATTAGATTATTGTAAAGAACAAGGCATTGTGGCGCTGGGCGAAAAAAATAAAAAAACCATATGGATGATCAATAAAGGCGCTGCGATGCGTTTATTTACGATGCAATTAGGCCCATTGTGGAAAGATTTATTTAACTTACCAATTCACATTAAAGCATTGATTGTGATCTTTATTGCCCGTGCACAACGGGATCGCGCTGTTGCTAAGCGCTTTTTATCACAAATTGCTAGATCAGCCGCTTCTGGCCAGCTCGATTTTTCCGGAGTCAGTGAACAGTTAGTGAACTATAGGGATTCAAAGATTTTAAAATGGTTAGATCTCCGTCATGCTTATGTGCGCACTATGATGGCTACTTTGTTAGAGATTGCCCGAGCAGATGGTATATTAGCCACTGCTGAATTTTTATGGCTCAAGCCAGTGGATCGTAAATTGTGGTACATACTCAATTGTGTTGGCCGACAAACTGCTTTTATTGAAGTCTCTGGTATCTTTGCACATTGGAAAGCAGAGCAGTCTTTAGGCCGTGCTATGACCACGCCTATGGTGACAGAGGCAGTGAAAGCCTTAGATCTTTGTATACAAGATATTTTATATGTTTCGAGTGATGAAAAATGGCATTCCAACGCGGTTTAAACGAAAATCAAGAACAGAATCAAGCGCATATTATTCGAGATACGCGTCCTTTAAGCGTACGCATTTCAGATACACTGAAAAATCCGCGCTATTTAGCCATTTTCTTCCTCGGTTTAATGGTATTGACTTATTTATTGAGTTATCTCAGTGAAGTATTTTTTATCCTAGGTTTGGGGTCTTTTATCTATTGTTTTACTCGTAAGTCATCGTTGCCATTTCGTCTGCCGCAACGAGCGAAACATAAAGATTATAATGATCTCATTCCAGGGACTGAGAAGCCGTATATGAGCCGAGGAATTTATTACTTTGGTAATGAACGTAAAACTGAGGAGGAGTTGTGGTTTAGTAATGAAGATATGCGCACCCATGTCTTAATTTTTGGTTCAACAGGTTCTGGTAAAACCGAATTCCTCGTATCTTTAGCGTACAATGCTTTATTACAGGCATCTGGTTTCATCTATGTTGATGGTAAAGGTGATAATGGCCTTTTTGCCAAGATATTTTCCATGGTGCGTTCAATGGGGCGTGAGGATGATATGCTGCTTATTAATTTTATGACAGCAGCACGTGATATTATTGGTCCCCAAGAAAAACGTTTATCCAATACATTGAATCCTTTTGCAAGAGGATCCTCTAGTATGTTGGCCAATTTGATTGTCAGTTTAATGAATAGCAGCTCGGCTACTTCTGATGGTGATATGTGGAAAGGGCGTGCTATTGGTTTTGTTGAAGCATTAATGAAAGTGCTTGTAGCTATGCGGGATGCAGGACATATTTTATTAGATGCAAATGTGGTGCGCCAATATTTTCTATTGCCTAAATTAGAAGCGATCGTCATTGATAAATTATTTGTTCGTGAGGGTCAGGAAGCGATTAGTTTAGAGGGCTTACCTCCCCATGTTTTAGAGCCGATTAATAACTATGTATTTAATTTACCAGGTTATAGCCGTGAGAAGAAGGGGAAGCAAGTCTCACAAGTGCTCGAGCAACATGGTTTTGTGACTATGCAACTAACACGTGCCTTTACTTCTTTAGCGGATACTTATGGGCATATTCTCCGTACTAACTTAGCTGAAGTAGATTTATCGGATGTCGTATTAAATCGTCGGATTCTTTGTGTTTTGTTGCCTGCACTTGAGAAATCACCTGATGAATTGTCAAATTTAGGTAAAGTCATTATTGCTACATTAAAAGCGATGATGGCAGCAGGTTTGGGTGATGCAGTGGAAGGAACCTTTGAAGATGTAGTTGAAAGTAAACCGACTAACTCTGAAACTCCGTTTCTGTGTATTTTAGATGAGTATGGTTATTATGCAGTAGAAGGTTTTGCTGTGGTCCCAGCGCAAGCACGTTCATTAGGTTTTTCAGTGGTCTTTGCCGGGCAGGATCTACCCGCATTCCAAAAGAATTCAAAAGAAGAAGCCGCCTCAATTGGTGCTAATACCAATATTAAGATTTGTATGAAGCTAGAAGATCCTACCGAAACTTGGGACTTTTTTATGAAATCAGCAGGTGAATCTTATGTTACACAGGTTGAAAATTTCCAAGTGGATCAAGGAAGTATTTTAGGTAACTATCAAGATGGTCGAGGGGCTCGAGTTGAAAAGCGAGCACGTATTGATTTGTTAGATTTAAAAGAACAAAGTCCTGGAGAAGCTCATTTTTTCTTTCGTTCGAAAATTGTACGAGGGAGAACTTTTTATGCAAACCCACGGATTGTAAAAAAAATGCGGCTTAATCATTTCTTAAAAGTAGATACACCAGAAGATAAAGAAAAAGAGATGATTGTGCAAAGCTTCTGCCACTTTGAAAAGATAGCAAATGGTACAGAGGTATTCCATGAACAAACTCCTGGTAGTGAAGATATTGAAGGTCTTGTTAATTTATTGCAGGCACAGCATGAATCATCGCCAATTGATTGTTCATTAATGGCACTTAACCAGCTCAATCCACGAGTTGCTAAGGATTTAGAAGATCACGAAAAATCACAGGATGATTCGTTGTTAGATCTATTCTCTGCTGATGATTCGCAAGAGCTTGAAGAAGTAGATCATTTAAATATTTTTACACCCATGTCTTGCTCTGAACATCTTAAAGAAGTAGTGATAAGCAATGATATTCGCTCTTTTAGTCGACCCATATTAGATCGTTCGAATACCCGTGATCAAATTGAATATATTCAGCGACTGTGTGGTAAGTCTAGCAAAGAATCTATGAACGGTGCCATTGATGTCATTAATGATATAGAAAAAGCAACTCAATATCCTCCGAGCAGTAGACCTGAGATCTCAAGCAAAGAGCTGGCTCATGTAGCCGATCAATTATGTGAAGCAATTGATCTTAAGAAACGTGACGCAGAATAGACTATGATATAGGCAACTATGTCGTCAGCCTATATTTCATTACACTATTACTATCGTACAAATTGTCACAAGATTCTGAGATTTGTAAAGCTTGGTACGGAAATAAAGAATTTGCTCGCAAATGTTTAAATTTAGACTTGATAGTATTTGCTACACCAGCCAATGTCACAAAAACGTCTAAAATAGCCTTACTAGCAGCAATCACAATGAATCCAACAAGTAGCGCTACAACGGCATAACTGCCTACTCCAGCTCCAAGTGTCGTTGATAGCTTGAGTAATATAGGTATAAATAATGGTAATGTGGCTCCATGTGTTAGAATACCAGCTCCAACGTACAGTAAAAGGCCGGCACTAGCTATTGCAATGAATATTAGGGTAGCTACATGTCTTTTATAAAAGCTTGGTTGTTTTGTTTTAAATTTGTTATGGAGATTCTTCGATATTGCGTGCCCATCAAGCTGTAATGTTCCTCTTTTATATAAATTCTCTGAGAGTTTGAGATTGGGTGTCAGCTTAGACTCAGGTTTAGATGGTTCATTATTAATGCTGTGACTGGATCTATTATTAATATCTATTGTACTTTTCGTTTTATTTTGCATTGCCACATCTCTCTTTTTTATAGTTTTTGTATAAACAACATATAGTAATAAAAACTACTAAGCTCCCATCAAATATTAATAACTCTTTCTTAAGTTAATCTTAAAAATGATTCATTTAATCATTTTTATAAGAATTATAGGAGGGAATAAAAAGCGTTTTTATGTAGAGATATTTAATATTACTACTATGTAATAAATATTAATATTATTAAAAGCTTTTATTTTCGTACAAAACTTAGAGCAAAATTTGATACCTATAAATCTAGATTAGAATATATTAAATCTTGTGAAAATAAAAAATATAATCTTAATAATGAGCAGGAAAGAGAAATTTTAGATTTTTTCGATGCAATCGTTTTATATCATAATTATCATGCAAATAATATCTCTTATGGTTTAGCTGAAAATAATAATTTTACTAAGTTTTATAACAAAAGTATCCGAGATCCATTTGTAGGCAATGATATTTTAAATGAAGGTTTGAGGCCAGGAGTATATCTTAGAAGAAAATCAATTGAAAGTTCGGATAATTTTAAAAAATTCTTAGTAAATAGAAAAGAAGAAAGAAAAGTATATGCTACTGCCATTAACCTTCCTGGACATACAGTAGCCATTACATTTAGTAATCAACGCTGGTATTTCATTAATCATGATAAAGTATTCTCAACTGATGATGACACTATCTCAAAAGAATTTCTTAATAAAGATTTTTATGATATTGGCCATCAAGGTAAAATAGTAGCTGAAGTGAAGGAATATCAGAAACTGATAATGATACTGCAAAAAACAACTCGAGCTCTACAGAACCCAACCAATAAAAAGTCTTACGAGGAATACGTTTGCTTGACTAAAGTGATTACACAGGATCAATGTCATATAAAATCTGTCTAAATTTAATCACTTTTAAAGACAGCCCATTAAGAAAAGCAGCCTTTTTAGGAAAAATTGATTGACACTTGTGGTCTGGCTAATAAGCATGTTATTTAATACATTTCAAAATATAGCTTTTTTAGGAAGCTAGATGGATTCTTTTCTTAAATTAATCTTAAGTGGATGCCTTAGAAATCCTGTAGAAAATCAAATATTTTTATTTTAAATCAATCTCATAGAATCTATTACCGTGAATAACAATAGTCTATTGCCACTGATTTTTCTTAAGGTTGCTTTAAGGTTACGCTGCTATTCTTAATCATTGTTAAAAAGATTTTAAATCAATTCACTGTGAACAGATAATGAAATGTAATAGCAGGTTTCCAAGCATTCAGACGATTTTAACTATTGTGGTTAATGTTGTCGTATGTACGTCACTTTTTGTACTGAGTGGTTGTAATAGACATAAAAGCCCTATTGTTTACTATAGTGGCACTGCTCCTTTTTTTTCACCCATTGACAGCCTGCGCGCTGATGGTGTTCAAGTGATTCATTTAGGCCAAACCTATCGGTTAGTGATATCAAGTGACTCGCTTTTTAAACCACACTCTGCCAATTTGTACCACCATGCACATGGTGTTTTAAATGATGTGGCACGCTTGTTAAATGCTTATCATGTGATCCGTGTTAGGGTGGCTGCTTATTCTGATGCTGTTCACTCTATAGCGCATCCACATAAAATGGTATTGACAGCACAACAAGCCTTTGCAGTTCAAAATTATTTATCAAATCGAGGTCTTAGCGTACGGTTAATTTATGCCGATGGTCAGGGTAGTCAACATGCGGTTGCTTGGAATGGTACTGAATTGGGCCAAGATGCCAATCGACGGATTGAAATTAGTTTTAGATATATTCCAAAGGTCACTCTTTATAAGACAGGGGTAGTAAGTTGAGCCACATGAACAATACTGCTCCTAACTCGCGCGATCACTATCGTCGTACTATCAAAGGTATTGTGATTCTGTCTATTATCGCAGTGGTTTTATTGCTAATATGGGCTGGATTAATCTTAACAACACCTCAACCAAAATATTATGCAACGACTACTGCTGGACAAGTTGTTCCGATGCACCCGTTAAGTGAGCCTGTTGTTACCAATGATTATTTGTTGCAGTGGGCCAGTTTAGCAACTCGGACAGCATTTAATCTCGATTTTGTGCATTATAAGGCGCAATTAGAGAAAGCAAAATCAGATTTTACGCCACAAGGCTGGCGTCAGTTTATGGACGCTATGAACCATTCGGGTTTATTAGAAACTGTTGAAAGTAAAAAATTAGAAATGAATGCTGTTGTTTCTGGAGCTGCAGTCATCTTAAGTACGGCTGTCATTCATGGTCGCTTTACCTGGCGTGTACAACTCCCTATTTTAATGACTTTTACTAGTGCAAGTGCGTCCTCGCAAGCCCATTGGCTGGTGACAATGAATATTGAACGTACCTCGACATTAGATGCTTATAAAGGCATCCAAATTAATGATTTTGTGGCAACGCAGCAAATATAACGGATACTGATCATGAGTCCTAAGAGTAAAAACAAAAATAATGGCGCGTTAGAGCTGATTACTTTACGTAATGCGTTTTATCGTGATCATTATCGTCAGGCAGTGATTGCCTTATGGATTTTGATTGTCATTAATGGCTTATTGGTAGTAATGATTGTTGACAAAATGGTAAATCCACCAAAGCCTCAATATTTTGCGACCACAGCCGATGGTCGTATGATTAATTGGCATCCACTTACTGATCCTGCGGTTCCTGATCGCTTTGTAACACAATGGGCTGCGAATGCAGTGAGACAATCATTTAGTATTGACTTTGTGCACTGGCGTCATCAATTACAACAAGCATCTAATAATTTTACACACTATGGTTGGACCACTTTTTTAGATGCTTTAAAGAAAAGTAATAATTTAACGACATTGACTCACTTAAAAATGGTATCTGATGCGACTATCACAGGTGCGCCAAAGATTTTGAAAGAAGAAGTTGTTAATGGGCGCTATGCTTGGAAAGTGGAGCTGCCTATTTTAGTCGTTTATAAAAATGCGCAACGCTCAATTCCGATGCCAATGGAGGTCACTTTGATTGTGTTACGCATTCCAGTTCAAGAGAATCCGAGTCGTATTGCGATTAATAATTTTTTACCGGTACCGAGAGCATCGGCTATGCAACAAGTATTTTAGGAGTGAATGAATTGAATATTTTTGTGGTTTTTCCCACGACTATTTATTGTTAACGAGCAAGATGAATATCATGAAAAAGAAAACGGCAGTATTGATAATATGTTTGGGGTTTTTATCCGGTTCTGTGTATTCTGTATCGGCTAGAGCTTTTGATACTTCAAAGCAGGGCACTCAAAACAACAGTCCAAACGAAACTAATGCAGAGATTGCACGACTCTTAGCGCATAAGAGTTATGATCACCACGCTCATTTGAAAAAAGACTCGTCAAATCAAAATCAGGCAACAGCGAGTCAAGTGCCAGAGCATAATGAGGATGCTCTAAATTCCACCAGTAATGAAGCGTTTGCTAGAACAGTGCGTAGCTTAATGCCTATGTCACCAGAACAAATTAAGACCTTGCGTTACATGCTTGATCAAAGTCAACGTGCTGCAGCGACTTTCCCAGGTACGCCTCCTCGACCAACATCAAGCTCAGTGATTGTGAGATTGGCGCCTGGTGCGACTCCTCCCATTATTCGTTTGCGGGCAGGTTTTGTAACCTCTTTAGATTTTTTAGATTCTACAGGGGCCTCATGGCCCATTGCAGCTTATGATTTAGGAGATCCAAAAAGTTTTAATATTCAATGGGACCGTAAGGGTAATACCTTGTTGGTTCAATCAACGACAACCTATAAGGATGGCAATTTAGCAGTCTTATTAAAAGGTTTAGACACGCCTGTGATGCTGACATTGATGCCAGGTCAAAGTAATGTGGATTATCGTGTAGATTTACGAATACCTGGCTTGGGACCTTATGCAAAGACCGGTATTAATGGTTTGCCTGCACGATCGAATCCAGAACTGATTGATTTCTTAGATGGTGTGGCGCCTAAAAATGCCCACGCATTAGTGATCTCAGGGGATGGCAACCAGTCTCAAGCCTGGTTATATGGAAATAAACTGTATCTGAGAACGCGCGCAACGCTGCTCTCACCCAGTTGGTTGTCTTCTATAAGCAGTTCGGATGGTACTCATGTGTATGAGTTACCCAAGGCCCCCGTTATTTTAGCATCAGAGCAGGGCTCGATGATTCAACTGATGATTAAAGGGTTATAAGTCGATGAGTGAGCATAAAAAAATTAATAAATTATTCAATATCAGTGCGAGAGCTCGTGTAATTCTAGCAGCTGTTATTATTGTGGGTGTTTTAGCAGGTACATTTTTTACTTGGCATCATTATCACCAAAAATCTAGCTATGTAGCAGCGGCCCATGTTTCAGGGGGGCCCGATATTCAATCAATTCCTGGTGCAGGCAATCCATCAGACCGATATGTGCAAACGCAGAATTTACAAAATAATTTATTAGCAGAAAAGGCACGTCAATCAGCAGGTAGTTCGATTCCAACTGTAACTCGTCCAAATTTTATGGGTAATTTAAGTCAATTTGGTGAGAGTGCTCCAAGTCATTCAAAAAACACTGCACGACCTAAAAACTGTCCTATTAAAAAAGTCGTTGTAATGTTTCGGCCTAATCCTGCCAATTGTGCCATTAATAATTTAAAAATAGCGCGCCAAGCAGGAGTGACTGCTGAAGAGTTGGCTTGCCAAGGTTGTTCATTACCTGCTTTGAAAATGGCAGGTTATACAGCGGGTGATCTGAAAAATGTTGGTTATTCTGCAGCGCAACTGAAAGCAGCTGGCTATGATTTAAATCAATTAGAGCAAGCGGGTTTTAACGCACATCAGCTTAAAAATGCAGGCTTTTTAGCTAAACAGCTCGCTAAAACAGGTTATACAGCGGGTGAGTTGGCGGTAGCCGGTTATACCCCTTCACAAATGGCTGCTGCTGGATTTAGCCCTTCTGATTTGACTAAAGTTGGTTTAAATCAACCAGCGTGCCGTATTGATGCGCTTCGTAAGGCTCGATCTCAGGGTATCTTTTCGGCTACTTTGAAAAAAGAAGGCTGTGGTATTGCTGCATTAAAAGCAGCAGGCTATAGAGCAGCCGAATTAAAAGCAGCGGGTTTTAATGCCCAATCACTTAAGGCTGTGGGTTTCTCTGCCAAAGCACTTGCTGATGCTGGTTTTACAGCAACTGATTTAAAAAAAGCGGGTTATTCTGCAGCTGAATTAAAAGCGGCAGGCGATTCTGCGATGGCCTTAAAACAGGCTGGGTTCAGTGACCAGGCTCTCAAGGCTGCAGGTTTTAAGCCACAACAAATAAAGCAAGCCGATAAAGCGATAGCTGCAAAAATATGTGATGTAGATCATATTAAAGCACAAAGAGCACAGCATATTACAGCGACTGCCTTAAAGAAAGAAGGCTGCGGTATTGCAGCATTAAAAGCGGCCGGTTATACGGCGGATGAATTAAGAAAAGCAGGTTTTAATGCCGCGCAATTGAAAGCCGCTGGTTTTTCAGCACAACAACTTAGAAAAGCTGGATTCACAGCCAAGCAGTTAAAAGCGGCTGGTTATTCAGCAGCGGATCTAAAGCAAGCTGGTTTTTCGGTCAAACAATTACTCGATTCAGGTTATTTAGCAGCTGCATTAAAGCGAAATGGCATCTCTGCAGCCGCATTAAAAAATGCTGGTTTAACAGCGCAACAACTAAAAGCGGCAGGCTTTAGTCCACTTGAGACAGGATCTAAGGGAGCAGTGCCTAAAGCATGCCGAGTTGCTCAGTTAAAGAAAGAACGTGAGCAGGGTGTTTCTGCTATTAAATTAAGAAAGAAAGCATGTAGTTTAGCGGCATTAAAAGCTGCTGGTTTTACAGCAGCTGAACTAAGAGCCGCTGGTTTTACAGCGCGACAGTTACACTCTGTTGGCTTTACGGCGACTGAATTAAAGGCTGCTGGTTTTACAGCATCTGAATTAAAGGCCGCTGGTTTTACGGCTGCAGAACTAGAGGCGCTGGGTTATTCTGCAAATGCCTTAAAAGAGGCGGGTTATTCTGCAGCAGCACTAAGAGCTGCCGGTGTCACCGCTGCTGATTTAAAAGCAGCAGGATTGAATGCCAAACAGTTAAAAGCTGCTGGATATTCAGCTCATGCGTTAAAGCAAGCTGGTTTTTCAGCCTCTTGGTTAAAAAATGCTGGATTTAATGCTGGCCAGTTAGCAGTAGCTGGCTTTAGTGCGCAAAAGTTACATCATGCAGATTTTAGTGCACAGCAGTTACGTGAGGCCGGGCTCAGTGCTGCGCAGCTAAAACAAGCTGGTTACTCTGTGGCGACATTAAAACGAGCTGGTTATTCTGATGGTGATCTATTACGTGCTGGTTTTACACCGAAACAGTCGAGTAATTCTGCCCTAACCAAACAACCTCAAAACTCAAGGTTTGTTCGACCCACTTACTCTCATTCTCAACCGAAAAAAGAGGATGAGAATACAGCTCCTTCAATGCCAAATCTTAACTCGCCTGAGGCGCGTCTTGCAGCTATGGTGCGTGCTAGCAATGCCGATCGATCAGAGCAACAGCGTCAAGATCAGGTGCAGAAGCTCCAAGGTGGGATGTCGATGCAGGCTAACCGTATGCTCGCTGAATGGAGTGGCCATTTGTCACAATCAATGAAAGAAGCAGAGCCACCTAAACAGGTGACCAGTCCTGCAGCTCACAAATCTCCTCTAGAATCCACTGCAGAAAATGTAGTGCCAGGAACGGTTATGAAAGCGGGCTCAGTGATGTTTGCTGTCTTAGATACTTCAGTTAACTCAGATGAAAAATCACCAATTATGGCAAGCATTGTCGATGGCCCTTTAAAAGGATCTAAATTAATTGGTCGATTTACACGAGTGAATCAAAGAGTCCTGTTGTCTTTTAATCTCTTAAATGATCCAAATTATTACAAATCTTTATCGCTCAATGCTGTGGCTATTGATCCGAATACCGCCCGTACAGCCATTTCAGGTGAAGTGAATAATCATTACTTGCTAAGGTACGGTACGGTTTTTGCGACCGCGTTTTTATCTGGATTGTCTGATGCAGTTTTACAATCTAGTGCATCAAATCAATGTGGTTGGTTTGGTTGTGTGAGTCATTTCAATCCACTCAATACACGGCAGCAGGTGCTTGTAGGATTAGGTACGGCAGGTCAGAAAATCGCTACTAATTTTGGTGATAAGTTTTCTAATCTACCGCCGACAGTAAAAATTAAAGGAGGTACGGGTATTGGAATTTTGATTATGAGTGATTTAAAACTCCCTGTGGGTGCTGTTTCCTCTCATAAGGATCAAGGTAAATAAAATAATTGTTAGTATTTGAAGAGTGACCTAAAGATGACTGATAAAAATAATGATGAATATCAATTCCCTCATGATGAGTATGTTACGGCTGAAGATAAAGCACAGCCATCGAATCAAGAGACTATTAGTGAAGAAGATAACAATACCACTATAGAAAAAGAAAATAATCCGAATTCAGAGAATAAGGGTTACTCAAGCTTGTTAGACCGTTTTCCAATCTTACATAATAAACGTTTGCTCGGTGTAATTGGTATTGTGGTCGTTGCCTTGATTGGTTTTCAAATGATAAAGCCAGATCATAAAACAACGACGATTAAAAAAACTCAACCAAAAGTACAAGCTACTGCTATGCCTGAGTTTCAACAACGCACAATGCTTGTTGATAAAATAAATCACCTGGCACAAACGACCTCAAATACTCAACAGCTTGAAAATCAGCTGCAAACTCAAATCAATGAGTTCAACCGATTGTTGCATCAATCAGCCCAAAGCAATCAAGCTATAAAAAAAGCGATGATGGCATTGACACAACAAGTAGCGCATTTGTCAACGCAAGTAAAAAAAGCAACAACAATGCCAAATCATATTAAAAAACTACCTCCTGCTCCTGTTTTAAAATTCCATTTAAGAGCAGTGATCCCAGGTCGTGCATGGATTGAAGGTTCAGAGGGTAGCACTGCTTCAGTAACAGTCGGCAGTAAAATAAAAAATTACGGTATTGTAAGAGCAATTGAAGTGAAGGCTGGCAGAGTGCTGACCAGCAGTGGCAAAGTGATTACTTATAACGATGATGGTAATTAATGAGTACATCAGCTGAATTTGCCCAAACAATTATTAAAAATCTCACTCATTTTGCGAGTATTTTGCAGATTTTATCGATTGCAGGGGGTGTTAGCTTATTTATTGCTTCCTTGTTTGAATTTAAACGTTATGGCGAAATGCGAACCTTTATGTCGCATCAAATGACTATTGCACGGCCATTGGCTATGATGCTCTCTGGCATTATGTTGTTACTCTTGCCACTTATGATTGGTACCTTTATGTTGGCTTTTTGGGGCAATGCAAGTCCCATGGCTTATACATCCACTTCAGACAGTGGTTGGGCGCCTCTCATACCGGTAGTGATTAATTGTGTTCGTGTGGTCGGTATTGTTGCTTTTATGAGGGGAATTTTTCTTATTTCTCGCTCTGGAGGTGCTGGTGCGCAGCCGGGCACTTTAAGCAAAGCGATTCTGCATATGTTTGGTGGTGTATTATGTGTTAACATCGTTGCCACTGAAAAACTGGTTCATGCCATTTTACCGATTTAGCTAAGATTGATAGAAAATCATAGTTAACTATGTCATTTTGAAGTTAAGTATCTTAAATGTAATTTTAAGAAATAGTCTATGCATTAAATTTCAATGTGTTGTAGTTACATCTAAGTCCTTTAGTGGATAGAGTGCTTTTTAATATTTCCTTAAGGATTAAGGGGTATATTAGAGGCTATCGATTCTCTACAAAAATCGATAACTTGCTAAAAAATTAGGCTTTTTAATAGGTTAACTAGAGAGAACAATAATGATGAAGTTTCCAAAGTTTTTGAAAATACTGAGTAAAATGACTGCGCTTATTATAGGCCTTGTTTTTGCCAGTGTTACTTTTGCTAAAACAGGAGGGTTGTACCTTTCTGACATTCAGTCTAACTTAGGTTCCAGTGTAGGCCAGTTAGCTGTGATCTTACAAGATATCTCATTGGTAGCTGGTATAGGGTTTGTAATGGCTTCCTTCTTCAAATTCCATCAACATAAATTAAATCCGACTCAAGTACCGATTAGTCAAGGGGTTACTCTATTATTGATTGGTGCTGGTTTATTGCTTTTCCCCGTATTGTTGCCAACAGCGACGAAAGCAGCTTTTGGTACAACTTCGATTTCGAAGACATCAGGGGGTGCTATTACGAGCTTAATTAAGTAACAGGTTTATTGGTAGAGAGGCTTATTGGTAGTTATTATTAAATGGCCTTACAGAATTTAGTATTAGCAGCTAAAGAAAGTGCATGGCGTTTGTTTATGGTAAGGAGGGCTGATCCTAGCTTTGCCACTTATCAAAACAAAATCTTGATAAGAGATGATTATACTTGTCAATATTGTGGGTTTCGAGCAGAAGAGCTTCAGGAAATTGTGAACATTGATGGCGATTATCGGAATAATCGCTTGGCAAATCTTATAACAGCTTGCCCTTTATGCGCACAGTGCTGTTTTCTTGAAGCAATAGGTAGTAGTGACTTCGGTGGAGGATCGCTTGTTTATTTACCTGAAATGACTCAAGGTCAATTAAATGCTCTATGTCATGTATTATTTGCGTCATTTTTGAGAGGTAATAGCCACTGTAGCCAGGCAAAAAATCTTTATCGAAGTTTGCGCTTACGTTCTCAAATCGTTGAAAAACAGCTGGGTGAAGGCATGAGTAATCCTGCTTTATATGGGCGGATATTAATCGATGGGATTTATGAGGTGAAAGAGTCAGTCAGTGCCGAGCTCCTACAATGCATTCGCGTACTTCCACAGTGGACGCGTTTTGTATGCCAAGTAGCACGTTGGCAGAGTAGTAGTATCCATGCTTTAAGTTTAAATTAAGTGATCATAATGAATCTTGTTAAGACCATTAAAAAACCATTTAACTTTATTGCTAGCCTACTTAGTGCAGCATTTAAGCAAACAACAATGTCTTATTGTGAACTGCAAACAGCTGATAGTCCGACTGTTTTGGTAGCTCATGATGGTTCGCTGCTCTCTGTGTTACGTATTGATGGTGTTAAAGGATTAGTAGGTCGTGATGAGTTTAATCAAATACAAACAGGCTTGCGTCAATCTTTACAAAGCATCATGTCGCAATCAGGTCATACGATTCAAGTATTCTTCTCATATAACAAAGGGGAAGTGCGTGGCCAGATTCATGAAATGCTCTCACCCGCCCAAGATACTGCCAATCGTTTATCATTAAATCTTGATGATTTATTTAATGAAAGAGTAGATTTTCTTTCAAAATATTGTGCTTATGAAGAAGTATATATGGTACTGTGGACACGTTGCCATTCTTTAGCCAGTGAGCAGAGCAAACGTGCTCGTAAGGATAAACAAAAACTCATTCGCCAAAATGGCATTCCTGCATTTCACCAAACGCAAAATATTATAGCGGCTATTCCTGATTTAAGAGAGAGCCATGATTCTTTTGTACGCACGGTGGCCTCTGATTTTAATTTATGGGGTATTCGTACCCAGGTGTTAGAAGTGCACGATGCTGTGTATGTTATGCGTCGTAATGCTGATCCGGAATTTACAGATCGCCAATGGCGTCCTAGTTTGCCAGGGGATCAGATTACGATTAAAGCCCTTGAGGAAGGTAAGGGGGACATAGCAGATATTATGTGGCCCTCATTAGCTCGCCAGATCCTGCCGCGTGATGCTGAGAATCTTAATTTGCGTACCTCTCGTGTAGGTGATCGCATTTATGCAACGGTTTTTATTGATTTATTTCCAAAAGAAGTCCAAACCTTTATTCGTTTGTTTTCACGAACATTGCAGGCGAAGATTCCTTGGCGTATGTCTTTTTTATTGGAAAGTAATGGGCTAGGGTATGCACATATTCGATCGTCAATTGCCTCAGTATTAACCGTGACATCATCACAGAACCGTTTAATTAGCGATTCTTTAAAGCTATTAAGTTATATTAATTTGAATACAGACGATGCAGTGGTTCGTTTACGGGTTGCAGCAGCGACTTGGGCACCAGAAGATGATCGCCGTTTGTTGCGTGCTCGTGTTGCCATGTTAGCCAAAGCAATTGAGGGTTGGGGTTCATGTGATGTCTCTGAAGTCTCTGGCGATCCGTATGAAGGAGTGGTTTCTACAATGTTGGGTGTAAGTGGTCATAGCGTCGCAACTCCTTCGATTGCACCTTTGTCAGATGTCTTATACATGTTGCCTTTATTTCGACCTTCATCTCCCTGGCAACAAGGGGCGATTTTGTTTCGTTCGCCAGATGGAAAGCCTTGGCCGTATCATCCTGGCTCAAGTCAACAGACAACTTGGATTGACTTATTTTATGCACGTCCTGGTTCCGGTAAATCCGTTTTATCGAATGCCTTGAATTTGGCAGTATGTTTATCCTCGGGTATTCAACGTTTACCACGTATTGCCATTGTTGATATTGGTCCCTCAAGTAGTGGTTTAATTTCTTTATTAAAAGATGCCTTACCACTAGATAAAAAGCACTTAGTGGCGTGTCATCGTTTGAGAATGCGCACCCATTATGCCATTAATCCATTTGATACTCAGTTGGGGTGCCGTTTTCCCACGCCACAGGAGCGGAGTTTTTTAGTTAACTTTTTAGTTTTATTAGCAACACCTGTTGGGTCTAGTAAAGCCTATGATGGCATTGCAGATATGGTCGGTTTAGTGCTTGATGAGCTTTATAAGCATTTTGCCGATGATGGTAACCCCAATACCTATGCAGAAGGCTTAGAAGAAGACATCGATGCCATTTTAGAAGAAATAGGCTTTGTTTGTGACGCCGCTACGACATGGTGGGAGGTGACTGATGCATTATTTATATCAGGGTTTACTCATGAGGCTATGTTAGCGCAACGTCATGCGATGCCCGTTTTATCAGATGTCACAGCTATTTGTCGTTTGCCCGCGATCGTTGATTTGTATAATAAAATTACTGTACCTACAGGAGAACCCTTGCTTCATGCCTTTGCTCGTATGATTTCTAGTGCAGTTCGTGAGTATCCCATTATTGCCCAGGTAACGCGGTTTGATTTAGGAGAGGCACGTGTAGTGGCTCTGGATCTAGATGAAGTGGCTAAAAGTGGTGGTGATACTGCCAATCGTCAAACAGCTGTGATGTATATGTTAGCTCGATATGTATTAGCACGTCACTATTATTTAACAGAGGATAATGTATCTGATATGCCAGAGTCTTATCGTACTTTTCATCAACAACGCATTTTAGAGATTCGTGAGGATCCAAAACGTATTGTATTTGATGAATTTCATCGTACTGCTAAGGTGCAAGCTGTGCGTGATCAAGTGATTCAGGACATGCGTGAAGGTCGTAAGTGGAAGGTGCAGATTGCATTACTGTCACAATCTCTTGAGGACTTTGATAGTATTATGGTGGAATTTGCCACCTCTATTTTCATTATGGAAGCAGGTCCAGAGCAGGCTATTCGTAAAACAGCGAAAGTCTTTGGCTTAACACCAACAGCGCAGCAAGTATTAAAAACACGAGTACAGGGGCCGCGTGACAGTGGTGCGACTTTCCTAGCTCAGTTTGCCACTAAGCAAGGTTTGAATACACAATTATTAACGGCTACTTTAGGTCCAATTGAATTATGGGCGCTTAACACTACCGCTGAAGATGTTAATCTTAGAGATCGACTTTATAAAAAAATAGGTCCACGAAAAGCACGTTGCTTATTAGCCAATCAATTTCCTTCAGGCAGTGCAGTGAAGCAAATTGAACAACGATTGGCACAACAAAAAGAAGAGTACGGTGGTTTTATTGATGAAGAAGCAAAGCAGGGGGTCATTGATACTTTAGTTGAGGAACTGCTTGCCTTATTAGAATAATTATTGTCTCATAACACTCTATACCCTTTATTATCTAATGTTGAGAACACTTTAAATTAATATTTTTTAATTTTTAGAATATAGATAAAAACCTATGGAAAAATCCTTTGCGAGCTTATTATCAGCGGTTGATCAACCTTTAATTGATTTATTTAATCATGAAACAAAGGTGCAACGTGCACTGCGTGAGGTAACTATTTTACAAGTTAAGCATCATCATATGATGACTACTCCAGAGCAGGTTGGTTTTCTTTCATTCTTGTTAAAATTGATAAATGCTCAGCGTGTTATTGAAGTGGGTGTGTTTACAGGTTATGGCACCTTAGCTATGGCTCAAGCCCTACCAGAGCAAGGCCGTTTAATAGCCTGTGATCATAATAAAGTATGGCCCTTGATAGGACAGATCTATTGGCAGCAAGCTGGAGTTGCCGATAAAATTGACTTACACATTGCGCCCGCTGTTGAAACCTTGCAAGCTTTATTAGATGAAGGACAAGCTGGACAATTTGATTTTATCTTTGTTGATGCTGATAAGATTCACTATGCAGACTATTATGCACTGACTTATCAATTGTTAGGTGAAGGTGGGGTAGTTGTTTTTGATAATATTTTTTGGATTCATCAGCAACGTGTTATTAAAAAAAATATACCCGCTACTCGCTCAGTAGCAAAGTTTTTAGAATTGGTAAGCTGTGATAATCGTTTTGAGAAAACACTGATTCCTATTGCTGATGGGATGTTATTAGCGAGAAAATGTGCTTAGATTTTTTGCTCTCTTATGAGAGAGTGCTTTTATTTAAATTTTTTTGATGTTCATATCGATACACTAATTTGTTAAGAGGATAAATAAATAGTGCCATTATCAATCCAATGATAAGAGTCACAAAACCAATCTGAGCAAATAAATGGTAATAAATCGGCATAGAGCGTATGGGATCATGCGCTAAGCTTTTTGGTATGGTTGCAAAACTGGATAAATAACCACCAAGTATGGCAGCGATTGAAGAACTTAAAAACCATAAGCCCATAACAAATCCCATAATAGATTGTGATATATAGCGTGCAGCCAATGACAAACCTAGTGCACTAACTAGCAATTCACCGCTACTTTGTAATGTGTAGTAAGCAACAATCCATAGGCTATTGATTATCCCATTGACTGCATAATAATAGCAGCCAAAAAATAATACGAAGTAGGCAGTGCTACAGAGTAGAATACCGATAGTAAATTTTAAGGGCATTGTTAAATCAGCTTGCTTGGCATGAAGTCGGTTATACAGGCTCGCTAATAGAGGACTTAGAATTATGATTGCTAAAGGATTGAGAGCTTGAACACTTTGAGGCTGCACGGAGATACCAAATAGGGTATGTTGAACATTGCGCACAGCAAATAAGGTCATTAGTGTGGGCATTTGAAAGTATAAGACCCAAAATAGAATGGCTTCAAAAAATAAGAAAATAAATAACCACATGCCAATACGCTCGTATGGCTTGGCTTTATACATACAATTGAAATAAAATAACAAAGTGATGACAGTTCCTACTGCCAGTAATTTACTAAGTAGTGTGACATGTGCTAGTAACCATGCGCATAAAAGTACAGCAATAATGGAACCTGTTAAAAGTAAAAATAGTTTCATTATAGAAAAAGTAGAGCGATCAGGTTCCGATCCGTAAGATTCTAACCATGTTCGTAACGAAACAAAGGCAAGGATTGCTAAGGTTAAACCAAAGAAGCACGTTATATAAGCCCAAGTATAACCATAGTGTTTTTGAATCAAGGGAGTTGCCAACATAGATAATAAGGAACCTACATTAATGCTCATATAAAATAGGGTATAGGTGGAGTCACGGCTTATTTGAGTATTCTTATATAATTTCGCAATCAAGCTACTTGGGTTTGGCTTAAAAAAGCCATTACCTACACAGATAACCGCTAGTGGTAGATAAATCTTATGTTGAGCCAGTGAGGGAATGGCGAGTAATGCATAACCTAAGGCTAAGATACAGGCGCCGAGTAGAATCGTTCGTTTAGTACCAAAATATTGATCACCAATATATCCTCCGAGTGCTGGTAGTAAAAAAACAAGTGCAGAAAATCCACCAAACATTAAATCAGCTTGGTTATCAGTATATCCAAGTTGATTCACCATATAGACGACGATAAGTGCAGTGACTCCATAATATCCAAAACGTTCCCAAACTTCTGTTAATGCAATTAAGTAAAAAGCCTTTGGTTGTTTTAGATGCATCGTATCCTGCTATTGATTTTCCCCCTTGGTGTTATCTTAGTATAGAGTAAAATAGAGAACTCTTAAGATTCGTAGTGATCATTCATGTCCATCTGACCAATTTTTTTATAAAAAACAATTAATTACACAATAATTTGATTTTAAAAGGAGGTTGAAGGGAGACAAATAGCTTATGTAACTAATTCTATGACAGTAGATATAAGGAAGGCTGTATGCTATCAGAGCTTATTAAATGGATAAGAAGCCCTGTTGGGGCATCGACTTTAGTCTTTCTTTTTGTATTAGTGCGATAGTAATAAGCAGTTTCCTGACCATTTTCTTTTATAACTTTGACATAACTAATAGTAGAAGAGACACCATAATTGGTTTTTGATTCAGAGTTTGTAGCACTGCATCTATAGTCACCTATCTTCTCTAAATTTGGGGCAGCAATTGCTTTAGCTAGTCGTTTATACAATGGGAGTTGCTTATAATCCTTTAAGGTGGTTCCTATTTTTAAAAGAACCGATTGACTGTGTAAGATATTTCCTGCAATTACATAAGATGCATCGGATAAATATAAATTTTGACTACCAGCATAAACAAATTTTTTAGATTGTGATTGATTTTGAGGGGAACAGTCTATAGCTTTTATTACTTTACCTTCATCTATAATGTATTTTGAAAGGCCATTAATACATTTTCCAGTAAAAGAGACAAGACTATAGTCAGACGCAATAATTGCTATTTGTCTTCTATCTATAGCAGCGTCTTTAAAAGGTTCTGTTTTTGACTTCGAGTACTGCACATTGGTTATTATATTTTCTAATACTTGATTTGCATTATATGCTTTATTAATGGCTTTCTTTGCAATGCTATGCCTTAATTGAAACACTTGATTCCAATTCCATTTAATATTGGGGTTAAAGGGTGCAACTATATTAGCTTGTAAATTAACAGCTCCTTTTGTAGTTAAGACGCTTACAGCAGATGCAATTTTTTTTGGGTCATAATTAATACACGTTGCTAAGGCAACGCCATATTCTTTCGTATCATAATCATAAGCAACAATAGAAAATGTACCCAATGAGTAAGCAGGAAGCAGTAGCAATAAAGTAAGCACTTTGTTCAATAGTCTACAGCACTTCATCTAAATAAACCTTTTTTATTTGTTTGCAAGATAAAATGATGTAATAAAGCCTTTGCTGTTGCAGTAGAATTGAACTGAATTTCCATTATTTAAAGCACTAATCTGGATTGCTAGCAGTGCTTTGCCAATACCACTGTCAAGGTTAAATTCATTAAAAGACCATTTGAGATCGTCAGTTTTTATGCCTGATTTATTGTCTGAGTAAGCTCCAACATTGACGTTGAGCACATGTTTATTTGAATGCCAACCTTGGGGACATTTATCAATGGCTAGGGCAAATGACATATTTAAAAAAAATAAATAACAAACTAATGAAATCTTTTTCATAAATAATGCTTCCTTAACTATTTTTAAAATTTGCTGATGATATCATGTATTGCTACGAATGCTAGCTACCTAGCTTGTTGTATGTCGGACGATTTTAGCCTTGCTGAAGTGGTAGTATTATAGTTTTTTTCTGATTAAGTTTTGGCCTAACAGGATGATTGTTTTAGTATTTGTCTATTTTTCATACATTATTTAGTTCTATTTTGTTTCAATTATAATTCTGATATGTTAATTTAGTACATCAAGTACATATAGGATATATTAAAATGTTTAATAAATATTCAGTAAAGCACCATAGGATAGCTTCTTTTACTCTAAAGCGATATCAAGCTAAACACGATTTAGAGAGTGTAAAGATGTTTAAATATTGATCTTATTAAACATTAGGATGCTCATATAAATAAATTTTAAGATTTATTAGGGCGTATGTAGTGCATTAAGAAAATACTTAAACATGAAAAAGGGTAAGTATGCCAAAATATAGTGAAGTAGAATTATTAGCTCGAGATATTGTCAATAATACGCTAGCTGTAGAGCAATTTAAAGAACTGAATAAGCTTGATAAAGATGCTAGAAATCAAATAATAGTAGAAATTGATAGAATTACAAATAATGATACAGATATTGGTTCTAAAAATGTACTTAAAAATCTGCTTGAATATGAAATTAAAAATAATAATAAAAATTTTTTAAGAGCTGGAAGTGCTAATTTTTTAAGTCAATATATAAAATATTTGATGGATATAAAAAGTCTATACGAAAAACTAAAAAATGAATTTCGTAAAATGAAAAAACAAGTGAATCAAAATACTGACTTTACCAATTTATTTTTGAATTATTTAAAAATATCTAAAGAGCATGCAGATATATTGAAGTTGGTAATATCAGTGGTGGAAAAATATGGTATCTCCAAAGATATAATATACAAAAATCTACTGCTTAGTACATATCAGCCCTTGATGTCAGATATTATTACTGAAGTTTTTAAAAAAAATAAATATGAAAAAGTCAAATATGCATTTATAAATCAAGTTTCCCATTTGGACACAGGTGATAAAGCAATTAGTTTTTTAGATACAATTATAAAGTTTCATCCTATTAGAAAAAAATCCTCTTCTTGTAGTAATTTAAATAGTTTTAATGATATATATCGCCATCCTATAGAGTTTAGCGTTCAAGATGAGTATAATGTCGCTCTTTAGGATCAAAAAATGCCAGCAGCTTATCCACTAGAACTACGGCAACGAGCCGTTTCCCATTATCGAAAAGGTGGGAGTACGCAACTTGAAACAGCTGAACTATTCAAAATTGGCATAGCGACGTTACGTATTTATTTGCGTCGTGATGAACAAAATGATTTAGCCCCCAAACCTTATCAACGTGGTAGAAAGCCTGTCATATCAGGAAATCACCTGCAAAAAATTGAGAGTTGGGTAACGGATAAACCTGATATTCGAGTTAAGCATCTGTGTAAAAAATATAAGCACTATTACAAAAAAAACGGTGAGTCAATCGATGATGTCTCGCGCTTTAAAAACATTAGCGATAACGCGAAAAAAGAAAAGTCTTTTTGCACAGGAGCAGTTACGTCCGGACGTCGAAAAAAAAGACAGGCGCACATAAAAAAATATAAGGACGTTGACCCAGAACGCCTGATTTTTATTGATGAAATGGGGGCTTACCTGAATATGGTGCTCAATTATGCACGTGCGCCAATCGGACAACGCGTGCATATGCCGAAGCCATTTAATCGTGGTATGAAACTTTCGGTCATTGGTGCAATATCAACAGCACGCGTTGAAGCTTCATTGTATGGACCATGGGCAACTGATGGCGATATCTTTTATCATTTCATTGCTCACGATTTATGCCCAATATTACAGCCGCATCATATTGTTTTACTTGATAATGTCGGCTTTCATAAGACTCAGCGTGTACAGGATGCAATACATGCTACAGGTGCGAGTATCGATTTCTTGCCCCCGTACTCACCTGATTTTAATCCCATTGAAATGGCTTGGTCTTTTGTTAAGAATATTTTACAAGAAATAGAAGCTAGAACTTTGGCGTCGTTTCAAAAGGCACTTAAGTATGCATTAGAAAAAATTACTGAAAACAAATTGCTTGGATGGTTTCAACATGCTGGTTACCGATCGACTCAATAGGATGGCACTATAAGAAGAGCTTCTTTTTTTCATAATTTAAAGAGATTTAATTCTACTTTTTATATAGATTCTTCTGATAATCTTAGTTTAGAATGATCTAATTCCTGTTTGCCTAAAAATTAAAAAAAGCTTTTACCTTGCATTATGCCAGACAATTTTAGCTTTATTGGTTGTAACATTATGGTTTTTCTCAATCATTTTTGAATTTTTCAGAGTCCATTGTTTTAGTATTTTTTGCTTTTAAATAATGTTCATTACGTACATAAAAATATTCTACAGGAGTTTCGCATTTAGTAATGAACTATTATAATTTTTAGGATTGAACGAACGGAATAGGAAACCCAGATTGTCTCGACACAAATGCACAAAAGAACTTTATAGAGCCTTCCTAGAAGCGAGCAGTGTACGTTACTCAGGATTAGCGTTATCAGAGGTGAGTCCAGAAACAGCACTCTCCCATGACAGTATAAGCCGATGGTTATCGGATCAAAATTTTAGACCGTCCCAGGTTTGGCAAACGGTACGAGCCTATGTAGATCATTCAACTCCATCGCTATTAATAGTGGACGATAGAGTGTTATCAAAAATACACAGTAAAAAAATAGATTTGGTTCATTATCAATATTCGGGTAATGCCCATGATGTGATTGCAGGGATAGGTTTAGTGAATTTGGTGTGGTATGGATTAGAGGAAAGAAAAGGAGTTCCAGTGGATTATAGAATTTATGATAAAGACAGTGATGGCAAAACAAAAAATACCCATTTTTGTGAGATGCTTTCCTTGGCAAAGAGCAGAGGGTTTATTCCTGAGGCGGTGGTGATGGATTCTTGGTATTCAAGTTTAAAAAACCTCAAAGCAATAAGAGATCATGGGTGGACTTGGGTCACTCCTTTGCGAAAAAACCGCAAGGTGAATAGAAATCAAACATTAGAAAACTTAGTCATTCCAGATGAAGGGTTGTCTATTCATCTACGCGGCTATGGGTGGGTTACGGTATTCAAGTTCGTGGCTAAAAATAGCCGCGTTGATTACGTGGCGACTAATATGACTCACCCGACACGAGAAACCATTCAATCTATTGTGCAGGCGCGTTGGTCAATCGAAACTTATCATCGGGAACTTAAGCAGACTTGTGGCATTGAGCGTTGTCAGGCACGAAAGGGTCGAGCGCAAAGAAATCACATTTGTATGGCCATTATCGCTTGGATTAATAAAAATAAGCGTCGCCTACAAGACAAAATCTCTTTTTATCAGCAAGACTGGCATACCATCAAGCCTGCTATCACTCAAAGCATTCGATCTATTATGCCATTCACCTAAAAACAAAAGTGCGAAACTCCTGTTCTATTTTGTTCCAATTATGTTTTTTTTGTGCTATTTTTGATCTATAAGTACATTTAAGACGAAATTTTGTCTATATTTTATATAAATAGCAAAGGAATAGGTGTTTAAAATCCAAAGTTATATCAAGTTAAACACAGCTTAAAGGATACAGGGATGTTTAAATTTTGATCTTTTTTAAAATTAGAGTGTTTCTATTAATTTTTAGGATTCATTGAAACATATAGCTTGATTAAAAAAATATTTAAATACGGAAGAGAATAAAGTATGCTAAATAATAAACAGATAAAATCGTTAGGCCGAGGAATTGTCAATAATAAATTAGATTTAGAGAAATTTAAAGAATTAAATAATTACAATCAAAATATTAAAAATAAAATAATAGAAAAAATTAATAAAATTTCATCTAAAAAAAATATTAGTTTTGAAGTAATTATTAAAAATTTACTTGAAAAAGAAATTAAAACTAATGAGGATAATAAAAATAATTTCTTAATAAATAATAAAGGATTTTTAATTGACTATATAAAATATTTAATAGATATAGAGAGTCTATACAAAGAATTAAAAAATAAATTTTCTAAAATAAATATAAGTGATAGATTTACTGATCTATTTTTTAGTAATTTAAAAGTATCTAAAGAACACTTAAGGATACTTGAAATTATTAAATCATTTGCAGAAAATAATGCTATTAAAAAATCTATAGCATACAAAAATTTATTTATTTGTATATATCAACCTGTTATAGAAAAGATTATTTTAAAAATTTTTAGTGAAGATAAAAATATCAAAGATAAAATTTTAAAACAAGTTTTTTTTTTACAAGAAAATAATGAATTAATTTATTTTTTTAATAAAATTTTAAATACAAATAAGGAAATACCAGAAATAACCATTAATAGTATTGATTCAAGTAATAGTAATAAAGAACTTGGTATAAATAGGAGCCAGTCTCATAGTGATTTATCAATAAAATCAAATGATAATAAGAAAAAAAGATATTTATTGAATTCAGTAGAGACTAACTTAAAAAAATCTAACTCATCTTGTAATTTATCGATGTCAAATCAATCAAGAGATGATTGTGAAAAAAAATTAATAAATAATTTTTTTTCTAGAACACATTGTTATGATGAATTAAGTACGAGTAGTGATAATAAATTTAGTACAAATAGGAGCAAGTCTCATAGTGATTTATCAGGAAAATCAAATGATCATAAAGAAAAAAGGTCTTTATTGAATCTGAATCTGCTAGGGTTTAAATTAGAAAAAGCTGCCTCATCTTGTAATTTATCGATGTCAAATCAATCACTTGGGAATACTATTTCTAGTCGTAGCTTAGAAAATCAATCAAAAGATGATTATGAAACAATATTAAGAGATACAAAAATATTATTTGCTAACACAGCCTCTTATTTTAAAGAAGATCTTCGAGATTCTGCTATGGAAGATCTGAAAAATTCTGTGACAGGAGTTTTAGGTCGATATTTAATGGAGATAGGGATTATTGATTTTTCTTTAGAAAATCCACAATTAGTTTTTAGTGAATATTTAAATAATAAAAAAGAATTTCTAAAAAATTCATTTTTATTATCTGAATATGATAAATTATTTTCTCTTCCTTATTATTCTCAATGGGGGGATATAATCCACTTTTTTAGTACCATAGATACTGTATTTTCTTTTGGTAATAAGTTGAAAATTGAAAATATGTCAAAAGTATATTCTGATTTAAACCCATTAGGTGATAGATTTAAAAAATTACTGATTAGTTATTATTGGATTTGTTTGATTCAAAAAATGAAAAAATTGAAAGAAGATATGGAAAGCATTGAAGATCTAAAAAATTTTAATTTAGAATTTTATAGAAAAGAATATTCTACTTTTAAAGATGAGTTTGATTATTTAGTAGAATACATAAATAAAAATTCATTTAATCATGAATTATTTGAAATTGATGAAATAAAAAACAATTTTTCTGAAATATTAGAAAAACATAAGGATAAAGGAACAATAGGTGAAAATACAATCATCTATAAAATTAAAAATCCAATAAATTTCATGAATGATCAGATTAAATATTTAAATGATTCTATAAAAGAAGGGAAGATTTATATTCCCAACTATAATGAATGTAGTTTAAAACAAATTATAGAAAAGTTTAATGAAATTTTTAATAATATAAAAGAGAATAAAAAATGCACTGAGCTACATAATAAGCTGTCATTGATATTAAAGTGGAGTAATGATGACTCTCTATTTTCTTCTCTAGAAGATTGTAAAGGTTTACCAGGATTTTCTGATATTAAAGAAAAAATACCATCTTACATAGGGATAGTTCTTATGAGCATCTATATTGATATCAGAAAACAGAGTAAAAAAAATAACGATTTTAAGGATATGATTAAATTTTTTGAAAATGGATCTTTAGAATTTTATAATAAATCTTTAATTTTTTCTAAAAGTAATATCTCAAAATTTGAAAAAATAGTAAGAAAAATTCAAAATAATACTTCTAAAGAAAGTAAAAATTCATTTTTTAGTTTCTTTTGTTCTTGTTTTCCCTATAAAAGAAAACGTTATGATTTATCTCAAAAATAAAAAAATACTTTTCATTCGACTTTTTATTGAGAAAATAGATCAGGGATTACATTATTTAACCATTAATTAATTGTCCATCTGATAGAATTAATTTACGAGTTGCTGCTGTTGCAAATTCTTCATCATGGGTCACACAGACAATCGTAATTCCTTCTTCTTGATTAAGATGATTAAAAATATCCATAATGATTCGTGCATTACTTGAATCTAAACTACCAGTGGGTTCATCAGCAAATAAATAACGCGGTTTCATAACAATAGCCCTTATAATAGCAACGCGCTGTGCTTGACCACCTGATAATTTAGAAGGTCGTTTGTGGGTATGATCGATTAAATTAAAACGTTCCAATAATGTCATGGCATGATCATAGTAATGTTCTTCTACGCCACGTTTACGTGCAGGCATTAGAATATTCTCAATAGCAGTTAATTCAGGGAGTAGATAGTGAAATTGAAATACAAATCCCATGCGTTCGTTACGGAACTGATGAAGCTCAGCTTCAGTGCGCTTTGATAGAGCTTTGTCATCAATGATGACTTCCCCTGAGGTAGTTTCGTCTAAACTGCTCATACAATAGAGCAGTGTTGTTTTACCAGAACCTGATCGCCCTGTTAAGCTGATAAATTCACTATCACGAATGGTTAAAGATAAATTATGCAATACTTTAGTCGGAGGGTTGCCGAATGACTTACATAAATCAATTAATTGAATCATGTGCTTGCCTCTGAGCGGATAATGGCAACAGGCTTTAATTTTCCTGCAGTGCGTGATGGAATAATGCTCGCGATAGTGGCTGAGCCTAATGCCAAAAGCAAACCATAGAGGTAGATACTAGGATTAAAGGCAACGATCATGGTATTATCACCAGTTGCTGCCATACCCACAGCTGGTAGCGTAGAAATATATAAGCAAATACCGCCACCAAATATTAAACCAATGATACCGCCGATAGCACCAAATAAAACGCCTTGAATGAAAAATAAGCGTACGATATCAGCTGCGCTATAGCCTATGGCTCGTAGAATTGCAATTTCTCGTCGTTTTTGATTGATCATAATGTTTAACACATTATAGATGCCAAATGCGGATACCAATAAAATCGAACACACCATAAAATAGCGAATGAAATTTTGTACGGTAAAAACTGACAATATATTTTGACTAAATTGTTGCCAGCTCTCGACGGTATCTTTTGAAAATGCTTGCCATTGATTGGCAAGCTGAGTGGCTTCATAAGGTTTTGTTATTTTGACAGCAATATTGCTAATATGCCCAGGTTGATTTTGCAAACTTTGTACATCATTAAGTGATGCATAAGCACTGCCGTTATCAATATGTCGATTCCCCGTTTTGAAAATACCCACTACTTGGAAAGGTAGAACCCTACCATTCTGTGTGGCAACATTAACGGTATTGTGACGAGTTACCCCTAGCTGTTGTGCAACTCTCGCACCTAAGATAATACCTTTGCTGCCTTGTTTTAAATCTGTGAAATGACCGCTAGTCATATAGTTGCCAATCGTAGTGACTTTGATTTGTTGTTGGGCTAGTGTTCCTGTTACCGTAATGCTGCGTGAAGCTGCACCGTGGGATAATAAAATGCTAGCTGTAAGCTGTGGAACAAATGCAACGACCTTGGAATTATTGCGTAATTTCTGATACCAGCCTTGAGGATTAAGAATATAATCTAACTCTCTTACCCCAGAGAGTGGTGTCATCCAGTGCACTAGGGTAGAGGGCTTAAATAGGTTGTCTTCTACTAATTGCCGCGTTACATATTGTTCACGTGCTGAGATAGTGATTTGAGCTGTATTGTTAACCAATTGGTCGAGTAGAAATTGCTGGAAGCCCAACATAACGCCAGAAATCACAACATAAGCGGTCGTTCCTAGAATCACTCCTACTAAAATAAACAAGGATTGTTTTTTGCGTGTTAATAATTGACGTAAGGCAAGAAAGAGCATAAAGGATTAAACCTGGATCTTAGCCGTTGCTGGAATATTATGAGAGCTTACTGCCCCCCATCCCTTGTCAACAGCGCCAATGGTAACCGCTACGGTTTTAATTCGATCATGGAGTCGGTAAGTTACTTTTCCTGCTTTAATAGAAGCAATGGGAATTTGCACATTGTGAGCTGCTGAATGAGTAATAATCGCAGTATCAGCCGTCATGCCAGGAAGGATATTATCAGGTAAGTCGGTAATATTGACGCGAAGATAGAAGTTTTGATCATTGGCATAGCGATAAACAATCGTGCCATCAAAGGTTTGTTTAGGGAGCGCTTCAAAATTAATACGAATCTGCTTGGCGTTTTGTAATTGCAAGAAAGAATCTTGATCTAATGATACTTGCAGATAACGTGCGTGCATATTGGTTAAGGTTAAAATATTTGCCTGTGGGGTCGCTGTTTCATAAGACGAATAAGGTTTTGCAGTGATCGTACCGGAGAAGGGTGCTCTGACCTTATGGTTGTTTTCATCACGCATTAGCACATCACCTTTCCTAACGTGCTGACCTTGTTGAACAAAAATAGCATTAATATATTTTGTGACACCAAAATGTAGATTAAAGATTTGATCTGAATAGACAGTACCTAAACCATAGATCGCATTAACGACAGTACCCGTACGGGCAGAGACCCATCGCTGACTATGATGCTGATGGCGAATAATCACAATGACAATTAAAATAGTGAGAATAACGATACTCGTGGTGATGATACTACGCTTTGATACACTCATACTAAACTCTAATATTTCTGACTCTTTTGAATAAAAAAAGTCGATAGTAAAATTTTTAGGCTATTATATGGGAGAGATCCCTAAAGTGCCAGTCTGTATTGAATGAAAATTGATAACTTTACGAAATGGACAAAAATAAGAACTAGGTCAAAATTTCGCTAAAGATCCAGTAGTCTTCCATAGGAAAATAGCTTAGAATACTAAAACTTGGCACTATGATGATAAGCACTATGAAATAGGGAGGGTGCACATGTTCAAACTTATTGGCAAATGCCACTGTGGCGGCAATACATTTACAATCAGTGCAGAGCCGGAATATCAGTTTGTTTGTTACTGTCATAGTTGTCGCCTCATCAATAGCGGAGGCCATTTATGTGGCATGCTCTTAGATCAGAGTCATTTATCAGAAGCAAATAATACCTATACCTATACTTATAAAGGCGGTAGTGGTCATTCAATCAGGATGCATTTTTGCCCAACTTGTGCAACCCACTTATATGCTTATCCAGAAGCACACCCAGGTAAGGTTGTCATTAGAGCAAATACAATTGAGCATGCAGATTTTAAACCACAGCAATGTCTTTTTACTGAGTCTGCCTTTGCTTGGGATTCCCCTATTGCTGAAAAATAATACGTTAATATTATGTTCCAAAAATTTATTTACTGTTTTTAGTTGACGTCTTTCTTAAGTTTTTGTTAGTCTGATTTTTTGTTGTTACTATTTTAGGATTTAGAGTGCCTAGTTTTTTCAAAAAAACATCAGATGATAAAACGTTAGATGAAATTAAAAAAGCGGTAAGGCGCAAGGACCGTAATAAGATTAATTTCACATATATTGCATTATTTAATCTTATAGAAGAAATTGATCAGCCTTCTTCTTTAGATGATAATTTTTTAGATGATAATTTAGTTAACATTAGAGAACTTTCGGAGAGAGTTGTGAAGTTGAGCGATCAAGCCAATGAAATAACTCTGAGCAAGAGTAAGCGACAATCTATTATTGACAAAATAGATAACTGTAATGATGAATTAGTAACAGAATTAACTAAATTGAGTACAAGCATTTTAACAGTTAGGCTGATATTGAGTTATTACTGTGATTATTTAACTTTGACTAAAAAAGCTTTAGACAGTTTGAATGCTGTTGAAAAGGTAGCAATGCGAGAACTCCATATAAATGTGCCTAATAGGATGCATAAAATACAAGAATCTATTGATAAAATCCATACAGCTTTAAACAAGTTACAATTATCAAAGGTTGACGGTATTGAACAACATCATACCATCCCAACTACCTCACTTTAATTAGCAACACAAATTGTTTTGGTATTTACAAATTCGTGAATCCCTTCTATAGACAGTTCTCGTCCATAGCCTGATGATTTGATGCCCCCGAAGGGTAGGCGGGGATCAGAGGCAACGTATTCATTTACATAACAGGTTCCAGCCTGGATTTTATTCATTGCAATATCGAGCCCACGTGACTCATCCTTAGTAAATACTGCTGCAGCGAGACCAAATCGTGAGTCGTTAGCGACAGTAATGGCTTCCGCTTCGTCTTTAACGCGTAGCAAGCTTACCACTGGTCCGAAAATTTCTTCATGATAAGCGGGCATACCTTTTTTTACATTTGCAAGCACAGTCGGTGGATAATAAAAGCCGACTCGATCTGGAATCTTGCCGCCTGTTAATAAAGTGGCCCCTTGTTTTATAGAATCTTGTACTTGCTTATGAACGGTATTGCGTAGGGCTTCATGGGCTAGAGGTCCGAGTTGAGTTTCTTTATTGGTAGGATCGCCCATGGTGTAGTGTTTTATTTGTTCAAGAATCAGTAGTTCAAATGAATCGTAAATAGAATCTACGATAATCAGCCGCTTTGCTGAGATACACACTTGTCCGGTATTATTCATACGGGAGGTGATACACGCTTGTGCTGCACGCTTAAGATCTGCATCTTCTAGAATGAGATAAGGATCACTACCGCCTAATTCGAGAATCACTTTTTTTAATGAGCTTGCTGCTTGAGCGCCGACCATACTACCGGCACATTCACTACCTGTTAGTGTTACAGCAGCTACTTTAGGGTGTTTGATTACAAAAGCAGCCCTATCTTTATTAATAACCAAACTACGAAATACATTTTCTGGAAATCCAGCTTCTTTAAATAATGTTTCAATCGCTAAACTAGCGCCAGTAACAATAGAGGCATGGCGTAACAAAGTGGCATTTCCTGCCATTAAATTGGGAGCAGCAAAACGAAATACCTGCCAGAATGGGAAGTTCCAAGGCATAATCGCCAATACAATGCCCAGTGGACGATAGACTACCTGGCTTGTTTTCATTTCAGTACTGATCACACGTGGTTTGAGCCAGTTTTCTGCATTCTTGGCATAGTACTGACACACTGCAGTACACTTTTCAATCTCAGCATAGGCTTGAGTGATAGGTTTGCCCATTTCAGTACAAATAATATCTGCATAGCGATTTTTATGCTGCTTTAGAAGTGCGGCTGCTTGGAGCATTGATTGCTTTCGCTTGGAAAAAGAAGTGCAACGCCATGTTAAAAATGCTTGACTGCTTTGATCAATGATATCGGATATTGTGTTTTCCGACATCTCATCATAGCATTTGATAAGCTTGTTTGTAGCAGGGTTCACCGTTTTAATTGCCATAATGCGGTGCTCTTTCTATTTCTTTTTTTAAAATGGGATGTCGTCTTCCAAATCTGATGCAGGTAAGGCAGCGGAAGCGGAGTCTGCACTTTTTGAGGACATCTCGTTGTCGTTTTGCATAGGACTGTTGTTGCTAGAAGGAGAATAATGATTACCACTGTTATGGCTGGTATTACTGCTGCGACTATCTAGCATTTGCATTTCATTGGCAATGATTTCTGTGGTATAGCGATCTGCTCCTGTCGTTTTATCTTGCCATTTTCGTGTACGCAGGCTGCCTTCAACATAGACTTTAGAGCCTTTGTGTAAGTATTCACCGACAATTTCTGCTAAACGATTAAAAAAGGCAATGCGGTGCCACTCGGTACGCTCTTGCATTTCACCTGTCTGTTTGTCTCGCCATGATGTACTTGTTGCTAATGTAATATTCGCTACGGCGCTGCCATTAGGGGTGTAGCGGACTTCAGGTTCATTACCTAAATTGCCAATTAGGATTACTTTATTAATTCCTCTTGCCATCACATCTCTCCTCTCTTTCTAACATATCAACCTAGGTTAGGGTAACCTCTTCAATGTATTTACGCAATTCGCTTTCATCGGTTTGTTTTTTATCCACTTTAACATAAATCAGATTTTCTTCAGGCGAATAGCTCACTTCAGCAACTCCTGTAAAGTTACTGAGTTTTTGACTCAGTTGGGTGCCTTTTGCATGGGCCTCAAAAATAAGTGTTGATAAGTAAGGAGGTGGTTTCATGGTAGATGCTGCTAATAGCCATAATAATGCGCTTAATCCACAGAAAACAAAAATACCGTCTATGCCAAAGTGTGTAAAAAGAGTGCCGCCCAGAATGCCTCCGATTGCAATACCTAAGTATTGTGAAGTAGAGTAGAGTCCCATCGCTGTTCCTTTAGATTGAATCGGTGCTAATTTAGAGACTAGAGAAGGTAGGCTCGCTTCTAATAAGTTAAAGGCGATAAAGAAAAGCACTAGTGTGATGCCTATAAGCTGTATCTGATGGTTGAATACATAGAAGAGTATTTGAGTAATTAATAATAGAGTAATCGCCGCTAAAAAAATCCGTTTCATTTGACGTTTCTTTTCAGCAATGATGATAAAAGGCAACATGGTAATAAAGGATAAGCATAATATTAACAGATAGATGCCTGCTTGTTGCCAGGCTGAAATATTGAAAACATGGGTAAAAAGAATAGGAACTGCAATAAATAGTGCAGTTAAGATTAAATGCAATGAAAAGACTCCAAAATCTAAGCGCAGCAATTGGCAGTTTTTAAAGCTAGTGATTAATCGATTAGGAGTGAGCTCAACATTGCTGTGCAAGATCAGATTGGGAGGTTTAGACACTTGAGTTAATAGCACTAGGCCTACCAACGCAAATGCAGCAGTCGCCCAAAAAATACCGGATAATTGGTACCAAGCGAAAATAATAGGGCCGATGATGATTGCGATGGAAAATGCCATACCAATGCTAAGACCAATGAATGCCATGGCTTTACTACGACTTTCATCCCGAGTTAAATCAGCCACTAAGGCTAAGGTTGTGCTACCAATAGCGCCTGTGCCTTGTAGGGCACGGCCTAGGATTAAGGTGTTTATGTCGCTAGCAAGTGCAGCGACAATACTCCCTGTAGCAAATAGCACAAGACCAAAAGCAATGATCGGTTTACGACCGATTCGATCTGAACATAATCCAAAGGGTATTTGTAGTAGTGCTTGAGTAAACCCGTAGATGCCCAATGCAATCCCAATCCGTGTGGGCGTTGCACCAGGTAGGGTCATGGCATGTGCTGAAAATATAGGAAGGATCATAAAAAGCCCAAGCACGCGAAAGGCCATAATCATGGCTAAGGACAGTACAGACTTTTTATTATTTAGTAACATAAGGGATAGTTTCTAATATTTCTTATCAACAATAAAGCGTATAGTATAGGATTTACTGTAATTGAACGAGTCTATACCGTGTCTGAAATTCGTATGCGTGGATTGCGCACCCATAATTTGAAAAATATTGATCTTGATATTCCACGTAATCAACTAGTTGTTATTACTGGAATTTCTGGATCCGGTAAATCATCGCTAGCATTTGATACGCTCTATGCCGAAGGGCAGCGTCGCTATGTTGAATCTTTATCCACTTATGCAAGACAGTTTTTATCGGTTATGGAAAAACCTGATGTTGATTTAATCGAAGGGCTTTCACCAGCGGTCGCTATCGAACAAAAATCAGTATCGCATAATCCACGCTCAACGGTGGGTACTATTACTGAAATTTATGATTATTTGCGTCTACTCTATGCCCGTGTAGGTTGTCCGCGCTGTCCTACTCATGGAACTGATTTAACAGCGCAGACAGTAAGCCAAATGGTCGATGGAGTGATGAGGTTGCCAGAGAAAACATCAATTATGATTTTATCTCCGATCATACGTTCGCGTAAAGGCGCTCATGAGGTGGTTTTTGATCAGCTACGTCATCAAGGTTTTGTACGTGTGCGCATAGATGGCACTGTGTATGATTTAAATCAAGTTCCTAAATTAGCTTTACGTCAGAAACATACTATTGAAGCTGTGGTAGATCGGTTAACAGTGCGTAAAGAAGCGCAGCAACGTATAGCAGAATCGTTTGAAACAGCACTGCGTTTATCCAATGGCCTTGCTACTTTAGCATTATTAAAAGAAGAAGGAAGAGCAGATCGTGTATTTTCTGCGAAGTTTGCATGTCCAGAGTGTGGCTATAGTTTAGAAGAGTTAGAGCCTCGCTTATTTTCTTTTAATAGTCCAATGGGTGCTTGTACTACCTGTGATGGATTAGGTCAGCAAGAATATTTTGATCCTAAGAAGGTCATACATAATGCAACACTTAGCTTAGCTGGGGGAGCTATTCGAGGTTGGGATCGTAATAATGCTTACTATCATCAGTTACTCTCTTCAATAGCGCGGCATTATCAATTTGATATGGAGACTCCTTTTAATCGATTGCCTAAAGCGATACGGGATATCATTTTATATGGTAGTGATGATGAGGCCATTACATTTCATTATACAAACGCGAGCAATAAGAAAGTAGCTAAAAAACATTCTTTTGAGGGTGTGATTCCGAATATGGAGCGGCGTTTTGATGAGACAAGCTCAATGGCAGTGCGCGATGTTTTGTCACAGTATTTGTCGGAAAGTCCTTGTGAGGATTGTAATGGCAGTCGTTTATGTTGTGAGGCGCGTCATATCTATATTAATAAGAAAAGCTTACCTGAAATCACTCAGTTGTCTATCGATGATGCACGAATTTTTTTTGAGAATCTGATGCTTTCTGGAAAACGAGGTCGGATTGCTCAGAAGATTTTACGTGAAGTGATTGCACGTTTGACGTTCTTAAATAATGTAGGACTGAATTATCTTACTTTAGAACGTAGTGCGGGTACTTTATCAGGAGGGGAAGCACAACGCATTCGTTTAGCTAGTCAGGTAGGTTCAGGTCTTGTAGGTGTTATGTATGTTTTAGATGAGCCTTCGATTGGCTTGCATCAGCGTGATAATGAACGATTATTAAAGACTTTATATCATTTACGTGATCTTGGTAATTCAGTCATTGTAGTTGAGCATGATGAAGAAGCGATACGTCATGCGGACTATATTGTTGATATTGGTCCTGGTGCTGGTGTTCATGGAGGTGAAGTCGTTGCTAAGGGCCAGCCTCAGGCTATCTTAGAGAATCCAAAGTCGCTAACAGGCAAGTACTTATCAGGAGCTGAGTCGATTGTGGTTCCTGAAAAACGCTTAGCAAACACATGCCGACAACAGCTGAGTATCAAAGGAGCACGCTGTAATAATTTAAAAAATATTGATGTTAATATTCCTTTGGGGTTAATGACGTGTGTAACAGGCGTATCAGGCTCAGGTAAATCCAGTCTTATTAATGATACATTGTATCCAGTAGCCGCTCATCAGTTAAATAGAGCAGCAGTACGTCAGGTAGGTCAACATCGTCGTATTGATGGTTTGGAATATTGCGATAAAGTCATTGATATTAATCAAAATCCTATTGGGCGTACTCCCCGTTCTAATCCTGCTACTTATACAGGATTACTCACACCGATACGTGAGTTATTTGCTGGCACACCAGAGGCTCGTTCCCGTGGTTATAAACCGGGGCGTTTTAGTTTTAATGTTTGTGGGGGGCGTTGTGAGGCTTGTGAAGGTGATGGAGTGATTAAGGTAGCGATGCACTTTTTAGCCGATATTTATGTCGCTTGCGATATTTGTAAGGGAAAACGTTACAATCGGGAAACTTTAGAAATTCAATACAAGAATAAAAATATTCATCAAGTGTTGAGCATGACTGTTGAAGCAGCACGACAATTTTTTGATGCTGTGCCTGTCATTGCACGTAAATTACAAACATTAATTGATGTTGGGTTGTCCTATATTACTTTGGGACAAAGTGCAACGACTCTCTCAGGAGGGGAAGCACAACGTATTAAGTTATCAAAAGAATTATCGCGTCGTGGTAGTGGAAAAACCCTGTATATTTTAGATGAGCCAACCACAGGCTTGCATTTTCACGATATAAAACAATTACTCGCAGTACTCGTTCGTTTACGGGACCAAGGGAACACTATTATTGTGATTGAGCATAATATGGATGTCATTAAAGTATCTGATTGGATTATTGATTTAGGCCCTGAAGGAGGAGAGGGAGGGGGCACTGTTATTGCAACAGGAACCCCAGAACATTTAGCGCAACATAAATCATCTCACACAGGTCATTTTTTAAAGCAGTATTTAACAAGTCAGATTCATTATGAGTAAGTATTTTAGTTAATAAATTGATTTGAAAAAAATAGCAAGAAAGTGTATGTTTGTGCTGGAAAGTAAAATAGGATCTCATACATGGACAAAAGTAATAAAAAGTTAAAAACCTATTGGTTTAGTCTATCCCTTTTATTGATCGTGACTTTTTTGCTCAGTGCTTGCCAAAGTTCTGAGTGTCTTAGGACAAAAAATCGTATTACGCAGTTAAAGAGTAAAGTAAAAAGTAAAGAGATTAGTGATTTTGAACGTACTTTGGATCGAAAAGAACTCGCTAGACTTAGACTTTATTTAAGAAACCGATGTTGATGGAGCAAAATGAGCTATGAGTCAGAGTATTATTGTTGAACGTGCGGTATTGTTACACCCCGGGTCGTACTTAGCGGTCTCTAATCTTGCAGGTAATGATAGGGTAGCTATTCTAGGCTATATGTTTTTTGCTGTAGGTGTTGAGTATCGATTGAACTCTAGTAGTGAGACAAAATTTGACTTAATTCAGCCTAATGAAGGAGTATTATTTGTTAGTGATGGTGCTACAGTGCCTAATTTATTACGCTCTTTTATTAGTCCGATTGCGATTTTTAATGCCGCATTAGCTCATGATTATCTTTATTCAAATTATTCTTACGATCGGCAAATAGGTATTAATCGTACTAGTTTTGAGAAAAATTCAGGTGTTATTTGGAATAATGAAATGCGGCGACACTATGCAGATGAGATTTTTAATCAACTGCTATTAACCAATTCAAATATTGCACCTATGCAAAGAGTCGCTGCAGTGAAAGCAGTAAAAGCATTTGGTGAAACAGCATTTAGAAGTAAAGGAAGCACTGAGTGGGCAAAACAAGTAGTGAATGATTATGTGGTAAAATTAAAATATTCAATTCCTAGGGCTCCTGCTAGTTTGTATCAGCGATTTAAAAGTAAGCTATAAAATTTTAAGATATTTCTGATGCACTATTTAGTTTTTCCGATAAATATCGTTAGATTTTTATAATGAGAGCTATAAAGTTACACTTTTTTAACGTACCTCCTCCGTTTGCGGAGAAATTTTTGGCTTCAAATTAATAGAGGTTATATATTGTAATGAAATGAAGGTTCAAGGTAATAGAAAAAAAATGAAGGATTACACAATTATGCCTCGTGGCATTTATGATGTTAATATTGTCTCTCGAAATTTACAACCCTATTTTGGTGTAAAGCGTCAATTATAATGCTATAGTTTTTGGCATAAGTTATAAATTCTAAATAATAGTTCAAAAGGAGTTTAACGTTGAGAAAGATTTTAATTTTACTACTTAGTTTAATGTGCCTTAGTGTATATGGATATTCTGATATTTGGGTGTTTGGTGATAGCTTAAGTGATGTAGGCTATCAAGACGATAATCCAAAGTTGAATGCAATTAGACAATATCCTATTTTTACATCTCCATGGAATGTTGATGGCGGTCCTAGAAGAGCTGGACAGGTTTGGGTGTCTTATTTAGTGAAGAATTTGTATAAATCGAATTTATTGCCTAGCGGAACAATATTACCCAATAATATTAATCCTCCAGCAGGTAATACTTATGTGTCTGGCTATTTAAAAGGTCATGATTATGCAGCAGGTGGTGCAACAACCACAGGTACAGGGATAGGAGCAACTGGATATGCTCCACCTTCATTAGCCCTACAAATAAGCAATTATGAATCTCAACATACTGTTGACCCCAATGCACTTTATATTTTATGGAGTGGTCCTAACGATATTTTCAAAGGGCTTGCTGCAGGTCAAAAACAACAACAATTGATTACAACAGCCATTACAGCAGCTAATAATATTGCAGATAATGTGGCCAACTTAAAAAGCCAAGGTGCAAAACACATCTTATTGATTAACATGCCTAACTTGGGACAGATTCCGTGGTCACAATTGCAATCTGACTCTATTCCGGGCTTGCCAGCATTAATGACAGCAGTTAGTGAAGCATTTAATGAAGAGTTAGAGAGTAGAGCAAAAGTATTATCAGTTAAAGTTTACGATGCTAAATCTTTACTTAATACTATGATACAAAAAAAACAAATATCATTTGGTCCAATAAAATTTGTGTTTAGTAATGTAACGCTGCCAAACTGTAATTATACTGGCAGCATAACAACAATTAGTGCGTTATCGTGTATTCCACCAGACTATAATGTTGGTTATTTATTTGAAGATGGTGTACATCCAACTGACCTTGGTCATGGAGCAATTAGCCTAGGAATATACCACTTTCTTTTAGCATTAAGTATATAAGTCGTAGGTGAGAAGTGTAAAATCCTTCGCTTTAGAAGAGGTCTTTAGTGTGATATTGAACTATGTCGGTGAGTCGCTATGCTCGATAAAGACTTTGTCTGTCCGTGGACACAATCGACTCACAAACGCGACGGCGCTCTTAAGGTCGCGGCGGTTCTTGTCTCCGGTTGCTTCGCCCCGTTTCTTAAATGACTGACGCCGCTGTATAGATTTTTGTGTTCGTGCAGGGGCACTCGACAAAAATCCGGCAGGCGGGGGGCCCCCCTCGCGGACAGACTACTCGCTTTGCGCTTGCGGCGCTTCATGGCTCACAGCGAGGGCGGGGCTGTTTTAGCTTCTACCTGAAAAGTAAATGCAAAGTTTCTTTTTGAAAAAATATACAACAATGTACATTAATACTGCAAAAATAATTTCATATTAAAAATGAGATAATGCTGTGTTATAAGTGTAAAATATAAATAATTAGAATTTAGATTAATGCAAATGAAATTATTAAGGCAGAATTGTTATGGCTTGTTTTTGTTCCTTTTTTTCTGGCCGGATGGACTTTTTGCGACCTCTGCAATGCAGGTATATCAAAACATTATCAAAATAGTTCAGCAAAATTCACCGTACGCTCACAAACTCGACTGGCCTAAAATCACTCAGGAAGGTTCTCGTTTTATTGGAGATAAGAAAGATTCTTGTGTAGCAATTTCAGCTGCTGCTCGATTTATTTTTCCTCGTTTACGATATTATGACCACCACTCTTTTATTACATTGAAAGGATTAGGTAAAGCACATTGCCCATTACCCCCTATACCCGAAAATCAAGCTATACAACAATGGCTTGCACAGCCAACAGCGATACGAAATAAAATAATTGAATATACGCGTCATTTTCATGGTAAGCACTTAGGGCGACTCAGTTATTTATATGTACCCGCTGGTTTTGCTTGGAAGCAAACAGACATTAATCGCCGTACTAGCGAAGGTAGAGATGCATGGGCGCGATCTAAACCCAATACAGTTTGTGGGTTTATTTTAGATTTTCGTTTTAATACAGGGGGTAATAATGTACCTATGTTGTTAGCTTTAGCAGGTTTGTTGCCTACAAAAACGACTCTGTTTAGTCTAGGAAAAATAATGCCAATTCGCTTAACAATCGACCGTAATCAACTTGAGCAATTTCTTCCAACAATGGGTCATACAGGCAAGTGGCAGCTATATGGTCAATTTGAAGGTAGGCAACCGTATCCTATTGTCTCCAAACCAGTGGCTATTTTAATTAATTCACTGACAGGAAGTTCAGGAGCCATCAGTGCTTTAGCAATGAAAGTGGTGCAACCCAATAAGACCTTTGGTCAACCGACTAGCGCATCCACTTCAATCACAGAAAGTATTCCACTGGCAGATGCAAAGGATAATTACGTTAATATTATGGTTCTTAGAATTTATGATGGCCACAATAGAGAAGTTCCTTTAGTATTGCCGGTTGATGTGCCTGTTCAAAGTAGTTTTGCGTCATTATTTAATTTAGGTACCGATAAAGTGATGCAAAAAGCAGTAAATTGGTTGTATTCACTGCCTCAATGTCGAAATAAATGAGTGAGTTAGATTATTTTTAGTCCTTATTAATTTCCTCTTCAAAACCAAATTTCTGAAAATTAGTTATTTTTTGTGGAAACAGAATGCCATGAATATGATCATATTCATGTTGAATAACACGTGCATGAAATCCTTCTGCCTTACGTTTAATAAGCCTACCTTCCGGTGTATAGCCTGTATATTCGATAGCAACAGGTCTGGAAATGAAACCACGTAACCCTGGTACACTAAGACAGCCCTCCCAATAGCCTTCTTTTTTATCCGTTAAGATCACTAGTTTAGGATTAATGAGTATAGTTTCTGGAATGGGTGCTTCATTGGGATATCGTGAATTATGTTTAAAACCAAACATAATAATTTGCAAGAGGTAACCGATTTGGGGGGCTGCTATTCCAACTCCATTGTAGTGTTGCATGGTGTCTTTTAAATCTTGGATTATGGCATGTAGTTTGGGGGTATTAAAATGATGAATAGGTTTTGATTTTTTAAATAATTTTGGATTGCCCATTTTAATAATAGTTTTAATCGTCATAGTAATCGTCCTTTATTTATATAATATTAACTTCAGGTGTTAGAGTAATATTAAATACTTCTTTAACAGAAGACTGAATCGCTTCAGCCAGTATTTTAATCTCAGAACCATTAGCTTGATTATGATTAATAAGAACCAATGCATGATGTTTATGCACACCTGCATTGCCCATTGTTTTCCCCTTCCAGCCGCATTGTTCAATCAGCCAGGCAGCAGGAATTTTAATTTGATGCGCATTGATGGAGTGATAGGGTATTTTAGGGTGTTTATTTTGTAAGATTTTAAGGGTTTTTTGAGTAATAATAGGATTTTTAAAAAAACTACCTGCGTTGGGTGTTCTCTTAGGATCTGGTAGAGTTGCTTTGCGAATGTGAATCACTGCCTGACTGATCGATTGAATAGAAGGCGAAACTCCCATTCTTTTTAAAGTGTTACTGATGGCACCATAGCCTATATTGAGGTTTGGCTTTTTATTTAATTTTAGAGTCACACTAGTGATTAGATATTGGTTTTTATATTGATTTTTAAAAATACTGTTGCGATAACTAAACTGGCAGTCGTGATGATTAAATATTTTTAATGCGCCTGTAGTTAATTGAATCGCTTCTAATGATTCAAACACAGAGCACAATTCAACACCATAAGCACCGATGTTTTGTATAGGCGCTGCACCGATGTTCCCTGGGATAAGTGATAAATTTTCAATGCCACCGTAGTGATGATTCACACAATAAAGAACGAGTTGATGCCAATTTTCTCCCGCAGCGATTTTCAGGTAGATATGATCTGCATTATCATCAAGTACAGTTAAACCTCTGAGTTCGTTATGAATCACAAGACCAGGATAGTCTTGTGTGAGTAAAATATTGCTGCCACCGCCTAGAATCAGTTTAGGTAAAGAGTGCCATGGATCTTTATTCAGTATGTTTTGTAAATCTTGTACTTTTTTGAGTGCATAAAAATAGCGGGCCTTCACGCCAATGTTAAAGGTATTGTAGGGTTGTAGTGAAATATTTTGTTCAACGGTCACACACTGCCTCCTACTTCACTAATATGGTACAATGCCAGCCTTACATCAAGGGGTCTTGGGCTATGTCGCCTAAAAATAATCGCATTATACGTGCCTTACAACGACAAACAGTGGATCGTCGACCTCTTTGGTTAATGCGTCAGGCAGGGCGTTACTTACCTGAATATCGCAAGCTGCGCCAACAGGTTACTGATTTTATGACATTTTGTAAAACGCCTGATTTGGCGTGTGAGGCAAGCTTACAGCCTTTGGCACGTTTTGACTTAGATGCAGCCATTGTCTTTAGTGATATTTTAACGCTGCCAGATGCTATGGGTATGGATTTAGCGTTTATTAAGGGTAGAGGGCCGGTTATTAATAACCCGATTCGTTCAGAAAAAGACATTCATCAATTAAAATCGATTCATGTGGACACTGATTTGGCCTATGTAATGAAAACTATTCATTTAATAGAACATGAGGTAGGCCACCAACTACCTATCATTGGTTTTGCAGGCAGCCCTTGGACTGTTGCGACTTATATGGTTGAAGGCCACAGTAATAAGCTCTTTCCAGTGATACGTCGTATGGTGTATCAGGCGCCGAATGTGATGCACCATTTATTACATCGACTTACTCAAGTAACCATAGAGTATTTAAATGCACAAATTGCAGCAGGTGCACGTGTGGTTATGTTATTTGATACTTGGGGAAGCTTATTATCACACCAAGAATATCTAGAGTTTTCACTCGCCTATATGAAAGAGATTGCAGCACAGTTAACTCGTGAAATAGAGGGCGAACCTATCCCCGTTGTTTTTTTTACGAAGCATGCGTTGCCGTGGTTAGAGATGATTGCAGAGAGTGGTTGTGATGCTGTTGGCATTGATTCGACCATTGATATAGCAAAAGCCAAGCTTTGTGTGAATGATCGTGTTGCTTTACAAGGTAATTTAGATCCCTTTTTATTATTTGCAACACCATCTAAAATTCAACAAGCAGTGATTAATGTATTGGATAGTTTTGGTTGTGGTCCTGGCTTAGTGTTTAACCTTGGTCATGGTGTTGACCAACAAACTCCAATTGATCATGTTAATGTGATGATAGAAACTGTTCATCAACACAGTCAACAGGCTATTTGGCCAACTGCACAAACATAATGTTGCCTATTGTAATTATTGGTAGTGGCCTTGCTGGTTATTTGTTGGTAAAAGAATATCGTCAACAGGATAAGGAACGTCCTATTACATTAATCACTGAAACAGATGGTCGCTTTTATTCAAAACCTTTGTTATCAACTGCATTTACACAAAAGAAAACGATTGATAAGTTGTCTGTGTGTGATGCTCACACTATGTCAAAGCAATGGTCCGTTGATATCATAACTCATGCAACTGTAGTTTCTATTGATGCTGAAAAAAAACAGATTTTTTATAAGAGAGAAAATCAAGCGCGAAGTATTATTTATAGTGATTTGGTATTAGCGTGTGGAGCCAGTAAAATTACACCGTCTTTAAAAGGGAATGGGGTGACTCATATTGCCTCAGTCAATAATATTGAGGATTATGAGTATTTCTGTGATTGGGTTGCTGATAAAAATCACATTGGTATTTTAGGGGCTGGATTAGTAGGCTGTGAATTTGCCAATGATTTAATTAATAACGGTTATCAAGTTACAGTAATAGCTCCTGAAAAATATCCCTTAGCTCGCTGGGTTCCTGAGCCAGTCGGTAGGGCGATGGTATCTGCTTTAGCAGAGAAAGGAGTTAAGTGGATTTTAGGTCAGTTTGCTCAAGTCGTAGATCAAGAAGCGACTCATTATAGGGTAATATTAGATAATGGAATAAAGATCAATGTAGATGGTGTTATGTCTGCTGTAGGTTTGCGTCCGGCTTTGGACTTGGCAAAAACGGCTGGAATTAAAACTAATGAGGGTATTGTGGTTGATTTACAATTACGCACTAGTGATAGGCATATTTATGCTTTGGGTGATTGTGCTGAAGTGAATGGAGAGTGCCGACACTATGTCGCACCTTTATTGCAATGTGTTCGAATTTTAGCGCGTGTTCTATTAGGTCAGGCTGCTTATCTTAATTATCCTGTGATGCCAATTACTATTAAAACACCTGCCTGCCCTTTGGTGGTAGTCCTTCCTCCTAAAGGCAAAGAAGGTAGTTGGTTTTATCAAGGGGAGGGGAGCCATTTAAGTGCACTATTTAAAGATAATAATGGCCAATTACGCGGTTTTGCTCTAATGGGCGATAAGGTGCGAGAGAAGAAACAGCTCGTAGAGCAGATTGTATTGGACTAATTAGTTTTTTCGTCCATTTGGAACTTTAAATAGTCGTTATATTAGTAGTCAGTTGTGAATCAATTGTGTATTATGAGATTCTGCCATTAAGACATGGGAATATTTTTGTTAAACAAAGAGTTACGATCGAAGTTTGCGCGCCTTTTTGGTGTAAAGAATAAAAGAGATCCTCTTATTATTCCTCGTAGTCAGCACAATATTACTCGGAAAAACATCAGTCCTGGTGCACTTAAAGTATTATATCGGCTTAAGGATTTGAACTATGTCAGTTATCTTGTGGGAGGTAGTGTTCGCGACTTATTACTAAATCGTAAGCCCAAAGATTTTGATGTAGCCACTGATGGACGTCCTGAAGAAATTCAAAAACTATTTACCAATAGCTGTATTATTGGTCGACGTTTTCGACTATTGCATGTATTTTTTGGTAAGGAAATTATTGAGGTCTGCACATTTCGTGCCAAGGTACAAGAAAATGATCCATGCAGTTCAACAGGCTCTAGTGCTCCGATGATGGTTGCAGCAGATAATACTTATGGGACTATTGGAGAGGATGCTTGGCGTCGTGATTTTACGATTAATGCACTGTATTACAATATTGCTGATTTCTCTATTGTTGACTTTACAGGAGGTATTAAAGACTTAAAGCATCGTGTGATTCGCATGATTGGTGATCCAGTAGCGCGGTATTGTGAAGACCCTCTTCGATTGTTACGTGCGATTCGTTTAGCTGCTAAACTAGAGTTTAGGATTGATTCACAGACTGAAGTACCCTTAAAAACTTTGTCAGGATTATTGCAAGATATACCGCAATCTCGATTGTTTAATGAATTATTGAAATTATTTTTTAAAGGAAGTGCGCAATCTAGTTTTCGTTATTTGAAACAATATGATTATATTGATGTATTGTTTCCCAACTTATCTTCAGTGTTAAAAATAGAAGATAATAAAAGGCAATCTAAGTTGATTCAGCTAGCATTGCATGCTACTGATCAGCGTTTTTTAGAGGAGCGTAGCTTAAATCCAGGCTTTTTACTGTCTGTCCTGTTATGGCCTATAGTCTCTTATGAGCTGGATCGATCGCAAAAAACTTCTCGTCATTTTTATCAGGTATTACATCATGCTATTGATAAGGTGATTACTGATCAAAATAATGTATTACATATTCCGCGTCGTTTTATAGTTATGATGCGCTCTGTTTGGGTGATGCAATATCAACTGTTGCGTCGGCGTGGTAAGCGGGTTTATAGTATTTTGCAGCATCGTTATTTTCGAGCGACTTTTGATTTTTTAATGCTACGTACTGGAGCAGGTGAGCCATTTCAAGAAAGCGTGCACTGGTGGCAAGTCTTTCAAAAAGCCTCTCATATAAAGCAGAGAGATATGGTATTAGAATTAAACAAGAGAAAATAGAGATGAAGATTGTTTATATTGGTTTAGGTAGTAATTTAGATCATCCTGCCATGCAGATTCATGAGGCTGTAGATCGTATTGCCCATATTCCAGGAATTTTGGTAAAAAAGGTGTCAAGCCTGTATCGCAGTAAACCCATGGGCTTGCAAGATCAACCTGATTTTATTAATGCCGTTGCTGAAATTCATACTAACTTATCAGCTGAGGCTTTACTGAATTTTTTGCAACGCATTGAAATTGCACAAAAAAGAATTCGTTCTGGAAAACATTGGGGACCACGCACTATTGACTTAGACATACTGCTCTTTGGTAATGATGTGATTAAAGTGAATGGATTGCATATCCCGCACCCAGGATTGTCAGAACGTGAATTTGTCGTGTATCCTTTAGCCGAGATTGCACCTAATTTGAACTTGCCATCAGGCCAGAGGATGATGGATCTAAAGGCACAATGCCCAATGCGAGGCTTGACTTTGTTGTCAATTGAAAAAAAAGAAAATGAGGCAGTAGGTTGACTATTGCCATCTATCCGGGAACTTTTGATCCGCTGACTAATGGTCATGTGGATATTGTCAAGCGTGTGTCGATGATATTCGATAAAACTATTGTTGCAGTAGCAGATAGCGCCGATAAAAAGCCCTATTTTTCCTTTGCAGATCGTTTTGCATTGTGTAAAGCTACCTTTGCCAGTACTAGCAGAGTTTATGTGGATCATTTTAGTGGTTTATTGGTCGACTACGTTAGAGAAAAACAAGCAAATGTCATTTTGCGAGGATTGCGTGGTGTCTCTGATATAGATTTTGAATTTCAATTGTCAGAGATGAATCGTATGATGTCATCACAATGTGACACTTTATTTATTAAAGCATCTGGTGTCACAGCGTCGATTTCATCAACGATGGTGCGTGAAATTGCCAAGATGGGAGGAGATGTGGCTTCATTGGTACCACCTGCTGTGGTTAACAGATTAAATTCTTTAAATAATTCATAATGGCTCTGAAGATTACAGAAGAATGTATTAATTGCGATGTTTGTGAACCTGAGTGTCCAAACGAGGCAATCTATCAAGGAGAATCCATTTATGAAATTGATCCTGCCCGATGTACTGAATGTGTCGGACATTTTGATGAGCCACAATGCCAAGAAGTGTGTCCAGTAGATTGTATTCCTTTAGGACTTGCTGAAACTCAAGAGTCACTGATGGAAAAATATGAGCGTTTGGTTAAGGATAAGACAGTCTAATGAGACTAGTTACGTAACATTTTGAGGAAATCTTATGAGTGAAATAAAAGATCCATCGTTGCAGAACTTGGATGAGCAACAGTTGAGTCGCTTCCATGGTCGTATGGTATTAACTGCAGGAATGGGCTTTTTCACAGATGCTTACGATCTGTTTGTCATTGGTGTTGTTACAGCAATTTTAGCGCCATTATGGGGTTTGACAACATTACAGATTTCTTTTCTAAATGCAGCAGCTCTTGCCTCTGCTGCTTTGGGTGCTGTTTTTTTTGGTTGGTTATCTGACCGATTTGGCCGTAAGAAAATGTATGGTTTTGAGATTCTCATCTTGTTTTTTGGATCTATATTGGCGGCATCTTCAATGTCGTTTACTTGGCTATTAGTCTCTCGAATTATTGTCGGTATTGGTGTGGGTGGTGACTATCCAACTAGTGCTGTTGTGACTAGCGAGGCTGCTAATCGCAAAAATCGTGGGCTGCTTGTGCTCCTGGTATTTGGTATGCAGGCCTTGGGCTTGATTGTAGGCCCTCTGCTCGCTTCCTTATTTTTAGCACTTCATATTCCAAACCAAATTTTATGGCGTATTTTATTGGCTATTGGTGCTATCCCTGCAGCCTCTGTGTTTATACTACGTCGGCGTATTTCAGAATCTCCGCGCTTTATGTTAACTCAAAAGGCTCCTGTTGAAGTGAGCCGGTCAGTAAGTTATCTAGTAGGTCGTAAAAGTCAAACCTATGGTAAACACTACAAGGAGAAACTATGGAAACAACCATGGATTAAATATTTAGTAGGTACAGCAGGGGCATGGTTTTTATTAGATGTCGCATTTTATGGCAATGGTATCTCTTCTGTATTAATTATGAAATCTATTAGCCCGCATATGGATTTATTAGCGCATACGCTAATGTCAGCCTTGCTGTTTTTTGTTTTTGCTGTGCCGGGTTATATTCTAGCGGCAAAATATGTGGATCGAATTGGTCGAAAAAATCTACAGGCATGTGGTTTTTTAGTTATGGGAATTTGTTATACTTTAATTGCATTGATTCCACATATTGCAGAACAAATCACATTATTTATTATTATTTTTGGTTTAAGCTTTTTCTTTGTTAATTTCGGCCCCAATACAACGACATTTTTAATTCCTTCTGAAATTTATCCCACAACAATTCGTGCACGAGCCCATGGTATTTCTGCTGCAGTAGGTAAAGTGGGTGCCTTTATAGGAGCCTTTATTTTACCCACTGTATTACATGCTTATGGTTTGTCATTTACAATTGCTATGATGGCTTATGTAACTTTAATGGGTGTATTAATTACTTTGTTAGTGCCTGAGATGAAGCAGGTGTCATTAGAAGATGTTGGTAAAAAGACGAATCTCAATTAAACTTTGGAATAATTTTTAGGCGAGCATCAGAATACCGACTACACACAACAAACCGGCATAGATTATTTTTAAATACCGCTTTGGTAATTTTACACTGAGCTTTGATCCCCAATGCGCAGCGATAGCACTGGGAATAACTACAATTGCAAGTAGGGGTAGGCTAACGTATCCAAGATATCTGGTAGATAAACCAATCTGAAACACTCCTGTAGTTATTAATAAAATAGCTGCAGTGGCCGAAAATACAGTGCTTGTTAATGTAGAAGAACCGATACTGCGTCGTAGATCAATGCCACATTTATGTAGGTAAGGCACTGTGAATACAGCAATGCCTAATAAAAACCATAATAAACCAATAAGGGTTGTGGCAATTCGATTATAAAAAGAAGAGAGTGACCATACCTTAGTATCCTGCTCTTGACGATAAAATCCTAGCCATAGGGCAACCGCTATAACAACACCACCAAATAATTTTTTTAGGTAAGCACTGGGGATGATATTAAGTAAAGTGATCGCTAGTAATGTGCCGACTAATAACCCAGGTACAATCTTTTTAAATGCTGAAAAGTCAATGTTACGACTTTTCCATTGAATGCGTGTTGCCGATATGCCTAATAGGGCACTGGCTGTGGCTGTTGTTGCAATAGCTATTTGCATCCGATAGTCCTGAACGGATATAAATTGAAAATGGCGTAATACGTAATAAAAACCAGGGGTCATGATCAATCCAGAACCACCCCCAAAGATACCATATATAAGACCAGCACTAATGCCTAGTGCTACACAGTCAATAATCAGCAGTAAATGATTCATAAAATAACCTCATACTCTCTAGCAGCTTGTGTTAGGTTTACACTTGGTTGTGCAGATGGGAATGGGAATTGTATTATAAGGTTATTTAGGGATCTTTTTTTCTTTAAAGATGACGATCATTCCCAGCTTTCCAGTAGCTTCATTCCAAGCACGTGGATCAAATTTTTTAATATTGAGCTTGTCAGTGGTATTGCGCGTGTTTTTATAGGTGGTGTAAAAATAGCCGGTAGGCTTCCCTTTTTTGCTTTTCCCAGTGGAGAGCAGCATAATTTTGATACGAGGTCCCGCTTTAGCCATAACTTTAGTTCCTTTAAATGATTCTGTTATCTTTTATTTTTTTAAGTGCTGCGTCAATACCAATTTTATCAATCGTACGTAACCCACGAGATGATAATTTAAGTACGACGTAACGCTTTTGGCTGGGTACCCAGAAGCGACGTTTATGTAAATTAGGTAAAAAGCGTCTTTTTGTTTTGTTGTTAGCATGGGAGACATTATTACCAGTCATCGGGAGTGTTCCAGTAAGATCACAGGCTTTTGTCATGAGTTGACTCCAGAGCATCGATAAAATTAGGGTCTGATTTATATCAGATCAAAGCAAATCACGCAAGTAAGCCATGCTCAGCGAATGAGGCCACCTGCTGATCGCCTACTACTATATGATCTAGTAACCGTACATCAATCATTTGCAATGCACTCATTAGAGTTTGGGTGATATCACAATCTGCTTGGCTTGGTTTTGCAATGCCAGAAGGATGATTATGTGCCACAATGACAGCAGCCGCATTATGATGTAAAGAGCGCTGAACCAGTATACGAGGATGGACGCTTGTACTGTTGATAGTTCCATAGAATAATTGCTCAAAAGTGATCATTCGGTGCCGATTGTCAAGAAAAAGACAAGCAAAAACCTCATGAGTATGGTCGCGTAATTTGGCTCTAATAAAATCCTTTACCTGATCAGGTGCAGCAAACTCTTTGGTTCTTTTTAGGGGTTCTTCTAATTGGCGCCGACTGAGTTCTAAGGCTGCCTGACATTGGCAATATTTTGAGAGGCCAAGACCAGGGATTAGCGAAAAATCCTTAAAGCTAGCTGCAAAGATACCTCTTAAGCTCTCGAATTGATTAAGCAAGTCACGTGCTAAATCGACAGCGGATTTACCTTTTGTACCATTACCGAATAAAATAGCCAATAGTTCAGCATCAGATAATTGGTAGACACCACGATCCAGTAATTTTTCACGTGGACGTTCGTTGATCGGCCACTCAGTAATGGTCACAAATTGTTTCCTTTAAAATAATATTAGAGAGGTGAGTTGCTATTTTAAGAATTATGTGTTTTTTATACAGTTATTTTCAATACAGTAAAATTGGCTAGAGTCCGTTTATGTGGTCTTAGCTGAAGTGAGAAACGTGGGGATTGAAATCCAATGAACGAAATATTTAGGCACAGTAGTCTCGCTATTGAACAAAGCAGTTCGTTAGCTAAGCCAACATATTTTATCGCCAGGAGAACTCAACAGGCTCTAGCATTGGTTGAAAATAAAAAACCGGATCTCAATTGATGCTTGGTAAAAAGACGCATGTGCAAGATGATTGACCAAACCTTATCGATGTTTAAATTATAAAAGGGATATAATTGATGCAACAGACCATTCAGTTAAAAATTCTTGATCAGCGACTAGGGGAGAGTGTACCTCTGCCTTCCTATGCAACAAATGGCTCGGCTGGATTAGATCTACGTGCTTGTCTTGATGTTCCCTTTGAGCTATTGCCTGATGCAACAACGCTCATTAATACCGGCTTAGCACTCCATATTCGGGACCCGAATATTGCAGCCACTGTGTTACCGCGTTCGGGTTTAGGTCATAAACATGGTGTTGTGTTAGGCAACTTGGTGGGCTTGATTGATTCGGATTATCAAGGGCCTTTGATGATTTCCTGTTGGAATCGCAGCCAATCTACCTATCGGATTGAACCAGGTGAGCGCATTGCTCAACTTGTAATAGTACCCATACTACGTGCTAATTTTGAAATTGTGGATGATTTTGAATGTTCATTACGTGGCGATGGTGGGTTCGGTAGTTCAGGCAGACAATAGTGAGTTACAGTCTGCCTATTTATCTGCCTCCTACGGTATTTCGTGCTTATGATATTCGAGGCGAGGCGGGAAATCAGGGCATTACCCCCAATGTGGCTTATGCCATTGGCTTAGCCATTGGCAGTAAGGCGCGAGAATGCGGTATTAATTCTTTGGTAGTGGGGCGTGATGCGCGCCTTAGCGGGCCAGAATTAAAAGCAGCATTAATCGCTGGACTGATTGAAACTGGTACTAATGTCATCGATGTGGGTGTGGTGCCCACACCGCTGGTTTATTTTGCCACCCATTGCTTATCCACCCGCTCAGGTGTGATGGTCACTGCAAGCCATAACCCAGGCCATCATAATGGGTTTAAGATTGTTTTAGAAGGCAATACCTTAAGTACCGAGGGTGTAAAAGCACTGTATCAACGCATTGTGGATTGCCACTTAATTACAAACCAGCATCAGCAAGGTACTGTTTCGCATTATGATATTGTACCAGACTATATTGCTTGGATAAGACAACATATTCTACTAAAAAAACCATTAAAAGTAGTGGTTGATTGTGGTCATGGAGTTGCTGGGGTATTAGCGCCTCATCTGTATCGACAATTAGGCTGTGAGGTGATTGAGTTATTCTGTGATGTAGATGGTCACTTTCCTCATCATCATCCAGATCCTACAGTGCCTGATAATTTACAGGATCTGATTGCTGTAGTGAGAAAGGAGAGGGCAGATATTGGTTTGGCTTTTGATGGTGATGCAGATCGTCTAGGTGTAGTGACCGATCGAGGTGAGATTATTTGGCCTGATCGACAAATGATGTTGTTTTCATTAGAGGTCTTATCGCATCATCCGGGTGCTAAAATTATTTTTGATGTCAAATGTACGAGTTTATTACCGAAAATCATTCAAGAGCATGGTGGTCATCCAATAATGTGCCGTACAGGGCATTCGATACTAAAAGCGAAAATGATGCAAGAGAAGGCCATATTGGCCGGTGAGATGAGTGGTCATATTTTCTTTAAGGACAATTGGTTTGGTTTTGATGATGGAATCTATGTGGGTGCGCGTTTATTAAAAATTTTATCTTCTGAGGTTCGTTCGATTAGTGAGATTTTTAATGCACTGCCCAACCGTATCAATACTCCAGAATTAAAATTACCAGTATTAGAAGAGAATAAACAATCATTGATGCAGTGTTTGTTGCATCAGTCTGATTTTGGTGTTGCAGAACGCATTACCATAGATGGTTTGCGCATTGAACTTCCTTACGCTTGGGGACTGATACGCCCATCTAATACTTCCCCTTATTTAATACTGCGTTTTGAAGCTGATACAGAACAACAATTACATAGTATTAAAGCATTATTTCGTCGTGAATTACTAAAAATTGATTCAAAGTTAGCTCTGCCTTTTTAAGGGTTTGATTTAATGACCTAATATAGGAGCATTACTTTGCTGAAGATTGTTAGTAAAGTGGTGGTAGCGCTGTGCTTCTTTTTGACACGTATTTTTAAATAAACTGAAATAATTTAATTGAGTGTTTGGTTTATTTAAAAGAGTCAATAATTTAGATTGAATCAAATCAATCAGTTTTTGTAAAAATGTGATAGCGTCTGGATTTCTACCTTGCATATGTTTTTGAATACGATCTAATGACGCTAGGACGTGCTGATCATGCTTATTAAGATATTTTATTAAAAGTTCGGAGGGTTGGTAGTTTAATGTAAGTTCAAATTTTTGTGGATGGTCTGGTAACAGTATGTCGAGTATATTATCTTCTTGTTTAATTTCATATTGCTTCGAAAACCAGCCCAGCAGCGCATCTTCTCTTGCTTTTTTTAACTTTTTAATAATATTGATTCTCTCTAGTTGTAGAAGATTAAGTATTGTTTGATAAGCATCTTGGTCAATACCAAAAAGCCTATCTTTTTGTTGTAGCTGCTTTTGTAAATAAACAATAAGATCTTTTGTATTGCTTAAAAAATTGTAATAGGTCAGTTGGCTGCGATGACTGCTTAAAGGATTGGTTGGAGCCCATTTTGTAAGTTCATAATCAATATATTCGGACAAGTGATTTTGACATAATGTATCATACATATACTGATGTAAAGAAGGCTGTGTTATATTATCTACTAGATTTTCGTTTGGTTCATACTTGTCATTGACTTGATCAAAAATAGTTTTTAGTGAGTCATCTTTTTGAGTAATTCCTATCCCTTGGATCGATTTTATAGAGTCCTCGCATAGTTTATCTTCATCGTAACCTTTTAATCTAAGATAGGTTTGAAGCTTTAAATGAACATTTTTTGGCAGTAGCATTGAAAAATCGGAAAATAAGGTATGAGTTGGGGTTATGATATCGTAAATAGCAGTTTGCTTAGGATCAGTATAGTATTCATTTACTTGCTTTTTATCCTCAGTTAAATCTAAAGCATTTATATATTCCTGAGCTTCGTTTTCGGTCACTGGACCGCAATCATCAATTAGTGTCAGCGTTATTTTTTTATCTTTATATTGTTCTTGTTCGGCAATGTGATGTGCTTGGTGGGCTAATAAGTTGGCTTTGCATTTCCAGGGCTTATATTTATTTTCTATATCGCATAAACGAAATTGATCGTATTCTACAGACAGATACCCCTCTTTTGTATTTTCATTTAGTTTATTGGTTAATTCCTGAAATGCCTCAATAGCTCTACCGTGATTTTCCTTGTTTGGATCATCACGATCAGACTGCCTATTAGAGCCGATCATAATGATAAGCTTCTCATTAGCTTTTCTCATGTTTTGAATAGCTTTATATAGGGTGTGTTCTGTATTTACTGTATAATTCTTTTTTTCTTCATCATATTGAAATATCTTATTCGCACAGCCATCAAAATCGAGTGAAACAACTTGAATAGTTTGGAAATCTTGGTTATTACTGCACATCTATGTATCTTTTCATTTATGACTTCTTTAATATTATAGATTACAATACTCATTTTTTTAAAGCGAGATTTTTATGTCCAATCTTTTGCCTTTAAACAATCAGTTACATAATTATTTGTTGTCTCATTCATTACGGGAACCTGATGCGCTAAACGCATTAAGAGAAGAGACGCTTAAGTTGCCAGATGCTGGCATGATGACTTTGCCTGATCAAGCGCAGTTTATTCAGTGCCTGCTAATGTTAATGAGGGCCAAGCGGGTGATCGAAGTGGGTAGCTTTACGGGTTATGCGACCGGTTGGATGGCATTGGCACTACCGAAAGAAGGCCAATTGATTGCTTGTGATGTGAATCAGTCACACGTTGCTATGGGGCAGCCTTACTGGGAACAATTGGGGATATCGGAGCAGATTGATGTCCGTATTGCCGATGCAGCCAAAACCTTGAATGACTTAGTAGCGCATCAGGCCGGAGCATTTGATGCGATCTTTATTGATGCGGATAAATTAAATTACGATACCTATTATGAATTATCGTTACAGTTGGTGCGTACTGGTGGCTTAATTATATTTGATAATTTATTGTGGTCGGGAAAGGTCGCCGATTTAGAGCAACAAGATAAGACAACGCAACATTTGCGTTACCTAACGGATAAATTACACAATGATAAGCGAGTGTCTTTTAGTTTAGTGACCGTTGCTGATGGTATGGGCTTAGTGATAAAACAAAAAAATAATAAATTATAGGATGCCGTACTGTTTTTGATAGTGTTCCATCGGTGTGATCCATTGGTGGAACTCTTTATTTTGGTGAATATAGTGCATCAGGTCAGTGAGGGTGATAATGCTGTGTACGGGGATGTTAAATTGTGCCATCGCTTCTTGTACGGCAGATTGTTGACCTTGGCCTCGTTCCTGGCGGTCAAAGGCAATTAGCACTCCAGTTAAATGAGCGTTATGAGGTTTTATAAGCTGGATGGTTTCACCTAATGTGGTCCCTGCTGAAATTACATCATCAACCATCACGATGCGGCCTCTAAGAGGTGCCCCGACAAAGCTGCCTTTATCGCCGTAGTCTTTGGTCTCTTTGCGATTAAAACAATAGGCTAGCTTTTTTTTATGTTGTGTGTAGAGCGCTATAGTAGTTGTTGTGACTAATGGAATGCCTTTATAGGCAGGGCCGTAGAGGAGATCGTAGGATAGATTCGACTCTAATAAGGCAGTTGCATAATAATTGCCGAGTCTAGCGAGACTATCTCCTGTTTGGAAGGTACCTGAGTTAAAAAAATAGGGACTGACACGACCTGATTTTAAGGTAAATTGACCAAATTGTAGGGCTTTATGTTTTAATAAAAACTCGATAAAGTGACGCTGGTATGCTGGCATAATAGTATATTTGTACAATAAGTTAGGGACTTGATTCTAACAATGGGCACCGAAGATCTCAAACAATTAGCACTTTTTCGTTGGTCTGCTATCGGTGATATTGTCATGATGGTACCGTTAGTGCGTGCTCTGCAACGAAGTCACTTAAATCTCGATATGACATGGATTACAGGTCGCTTAGCTTATAGTCTTTTGGAAGGCTTATCTGGAATTGATTTTATAGTCATTGATAAGCCTCATTCTCTGTTGGATTTTTTAACGCTATCTCGCCAGTTGCAACACGCATCCTACGATATCTTACTGGCTGCACAAGCAAGCTTGCGTGTGCATATCGTTTACCCATTAATTAAAGCAACTCGTAAGATAGGCTTTGATCGTCAACGTGCGCGTGATGCCCATGGTTTATTCGTCAAAGAGCGTATTGAGTTTGGTTGTGAGCACTTAATCGATAGCTTTATGCGTTTTGCTCAAGCCTTAGGAGTTCAAGATACCGCGTTAGAATGGAATCTCCCGATTGATGAACAACAGAAGGATTGGGCAAAACGGCAATTAGCTGTTAAGTCAGGTCCTTGGTTGGCCATCAATCCAATGGCAGGAAAGCGTGAACGTCGTTGGCCGTTAGAGTGTTATGCTCAGGCAATTGATCGCATAGTGGATCGTTGGAAGGTAAATATTGTATTAACGGGAGGCCCTAGTGTTGAAGAAAAAACATTTAGTCACACGATTGCTGATAAAACAACGGCTGATTGTTTAGTGTTAACGGGTCACACTAATTTGAAACAGATGGCTGCATTGTTAGGTGCTGTTGATGTTGTGCTTGCCCCAGATACAGGTCCTGTGCATATTGCAACGGCAATGAATACGCCTGTGGTTGGTTTATATGCCGTGGCACCTCCTGAATTATCAGGTCCTTATTTATCGCAGCATTTGGTGGTTAATCGCTATCCTGATGCAGTTGCGCATATACTAAAAAAAGACCCTGATACAATTGCTTGGGGTAAGCGGGTGCATTCACTGGATGCAATGAAGTTAATTACGGTAGAGGATGTGATACAAAAATTAGGAGTAGTGTTGTGAGAGTTATTTCAATTAATGTTAACGGTATTCGCGCTGCGATTCGCAAGGGGCTTTTTGATTGGCTTAATAAACAGTGCGCAGAGATCATTTGCTTGCAGGAAACTAAGGCCCAAATGGAGGTATTAGGGAAAGAAAATTTTGAATTGCCCGGTTATTATCATTATTTTCACGATGCTAAGAAAAAAGGCTATAGCGGTGTTGGCATCTATTGTCGTGCTCAACCCAATCAAATTATCACAGGTCTAGGATGGCCTGATGTTGATAATGAAGGTCGTTATATACAAGCTGATTTTGATCATTTCAGTGTGGCTTCTTTATATATGCCTTCTGGTAGTAGTGCTCAAGTGCGTCAGGAGATTAAATTTCATTTTATGGATCAATATTTAAAGATTTTAAAAAAGCAAATTAAAATGAAGCGTAATTTTATTATTTGTGGTGATTGGAATATTGTGCATAAAGAAATTGATATTAAAAATTTTAAATCTAATCAAAAGAATTCAGGTTGTTTGCCTATAGAACGCGCTTGGTTGGATGATTTATTTAATAAAGTCGGCTTTGTCGATGCCTTTCGTGTGCTTAATCACCAGCCGAATCAGTATACTTGGTGGTCTAATCGAGGGCGAGCCTGGGCTAATAATGTAGGATGGCGTATTGACTACCAGGTAATCTCCCCTGAATTGAAAAACCAAGTGCAGAAAGTAAGTATTTATAAAGAAGAACGTTTCTCTGATCATGCCCCGTTAATAGTCGATTATAATGGTAGGTTCTAGGGTCTGTTTAATATTTCTTTTTGTAATGCAATAATTTGGCGAATGCCGCCTTTAGCAAGACTAAGTAACTCGTTGAGTTGATGTTGTTGAAGTGTTTCTCCCTCAGCAGTTCCTTGTATTTCGATAAAGGCCTCGTTCTCTGTCATAACAATGTTCATATCGGTATGTGCTTTGGAGTCTTCGGCATAATCTAGATCAAGAATAGCGTTTCCATCATAAATACCGACAGAGACACCGGCGATCATATGCTTTAATGGATCTTTTATGATTTTTTTTTGGTATTGTAAGGAGCGAATCGCATCTACCAGTGCGATACATGAACCACTAATTGCTGCAGTACGTGTACCAGCATCAGCCTGAAGGACATCGCAATCGATTTTGATTGTATATCCCTCTAATGCTGTAAGATCAACCGCTGCACGAAGTGAGCGTCCGATTAAACGTTGAATTTCGATAGTACGACTTTTTTGTCGACCTCGTACTGCTTCACGACCCATGCGCTCGGTTGTAGAACGCGGTAACATGCCATATTCGCCTGTGACCCATCCTCTACCAGAATCCTTTAAAAAATGGGGAACCCCTTCTTCAACGCTTGCAGTGCAAATAATTTTAGTATTACCAAAGCAGGTCAAAACTGAACCTTCAGCATATTTGATAAAATGGCGTGTGAAAGAAATGGGTCTTAATTCATCGAATTTTCGTTTACTGATACGTTGCATTAGCGAATCTCTTAGTCAATAAAAACGGCGGCAGTATAATTGAAATCAATTAAATATGATATGATGCGCACATGATTTCTAGCATGACCGGCTTTTTTAGACAAAATTACAATGATTCACAGGGTACTTTTGTCTGGGAATTGCGTACAGTGAATCACCGCTATTTGGATATTTATCTGCGTTGTCCTGATCTTTTTCGTGGTCAAGAGGTACAAATTCGAGAGGTCATTCAAAAGCATCTCTCACGTGGCAAGGTGGAGGCGACTTTAAAATTTATACCAGGGCCTAAGTTGCCTATTAAATTGTCAGTTAATACTTGTTTATTAGAAAAATTATCGCAAGCAGAAAAACAGGTTCGCTGCTTTTTTCCAGATGCCACGATGAATATTACCGATATTTTACTCTGGAAAGACATGCTGCAAACTACTGAAATGGATAGTCAGGTTTTAAATAGTACGATGTTAGCTCTATTAGAAGAAGTCTTAGTAGGATTAGTATCAACACGTCAGCGTGAAGGGGCAAAGTTATGTGAATTTATTCAATTGAATACTCAAAAAATTAAGATTGAAGTAGAGAAAATAAAACAAACTTTACCTGAGATACTAACAGCAGAACGTCATCGTATTTTGCAGCGATTATGTGAAGTACAAGATCAACTGGATGAACATCGCCTAGAACAAGAAATGGTAATTTGGGCCCAACGTGCTGATGTGGCCGAAGAATTACAGCGTTTGGGGGCACACTTACAAGAGGTAGAGTGTGTGTTACAAAGAGGAGATGTTGTGGGTCGTCGTTTGGATTTTTTAATGCAGGAATTAAATCGAGAAGCCAATACATTGAGTAGTAAGTCTATGCATGTCGGTATGACTCAGTCTGCTGTAGAAATTAAAGTTTTAATCGAACAAATGCGTGAGCAAGTTCAAAATATCGAGTGAGCCTATGGATCAGTCAACTTTAGGGCGATTATATATTGTGGCTGCTCCTTCAGGGGGTGGTAAAACCAGTTTAGTCAAACAATTAGTAAAACGTTTTGATCATCTTAAAGTATCTATTTCTTATACGACGCGTTCTTTACGCCCAGGAGAAGTAGATGATGAAAGTTATCACTTTATTAGTGAAGATACATTTCAGACTATGATTTTGAATAAAGATTTTTTGGAGTATGCAAAGATTTATGGCCATTATTATGGTACATCGCATCATTGGATATTAAAGCAATTAAGAAAAAGTGTGGATATTATATTAGAAATTGATTGGCAAGGTGCCCGACAAATAGCTCATTTGTTTCCTTCAGCAGTCTCTATCTTTATTTTACCGCCTTCACGCGCTATTTTATTAGAGCGTTTGCGAGCTCGCCAGCAAGATTCTGATGAAGCGATTGATCAACGTATGAACGAGGCAGTGAATGAAATGCGCCACTGCCATGAGTTTGATTATCTTGTGGTTAATGATCAGTTTGATCAAGCGCTAGAAGATTTGACCCACATTGTTCGTGCTCAAAGGCTAGTTTGCGATCGTCAAAAGCTTGAGCAGGCAGATTTGCTGGCAGATCTACTAGAAAACCAGTAAAATAAAAGCTCTGATAAGAAATAGAGTATTGAATTTCTTTATAAATTATCCGTTTTTTGGATTGAATAGATACACTTTTATCTGTAGGCTGTTTTTTATCGGGAATTTGAAAAATTTAATGAATTCAAGAGGTTAAAGTATGGCTAGAGTTACTGTAGAAGATTGTTTGCAGAATGTTGAAAATCGTTTTGACCTTGTTATTAAAGCAGCTCGGCGTGCTCATATGCTGGAGTTAGGTGAGGCAGACTCTCAGGTTCCTATTGATAATGATAAACCGACTGTGATTGCTTTGCGTGAGATCTCTGAGAATTTTGATATTACTAAAACGCGTAGAAGTTTAGCAGAGGACGCTTAAGCTTTGCTTCTGTATATACCTTGATATGTCTATAGAATCTGAGTCTTCTTAATCTTATAGTTAGTACAAAAAGAAATCTGTTTGGCTGGATTATTTTAAGTCATTGTAAATTTGGTGGAGGATCATGCGTCTTTTTAAGAAGCTGAGGCGAAAACTTGTCTATCTTGATGAGCCATCAGTCGATCAAATCTATCAGGCCTATCTAGTGGCATTAAGAGCCCATCGAGGGCAAAAGCGTCGTACAGGTGAACCTTATATTTCCCATCCCGTGTCAGTGGCTTGTATTTTAGCTGATATGAGACTGGACTCGCAAAGTATTATGGCTGCCTTATTACATGATGTCATTGAAGATACGGAAATTACCAAAGACATGATTGCCAAACAGTTTGGTTCTGTTGTTGCAGAGTTGGTAGATGGTGTCAGTAAGTTGACTCAAATGGAGTTTGTTAGCCATGTTGAACAGCAAGCTGAGAATTTTCGTAAAATGTTGTTAGCTATGGCACGAGATATTCGTGTGATTTTAGTTAAGTTAGCAGATCGTTTACATAATATGCGCACACTAGGTTCTTTAAGCGTACAAAAAAAACAGCGTATTGCTAAAGAAACTTTAGAAATTTTTGCACCGATAGCAAAACGTTTGGGAATGCGAGAATATTCTGTTGAGTTGGAAGAGCTTAGTTTTGCAGCATTGCATCCGCGACGTCATGCTATTATAAGAGAGGCGATTGGACGAGCGCGTGGAAATCGTAAAAAAGTCTTGAATCTGATTGAAAAAAATTTACAGCAAGGTCTGGCTAAAAGCCACCTTGGCTCTTTTGTGCTCAACGGTCGAGAAAAACATGTCTTTAGCCTTTATCGAAAAATGCGTGAGAAACGGTTGCCATTTGCAGAAGTGATGGATGTGTATGCATTTCGTATCATTGTAAGTAATGTTGATAGTTGTTACCGTGCTTTGGGTGTAATCCATAACTTATATAAACCGGTTCCTGAGCGTTTTAAAGATTATATTGCGATTCCAAAAGTAAATGGGTATCAATCCTTGCATACAACTTTATTTGGTCCTTATGGTTTGCCTATTGAAGTCCAGATTCGTACTACTGAAATGGATCGTATAGCAACCAGCGGTATTGCAGCCCATTGGTTGTATAAAACCGATAGACAGGCAATGAATCACTCGCAATTACGTACCCAACAATGGATTCAGAGCTTATTGGAATTGCAGAGTAATGCGAGTAATTCATCAGAGTTTATTGAAAATGTTAAAGTTGATTTATTTCCAGATGAAGTCTATGTGTTTACACCAAAAGGTAAAATTATGGAATTACCTGCTGGTGCAACTGCCGTTGATTTTGCTTATGCAGTCCATACAGACATTGGTAATAGCTGTGTTGCTGTTAAGATTGATCATAAGCTAGCCCCTTTATCCTCACACCTTGTTAACGGGCAAACGATTGAAGTAGTGACTGCATTACGTGCTCGACCGAATCCCGCCTGGCTTGATTTTATTGTCACTGGTAAAGCACGTAGCGCCATGCGTCATTTTCTTAAGAGTCAGCGTCGCACAGAATCTATTGTACTAGGTAAGCAGCTGCTTCAAAAATCTTTATCAGCTCTACATCTTTCTCTTAAAAAAATACCTTGGACAGTTATAAATCGTTTCCTTAAAGAAACGGAACTTACTAGTTTTGATGATCTATTAGTCGAATTGGGTTTGGGTAATCGTGTAGCTGCGCTAGTAGCACAGCGTTTGTCAGATATTTTTCATGAGTCAGTAGACGGAGGCCATGTTAAAAAGCCTGAGGTGCTCGCTCCTTTAGTCATTAAAGGAACAGAGGGTATGTTGGTCAGTTATGCCGCTTGTTGTTGCCCTATTCCAGGAGATCCCATTGTGGGTGTGTTAATGACAGGTAAAGGTATTATGGTGCATGTAGATCGCTGTTATCAATTAACAAAATTACGTCGGCATCCAGAAAAAATGATGTTGTTGCGATGGTCAGAAGGATTGATAGGAGATTTTTTAGTATCCATTAAGATTGATGTACTTAATCAGCGGGGTATTTTAGCACTCATAGCACAAGCTATTGCTGATGCGGAAGGTAATATTGAAAATATGAGTATTGAAGATCGGGACGGACAACATTATCTTGTTTTGTTTAAAATTATAGTTCGTGATCGTGTGCACTTTGCCAGTATTCTTCGTAGTCTGCGTAGAGTGCCAGCTATTGTAAAAATTATTAGAGGAGTTTAATGATGAAACAAATGATCCATACGCACTCAGCCCCAGCACCAAGTGGTACTTATTCCCAGGCGATTAAAGCGGGAAACACAGTCTATATTGCAGGGCAGATTGCACTTTTACCAGAGACTATGGGCCAGGTTGAAGGTGATTGTAAGGAGCAACTGCATCAAGTCTTTAAAAATATTTCAGCGATTGCAGAAGCTGCTGGTGGAAGTTTGTCACATATTGTGAAGCTCACTATTTATGTAACTGATATTCATTATCAGAGCGTTGTCAGTGAGATTATGGAGGATTATTTTAAAGAACCTTATCCAGCGCGTGCAGTGATTGCAGTTAGTGCTTTACCTAAAGGTGCTGATATTGAGATTGAGTCGGTATTAGTGTTAGGCGAATAATTATTTTATGGATAAGGTGACTCAAAGTGACTTGGCATCATTGCCAGGCGTTGGGTCGCGTGTGCTTGAGCATTTAGCGCATATTCATATTTATACTATTCAAGATTTATTATTTCATTTACCGCTTCGTTATGAAGATCGCACACGTCTAACGCCCATTGCCCATGTGCGTGTTGGTGATCGTGTTATGGTGCAAGGCATTATTTTAAAAACTCGTGTTATTCCAGGTCGTCGTGTTGTGCTTGTAACACAAATTGAAGATAAAACAGGTATTATCACCTTACGTTTTTTTCACTTTACCGCTTTACAACGTCAACGCTTATTAAGAAAAGGGAGCCGATTGTGTTGCTTTGGTGAGGTGCGCTCAACGTATCGAGGAGGGGTTGAGATGATACACCCCGAATATCATTATGTAGAAGAGGATGTGCTCATCAAGCTTAATGATCGCATGACAGCAATTTATCCAACTACCAAAGGTTTAGGTCAAAATACCCTGCGAAAATTGGTCAGCCAAGCATTTCGATGTGCTAAAGCTCAAAGTATCCTTGAAGAGTTATTACCTCAATCCATACTTGACAAGATGCAATATCCTTCTTTATATGAGGCGCTGGATTATGTCCATAGACCGCCCCCTGATGCGAATTTGAGTACCTTAAAAGAAGGCATACATCCAATGCAACAGCGATTAGCCTTTGATGAGCTGCTCGCGCATTATTTAAGTTGGCAGGCGATGCGTCAGCGTGTCCATCAACACCAAGCTCCTAGCTTAAAAGTCGATCTTCAGCAGAAAAAAAAGCTATTACATTCTTTACCTTTTGCCTTAACTGCTGCACAGCAGCGTGTTATTTCAGAAATTGAATCTGATCTGGCACAGTCACGTCCCATGCTGCGTCTTGTACAAGGCGATGTAGGATCAGGAAAAACAATCGTTGCCGCCATAGCAGCGGTTCAGGCAGTGGCTGCTGGCTTTCAGGTAGCCGTGATGGTGCCTACAGAAATTCTTGTAGAACAACATTATCAAAATTTTCAAAAGTGGTGTTGCCCACTAGGTTTTACAGTAGGTTGGCTCTCAAGAACGCTTAGTGCTGCAGAGCGCCGTTTAGTTTTGAAGGACTTATATAGTGGTGATCTTGCAATTTTAATAGGCACTCATGCTCTTTTTCAAAGTGATGTGCAATTTCGCAAACTCGCTTTATTAGTCATTGATGAGCAGCATCGTTTTGGAGTGCATCAGCGCTTAGCTTTAAAAGAAAAAGGAATGTTACCCGGGCAAGAGCCACATCAATTAATTATGACAGCTACCCCGATTCCACGAACCTTAGCCATGACAGCCTATGCTCATTTGGACTATTCTACTATTGATGAGCTTCCGCCAGGTAGGCAACCTATTACAACAATATTGGTATCTAATCAACGTCGTCATGAGGTCATTGAACGGGTAGCGCATAATAGTCAAAAAAGGCATAAGACCTATTGGGTTTGTACTTTAGTAGAAGAGTCAGAGGCGTTGCAATGTCAGGCAGCAGAAAAAACCGCCGCTATTTTGCAACAGCAGTTAAATAAGTTACAGGTAGGCTTAATTCATGGGCGTATGAAGTCTCATGAGAAAGAACACATAATGACTCAGTTTAAAGCAGGCAGTATGGATTTATTGGTGGCCACCACAGTAATCGAAGTAGGGGTTGATGTGCCAGAAGCCAATCTGATTGTCATTGAAAATCCTGAGCGCTTAGGCTTAGCGCAGTTACATCAATTGCGGGGTCGCGTGGGTCGTGGTCATGCCGCTAGCTACTGTGTATTGCTTTATCAGAATCCATTATCTCATACCATGCAGCATCGTTTAGAGATCATGCGAAAGACACAAAATGGTTTTGAGATGGCACAGGCTGATTTAGAAATACGTGGCCCTGGGGAGGTGCTTGGCACCAAACAAGCAGGATCAATGTCTTTTCGTATCGTTAATCTCATTCGAGATTATCACTTATTCACGCCCATCAAGCATATTGCCTATGAATTGCAAAAAAATAAACAGGATGTGTGTCAGCGTATTATGAAACGATGGTTGGGGCATCGGGATCACTATTTAAGTATTTAATACTATAAAGCTGCTGAGCTTAAGCGCAATAGGATCTTGTTTCGACAAGTATCTATCTTAGCATAATAGTTGATAGCATACATTATGATTATTTGCGTCAAATAAGTTGATTTGCACATTGAGTTAGTTTATGGTTTTATGTCATTTTGAGTTTTTCTTTGACTGATAAAGAGGGAATAATGATGTCGGTAAAAAAATTTTTAGTTCTAACAGCAGCGAGTGTAGCTACTGTTGGTGCGACAGCAGCTCTAGCTGGTGGCCCAGATATGATGGCACCACCTTCAGGTAGCTATTTCTATGTAGAGGGAAATGTGGGTTATACATTTCAAGATTATACTGATCAACAAGGTAATACAGCTGTGCTTGCAGATGCTAATGGTAACCGTTATAGAGCAGGTGCAAGCAATGGTCCCCAAGGAGATGGAGCTTCGGGTAGTATCGCCTATGGGGGTGATTTCGGTTATATGTACAATCAATACATTGGTCTTGAATTAGGCTGGACTTTCTTGCCGCGTTTTGCTTCTAGTTTCAATACAGTGGATGGATTCCCTGCTGGTTTAGAATTACGTAATAGCGGTGCTGCTTGGGGTGTGATGAAAATGATGGTGCCATTAGCACATCATTTTGGTGCTTTCTTTAAAGCAGGGGTCAGTTATCGATATGGTAGCTTGATTTTTGGTGGTTATGGTCCAGAGCGTATGCAGGAATGGCGTCCTGTATTGGGTGCCGGTACTTCGTACCATTTTGCACGAGACTGGATGGCCAGTATTTCTTGGATGCATTTTATGGGAGGCACATCGTATAGCCCAGCCGGTGCTGTGCTGCCAGGGCGTCCTTATGTAAGTACTGTGGCTGCTGCATCAGATGTAGTGATGTTTAACCTTGGCTATCAGTTCACAGTTTAATTTTAAAGAGAGGATTCTAACATGTCGGTAAATAAATATTTAAGCTTAGCTGCTGCAGCGTTGGTGTCAGTAGTGACTACTGCTGCTATAGCGGGTGGTCCAGATCATATGGCTACTCCAATGCCTATGTACTATAGTGGCTTTTATGCAGATTTTGATATTGGTTGGGGTGGTTCTCGTTGGTCCCACTTTCTTGGAGGGGTGATGAATCCCACAGGTCAAGCTTTGGTATCTACTTTAAAAGGCTCTGTGACTAAAAATGGCGATGGTGGTTTTTCCTGGGGTGGTAATCTGGGTTATCAATTCAATCAGTACTTTAGCGTTGAAGTGGGTGCCTATGATTTGGAGAGCGTAAAAGGTACAGTGGGTGTGTCAATACCTATTCAAAACAACAATCCTATACCTATAAGCTCTGGTTCCGTTAAAGTTTCTTCATGGGCACTTTATATGGCTGGTAAGATAGCCGTTCCTTTGTTTTATCACCTTGACATGTTTGGCAAAATGGGCATGGCCTTCCGTTTCTTAAACTATTCAGGGGCAGGTATTGCCAATGCAACAGCCATTGAGGCAGGCTCCAATCACTTTATTAATGATCAGCATTATGCCACTTGGTTAGCGGGTGTTGGTCTTCAGTATTGGTTCACCTCCAACTGGTCTGTTAATGCTCAGTATCTGCATATTCCTGGATATAATCGAGCTCAGGAAGTTGCTATGCAGTCACCTAATGTGAATTTAATCTTAGGCGGTATGGGTTATAAATTTATGACCTAGCTTGTTTAGCAAAGCATCTCTAAAAAGGGAAACATTTGTTTCCCTTTTTTTTGTTGTTACAATAAGCAGCATTAGGATTCAATAATTAAGGATATACAATGCCAACGCTTTTTAAACTTTTCCTCTGTGCTGTGTTAGCTACTTTTTCTATGACTCTCTTTGCTGCAGGGTCAGCTTCTAAAGACCATTCTGCACCGATTGCTGCACAAAGATCCGGTGTATATGTTGATTTATCAGCCGGTTATGCGGCAGTTGATTGGAAGGATTTTGGTATCGGCTCTTTTAATGGATTTTCCATAACTCGTGGCATTTTTAAAGGTAATGGAACGGGGGGGTTTAGTTTTGGTTTTGATGTCGGTTACCAAATTAATAACATCATGGCATTAGACATCGGTTGGTATTATTTACCCACAGTCAAGGGTTATTCAAATATTTTCATTTCTAATCCAAGCTTAAAACTGGATTCATGGATGGCTTATTTGGCATTAAAGTTAATTGTACCTTTATCGAAGCATTTCGATCTTTGGGGTAAGCTAGGTTTTGGTTATCGTTCGCTTGATTGGCGTGGGGAAGCAACTGCCCTGCCTGGTTTTGGTGATCGTGATGTTGATTATTTCTCCGGTGTTTTTGGTGCGGGATTGCAATATTGGTTGGATCAGAATTGGTCTTTGAGTGCACAGTACCTCTATATGCTAAGTCACACCAGTGGTGCTCAAATTTCAAGGCGAGCGCCTTCTGCTAATATTATTGTTGGTAGTGTTGCTTATATTTTTTCTGTCTAGATATTAAATATTGGGGGTGAGGCTGGTTCATGTAATGAATTAATGCCTTTCCCCCCTTGAAATTATTTTTAAAGATCCCCATCTACCCTGGCATGACATTTGAATCACAACCAGAAACACTTGGCTTTGAGGCAGAAGTCTCACAGCTGCTCAACCTTGTTGCTAAATCTTTATATAGCAATAAGGAAATTTTCTTGCGTGAGCTTATTTCTAATGCATCTGATGCGGCAGATAAGCTACGTTATGAGGCGCTCTCTGATACAGCATTATATGAGAAAGACTCTGAATTAAAAATTTGGATCGACTTTGATAAAGAGGCTCAAATACTAAAAATTCGAGATAATGGCATTGGTATGAGTCGCGAAGAAGCTATTGATAATCTCGGAACTATTGCTAAATCAGGAACTAAGGCGTTTCGTGAGCTGCTAGATGCTAATAAGACTCAAGATTCGCAATTGATTGGCCAATTTGGTGTGGGATTTTATTCAGCATTTATTGTTGCTGATAAAGTTATCGTACGTTCTCGTCGTGCAGGAATGAAGGCTGAGCAAGGTGTTGAGTGGGAGTCTGAAGGTCAAGGTCAGTTTAGTATTAAAAACATTCATCGTAGTGCTCGTGGTACTGAGGTTATCTTACATATTAAAAAAGAAGAAGATGCTTTCTTAGATTTTATGCGATTACACTCTATTATTAACAAATATTCTGACCATATTTTGCTTCCTATTGTAATGAAAAAAGTAGAGAGTAAAGACGGTAAAAATGTAATTGAAGAAGAAGTGGTTAATAGTGCTAAAGCACTGTGGACCTTACCTAAAAATAAGATTACTGACAAAGAATATCAGGAACTTTATAAACATATTTCTCATGATTTTGAAGACCCTCTTGCTTGGGCTCATAATAAAGTAGAAGGTAAATTAGAATATACCAGCTTGCTTTATATTCCAGCGCGTGCGCCTTTTGATTTGTGGACACGTGAGCAACGGCGTGGTTTAAAGCTCTATGTAAAACGTGTTTTTATCATGGATGATGCTGATCATTTTATGCCTATGTATTTGCGTTTTATTAAAGGTATTATTGATTCTAATGATTTACCTCTTAATATTTCTCGAGAGTTGCTTCAATCTGATCATCTAACAGATCGTATGCGTTCAGCTTGTGTGAAGCGAGTGTTGGATATGCTAGAGAATATGGCTCAAGAGGATTCTGATAAATATAAAAAGTTCTGGGCTGAGTTTGGCGAAGTTTTAAAAGAGGGACCTGCAGAAGATTTTGCAAATAAAGATCGTATTGCTAAATTGTTAAGGTTTTCATCAACCTATGATCAAGCTGAGACACAATCAGTATCCTTACAAGACTATGTCAATCGTATGAAGCCTGATCAAGATAAGATCTATTATTTAGTGTCTGATACTTATCTATCAGCAGCTCATAGTCCTTTGCTTGAGGTCTTTCGTAAAAAAGAGATTGAAGTTTTGCTGCTTTATCATCGTGTTGATGAATGGTTAGTCAATAGCTTGCCAGAGTTTGAAGGTAAGAAATTAGTCTCTATTTCAAAAGGTGCTGTTGATCTTGGTAAGCTTGATGAGAATGAAAATACGAAAGAGCAAAAAGAACATTTTGCTGATTTACTCGCCACTATGAAAAAAACACTCGGTGGTCGTGTTAAAGAAGTTCGTCTCACCCAACGTTTGACAGATTCACCGGCTTGTGTTGTCTTTGATGAGCAAGATATGTCAGGGCATATGCAGCGTTTGCTAGAGTCTGCTGGCCAGTCAGTCAATCGAACCTTGCCGATTTTGGAACTTAATCCAGAGCATGCTATTTTGCAGAAAATGAAATCAGAATCAAATCAGCAACGTATTGAACAGTGGAGTAAGGTTTTATTAAGTCAATCTTTAATTGCTGAAGGCGAGCAGCTAGACAATCCCGCTGATTTTGTTAAAGAGCTTAACCAATTGCTTTCTAGTTGATAGTATTTTGTTATCAACGATCCTGAAGTTCGGCAGCTTGTAAGGTATTTTCTAATAGAGAAGCTACAGTCATAGGTCCTACGCCCCCAGGAACTGGTGTAATCCAGCTAGCGCGCTTTTGAGCGGTTTCAAATTCTAAATCACCTGTAATCTGACCATTTTCTAAACGGCTAAAGCCAACATCAATAACAATTGCTCCTGGTTTAATCCAGTCACTTTTAATAATACCAGGCTTACCCATAGCAACCACTAAAATATCAGCATTCTGGATCGATTGTGCAAGATGCTGTGTAAAGCGATGGCAAATCGTAACGGTGCATTTTGCTAGTAGCAACTCTAATGCCATGGGACGTCCGACAATATTAGATGCACCAACAACAACAGCATGCCTACCAACGATATTTTCACCGGTCTCATTTAATAAAGTCATTACTCCTTTAGGTGTGCATGGTCTAAAGCGTGGACAACGTTGCACTAATCGACCTAAGTTATAAGGATGGAATCCATCGACGTCTTTATCAGGATGAATACGCTCTAACAAACCTGATGATTCAATGGATGAAGGTAATGGAAGCTGTAGCAGAATTCCATGAGCATGCGGATTAGCGTTGCACTGTTCAATTAAATGTTCAATATCATTTTGTGTGGCTGTATTGGGAAGCTTATGGCAGGTTGAATGAATGCCAACGACTTTACAAGCTTTTTGCTTATGTCGCACATAAGTGGCAGAAGCCAGATTGTCACCGACAAGAATCACTTCTAGTCCAGGTGGGGCTAAGCCCTTTTGCTGTCGCTTTTTTATCTGCTTAGCAACGCGCTCTTTTACTTTTTGTGCACAAATGCGCCCATCTATTTTTTTAGCTACCATAATGGCCTCTCTCTAGAGAAGAGGCTAGTATAGCGAACGTCTTTATTAGGTGAAAGCAAAGACCTTCGTAAAAAATATCTAAAACTTAGATAGTCTAGCGAACTGATTAAGATTCGTTCTATGTTTTTTTAGACCTTGTGATCTTATGCAATAGGGTTGTCTTGTTTGTTTTCAGCGGTAAAAATTGTTTGTTGGTAGGAAAAGGGGATAAGTATCTCTTGACCAATATGGATTAAGGAGTTGTTTAAATGGTTAATGTTTTTTAGCCATGCTGTTGTTGTATGGTAACGAGAGGCTAATTGACTGAGGTTATCTCCTTTAGCGATGTGGTAATGTATCCATTGAGTGTGCTTATAATGTCGGCTATTACTCAAAGTATTCTGAACAAGCTGTGCTCTACCAACGGGTAGCAAGAGCCAATAACTTCCTGAAGGAGTGGTGATCCATCTGCGAAATGCGGGATTGAGTTGATGAACCATTTTAATACTAGTTGATGAAAGTGTGGCAATTTTAGATAGCTCAATAGGCCCTTTCATTTTAATGGCATCAAAATAGGGATGATTCTTAATAGGGGTCAATTGCAAGCCGTAATGGTTGGAGTTGGCAATCACAGCAGCGAGTCCTAATAATTTAGGAACATAAAGTTTAGTTTCTGTAGGTAAGTGTAAGTGCCAAAAGTCAGTGGGTAGATGGTGACTTTTATTATACCGAATGGCTGCACGAACTGTGCCATTCCCTGAATTATAAGCAGCGACAGCGAGTAACCAATTACCAAAAGCAGAATGGAGATATTGTAAATGTTTTAAGGCTGCTTGCGTTGAATTAATGACACTGCGACGGCCATCATACCACCAGTTCATTTTTAGTTTTAAAGCAGAGGCAGTGCCTGGCATGATTTGCCATAAACCAATCGCCCCTGTATGTGATACACCAAAGGGATTATAATCACTTTCCACCATCGGAATTAAAGCAATTTCAGCGGGCATATTATGCAGTTGTGTTTGTGAATAGACGTAATACAGGTAAGGAGTTGCATTATTAGCCAATTCACTCACATAGTCTTGGCGATGTTGTAAAAAATGAATTTCTTTCTGAACAGCAGCTTGATTTAAATTATGGTCCAGTTGAAAATGACGAGCCAGTTTTACCCATAGATTAGATGAGGCAGAGTGTTTCTTTGTCTCTACTGAGCTGGCAAGGGAAGTTGTGGCAATTACACTGGCCATCCCAATAGAAAGACAAATATAGCTTAGTATCCGATAACGCATTCAGCGATCTTACGGACATTGAGTGGTCAAATCAACCACGTTTTTAGACGATTTTCTCTGATCAATTAGAAATGATCTTTCCAAGAGCGAATTTCAGTAAATATATCAATGGGATCTGTAATGTGATGACCTAAACGTCTGTAAATAGCATCTAGTACACTTTTTTTCTCACATCGAAGAAATGGATTGGTTTTCAACTCTAATGATAAGGGGGCAGGGACGGTTGGATTTTGATCTTTTCGTCTATTATGTACGTATAAAATTCGCTTTTGAATCTCAGAGTTTTCTGGCTCTAGAATCTTGGCAAATCGTAAATTAGCCTCTGTGTATTCATGCCCACAGTAGATTTGTGTACTTGCAGGTAATCTAGCAAGCTTTTGTAAGGAGTGATACATCTGGGCTGAGGTTCCTTCAAAAACTCGCCCACAGCCTGCAGTAAATAGAGTATCTCCACAAAATACGGCTTGATGGGTTAAATAAGCAATGTGATCAAGAGTATGTCCTGGGATCTCAATGACTCTAAGAGAGCAATTTAATTGATCTAACTCGATCACCGTGCGTTCTTTAACAGGATGTGAAACACATGGAATTGAGCAAGGTCCGTAGACAGGAATATTAAATAAGCGGACTAAATCAGAAACTCCTTGAGTGTGGTCCCAGTGATGGTGTGTGATAAGAATGGCAACTAGAGTAAGATTATTTCGTTTTATAACATCGATGACTGGTTGTGCTTGACCAGGATCTATAATCACTGCATGAGAGGACTGAGGATGCAAGATCATCCAGATATAGTTATCATGAAAAGCAGAGATAGGGGTTATTGTAATCATGGAATATAGCTTACGCGCTATGGAGCTTTGGTTTCAACAGTTACCAGGTTCTTTGTTGTTAGAAATTGAAAACAGGGCACTCACTAGTTGGTTTTCAAATCATACGAATGTGGGTATTCATTGTTTGCAGATGGGAGGGCCTAGTGATTTAAGTCTAATTCATGCAGCCCCTTTTCTTCATAAAGTTTATTTGAGTACTTATATTTCCAATCTGTCTTATTCATCTCGCGTTCAATCTAATCTAGAGACATTGCCTATTATATCTGATAGTGTCGATGCCTTTGTATTAGTGCATTTATTAGAATTTTCTGCCGCACCAGAACAACTTTTAGAAGAAACCTATCGTATTTTAACACCTGCAGGACAATTAATTTTATTAGTACTAAATCCGTGGAGTTTATGGGGAATGGCACGATTTAAATTGAATCGACAAGGTTTTCCTTGGTCAGGACGGTTTTACTCTGCAGTAAAAATTAAACGATGGTTACAAAGTGTTGGTTATAGCATTATTTTAAGTAAAACGTTATGCTTCAGGCCAGTTCTATACGATGCACATCAATGCGAGCGGTGGTCATTTTTAGAGTCGATAGGATCTTATTGTTTTGCAGGTTTAGGGGCAACTTCATTAATAATTGCCCAAAAGCAGAAAATAGGTATGACTCCCATTAGAGCAGATTTAAAGCATCGCCAGGTTAAAGCGGGGAGGCGGATTATTGAATCAACGACCTATCGTTGAAATATTTACTGATGGCGCTTGTCGAGGCAATCCAGGCCCTGGCGGTTGGGGTGCGTTACTACGTTGGGAGGAGCACCTACGTGAAATACAAGGTGGGGTGTTAGAAACGACCAATAATCGGATGGAAATGACAGCGGTGATTGAAGCCTTAGCTGTATTGAAATACCCCTGCCAAGTCGAATTAACGACAGATTCAACCTATGTGCATAAGGGTGTGACTCAGTGGTTGTCTACTTGGAAGAAGCAGAATTGGACAACCTGTTCTAAAAAGCCGGTAAAGAATAAAGATCTTTGGCAACGCTTAGAAACAGAAATGGCACGCCATGAGATCCGTTGGCATTGGATCAAAGGACATAGTGGTCATATAGACAATGAGCGTGCTGATTTACTGGCTAATAAAGGCATTGATGAAATGTTACAGAAATCCTAATGCGACATATCATATTAGATACAGAGACAACAGGCTTATCACCACAGGCAGGTCATCGAATTATTGAAATTGGATGCTTAGAGATGGTGCATCGTCGTCTCACAGGCAACTATTATCATGTTTATATTAACCCCGAGCGAGATATTGAACGTAATGCAGAAGCGGTGCATGGTATTACGCAAGCATTTTTAGCAGATAAACCTAAATTTATAGATATTGCTGATGAGTTGATTGAATTTGTTCGCGATGCAGATTTAGTCATTCATAATGCGCCATTTGATGTGGGGTTTATCAATCATGAGTTGACACTCTTAGAAAAAAAATATCAGTCTATCGATCAACTCTGTGGTGTGATTGATACACTGGTTTTAGCGCGTCGTAAACATCCTGGTCAGCAAAATAATTTAGATGCGCTTTGCCGTCGTTATCACGTCGATCGCTCAAATCGTGAATTTCACGGTGCTTTGATTGATGCAGAATTATTAGCACAAGTGTATCTATTACTCACCGGTGGGCAGGAACAGCTGTTTCAGTTTGAAAACACAGCAACGGCTGATATAGGGTCTGATGAGGCATCGATTCGACGTTTAGCTGCAGATCGTGCTGCTTTAAGGGTGATTCATGCAAGCTCAGAGGAGCTGTTGGCACATATTGCTTTTTTAGAAAAAATGTCAAAAGATGATTTGTCTAATAGGGATTAAACTGCAATTATATCTAGCTTAAAAAGGTTTTAGGTTGAGTTCTATTAAAATAATTTCTTAATTATTAACGCAGCTTATTACCTACGAGAGAGACACTTTAACGATCAATCTTGCCAATAGGTTTTCAGGAGCTTTTCTGTACAACAACATGTCAAATTTATGAACATTATTTTTAATTATGCTAGATGAAAATCATAATATTGTAAATTAACTTATGCATTTTGATAAATAATAGAAGTTATTTTTTTGTTCAAATCTATTGAAAATCAGATAGATAAGGAATATTGTGTTAAATAGTTGATTCTCTAGGTGAAAATAGTGAATGAATTAAATGCACAAGACTCTGTTAAAATAATAGACCCTCCTTATTCATCACCCATTACTGACAAGGTGGTTTCGTTAAATAATTTACGTGATCGTATCTTGCGTGGTTCTACCAGTCCACAAATATTTTTTCAGATTACAAAGTATATTCCAAGCTGTCGAAAGTGTGGAGTCTGCTCGTATAGAAGGCAATCATACTACATTGGTTGATTATATTGTAGAAAGAATCAGTAATAAGACAGACAAATCAGAAGAAAATATTCAGGAAATGATCAATATTGAAAATGCAATACAGTTTATTGAAAAGTATTTTCAGCAGGATAATTTATCAGCACCGATTAATCGGATATTTATTTCTAAGGTGCATGAAATGGTTGTTGAGGGGTTAGCTAGAGATGGTGATGATACACCAGGTGAGTACCGAAAATGTGAGGTAGCTATATCAGGCTCATCACATCAACCACCAGATTATATGCAAGTCTCAAATTTTATGGACAATTTGTTTATGTTTATTAATAAGGAAGTTGCACCTAAATATGATTTATTAAAAACAGCACATGCACATCATAAATTTACGTGGATTCATCCATTTAAAAATGGCAATGGTAGAACAGTGCGTCTATTAACCTATGCTATGTTAATTAAACAGGGCTTTAATATTACTGATGGAAGAATTTTAAATCCAACAGCTATTTTTTGTAATGACAGAGACAAGTATTATAAATATTTAGCTAAAGCAGATAAAGGAACAGAAGATGGAATTTTATCTTGGTATAATTATGTTTTGACGGGATTGGATGAAGAAATTAGAAAAATAGATCAATTGTTAAAATTTAACTATTTAACAAAAAATATTTTATTGCCAGCACTTAAAGACTGTCTAGAGATTAAAAAAATTATTGATGATAAGCAGCATGAATATCTTAAACTTATGTTAACTTCATCTAAAAAACAGCTTGTCAAAGCAGGTGATTTTAAAAAAATTTTTAACGAAGAAAATGTTGTAGTATCAAGAAGGATAAAAAAATTAAAGAAGCTTTGTTTATTAGCAAGTCCTAAAAATAAGCCGAGATTTTATTATATAAACTTGCTTAATAATAGAGATTTTTTTCGAGCTGTTATTCATCATCTACGTGAGAATGAATTAGTACCCAAGAATCTTTAGTTTTTAATTTTGTACTCATTGATTGTGCTTGATTAAAAGAAAGAAAATGAGTGCTTGATGTCAGTGCAAAATATGATAGCTCATAGTAAAAAATACAAGTACCTTTCAACCGAGATAAAAATAATAAATCATTAAAGTAAATTGCTGATTTAAAAATTGATGGGCCCACGAGGACTCGAACCTCGGACCAAAGGATTATGAGTCATTAAAACACTCTAACCCACAATACTTTACAACCAATAATAAGAATAATATCATAGAGTTAGCCAATTACCACTATTGTTTTTTTTGCTTATTATTGACATTTTTTATCTTCAAGTGCCCCGTAGCTTAATAGAACAAGTGGTGTAGTTATTGGGTATTAGATTGAATTACCCCATAATATTAGATTTTATTTATTATCATCAAATTTCGGAGGTGGATCAAATAGAGTCATTGAATCAGTAGTTATAAATTGACCCGTTAAATTTTCATTGTTAAGAAAATTAATAGCATCGCCAACTGTTTCAAATTCATAGGTTTTAACTTCGCCTAAATTTGATAATAATTCGACTACAATTTTTTCAATACTTCTATCAATATTATCATCTAGAATTTTTGCGACAAGCGTAGTTAATTTCTCTTCGACATAAGAAGCTAATTTATCGCCAATTTCAATTTTGCAGGAATTATTTAGTTTATTAAATCTATACCATGCAGCAGTGGCCTTGTCTTTTTCTTTTTCAGCCCAATTAAAATCTATTTCATAATCTTTTAACACGGAACAGATAAATTCAAAGGGAATTAGAAAAAGATTGATATCATTACTTGTCATCATTGCTTGTGATGATGAACTCCAGTTACCAGCTAGTATTGCGATAGAGCTGCGAATGCTATGGTAGCGGCGCCTAACTGCTGAATGCGCGGTACAAATCCAACTACCTTTATCTCTATTATGCTTTTTATATCTAATATATTTGGATTCTAAAATTATAATCGGCTGCATTGCTTCATTTGCAACAACACCATCAATATCATATTCATTTCCATAATTATCTGACATTAATAATTTTTTTACTTTATTGCCAGATTTTGTTTTCCTAACTCCTGACGTAAGATAATAGCAATTATGGGCATCTGCTATAATTTCTAATCTTTTAGTTAATGCATATTCCATAATAGCACCAATTCCCTCACCGAGAGCACTTCCTGGATTTGCAACTTGTTTATATGCTTCCATTATCTCTTTTTCTCCAAAATTACAACAGATTCTCTTAATGATACAGTATGTCTTTGAGGGTTGGATTGCCATTTTCCACCTCTAACTCTTAGGATTTCAGTTTTGAAATTATCAAAACCAATACAACATCCTATTTCTCCAATAAGTGTGTCAGTCGGTATATGAATGCCATAAGGCGCGGAATCACCTAATACAAATAATGCTTTTTTATTAGGTTTAAGCACCTCATAACATCCCTTTATTATCCTAAAAATATCATTGAAATAACCAATAAGCATTAAGTCATAACTTTTCTTCCCGCCTTTCGTTTTTCTTAATTTTTCTAATTTCCCTACTGATTTTTCTAGTTTCTTGAAAACTTCGGGACAAGTGAGTTTAAATTCGTTTGTAAAAATATATTTAGGATCTGATCTTAATATTTGAGTTGTTGCTGAAGTCATTAATTTTGAACGAACATTATTTGTTATATCTTGCCAGTTTTTTGCGTGGCCCCAAAAATATAATTCTAATCTTGTTCTGTCAGAATAATCAAAATTATTTAAGTATGGTGGTGAAGTAAAAATATGATCGATTGTTTCATTTTTTATATAATTTTTTATATTTAACGAATTTCCTAAAATCAACTTATGTCTTGTTTTTTCATAGTTTGGTAAAGACATGCTCTTAATTTCTTTCAGATCGTCAATCATACCCCTAATAATTTTTGTTAATTCTTGTAATGGATCTTTTTTTTTAGAAGATACTTTGATTTTTTTTGGTGCTATATAAGGCCATCCTGTTGCCGCGCTTGATATAGCACGTAAAAGTGCCGTAATTGCAACAAACAAAAATTTACTTTCAGTTTTCTTTAAATCATAGCTTTGATAATAATCTCGTATAATTAAAAGTTTAATTAATGTATCAACAGAATAACATTTAAGTACAAGCTCAGGAAAAAAAGATTCTATCTTAAAAATTTTTGATTGTATTTTTTTTCGATATATTGTGTTAAATTCATATTCCAGATCATAAATAAATTTCTCTACTTTTATGAAATTTACATCCCAATTAAATTTTGCTTCCGCAATATTGAAAACAAAAGGATGTGCCTCAATACCAACAGAGTTCAGATTGTTACATTTGGCGGCTAAATTTGTAGTTCCTGAACCCATAAATGGATCAAGAACTTTCATACCTGACTTAATTTTAAATCGATCAAATGAACATTCTACTGCTTTATAGGAAAATCCAGCAGGATACGTAAACCATTTATGAACTGGCGCACGTAAACTATCTTTAAATGTACCCCATTCTTTAACATCTTTTTTTTTTAACATGTTGTTTTGTGCTACCAAGATAGCTCCCTTTCAGTTAATAAACATATTCGTTAATTTTTTAGTTAAAGTGATTTTCACAATAGCGAGCTGTGTTAAATCAAAGCTAGTAGAATTATACTTGGAAAGAATATACTTTAAATGTCATCATTTCTTAAAAATGATTTAATGGCTACATTTTAGTTACATTCTAGGTTAATAATAACCTGCTAAACTACCGTCCAAATCAGTACAATATGATACCATAGAATTTCTAGTTATTCGCTATTGTAAGTTAATGTGGTTTTTTGCATCATCTGCTCAACCTCAATATTTTCCTGTGTTCCTTTAAGTTTCAACAGCATTGCTAACGTTTTCTCAAATTTATTGTTTAATATTTGCTCATATTGTAACACTGACATATCGAACTTATTGGGTAAATAGGCTGTCCCGTAGGTGATGAATTTAATCTCAAGGTGATGTTCTAACAAATGTAAATGCACCCTGTGAAATTTAAGCACATTGTAATCGAGGAAATCAAGTAAACCCGTTATCGTTTCTTTCTCTGGGCTATCTTCGCACACTTCTTGCCAACTTGATACGATGCTAGGAGGTAAATAATCGAGCAATGCATCATAGTCAGTATATTGCTTTATCAGTGATTCTACTTTATCAATGGTCGCTCGGTAATTTTTAATTTCGTTTTGTATCTCACTATCGCTTAAATGAGCAACCCACTGATTATCGTCCTTAGCCTCAGAAAAATTATCATTATTATGCAGTGAGACTAGATATTTTATGGGTGCATCAAGATAACTTTTCGTCATTATGTCATGGTATTTTTTATGAAGATTAGCTTGCTCTGCCATGCGAACACGCATCTTATGCCAATGAATATTGATTAATTCATCAACTAATATTTGCTGTGTAATACCCTGTGGCTGGTACTCTGCATAGAATTGTTGGGCTAGCGTTTGGTAATCCTATGATTATACAAAACTGATCTTTCGCTTACGTTTTTGTTATCTTACTACGGGGCACTACAGGGGCAATTGAAAATAAAAGTACCGAGTATTTACCATAAAATACCGAAATATTATGAAAGAAAATAAATTTACCTGTGTAAGGTAAACAATTTATTATGGTTTATTGGTGGTAAATGCCCCACCAGTGCCCCTGTAGTTTTTATAACAGGTCGTATATAGCTATAAATATTTGATTTATTTGATGGGCCCACGAGGACTCGAACCTCGGACCAAAGGATTATGAGTCCTCTGCTCTAACCAACTGAGCTATGGGCCCGTTTATCTTTTTTATCTTTCTACTTGTTCATCGGTGTCTGTAAAACTTTGTAATTTTTCAACACGACTTGGATGACGTAGCTTACGTAATGCTTTGGCTTCAATTTGCCGAATACGTTCCCTTGTTACATCAAACTGCTTTCCAACTTCCTCTAAAGTGTGGTCAGTGTTCATATCAATACCAAAGCGCATCCGTAATACTTTAGCTTCGCGTGGTGTTAAGGATTCTAAAATTTCTTGTGTTGCTTCGCGTAGGCCTTTTGATGTTGCAAAATCAACAGGAGATTCTATATTGAGGTCTTCAATAAAATCACCTAAATTAGAATCTTCATCTTCACCAATCGGAGTCTCCATAGAGATCGGTTCTTTGGCAATTTTTAATACCTTACGCACTTTTTCTTCAGGCATATCCATATGTTGACCAAGTTCTTCTGGTGTCGGTTCTTGCCCTGTTTCTTGTAAAATTTGTCGTGTAATACGATTTAATTTATTGATAGTTTCAATCATATGTACTGGAATACGAATGGTACGTGCTTGATCAGCAATAGAGCGAGTAATTGCTTGTCGAATCCACCAGGTTGCATAGGTAGAGAATTTATAACCACGGCGATATTCAAATTTATCAACGGCTTTCATTAAGCCAATATTACCTTCTTGAATAAGGTCTAAAAATTGTAATCCACGGTTAGTATATTTTTTGGCAATAGAAATTACTAAACGTAGATTAGCTTCAATCATTTCTTTTTTAGCACGACGTGATTTTGCTTCTGCAATAGAAACACGTCGGTTAATTTCTTTAATTTCTGAGATACTTAAGTTTGATTTTTCTTCAATTTCTTTTAAACGCTTTTGTGCTAGTAAAATTCCTTTTGACGCCATATCAATCTGTTTTTCTTTATCTTTATATTTTTTCTTAAGTTTTTGTAGCCATTTTTCATCGGTTTCATGGCCTGTAAAAGAGTAAATAAAGGCTTTGCGCGGAATATTTATTTGATTTATACAAGTGGTCATAATGCTACGTTCTTCTTTTCTAATATGACGTAGTAATTTATATAGTCGCATTGTTTGATGAGTAAATTGCTTGATGGCTAGTTTGTAATATGAATAGTGATCAGCAAGGTTTTTTTGATGTTTTAATGTTGTGTCGTGCTCTTTCCCATGTTTTTTGACTGCATTTTTGTAACGCTGTAATAGTTTTTTAAGCGTTTTTATTTGTTCTTTAGTTTCTTCAGGGTCAGGCCCACTATCGTTGAATTCATCATCACTACTAGTTTCAGCATTAACAGTTTCATTGGTGGCCTCTTCAGTAGGTGTTTTTTTCTGTTTTGATTTTACTGTTTCTTGAGTGTCCTCATAAAAGCCAATGAGTAGGTCGCTTAGGCGCCCTTCGTTAGCGACAGCATCATTGTAACTTGCAATAAACTTTTCAATAAGTTCAGGGTAACGAACTAATGCTCTGAGTGCTTGTCGAATACCAGATTCAATACGCTTAGCGATAACAATTTCACCTTCACGTGTTAAGAGTTTTACTCTACCCATTGCACGCATATACATGCGCACAGGATCAGTAGTAGTTCGAGTTTCGCTAGCAAGTACTTCAATGACCTCATTTAATTCTTCTTCAGATTCGTCATTTTCATTATTTAAAAGTAACGTATCTTTGTCAGGTGGGACTTCAAAGACTTTAATACCCATTTCATTGAGTCGATTAATAATAGCGTCCATCTGACTAGGATCGATATAATCATTGGGTAGAAGATTAATCAGGTCTTCATGAATAAGATAACCCTTGCGCTTTGCTTCTAAGAGTAGAGCATTAAATCCAGTATTATTTTGTTGATCGTTGGGGCTGATAGGGGAAGACATAATATTATACATACCTCTTATATTTGAAGAGGTATCTAACCTCAAGGCAAAATTAAACCTAGTATTGTAACTATATGTATTGGATTCGGCTAGTCTTTAATAACGGATTTTTTAGCTAAAAGATTCGATAAGCGCTGTTTTTCTTCTGGACACAGTGGTGTTATTTTAGCTTTTTGAATTAAAGTAGCCAATTGTTGTTGCGTTGCAAGTTCTTCTAGGCGCTTGAGTGCTCCTTTGTACTCAGCGACTAGACCAGTTTTGGACAATGGAAATTCCATTCTAGCAAGCATAGAGATGGTTTTTTTTTGTGCCTCTGATAGAGGTAAGGCTAATAGTGTACCTGTTGTGAGCGTAGGCTGAGAACGAAACCATTGAATAAGATCGAGCAGTAAGGATTTTCCTTGGATGTCAATAGACTGTAAGATGTGATCTTTATGTACTTCTTGTGCAAGATGTGGATATTGTAATAATAAGGCAGTTGCAAGTTGTGCTGGGTTTAATTGATGGTGATTAGTTTGAGTAAAAGGCTTAATTTTATTGGTATTTTGTCCTAATGATTCAAGTTCTTGAATATTGGCATTTAGCCTTTGAGCGAGTTCTTGTTTCATAAATTGATAAAAAATGCCTTTTGGCATGGTATTAATGTGTTTTAACGCATTATATGCATATTGTGTCCTGCCATCTATAGAATGAGGTGGAAATTGCTGTGATAATGTTTCAAAAAAGATCTGAGATAAGGAGGCTGCTTGTTCAATGAGCTTTTCAAAAGCGTCTTTTTTGATTTTTTGTACTAATGTGTCAGGGTCTTCATGGTCGGGTAGAAATAAGAATCGCAGATGAATATCATCCCTGAGTAAAGGCAGAGCTATAGTCAGTGCTTTCCAAGCAGCTTGCTTTCCAGCTGTGTCACCATCAAAGCAGAAAACTAGCTTATTAGTGTATCTTAATGCTTTTTGGATGTGTTTAGTATTGATGGCAGTGCCTAAGGTGGCAACAGCATAGGTGAGGCCATGTTCGGTTAATGCAATAACATCCATATAACCTTCGACAATAAGAAGCTGCTTTAATGGCTGCTGTACTTTTCGTGCTTCATATAAGCCATACAGTTGGCTACTTTTATGAAAGAGTGCTGTTTCTGGTGAGTTTAAATATTTAGGCATTTGGCAGTCGTTTAGATTGCGACCACCAAATGCGATGACCCGTCCTCGAAGATCGCGGATGGGAAATATGATACGATCGCGGAAGCGATCGTATGTCGTTTTGGAATCTTTACAAATTATCATGCCCGTATCGATAAGTGCTTTTTTATTGAATTTTTTTGCAATATGGTCCCAATCAGAGCGCGCATAACCTATCATAAAATAGTGTGCAGTACGTCCAGAAAGCCCTCGGCTTTTTAGATAATTGATGGCTTGTTGTGACTGACGTAAATTTTTTTGATAAATAAGAGCAATCTGTTCCATTATTGGGTAGAGATTTTGGTGCTTTGGGTCAAAACCAAGGCTGTGCTTGTCTTGTTGTAGTTCAATACCTGCTTGTGAAGCAAGCCAGGAGAGTGCCTCTAAGAACTCCATACGGTCGTAGTTCATTAGAAAATTAATGACATTGCCAGAGGCACCACAGCCAAAGCAATAATAAAATTGTTTATGTTGGCTAACAGTGAATGAAGGTGTTTTTTCATCATGAAAAGGGCAGCGGGATTGATAGTTTTGCCCTTTTTTTACGATAGGAACGCGTGTTTGAATAATATCAACGATATCAATGCGCGAGAGTAAATCTTCAATGGCTGCTTGAGGAATGCGCCCTGTCATGGGCTTATTTATTGAGAAGTTCTTTTATTTTCATACTTACAATACGCATATCTGCACGACCTTCCAGTTGGGGTTTTAGATGTCCCATCAGTTTTCCCATATCTTTGATAGAATCTGCATTTGTTTCTTCAATTGCCTTTTTAATAGCAATTTCGATTGCTTCGGCGCTCAGTGGTTCAGGAAGATAGTGTTTGAGCACAGCAATTTCCTGGTTTTCTTTATCAGCAAGTTCAGTACGGCTTGCTTTAGTAAATTGTTCACTCGCATCCTGACATTTTTTAATCTTTTTGCTGATTAATTTTAATAGAGCAGTATCATCTAAAGCGATTTGATCATCAATTTCACGCTTTTTAATATCAGCTAATAAAAGCCGAATCGCTGAAAGGCGTACACTGTCTTTATTACGCAAGGCATCTTTCATGTCTTCCTGAAGCTTTTTTTTCAGTGTCTCTGCCATGACTGATTCCTTTGTATCAGTGGTGTGTGCGTTCGCGCTCTAACGCTTCTTGTTCTTTTTGAAGTTTTTTAGCATAACGCTTAATAGCAGCCGCTTTTTTACGCTTACGTTTTGCTGTTGGCTTCTCATAGTATTCAATTTGGCGTAATTTAGTGGGAATACCTGCTTTTTCACAGGCTCTTTTGAAGCGACGTAATGCCACATCAAATGATGAGTTCTCTTGAATATCAAGCATTGGCATAGGTTGATTATTACCTTCTATAAGTGTTTAAAATAAAAAGTGAAATGATAATGATTTACCTAATTAAAAGCAAGCTTAGTGGTAGAGCACCTAGCTGGCTGGCTGAAGATCAATTAAGATTTGGATTATTTAATTTTAGAAGAAATAAGTTTTTCTAGTGCCATTTCTGAAATATTCATTCTTATTTGTACATTTAGATCAGATATTTTATGTTTTTGATCTTAAAGAGTTTTAAAATGACTGATTTTACTTAAGTTTTTTTTAAGAAAAAGCGATTAAGCTATTCAATTGATATAGAGAATTGACTTTAAAACAGAATGTATTTCTGGGTGTTTTTTCATCTTGTCTTCTCTAGATGGGTGTATAAAAAATAGCGTAGGGTGTTTTAATGATTCGATGGCTGAAGCAAGAATTTGTATTATTGGGATGGCTTGGTGTGTTGTTATTCCTTTCAGCCATCTACATTACCCTTAATTTTAGGGTGACTCACTATCAAGGATGTAGGTATCAGCTAGAGACTCTACTGTATTATATTCCTTGGGGTGTAGGGATGATTCTGATTTCAGTATATTTGCATCGATACTGTCAAAGGGGAGCTTTGCTATTTGATGTTATTGGTAAACTATACTGGGTATTTTTAATTTATGCCTTAGGCTGTTATGCAATTCAATTTACACCGTTTCATTTGGTAGATACTTCGTTACTGCATTTTGATCAATGGTTTGGCTTTAGTTCAGTTGCTATTTAACGTGAGTTCGACCTAACTCATGCTAAGATTGAAAAATTGTTATTCAAATATAAAGAAGGCTTCTTAGTTTGTAAAGAATAAGCGACTAATCCAGCCAGGATGTTAACCCTACAATTGACAGGACTACGATGACGAGAGTGTTCTATCTGACTAATATTTTTTAATTGATCAATGACGGTTTCAACAATCACACGTTTTCGTAATAATAATTTGTCGATCATTGGCATCAGTTTATTTTTCATATTTTTTCGTAGGCGTGTAATGAATTTTAAACCACGCAGGTATAATTGATTAAATAATTCAGAAGAAATATATCCTTTATCACCTATCAATTTACCCTCTAATCCTTGTGTTAACTCATCAACAGGTTTACGGTCATCCGTATTAGCTTTCGTTATTTTGAAAGCCAGTATTTCCCCTTTATCATTAATGACTAAATGCAGTTTAAAGCCGAAAAACCAACCCATAGTTGATTTCTATTTTTTAGCAAGCCCTTTAAAAACACGATTTGATGATGAACGTTTAGGATGGCACACAGATAATGTGGTAGAGTCAATAAAGTAAATTCCTGTTAATGTTTTGCTTTGGAAATGCATTAATAAACACAAGAGTACCAATATGGATGGCATCAGTTCAACGAAGCGATTATAACTGACCAAATCAGGGAAGGCTTTATACAAATGCTGTTTTACATAATTAATATAATAGGTTTTAAAATCACGATAATGACTTTGATGAAAGTGGATGACAATCGTCATGATTTCTGAGGGAGTCAGTCGGCATGACCTAGTTCTTTTTTTACTCAAATTAGGCAAAGAAGCTTTCTCTAATTCAGGCAATACTAATTGACAAAAATCATCGACAACACAATATAAATCGACTAACTTATCCATACGGCTCTTCCTTTTAAGGTTTGATTTACTGAAATTAGCTGCTTTTGCACGAAACTTAACCATGAAAGAGCCTTTTATTCAATCACTTACTTTACACCTTTTCATCGAACTCAGGTTGATTACATTTTCTGGTAATAGTGCGGAAAGACTTGAATCTGATATAGTTTTAAGAAGAGGTTGTATACTAGATGTTATTTGTGCATTTTTTTCTGTAGGTTGAGAGGGTAAACTACTACTATTTCCAGCTTGCCGTTGTAACGTGTTCTGAATAAATTTATAAAATTGATTCATGTGCTTTATTATAGTTTGTGCTTGCCCTAAATTTTTTAATAGGATGCCTGCAATCGCTAAAACACCAAACCCAAATGCAAAAGAGATTCCAAGTATGATTAAAGTTGGGGCTAAAGGAGTTGCTGCTATTAACCCTCCCACTACTGCTAAGCATAAAAAATTTAAAGCGAGAAAACTACCAAAACTATACATTCTCCATCCAACTCTAGTTTTGTAATGATTGTATTTTCTATAAGAGGAAATTTTGATAAGTTTTTTATATTTTTTTAGATTCTCATCACTAGGGTTAGTGATGCACTGTTTCATTTGCGTTAGTATTTCGATTAAAAATTTAAGATTTGGAGCGACATTATGACTGGAATTTTTAATACGTTCAGATTCTTTTTTAATAGATTCTAATAAATTATCTAGTATGAAAAAGTTAATTGTTATAGGTATACAATAACGTATTAATGAATTTCCTATAGAACAGGAGTTTCGCACTTTTGTTTTTAGGTGAATGGCATAATAGATCGAATGCTTTGAGTGATAGCAGGCTTGATGGTATGCCAGTCTTGCTGATAAAAAGAGATTTTGTCTTGTAGGCGACGCATATTTTTATTAATCCAAGCGATAATGGCCATACAAATGTGATTTCTTTGCGCTCGACCCTTTCGTGCCTGACAACGCTCAATGCCACAAGTCTGCTTAAGTTCCCGATGATAAGTTTCGATTGACCAACGCGCCTGCACAATAGATTGAATGGTTTCTCGTGTCGGGTGAGTCATATTAGTCGCCACGTAATCAACGCGGCTATTTTTAGCCACGAACTTGAATACCGTAACCCACCCATAGCCGCGTAGATGAATAGACAACCCTTCATCTGGAATGACTAAGTTTTCTAATGTTTGATTTCTATTCACCTTGCGGTTTTTTCGCAAAGGAGTGACCCAAGTCCACCCATGATCTCTTATTGCTTTGAGGTTTTTTAAACTTGAATACCAAGAATCCATCACCACCGCCTCAGGAATAAACCCTCTGCTCTTTGCCAAGGAAAGCATCTCACAAAAATGGGTATTTTTTGTTTTGCCATCACTGTCTTTATCATAAATTCTATAATCCACTGGAACTCCTTTTCTTTCCTCTAATCCATACCACACCAAATTCACTAAACCTATCCCTGCAATCACATCATGGGCATTACCCGAATATTGATAATGAACCAAATCTATTTTTTTACTGTGTATTTTTGATAACACTCTATCGTCCACTATTAATAGCGATGGAGTTGAATGATCTACATAGGCTCGTACCGTTTGCCAAACCTGGGACGGTCTAAAATTTTGATCCGATAACCATCGGCTTATACTGTCATGGGAGAGTGCTGTTTCTGGACTCACCTCTGATAACGCTAATCCTGAGTAACGTACACTGCTCGCTTCTAGGAAGGCTCTATAAAGTTCTTTTGTGCATTTGTGTCGAGACAATCTGGGTTTCCTATTCCGTTCGTTCAATCCTAAAAATTATAATAGTTCATTACTAAATGCGAAACTCCTGTAGAAATTTTATTTATGCTATCTAGCGTTTCATACAATTTATCAATTTCATTTAACATGTGCTCTTGAGATGAGGGTTGTTTATTAGTAGTCGGGAGCTTTAAATTTTTTTGTATAGTTCTATTTTCAGCCGTGTTTCTCATATTATAAGACTCTTTATCAAGATTGGATTTATTTTTGCTCCAATTTTAATAAAGTATTAAATAATTACTATGATTTGTTATATCCCCTTAATTTTTATTAATAATTTAAGACTTTAATTATTGATAAAAATTTCTTGGGAGGGATAATGAATTTTTGTGATTTTCAATATCTTTTAAAATTTCTTTTTTATTAGTATCACTTTTTTGGGGGCTAATAAGCAGTAATAATTGATTTAAAAGAGTTTTTATTTTTTCTAAAATTTTCAAAAGATTGTTATTTTTTGAATTTTGAGAAATAGATTGCTTTTGCAAAAAATCATTGAGCTTGTTTTTTATAATATTTGTATGTTTTTCAATTTCACATTGATTAGTTTGTGTTATGTAGTTAATTTCTAAAAATCCTTTATATTTTGGCTTTCCGTTATCATAACGAGTCTCTTCGTTTTCGCTAGCTAGTATCTTTCTGTGATGTTGGACTTTATTGATAGAATTGATAACATCTTTTATTATTTTTTTATCATCAGATTCTATAGAAAATTGATTATATTGCAGAAGCTTGTTACACTTTGTTTTTAGACAAGTGAGTGTCTCATTCTCATCGAAATCTGATAGATTTTTTTTAGTTTGTGAAAAGAGTGACTGTGTTTGCAATGCCATAATATAACCTCTACTTAATTATATAGAACAAATATTAATGAAATCTTAAATAAATTCATTTTGATTAAAATTAAAAGCCTGTAATGGTCAATTGGTAATGTTTGACAGGAGTTTTATGAGCATTAGAATAAGTTTTAGTCGTTTTGGTACTTTATGAATATAAATATTTAAATGTACTTTTTTGTCGTTTTAGGCTATACATTTTTACAGTGGTTAGTTGGATTATGGGGTGATATATGGGCTACTTTGAGACGTTTTTGGATAGAGTGCACAATCCCTTTTGGATCTAATCCGCAGTGCTTTAGCATCTCTTGATGAACGCCATGGTCAATAAATTGGTCGGGTAAGCCAAGATTTAATACAGAGACAAAGATATCGTTACTTACGATAAACTCATTCACAGCAGAGCCAGCACCTCCCAGTAAGGTATTTTCTTCAATGGTGACTACCAGTTGATGATTTTGGGTGACTTCAAAGAGTAGCATTTCATCTAAAGGTTTAATAAATCGCATATTGATTACAGTAGCATCGATAATATCAGCAGCTGCTATAGCGGGGGTGAGCATACTGCCAAAAGCAAGTATCACTACGTCTTTACCAATACGACTATAAAGGCCTTTACCAATAGGTAACGACTGTAAATCATGGTCGATAGTATGACCAGGCCCGCTACCTCTTGGATAACGTACTGCCGCAGGGCCAGGATAGCGGTAGGCGGTCGTTAACATTTGGCGACATTCATTTTCATTAGCAGGAGCCATAAGAATTATATTAGGAATGCAGCGTAAATAGCTTAGGTCAAAGCTACCGGCATGGGTGGGCCCATCGGCACCTACCAAGCCTGCTCGATCTATCGCAAAGGTAACATCTAAGTTTTGTAAGGCCACATCATGGATAAATTGATCGTAGCCTCGTTGTAAAAATGAGGAGTAGATTGCTACCACAGGTTTTTTTCCTCCACAGGCTAGGCCTGCTGCAAAGGTAATACTATGTTGCTCTGCAATACCAACATCATAATAACGTTGTGGATATTGTTTAGCGAATTGCTGCAGGCCTGATCCTTCGCACATAGCAGGTGTGATACCGATGAGATTCTGATCTTCGGCGGCCATATCACAAAGCCATTGACCAAATACGCTTGAATAAGTTGTGGCCTTGGTTTTTTTCTGACTGGATTGTGAATGAAAACCTGAACTAACTGCGTGGTATTTAATAGGATCTGTTTCAGCCGGTTGATAACCTTTTCCTTTACTGGTAATCACATGAAGTAATTTAGCACCTTCTAGATGTTTTAAATTTTCCAGTGTTTTTATCAATGACAATAGATCATGTCCGTCAATGGGGCCAAGGTAATGAAAGCCTAGTTCTTCAAAGATAGTCCCAGGTACGATCATACCTTTTAAATGCGTTTCTGTTTTTTTGGCTAGGCGTGAGATAGGAGGCATTTTAGAGAGAGCTTTTTTACTGCCTTCTCGTAAGGTTGAATATATTTTTCCCGATAGAATGCGTGCAAGATAATGAGTTAATGCACCGACATTATTAGAAATTGACATGTCATTATCATTTAGAATGACAAGCATGTTGGGATCTAGAGCGCCTGCGTGATTTAATGCTTCAAATGCCATACCACCGGTTAATCCACCATCGCCAATAATAGCTACAGCACGCTCAGAGGTATGGTTCATTTCATTGGCAATAGCTAAGCCTAAGGCAGCACTAATAGAAGTGCTGGAATGTCCGGTACCGAAGCAGTCGTATTCGCTTTCTGAACGTTTTGGAAAGGGGGCAAGACCACCAGGCTGTTTGATGGTGGTGATTTGATCGCGACGTCCGCTTAGAATTTTGTGAGGGTAGGCTTGATGACCTACATCCCAGATCAGCTGGTCTTTAGGTGTATTGTAGACATAGTGTAGCGCAATAGTCAGTTCAACCACTCCAAGATTTGCCCCAAAATGCCCGCCACATTGGTTGATACTGTGAATTAAGTAGTCACGCAGTTCTTGTGCTAACTCGGGTAATTGAGAGTGTTGACAGCGACGTAGATCCGCTGGTGTGTTGATACTCATTAATAGAGGGTATTTTTGATTATTATTCATAGTAGTAGTCATAATGGCTTGTTCTGACAAGGCTTGCAAGTGGCCAATACCAATCAATGATTTGGTATTTTTCTGTGAGTAGAGTTTTTAAAATATAATCCATGTGCCAATTTAAATTTTTACTAGTAATTTCGGTTTACAATGTAGGCACACAGTAGTTCAAGATTATGAGTATCAAAGGGGAGTTGATTTAACCAAGTCATTGCTAATTCATATTGTTGTTGTAAATGACGTTTTGTTTCCGCTAGGCCAAGTAGACTTATGTAAGTTACTTTGTGATTAATAGCATCAATGCCTGCTGTTTTGCCTAGGCTATGGCTGTTGCCTTGAGCATCGAGTAGATCGTCTTGAATTTGAAAGGCAAGACCGATTGCTTGAGCAAACTGTTTAAGGTGTGTCATGATGGAGTGGCTACAACAGCCCGCTGCCATAGCGCCTAGCTCAATACTTGCTTCAAGCAAGGCACCAGTTTTTAATTGATGGATCTGTTGCAATGCAGCGAGTTTTAGAGTCTGGCCTTCAGCAGCTAAATCAAGATCCTGTCCGCCTACCATCCCTTGTGAACCGCTTGCTTTAGCAAGTATTTGTACCATTTTGATCTCATTTAAGCAGCTAAAAGCAAGGCTCTGTAGTGCATCACCTGCCAGAATCGCAGTGGCTTCATCAAATGCTTTATGACAAGCGGGTTGACCACGGCGTTGGTCGTCATTATCCATAGACGGTAGGTCATCATGGATTAGTGAATAGCAGTGTATCAATTCAACAGCAACTGCTGGACTATCTAGATTTTCAATAGAGGTGTGCAGTGCTTGACCAGTTGCATAGACCAATAGTGGTCTTAGCCGCTTCCCTCCATTGAGCACAGCGTGATGCATGGCCTGATGTAAACGTTGAGGCATTTGTGAGCTAGGGGGCAGGTATTGTTTAAGCTGATCTGTGATTCGATGTTGACAATTTTGTAGAAAAGGGCTCAGTGGTGTTGCTTTATTCATCAGTGTCAAAAGGTTCTAGAGTTTCTTTTTCTTGCTTTTTAGTGAGAATCGCTACTTTCTGTTCGGCTATATTCAGTGCCTCTTGGCATTGACGTATTAATTTTATCCCTTCTTCAAAATGCTTTAATGAATCTTCCAGAGGCAGGTGGCCTTGCTCCATGGTGTCAACAAGTGTATTGAGCTTGTTGAATGAAGCTTCAAAATCGATGGTCTTTTCTTTTTTCATAGGCCGCAAGTATAACGGTTGTGGTGTGGGATTCAAACTTGCTTTATCACTTTGTGTTTTTATTATGTAGAAGCAAAAATGGTGTAGGTGTTGAGGATTAGAGAATTTTGCTCTATTAGGAAGGTGACCTAAATCATCTGATCAGCTACAATGCCTGCCCATGACGTTACTCACAGATCATGCTGTGTGGCAAGAGCTAGACGCTTATTATTTTGAGTTAAAAAGCAAGCCACTTCAGCCAATAGGGCATTATGTAATGAATGTGGCAGGGCTCTCTGTTGACTATTCTCGACATTATTTAAATGATACTGCATTGCAGTTATTTTCAGAACTGGCCGATAGCTGTGGTTTATCAAGTGCTATTGATCGCCTAATTTCAGGAAGGATTGTTAATTTTAGTGAACGACGTGCTGCTTGGCATACTATGTTGCGTGATCCTGAGCAACAAACCCATGAGATTACACAATGTTTTCAAAAAATGCGTCATAGTGAATCTTTGGTGAATCAACAGGGCATTACCGATATTATTCATGTGGGTATTGGTGGCTCTTATTTGGGGCCACGATTTTTATACGATGCCTTTGCTTCTATGGCGGATGCACGTATTCAATGTCACTTCATAGCGAATCAGAATATAGCTGCAATTCAAAAATTGTTGGCATTCTTAGACCCTAAAAAAACTTTACTAATCATTGTTTCCAAGTCATTTACCACTGTGGAAACAGTGGCTAATGCAAAAAAGGTGATCATATGGTTGCAATCTGCATTGCCTAAAATTTGGCAGGATCAGGTGATGGCAATAACAGCAGAGGCGCAACGTGCGAGAAATTTAGGAGTCTTATCGACAAATATTTTTCCACTGTGGGATTGGTTAGGGGGACGTTTTTCACTATGGTCGGCTGTTAGTTTAAGTCTTGTGTTCGCTTTTGGTTGGGAGATGTTCCAAAAATTTTTATCGGGTGCTTATGAAATAGATCAACACTTCCAGTCACAGGTCTGGACAGCTAATGTGCCGGTGATTTTAGCTTTTTTGAGTTTGGTATATCGTCATTTTTTTCAAGCGCAAACACAGGCCATTATTCCTTATCATAATGCGCTCACACGCTTACCTTCTTATTTGCAGCAGCTCCATATGGAGAGTTTAGCAAAACAAGTAAGTCAGCTAGGTCAGCCTATTCATTATCCAACAGGAGCTATTATTTGGGGAGGAACAGGTCCAGGTAGTCAGCATAGTTTTCATCAATTATTGTTGCAAGGCAGTGATCTTGTGCCTGTTGATTTCATTGCGGTCACAGAGGATGAATTTGCTTATCGTAATTGTTTAGCGCAAGCAATGGCTTTGTGCTATGGTAACCAGAATCAAGAGATCGCTTTATATCAACGTTTATTAGGAAATCGACCCAGTAGTCTTATTTCCATGTCTTCTTTAACGCCACAAAAGGTGGGTGCTTTGCTTGCTATGTATGAGCATAAAGTATTTACCCAGGCTATTTTATGGAATATTAATCCATTTGATCAATATGGTGTAGAGGCGGGGAAAAAATTGTTAAGAGCAGAGTTTTATGAAACCGAAGCTTGAGGTTGCTGTCTTTCCAGTAGCAGGTATGGGAACGCGCTTTTTGCCTATAACTAAGGCAATCCCTAAAGAGATGTTACCTATTATTGATAAACCATTAATTCAATATGTGGTTGAGGAAGCGTTATCGGCAGGAATTAAAGAACTTATATTAGTGACAAGTGGTAGTAAATCCGCTATTGAAAATTATTTTGATACTAATAGTGCATTAGAACATTATTTAGAACAGCAGGAACGATACAATATTTTATCAATAATAAAAAATATAGTACCTGATGGAATACAGATAACTTATGTCCGACAAGAGCACTCTTGTGGATTAGGGGATGCTGTGTTGTGTGCTCAACCTGTAGTAGGCAATCGACCCTTTGCAGTGTTATTAGCCGATGATATTATAGAGAGTCATCCAAGTTCTTGTCTGCAGGCTATGGTAGCTGATTTTGAAGCCATGCCATCGAGTCTATTAGCGGTTGAAACAGTGCCATTAGAGAATACAGACCGTTATGGTATTGTCACTTTAGCCCCTCAATCGAATGTGATTGCTAAGATAGTTGAGAAACCGAAACCAGATAACGCAGCTTCTAACTTGGCAGTTATCGGTCGATATATATTAACGCCACGTATTTTTAAATTACTGGAGAACACTGAAAAAGGAGCAGGTGGTGAAGTGCAACTCACCGATGCTATTGCAATGCTATTAATAGAAGAGCAGGTGAGAGCATTTCCACTGAATGGACATCGGTACGATTGTGGGAGTCCTATGGGTTTTTTGGAAGCCACGATCACTTATGCCTTAAAACGTCCAGAATTACGCCAGCGTTTACAAGCTTATTTGTGCAAGATGCCCAGTTTCACTAAATTAGATTGACTGTTTTGCATGACGGCTGAGGAAAGTTTCGTTATAATGGCACGATTTTGTGAATTTTTGCGAGTAAAATAATTGCCTGCAAGCGTCGGTATCTTTCTGCAAATGACAGTGGATTTTACCGAAAATTTAAAAGACTAAGAGGAAAGTATAATGTCATTAATTTCTGAAGAGAAGGCAAGTATCCTTCAACAATATCGTTTGTCTGATAAAGATACTGGATCTGTTGAAGTCCAAGTGGCTTTGTTAACAGGTCGTATTGAAAAACTTAAAAAACATTTTAAAGAACATAACCATGATCATCATTCTCGTCGTGGTTTAATACGGATGGTTAAACATCGTGGCAAGCTATTAGCTTATCTCAAGAGAAAAGATCAGGAACGCTATCGTAATTTAGTGCAGCGCCTAAAGCTTCGCTCATCGTCTATTAACTAAATAAATTAATTGGGAATACATTATAGTGAGTATTAATAAAGTGGTGAAAACCTTTCAATATGGTGGCCACCAGTGCACCTTAGAAACAGGTCGTATTGGTCGTCAAGCCGATGGTGCTGTATTGGTGAGCATGGGCGATACGGTTTTGTTAGTGACCGTTGTTGGTAAAAAAGAAATCGGTGAGAGTCGTGATTTTTTTCCACTGACAGTGAATTATCAGGAAAAAACCTATTCTGTGGGTAAAGTGCCTGGAGGTTATTTTAAACGTGAAGGACGTCCTACCGAAAAAGAAACCTTAATTTCGCGTTTAATTGATCGTCCTATTCGTCCTTTGTTTCCAGAAGGATTTACTCATGAAGTGCAAGTGATTGTCACTTTGATGTCTTTGGATCCGAATGTATCTGCCGATGTGCCTGCGATTATAGGTACTGCAGCTGCTTTGGCGATTTCAGGAATTCCTTTTAATGGGCCTTTGGCAGCAGCCCGTGTTGGTTACTATGATGGAGGTTATCTATTAAATCCTTCAAATGCACAGCTTGCTAGTTCACAGTTAGATTTAGTAATTGCTGGCACTGAAAATGCAGTGCTTATGGTGGAGTCTGAAGCTGATCAGTTATCTGAAGAGATTATGTTGGGGGCAGTTTTATTTGGCCATGAGCAATTCCAAGTCGCAATTCAAGCCATTAAAGCGTTTGCAGATACTGTTGGAGCGACAAAGTGGGATTGGCAGCCACCAGAGAACAATCTTGATTTGGAGTCAAAAATCAAGCAGGCTTGTGAAGTATCATTGTGTGATGCTTATAGAATTTGTGCAAAGCAAGAACGTGTACAATGTATTAATGATATTCGTGAAAAAATAGTTCATCAGTTTGCAGATCAGACTCTAGAGCAGCCAGCTACAGAAGAACTTGTTTTAAATCTTTTCCATTGTTTAGAAAAAGAGATTGTTCGAGGGCAAATTCTTTCTGGAGAACCTCGTATTGATGGTCGCTCTACAGAGTCCATTCGTCCTATTTCAACTGCTGTGAATATCTTGCCATGTACTCATGGCTCTTCTTTATTTACCCGTGGTGAAACTCAAGCGATGGTCATTTGTACTTTGGGTACTGAACGTGATGCGCAAATTGTTGATGACTTAGCAGGCGAGTATCGTGAAAACTTTATGTTGCATTATAATTTCCCTCCTTACTGTGTTGGCGAAGTAGGCTTTATTAGCGGACCAAAACGTCGTGAAATTGGCCATGGTAAGCTTGCTAAGCGTGCTTTGGAGGCAGTTATTCCTTCTTTAGAAACCTTTCCCTATGTGTTACGTATAGTGTCTGAAATTACAGAATCTAATGGTTCTAGCTCTATGGCCTCTGTGTGTGGTACGAGTATGGCATTGATGGATGCTGGTGTTCCCATCAAGTCAGCCGTTGCAGGTATTGCCATGGGCTTGATTAAAGAAGGTAATAAGTATGCCGTTTTATCGGATATTTTGGGGGATGAAGATCATTTAGGGGATATGGACTTTAAGGTCGCTGGTACAAGAGAAGGTGTCACTGCTTTGCAGATGGACATTAAAATTGATGGTATTACTAGAGAAATTATGGCAACGGCCTTAGAGCAAGCAAGGCAAGGACGTTTACATATTTTAGATAAAATGACAGAAGCTATTCAAACGCCACGTCAAGATATTTCAGAATATGCGCCTCGTATTAAAAAGATTAAAATTAATCCTGATAAAATTCGTGATGTCATTGGTAAAGGAGGTGCTATGATTCGTGAATTAACAGAACAAACTCATTCTACCATTGATATTACTGATGATGGTGTTGTTAAAATTGCTGCGGTTAATAGTAATGATATGTCAGAGGCTATTCGTCGTATTGAAGCATTAACCGCAGATGTTGAAGTAGGTAAGATCTACCAAGGTACGGTAGTAAAAATCGTTGACTTTGGTGCGTTTGTAGAAGTGTTACCAGGACGTCAAGGACTGGTTCATATTTCGCAAATTACTAAGGAGCGAGTTGAGAATGTACGTGATTACTTGCAAGAAGGTCAAAATATTCGCGTAAAAGTGATTGAGATTGATCGTCAAGGTCGTGTACGTTTAACAATGAAAGAAATAGATAGTATCTCCTAAGTGGGTTCGTTTGCAATGCTTTGTGGCACACATAAAGCATTGCTGCTCTATGTTAAATTTTTTTTTCACCTTTCAGTAGCATTTTTAAAGATATTGACAACATCGTTATATAAAATGGGCTGATTTTCTTTTAATGCTAATATGTAATCGGCTCCTTTTTGTGAATTTGTCGGACAATTTTTTGTTGACATCCTATCGCATCAATAGTGACAATACTTTCTTTAATATCGATCATTTTTAATAACTGTAAAATAGCTTCAATCTCATTAGATTTCTGTAGTAACCCTATAAAAATATGAGGAAAGATAGCTTATAGATACTTTCTTATTTTTAAATTTTTAAGCTTGATCGAGAATTAAAAGATGATTTATTTTCCACAGTTTTCTTATTGCTTTCTGTTAAATATTCATCATAATTCTTACTTGTGTTATTATTAGTTAAATCACGAATAATTTCTTTTTTCTTATTAAAGAAATTAAAACTAGAAAAAGATCTTTGATTAATAGTTTCTTTAAAATATTCTATTATTTTAGTAACTAAAGAGCGCGTTTCTGAGAATACTTGTTTTCCATAATTAGACTTAAGATTTATGAGTGTATCATAATACTGTACATTCTGATCGGAGATAGAGTAGTGAGTTTTAAAAGTAGCACATACTTTTTTATTCGAGTCTTTAACTATGACATGCTCCACTATATCTAAATTTGAGGCATTTTTTCTTTGATTTATTTCGTATTGGGCACTAACAGTAGTAGTGCTAATATATCCATTAAGCAATACAGCATCCTTCACAGCTAATTCCGTACAGTGCAAAAACCCGTTTTGATTCATTCCCTCTATAAAACGTGACCACTTAAGATCATTGCATTGAATATCATGATGCTTTGCTAAATTAGCAAAGCATTGGTAGGCGGTTTCTTGATTATTATTTTGTTCGTATTTAAACGTTGTTTTGGTACCATTAAAAATAAAAACATGTTTATTAAGTCTGGGTAGATCTTTAAGAAGTGTCGTTCTAATTTGTCTTGTTTTGATTTTTTTGGATATTTCTGGATCTTGAGAGAGATCTATTCTTATAGACATATTTTACCTGTACAAAATGTTTGATTTATTTAAAGTAAGAAACTTTATTCTTTAAAAATAATTTAAATTCTTACTATATAGCCACCATCATTTATATATTATGCTAATAATTATTAAGATTTTATTAAAATAAAAATTTTTTATATGATATATCCGAATTAAGGTATTATGGATGATCTTTTGAGTAATTTGGTACTATGGAAGATAAGTTGATAAAGAGAAGATTAACGATGCCACTGATGATTTTTCAAATATTGTCATCTGCTAAGTGTTGCCCATTTGTGAATATATAATTAATGCGACTATTTCTTGCTAAAAAATTGACAGCAACAGTCTAACTCTAATCACTTAAATGTATATCTAACTCTTTAATATTCTATCTTTATGTAATATGATAATCAATCCGAACAAATCGTTCTTGCTTACATCAAAATGTAAAACTGTTGACAATTTTCAAACTTTGTAGAGCGTTTGCTTTAGCATTTATACACAGTCTTTCCTAAATTGTAATCGTTATTTTTTAATGACAGTATTTTTTGTTTTTTTTAGAACTGTTTCAATAGCCTATGAAGTTTTTAGGCTTTTTTCTAGCAGGGTTGTTAGTATTACACTGGTTTTTATCGCCAAAGAAATTGCCGGAATCGTTTTTAAAAAAACCAATGACTGTAATAGGTTCTATTAATAGCATACCTGAAAAAAATAAATTAGGTCTTCGTTTCCTTTTAAAATCAAAAGTAGGGAATATTCAAGTGTCCTGGTACCGGCCTATAAGAATACCTCACACAGGTGAGCACTGGCAGTTTCTTTTAAAGTTGAGATTAATTCATGGCTTACATAATCCTAATGGATTTAACTTAGAACGCTGGGCGAAAATGCATGATATCGTGGCTTCTGCTTATGTATTGCATAATAAAGCCCTTTTGTTATCAAAAGCATCTATTTCAATTAATGCCTTTCGGGAAAAGGTGCAGGATGCAATACAACATCACGTTCACTCACAGCAATTAGGTAGCATTATTAATGCACTTAGTATAGGTTCAAAAAAATTAATCTCAGCAGATGACTTACTTGTATTCCAGAAAACAGGTACAGCTCATTTGATAGCGATCTCAGGCTTGCATATTAGTTTGGTAGTTCTAATCGCGTATTATTTTTGTAATGGTCTAGTGCGCTGTATTCCTTGGCTGTTATTGCAATGGCCTGCTCAGCGTATTGCTAATCTATTTTCTATGCTAGTGGCCTGGATTTATAGCTTTTTGGTCGGTTTTTCGCTCCCTACAGAACGAGCTATTATTATGGTCACAGTATGGGTGCTATCAACTATTTTTTTTCAACCCTTATCCGTTGTGTGGCGCTTATTATTGGCATTTGTTGTGATTTTTGCATTGCAGCCACTTGCTCTATTTTCTTCGAGCTTTTGGCTCAGTTTTATGGCAGTTTTTTGGATTGCTTATGCCAGGGGAGGCAAGCTGTCTTCATGGCGAGTAAAGTGGGTCTTAAATTTGGGTTTGTTGCCTATTACACTTTATTGTTTTCATCAAGTGGCATTGATGTCTATATTCGCTAACCTAGTAGCAATTCCTTGGGTCACATTATTGATTGTTCCGCTTTGTTTATCAGCGACGATCATATTTTTATTTTCAAAAGGACTGGCTTGTTGGATTTGGAGCTTAGCGGCACAATGTTTTTCTCCTTTATGGTATTTGTTTTTATCGCTGTGGTCCTTGGGCCAATGGCTGCATCCTATCAATGATTTTTGGGTACTACTGAGTGCCTTAATAGGTACTTTGTGGCTAGCAGCACCCTATGGCTTGCCTCTACGATCAGTGGGAGTTGTGCTTTTGATTCCCATATTTTTTGTAGTTCCAGCACGTCCAAAAAATAAAGTAGTTTGGTTGACTGTTTTAGATGTAGGACAAGGTTTAGCCACAGTAATTCAGACAGCGCACCATGTCTTAATTTATGATACTGGGCCTCGATTTCCAATGGGATTGGATGCAGGAAGATCTGTTGTAATTCCATTTTTGCAAACTCATGGTATTGAGAAAATAACGATGTTAATTGTCAGTCATGGTGATAATGATCATATAGGCGGATCCTTTTGGTTAGTGAAGCATATTGTTGTGAAATCTATTTTATCCAGTATTCCAAAATCACCTTGGCATCGTGCCTATAATCATTGTTATGCAGGCCAGCATTGGCAATGGGATGGCGTTCAGTTTCATATGCTCTGGCCTCCCAAAGAAATGCCTTATCAGGATAACAATAGTTCTTGCGTACTGCGTATTAGCATCGGTAAACAAGCGATTTTATTGACAGGTGATATTGAAAAGGAAGCTGAGCGCGCCTTACTGTTACAAAAAGTACCTCTAGCATCTACAGTACTAGTAGTCCCGCACCATGGGAGTCGTAGCTCATCGAGTCTGGCCTTTATTCGATCTGTTCATCCTATAAAAGCTATTATATCAACAGGTTACAAGAATCATTATCATTTTCCAGCACCATCAGTATTAGAGCGGTATCGTGATGAAGGGGCAGAGATTTTTTCCACAGCACAGTATGGCGCTGTTCAGATTGTGCTTGGCATTGGTTGAGGCATTGGTGATAATAAGCCCTTTAATAGTATTTAGGTTCTTTTTATGAGTCGATTGGCTAATGGTATTCAAACTTATAAACGCTTATTAACTTTTGTTCGAAAGTATTGGGTGATTTTTGTATTAGGTATTATTGGAACGGCCTTATTGTCTCTCATTGATGCAGGGTTTACTTGGATGGTGAAGCCGATTATTAATCGAGGTTTTATTCATCGTGATACGGCTTTTATTAAATGGTTACCTTTTATTATTGTATTGATTTTTTTGCTGCGTGGTATGGCTGGTTTTATTTCTAATTATTTTATTAATTGTGTGGCACGTAATGTTGTGATGGATTTTCGTCGTTTAATATTTAATAAACTATTGAAATTACCTGCATGTTTTTATGATCGTAATAGCTCTGGTCATTTGTTATCAGCTATTATTTATAATGTAGAACAAGTAGCCCAGGCTAGCTCAGATGCACTATTAACTTGTTTGCGTGAATCTTCCTTAGCAATTGGCCTAGTGATTGTAATGTTTTCTGTGAGTTGGAAATTATCTTTATTATTTTTAATTATTACTCCATTGATTGCTTGGGTATTAAAGTGGAGTAGTGCGCGCTTACGTCGATTAAGTACCAATGTGCAGCAGTCAGTGGGCGATGTAACGCATGTAGCAGATGAGGGAATACAAGGCTATAAAATAATACGCCTCTATGGTGGACAGGACTATGAACGTGAAAAGTTTTTTTGGGTCACTAAAGGTAACCAGCAGCGCGAATTAAAGGTAGTCGTTACTAATAGTATTGGTACTGCTTTAGTACAAGTATTAATTGCTGTACCCATTGCAATCACCTTGCTTTTTACTATGATGCCTTCTTTAAATATTTCAGCAGGAAGCTTTGCAGCAATGATTACTGCTATGGTGTCACTCCTACGTCCAGTGCGTCGTATGACCTTGGTAAATGCTGAAATTCAAAAAGGAGTTGCTGGCGCAGCGAGTATTTTTAGTATTTTGGATGAGACTGTTGAGGAAGATAAAGGGATGCTTTGTTTAAAACGCGCAGAGGGTTTTATTGAATATCGCAATGTTAATTTTCGCTATCTTGATTCAAAAGAACCTGTTCTAAGAGATGTTTCATTTAAGATACAGCCTGGCACTAGAGTGGCTATCGTAGGGCGCTCAGGCAGTGGTAAGTCGACATTAATTAATTTATTACTACGTTTTTATGAGATAGAAAGTGGTGAAATTAGGATTGATGAACATAATATTAAAGAGTATCAATTAACTGATCTGCGTCAACAGTTTGCTTTAGTGTCACAAAATACTATCTTGTTTAATGATACTATTGCTAAAAATATTGCCTATGGTATGGAGCATAAAGTCACACGTTGGCAAATTGAAGAAGTGGCTAAAGCCGCCCATGCTATGGAATTTATTAGTCAATTACCTAATGGATTAGATACTGTTATTGGTGAAGATGGTATGTTGCTCTCTGGGGGGCAAAGGCAACGTATTGCCATTGCACGAGCATTATTAAAAAATGCGCCAATTTTAATTTTAGATGAAGCGACTTCTGCCTTAGACACTCAGTCAGAACGTCATATTCAAGCAGCATTAGATCGTTTAATGAAGCATCGTACCACTTTAGTGATTGCCCATCGACTCTCAACGATTGAAAATGCAGATTGGATTGTGGTGATGAAAGAGGGTTCCATTGTAGAGCAGGGCACCCATATCAATTTGATGAGGTGTGATGGTGTGTACTCAACTTTACACGGGATGCAGTTTAGAGAGCAAGATGAAGTGACTGTGATGACATGACCATTGAGCGCCTTTGGTATCGACCTTATCCTCTAGTGGCTTTTATTTTAAAACCATTCTCATGGTTATTTCGCTTTATTGTTTTTATTCGCCGAGGTTTGTATCAATTAGGATTTAAAAAATCGATACGTTTTCCAGTGCCTGTTATTATTGTGGGTAATCTCACAGTAGGAGGTACTGGTAAGACCCCTTTGGTTATTTGGCTTGCTGATTCTCTTAAAAAACAAGGTTATCGCCCAGGTATTGTGAGTCGCGGTTTTCAAGGTCAGTTAAAAGAGTGGCCTAAAAGTGTGAGTCCTGAATCAGATCCTAGAGAAGTAGGTGATGAGCCTGTTTTATTAGCATCTCGTACGGCTTGTCCGGTGGTGGTTGATCCTGATAGAGTGTCAGCCACAGGTTATTTGTTAACTCATTATGATTGTAATGTGATTATAAGTGATGATGGTTTGCAACATTATGCGTTATCACGAGATATTGAGATTGCTGTTGTTGATGGTCTTCGCTATTTTGGTAATCAGTGTTGTTTACCAGCAGGACCGTTACGTGAACCTATAAGTCGTCTTAATCAGGTCGATTTTGTAGTATGTCATGGAGCGCAACAGCCTGGGTGGTTTAGTATGCAGTTAATGCCCAATGAAATTTATAATGTGGCCAATCCCTTGCAACGTTTGTCTTTAGAGGCTTGTCAACAACGTAGGTGGCAGGCAATAGCTGCCATTGGTCATCCTGAGCGTTTCTTTTTGCAGCTAAAACATTTAGGTTTCGAGATAGATTCGCATTGTTATCCAGATCACCATGTATTTTCAAAGGATGATATTGAATTTGGTATCAATAATTGGGTGATGATGACTGAGAAAGATGCAGTGAAATGTCGTTCTTTTGCAGACCATCGTCATTGGTGCTTGCCTGTAACAGCACAGTTAACAGAGTCTTTTTTAGAAGCCTTATTAGCTTGCCTTCATGATTTATCTCATGCTAAGAATCACGTATCATATTCTTAGAGCATCATTGATGGACTAGGGATTTGGTATTATGCTCACTATGATATGGATTATTCTTTTTCTCGCAGTCAGTATGACGCTTGCTTATCACCGAGCCTCATTATCTGTTTGGACTGTGGCTTTATTTGTTTTTTTGATGTTAATAGTTAGTATAGTGCAGCCTAGAGTCATTACTTTAGGGGTACTCACTACTTTATATACTATTGTTTTTGTGGTGCTCAATATTCATAGTTTGCGCCGACGACTGATTTCCAATGTTATCCTTAGAATATATTGTAAACTGATGCCTCATCTGTCAGATACTGAACAAGTGGCATTGGAGTCAGGTACAGTAGGCTGGGAAGGTGATTTGTTAAGCGGTATGCCAAATTGGCAACGATTTCATGATTTGCCTCTAGCGCAATTAACTGATGAAGAACAGGCCTTTATGAATGGGCCAGTTGAAGCTGTGTGTTGTCTTGTGGATTCTTGGCAAATTGCCTGTGATATGAAAATTCCAGAGACGATTTGGAGTGCCTTAAAATCAGAAGGATTTTTTGGCATGATTATTCCTAAACAGTATGGTGGCAAAGCATTCTCTGCACTTGGCCATGCCCGGGTTATTTTGAAGTTAGCAAGTGCCAGTACGGCAGTTGCTACTATCGTTAGTGTACCAAATTCATTAGGGCCGGCTGAATTACTGCTACGATATGGGACAGAAGAGCAGAAAAATTATTATTTACCCCGTTTGGCTTGTGGCCAAGAGATACCTTGTTTTGCATTGACTAGTCCTAGGGCAGGTTCTGATGCGAGTTCTATTACTGATGTGGGCATAGTGTGTCATCATAGATTAGACGGTAAGGAGCAGCTCTGTTTACGACTAAATTGGGATAAGCGCTATATTACCTTATCACCTGTTGCCACACTCATTGGTTTGGCTTTTAAGTGTTATGATCCTGATCATTTATTAGGCGATGTGGCTGATTTAGGTATTACCTGTGCCTTAGTACCTGCTCATTTACCCGGGGTTGTGACAGGCCGTTTGCATATTCCTCTACGTTGTGCGTTTCCTAATGGACCGACTCAAGGTAAGGATGTATTTATTCCATTACAATCAGTCATTGGTGGACAAAAAATGATAGGCCAAGGTTGGCGTATGTTGATGGAGTGTTTAGCAACCGGCCGTTCCATTTCCTTGCCTGCCATAGTCAATGGTAATGCGAAGCGAGCTTTATTAGCCAGTGGTGCTTATGCTCGTATTCGTCGTCAATTTAATACATCAATTGCTGGATTTGAGGGAGTACAAGCCGTATTGGCTCGTATGGCAGGCTATACTTATGCGATTGATGCCTTATGTGCGCTGACTTTAAGCTATTTAAACCAGGGAGAAAGTCCTGCCGTTGCCTCAGCAATTAGTAAATATCATGCTACTGAGTTAAGCCGAAAAGTAATTAATGATGCAATGGATATTCAAGGGGGTAAAGGGATTTGTATGGGGCCTAAAAATTATTTAGCGCAGTCTTATATTGAAAGTCCAATTAGTATTACAGTAGAAGGTGCTAATATTTTAACGCGCTCATTAATGATTTATAGCCAAGGGGCTATCCGCTGTCATCCTTATTTATTATCAGAAATGAAAGCAGCGATAGCAACTCCAAATCGTTATCGTAATATTGCTTTTGATCGTGCGTTATTTGCACATATTGGTTTTATAATGAGTAATACAGTGCGTAGTTTATTTTTAGGTCTTTGTCATAGTGGTGGTAAGCCCCAGAAGCTTTATAGTTCACTGACACCTTATTATCAATTGCTGACTCGTTTTTCTGCTGTTTTGGCGTTTATTTCCGATGTTATGGTAATTTTGATGGGTCCGAAACTAAAACGTCGCGAAATGTTATCCGCTCGTTTAGGTGATATCTTGAGCTTATTATACATTATTTCATCAGTTCTAAAATTTTATGAACATAAAAAACTCAAGTCTGAATTACCGTTAGTTACATGGATTTGTGATGAGCTGTTTTATCGTATGCAAATACAATTGGATCTTTTAGTAGCTAATATAGAAATAAGATCCGTACGATGTAGCTTAGGTATGCTTATCTTTCCTCGCGGAAAAAAATTAAAAGCACCTAGCGATCGATTAACTCGTGAGGTGGCTGAACTTATTACAAAGCCTGGCCCAGTACGCCAACGTTTTGCAGAAAATATCTACTATACGCCGAATATCAATAATCCTGTTGCTGTGATGGAATCTGTGTTAGCTCAAGTGATTGCTGTTGAACCCATTGAGGTTAAAATTGCTCATGCCTTGAAAAAAGGGTTAGTTAGTGGTGTGACTCTAGAGGAAAAAGTCCGCTCTGCAGTATCTGCCCGCGTTATTACAGAAGAAGAAGCGCATCGTTTATTGGAAGCAGATCAAGCTCGTATGAACGTCATTCATGTTGATGATTTTTGTTTGGATAAAGAATCATGAATCGTATATGGCAAGCATGTTATGGTCCAAATACTGCTTTTGATATTGATCCGGATCAATATGCCTCTTTAAATGTTTTGTTTGAGCAATCTTTTCAAAAACATGGCTTATTGCCAGCATTTTCTAGTTTAGGGACTAAAATGACTTATTGTGAGTTGGAGCAAAAAAGTCGCTATTTTTCTGCTTATCTTCAGAGTCAGTTACAGCTTAAAAAAGGAGATCGAGTCGCTATAATGATGCCTAACCTACTGCAATATCCTGTTGCTTTATTTGGCATTCTACGTGCTGGTTTGATCGTTGTGAATCTTAATCCTTTATATACTGCATCAGAAGTGGAATATTTACTCAAAGACTCTGGTGCAGACACTATCATTGTTTTGGCAAATTTTGCAAAGACTCTAGAAAAGGTTCTAGAAACAGTGCAACTTAGACAAATTATTATTACAGAAGTAGGTGATTTATTAGGTGGTGTTAAAAAACAGTTAGTCAATTTTGTTGTCAAATATATTAAACGGCAGCGGCCTTCTTTTTTATTACCACACTTAATTCAATTTAACGATGTTTTAAAATATGGTCATCAATACCGGTATCAGTTACCAGAAATTAATGGTCAGGACGCTGCTTTTTTACAATATACAGGTGGAACAACAGGTCGCCCTAAGGGGGCTGTACTGACTCATCGTAATATTGTAGCTAATGTATTACAGTGCCAAGCTTGGCTTGGTGATAAAGTTACTCATCCAGGTAAAACAATTGTTTTAACAGCCTTACCGCTTTATCATATTTTTTCGTTAACCGTTTGTTGTATGACCTTTATGGTATTTGGAGCGGAGTGTCTATTAATTGCTAATCCACGTGATATAAAACATTTTCTCTCGACTTTATCTAAAGTGCCAGTGACTATTTTTGTCGGTTTAAATACATTATTTAAAAATATGATGGCACACTCTCATTTTTCAAAGGCTAATTTTAGTCAATTAAAATTGACCATTGCAGGTGGCATGGCAACAGAAGCTTCTGTTGCTACTGCTTGGCAAGAAAAGACAGGTATTCCTATATTACAAGGCTATGGTTTAACTGAAGCAAGTCCTGTGGTGAGCATTAATCCGATTCATTTAACGAAATTTAATGACAGTGTTGGCATACCGATTCCTTCAACTGATATTGAGCTTCGTGAGGGTGAGTTGTGTGTTAAGGGCCCACAAATTATGCAGGCTTATTGGCATAAATCTGAGCAGACAGCTAAAGCTCTAGATAATAAAGGTTGGTTGTTAACAGGAGATATTGCTCGTGTTGATGATCGTGGCTTTATTTATATTATTGATCGCAAAAAAGATATGATTTTGGTATCCGGTTTTAATGTCTATCCTTCTGAAATTGAAAAGGTCTTATTATCATATGTGGATATTAAAGAGGCTGCTGTTGTTGGTATTGCTGATGAGAAAACAGGTGAGGCAATTAAGGCTTTTATTGTTAAAAAAAATCCTACACTCACTCCACAGAGAATTATTAATTATTGTCAGCAGTCTTTAACCCATTATAAAATCCCTAAATATATTGAGTTTTGTGATTATCTGCCAAAATCTAATATTGGCAAAGTGCTTAAAACATCATTAAGAAAAAAAGAGTACAGTGACTAATTAGGACGATAATTTAGAGTCTTATTTGATGTTATTTACTTGAGCCTAATAGCTAGATTGATTACTATGCTTTGACTATTTTTAACTAAGGAATGATTCGATGTCAGTGCGACGTCGCAAGACTTTTTCTGTACAAGTTGGTGATATTAGAATCGGTGGTAGTGCTCCTGTAGTCGTGCAGTCGATGACAGATACTGATACTGCTGATATTGCAAAGACAGTGGCACAGTCGAAATTGCTCGCTGATGCAGGCTCTGAATTAGTACGCCTGACAGTCAATACACCTGAGGCAGCTGCTGCGGTGCCACAGATTCGTGCGCGTTTAGACCAACTTGACTGTTTTGTTCCTTTAGTTGGTGATTTTCACTATAATGGCCATGTGTTGCTAAATGAGTATCCTGATTGTGCTAAGGCGCTGGCAAAATATCGTATTAATCCAGGCAACGTCGGTTTTGGTTATAAGAAGGATACTCAGTTTGCTGCGATTATTAAATGTGCCATTCAAAATGATAAGCCCGTGCGCATTGGTGTCAATTGGGGTAGTTTGGATAAATCACTTTTAACAAATATGATGAGTAATAATGCAAAATTAGCCAATCCATTAAGTGCACAAGCTGTTTTACGTGAAGCGTTAGTGATTTCAGCATTAACCAGTGCTGAAGCAGCGATTAAGCAAGGTCTTGGTGAGAATCGTATTGTAATTTCTTGTAAAGTCTCTGTAGTGCAAGATTTGATTGCTGTTTATCGTATGTTAGCCGATCGTTGTGATTATCCATTACATTTAGGGCTGACTGAAGCGGGTATGGGGAGTAAGGGCATTGTAGCATCGAGTGTTGCTATGGGTGTGTTATTACAAGAAGGTATTGGTGATACGATTCGTAGTTCGTTAACGCCACAGATAGGTGCTTCGCGTGATGAAGAGGTCAGTATTTCTCAACAGATATTACAAACGATGGGTATTCGCGAATTTTCTCCTCTAATTACTTCTTGCCCGGGTTGTGGTCGTACTACGAGTACTTATTTTCGTGAGCTTACAGAAGATATTAGCCAGTTTGTTAAAGAACGTATGCCTATTTGGTGTGGCCGACATCAAGGGGTTGAGTCAATGACTTTAGCAGTGATGGGCTGTGTGGTGAATGGTCCAGGTGAGAGTAAATACGCTAATATTGGCATTAGTTTGCCAGGGACGGGGGAAGCGCCCATAGCTCCTGTTTTTGTGAATGGTAAAAAATTCACAACTTTAAGGGGCGAGGGGATTGCTAAGGATATAAAAATGATTATTGAAAATTATGTGAAAGAGCAATATCCTTTGCGTGATGCTATGGGTAGTAGTACCATTGCAAAAAACTAAGTAGTAAATAATCTTGTTAAACTTGAGAGGCTATTAATACAACCTAAAAGTGCTCCTGATTGTAATGATGGATTGGATTGTATACTTTGAGTTATTTGCTGAGTCACTTTTTCAATCGGTTGCTGAATACAGGTGTCATACCATTCTATCTTTAAACGACGATCGATTGTTTTAGGAGAAAGATTTAAATCGATTAAACGATTAAGTTCATTGCGAATCAGCGTCTCATGTTCTAGAGCGCAAATAAAATTTTCGTAAGTATGGATAATATCAATTAATTGAGTGTAGAGTATTTTTTTTCTAGGCTTATGTTGAATTTGATTAAGAAAGGCTTTCAACGCATACCGGTAATTTTCAATAATATCGGGTTTGAGCGTCATTTGGCTTAAACCAAAACAGGTACGTACTATAAATGAGAGCTTCGTGTCTTTATTAATATTAGAACCAGCGATATGATCTTGGTCTAAGAAATCCGCATTAGAAAAGCTACGATCTACGCTTTTTGTATAGAGACGTACAGCCTCTGTGAGTAGCTGTTGATAGTCACTGATAATATTTTGAAAATTAGGCAAGTATTTTTTCTTTTTAATTGCTTTTTTATGAGGTGATGATGAGAAGATAAGCCCTTTCATGAAAGGAACAGTTACAGGGTTATGTATAGATTTCAATATATCTGTCATAAACTATTTATTAATATAATTACTCTTAGCTCTATTCTACCTGCAGAACCTTAAGAGAACATTAAATAATCGATTTTTAATCAACATAGAGTCAGATTTAGAAGTTAGTAATAAACATTTAAGGATTGCATGATGTTATTTAGAATGCTATCTTCAATGCGTTAATTTGTGCGAACAGGAATTAATTTCTTAACATATTCAGCTTTTTTGTACAGTTTCATTATTTTAAATAATACGGGCACGTAGCTCAGGGGTAGAGCACCATCTTGACAGGGTGGGGGTCGTTGGTTCGATCCCAACCGTGCCCATAAAAATACATTAATAATCAATAAGTTATAAGGATTTGAAAAGTACAGTTCTTTTTGAGTGTCTATTATTTTGTAGGTTTCCTACTTTGAATTCCCCTAATATAAACCCGTTTTGTAATATGTTCTGAAGCATGTCCGGCAGCTTCACTTGCAGCTTTTAATCCGTGCTGTTCAGCCGTATGAGTAACGGCCATAGCGCGTATGTCATGAAATGTAAAACGTTCTTTTAGTGTGCCTAAGCTTAAAGCTTTTCTCATCAATCGTTGCCACAGAGTATTAAAACCGTAAGTGGTATAGGAAGTTCCTTTTAAAATACAGAAAAGATAGGAACTCTCAGGAAGACATTTTAATGTCAATATTTCTCCACGGCGTGATTTTGTCAGATAAGCAAACTCCATTATAAATGCAATGGTGGGGGGAGGCGAGTGATTAAACGGCTTTAAATTCCCAACAGTAACTTCGAGTAGCACTCAGCATTGGGTCACTGCAACAAAGACCGTAACAAGCACGCTACTGTCTTTATTACGAAGTACTTTATTCTCAAGCCTTTTGATATCAGGCAGCACTCCCGATCCACGTTGTGAATAGCGGCCCAATTGTTGTGATGCTCAAGGGCATTAAACTGGCAGAGATTGAAGCCGTAAGCAGATAGTGCTCTTTAAACAATTGGCGGTGGCCCAGTGGGAGTTAGCCAGCTCGTTGATAAAGATAAGATTCTACAGCTACAGCTCCTTCTTATTATTCGCTGTCTCACGCCCTTTTAAGAGAATATGCTCGCTATGATTTGTGCCGCCGTCTTTGGCCGAAAAACTATCCCTAACTTTATTGGCAGTACCATTCAAGCCGTGGCAGGGGGTTTAGGAAGCCTTTGCCTCCGCCTAAGAGAAACAAGATCTAACTACATACTAACTATTTGCTAATAAAGAAGTTACAGCAACATAATTATTATTCTCTGGCTGTGTAAACAGGGTGCTAGCGTTACCTGTTACTGTAGCATTGACAACTGCTGCATAAGGTCCGAAAGCGTTTAATAAGGCTTTTGGATAAGTAGTGAAAGCATGCCAGAAAGCTGTAAATAAACCTATCGTAGCAGCACCCACAGTACCTCCTATCACAGCCGCACAAGCCGCACAAGCCGCTCCAGTACCACCAAGTGTTGCTAATAGCTGCGACACAATGGGGATACCTACTGGTAAAGCCGCACCGCCTGTCAGAATACTCGCACCAATATACAAGGAGATAAGGCTTATCCCTACAATAACTACTCCAGCCACTATAATTTCTCTTTTATGTCTTTGGTAAAAGCTAGGTGGTAATTTTTTAGTATAATCTTGAAGAGCTGTAATAATATCGCTATTTTGTTTTTCTTCCACATTATCAAGGTGTATTATATACTTCAACTGCTGTTTATTTTTCCAAGTCATGCCTTTTATAATTGGTTGAATATAATAGTTCCACAGTGTTTTGCTACCATCTGTAGTATATCCTAGTATATCGAGTTGTATGCCTTCACCTTGGTATATTGAAATAGTAGGATTATTTGGTTGAGTTACTTTATAACTTTTTCTTATTTTATTAGCTGAGATAAATCTTACTGTAACGTCTGCATGCTGATCTATCTTCTGAGTTCTGTTAGGAATTTCGTTTATTAAACTTTTTATATCAATTTTTTTACCTTCATATTCTTCGCATTCTTCAAAAAAAAATACTAACCTATTATTAGCATCATTCAATAAATTACGTAGATCATCTTTGGTTATTGCTGCATGAAATTCTTCTGAGTTAGGAAAATAGTAAATATGAACATTTGTTGACATTTTAAGTATTTGACCTTTTTAAACTATTTATATCAATCTAACAGCTCAAGATGAAAATAATCTTAAGAAAAATAAAATATTGGGAATTATTTTACGTACAATAATGATTCAATGTATTTTTTATTGATGTCTTGGTTACTTTTTAATGCTTATTTAATGATCAAACTCATAAAGAAAAAGCTGAGGCAGCGAGTAAAGCGAAATCCGAATTTATTGCGAACTCAGTCGTACTTTATTATTAAATATCATCAATAATGCCCTGAAATTTACGAAGCAGGGTACAGTCACTGTGCAGATTGATTTAGTCGAGAAAGAGGATAAAAAACCTGTTACTCATATACCAGGTGATCAAATCATCTTACGTTTTCGAGTGACTGATACGGGTATGGGTATCCCTAAAGATAAGTTTGAAACAATCTTTGAGCCTTTTACGCTTTTGACACCTGCCTACAGAGGGCTTTATCAAGGATCAGGTTTAGGTTTATATGCAGTAAAGCGTTACGTAGAACAAATGCAAGGCCACATTGATCTTGAGAGTGAAGACTAGAATAAGGGCAGTTGTTTTACGGTCACACTGCCTTTACAAATGAGGCTACCATTCATGCCTTAGAATCTTTGAAAAAATCCTCTTAATTTATGGTGCTCAATGAGATTTCTTTATGATTTGTGCCGCCGTCTTTGGCCGAAAAACTATCCCTAACTTTATTGGCAGTACCATTCAAGCCGTGGCAGGGGGTTTAGGAAGCCTTTGCCTCCGCCTAAGTAAGTGATGCGATAAATACGCTTAATTTGAAGTTATCATAAAATTTTTTTCTATAACATTAATGAACCTTCAAGGTACTTGAACTCAGGGCAAACTTTATCATATCTTTTTATATTTTTTGATCCAAAGAGTGTTAGGGTATTTTGAGTAATGCTATTAAAAACTTCTTTATTTTGTTCAGGTAATTTTAAGGAGCATCTAGTTTACGTTACATAGATACTGTTGTTGATATACATTGTAATAATATTTTTGGGCTTATTTTTACTTCAGATCGAGTGCTGTTTTATCTAATTTCTGAGTAACTAAACCAATACGCTGAGCTCCTGCCTTTTGTAATAAACTCATAGCATAGATTACTTTGCCGTAGTCAATAGTGCGGTCGCCTTTAACATAGATAGGAGTTTGATGATGTTGCTCTTTCGCAATGCTTAGATGGGCAGCGACTTGGGTCATTAATGATTGAGCACTAAGTGCTTTACTAGGGTATTGCGATACGTTGAGATAATATTGTCCATCGTGATCGATACTAACGATAATTGGCAGCTCTTTTTTTGAAACAAGTGCTTTTGCTTTGGTGTGAGGTAGTTGTACCTTAATACCTTGCATTAATAAAGGCGTTGTTATCATAAAAATAACAAGCAATACTAACATGACATCGATATAAGGAACGACGTTAATTTCAGCTAAAGGACGGTGTTTCTGACGTGATTTCATGGGCCTGTTTTCTCAGATTGTGCTTGGTTGATTTGATGCTCGAATAAAGTGGTCAGTTCTTCTTGAAAAGTTTCATAGTGTGTTGCGATTCGTTCTGCTGTATGACTGAATCGATTGTAAGCAACTACAGCAGGGATGGCTGCGAATAATCCAATCGCTGTTGCAATCAATGCCTCTGCAATGCCTGGTGCGACCATGGAGATCGTAGCTTGATGGGCAACGCCAAGTGTGCGAAAAGCCGATAGAATTCCCCACACAGTTCCAAAGAGTCCTACATAAGGACTAATAGAACCTACTGTCGCTAGAAATCCTAAATGCTGTTCAAGATGACTGATTTCTTGAGTAGTCACAACACGCATAGCGCGTTGTGTGCTCTCTAGTTGGAGAGTTTGACGACTTAGAATGCGCTGGAATTCTTTAAATCCCGCATAAAAGATGCGATGAAGCCCAAAACGATGGGCTTGGTCTGATAGTTGTTTAAACAGTTGTGCTAAGTCATTACTTGACCAGAAATGGCGTTCGAAATCTTGTGTGGTACAACGCAAACGTTTGAAATACCAAGTGCGTTGAAAAATGAGAGTCCAAGAGGCGATCGAAGCTAATAGTAAAATAACAATGACTAATTGAACGATTGGGCTAGCGTGACTGATAAAGCTCCAAAGTGATGGTTCATTCATTTATTTTCTCCAAAGTTAGAGTCGCTTGTTTTGAATTCATTTTTTATCATCCAGTGTCAGTACTTCCTGTTGCTGCATAAGGTGCTTGGGTGTGGAAAGACCTAGATGAGTATACGCTTTTGCCGTAGCGATGCGACCTCTTGGCGTTCGCATGATAAAACCTTCTTGAATTAAATAAGGTTCCATAACCTCTTCCAAGGTGCCACGTTCTTCACTTAAGGCAGCTGCTAGATTGTCGATACCTACCGGACCGCCTGAGAATTTATAAATCAGAGTATTTAATAATTGACGGTCCATTGAATCAAATCCTTGAGAATCAACGTTGAGTAAGTGTAAAGCATCATTGACAATCGTTTCTGTAATATGGCCGTTAGCCTTCACTTGCGCATAATCACGAACACGGCGTAGTAGGCGATTAGCAATGCGCGGTGTGCCGCGTGAGCGTTTTGCAATTTCATAAGCGCCAGCAACATCGGTAGGCACGTTTAAAATATGGGCTGAGCGCTGAACGATTTTTTCTAACGCATCAATCGCATAAAACTCAAGGTGTTGAATAATACCAAAACGATCATGCAATGGTGAGGTGAGTAGGCCAGCGCGCGTTGTAGCACCTACTAGAGTAAAGGGGGGCAGATCTAGCTTAATAGATCTTGCTGCTGGGCCTTCACCAATGATAATATCGAGTTGATAATCTTCCATCGCTGGATAGAGGATTTCTTCAACAGCCGGATTTAGGCGGTGAATTTCATCGATGAATAACACATCGTGGGGTTCAAGATTAGTGAGTAAGGCAGCCAGATCCCCAGCTTTATCTAATACAGGTCCTGAGGTTTGTTTGATGTGAGCTTGCATCTCATGGGCAATAATGTGAGCTAGAGTGGTTTTGCCTAGGCCAGGGGGACCAAAGAGTAATACATGGTCTAGCGCTTCATGGCGTGATCGGGCGGCATGCATAAAAATAGCGAGTTGTTCGCGTACTGTAGTTTGTCCAATATAATGTTCTAGCTTTTTAGGGCGAATTGAAGCTTCGATGAAATGCTCATCAGCTTGTTCAATCGGTTCTACTGTGCGATCGACCATATTATCCTGCCATCTGCTGTAATGCTAAACGAATCAGATCTTCACTGGAATGCTCAGGTTTGTAAAGACGTGTGATCACTTGTTTTGCTTGATGGGCTTTATAGCCTAGGGCAGTCAGTGCGCTAATGGCTTCTTGCAGGCATCCTGGGTGAGTTGTTGTCTGAGGTTTATCAATATCGATTTGCCATTGTGATATTGTATGACGCAATTCAACGATCAAACGTTCTGCTGTTTTTTTACCGATACCAGGGATACGAGTCAGTCGAACAGAATCATCACATTCTACGCATTGAATAAAATCATTCACTGTCATGCCCGATAGAATGGACAAGGCGACTTTGGGTCCGATGCCACTGACTTTAATAAGGGCGCGGAATAGGGTACGTTCATGGCTTTGTAAAAAACCATATAAGATTTGAGCATCTTCACGAACTATAAAGTGAGTTAATAACTGTACTGAGTGGTTGATCTTGGGGAGATGATAGAAAGTACTCATGGGAGCAAACAGTTCATAACCGATACCATTGACTTCAACAAGCAATAAAGGGGCTTGTTTTCGAATCAAGGTACCACGCAGTGTTCCGATCATTTTAGTTTACCTTTTTTGAATATGTGACAGAGTTGCTGTTGTATTCAAATTTAAAGTAGTGAGGCAATTTAGCTTATGTCTCTGCGTCTAAAAGTTTACGCGCTAACCGCCTACTCTGGCAATGACAAATCGCAATAGCTAGGGCATCTGCTGCATCAGTGTCTGGTATTTCTTTGAGTTTGAGCAGAGCACAAATCATATGTTGTACTTGTGCCTTATCAGCACTACCATATCCCACTGTCGCTTGTTTAATCTGCTTTGGACTGTATTCGGCAATAGCTAGGGAGTGGGCAGCAGCGGCGACTAAGGCGGCCCCACGGGCCTGGCCAAGCTTTAAGGCCGATTGGGCATTGCGATGAAAAAATACCTGCTCAATGGCGAATTCATGAGGTTGATAGGTTCTAATAAGTTGTTTGAGTTCGGAGTAAATATAAAATAAACGCTCTGCTATGTTATTGCCTTGGACGACGATACGACCTTGTATGATGCAAGTTTGAGTATTGTTTTGATCGGTGACAATACCGTATCCGGTAAAACGTGATCCAGGATCAATTCCAATCACACGTAAACTCGCGCTCATAGCTTTTCCAGGAGTGCATCAGCAATACTGGCATTAGAATACACATTTTGAACATCGTCTAAATCTTCCAGTTTATCGGATAAGCGCAGCATTTTGATGGCTTGTTCTTCATCAGTTAGCTCCATCTCAGTGGAGGCAATGAGGGTGATTTCACTGCTTTTAGCCACAAGCTTTGCTGCTATAAAGGCGTTGTTCACTGCATTATAAGCTTCTGAACTTGTGATCACATCAATGGATCCATCGTCATTGGTAATCACATCTTCAGCACCTGCATCAATTGCTATATCGATAATTTTAGGTTCATCTTCCTTAGCAGCGAAGCTGATTAATCCTTTTTTATTGAATAAGTAGGCTACAGAGCCGTCAATGCCAAGATTGCCGCCACACTTTGTAAAAAGATGGCGTATTTCAGCCACTGTCCGATTTTTATTGTCAGTAAAACACTCGACAATCACAGCAACACCTCCTGGACCATAGCCTTCATAGCGCACTTCCATCATATTATCATTGTGATCACTTTGGGCAGCACGTTTAATGGTACGTTGAATCGTCTCTTTAGTCATATTAGCGTTTAGTGCTTTATCAATCGCTGTGCGTAGACGAGGATTTGTTTGGGGGTGAGGTCCAGCTATTTTAGCAGAGATAGCAATTTCACGAATTAGCTTGGTAAATAACTTGCCGCGTTTTGCATCTTGTGCTCCTTTACGGTGTTGAATATTATGCCATTTGCTGTGCCCAGCCATAGAATTACTTCCTTACCGTTTCTTTTTCTGATTGCTTATTGTTTGGTGGCAGTGTGCTTGCCTTGTTTTTAGTGACCTTAATGCCAAGATCGCGTAATTGATTAAAATCAACGGTAGAAGGGGCCTGTGTTAATGGGCAGCTGCCTGTTTGTGTTTTTGGAAAAGCAATGACATCACGAATAGAGGGACTCTCTGTCATTAGCATCGCTAAACGGTCAATACCAAAAGCAATGCCACCATGCGGTGGGCATCCGCATTCTAATGCACTTAATAAATGTCCGAATTTATCTTGTGCTTCTTCTTCAGAGATTCCTAATATTTTGAATACAGTGTGTTGCATCATGGCATTATCGATACGGATCGATCCGCCGCCAATTTCATGACCGTTAATAACCATATCGTAAGCGCGAGATAGGCTATGAGTGGGTTGTTCGACTAATTTTTGAGGATTTTTTTGTTGTGGCGCCGTAAATGGGTGATGTAATGCACTAATGTGGCCATCCTCAGCGGTATCAAACATTGGAAAATCAACGATCCATAAAGGGCGCCAACCTGTTTCACAAAGACCAAGATCATGTCCGATGCGAACGCGTAGGGCACCTAATGCTTCACAGACAATTTTTTCATGATCTGCACCGAAAAAGATAAGATCCCCTGCTTTTGCTTGGGTACGCTCTAGTATGCCTTGTATAACTTCATCGGGTAGGAATTTTAAAATAGGTGATTGTAGTCCTTCTTGAATTTGTGAGGGGTCCTTTACTTTAATATAAGCTAAGCCTTTGGCACCATAAATGCCTACAAATTCGGTATATTCATCGATTTGTTTACGTGATAGTTGGGCGGCATTAGGCACAGAGAGTGCAACGACTCGACTGCAAGGATCATTAGCAGGCTCATGGAATACTTTGAATTCAACCGTTTTCATTAAATCGCCTACATCAATCAATTCTAGTGGAATGCGTAAGTCAGGGCGGTCGTTGCCGTAACGTTTCATAGATTCAGCATAGGTCATGCGTGGAAACGGATTAGGGAGTGTGATATTTAACAGTTCAGAAAAGAGTTCACGAATTAAGGTTTCCATCAGAGATTGTATAGTGTGCTCTTCAACAAAGGCCATTTCGATATCAAGCTGGGTAAATTCAGGTTGTCGGTCAGCACGTAAGTCTTCATCACGGAAGCATTTAACGATCTGATAATAACGATCAAAGCCTGAGATCATTAGCAACTGTTTAAAAATTTGGGGGGATTGGGGGAGTGCATAAAACTCACCAGGGTAGTTGCGGCTGGGCACTAAATAATCACGTGCTCCTTCAGGGGTAGCTTTCGTCAAAAAAGGAGTTTCGATATCAAGAAATCCGTGACAATGGAGATATTGACGGAAAAAATGGGTCATTTGGCTACGTAGTATGATGCGTTTAGCCATCTCAGGTCGACGTAGATCCAAGTAACGGTATTTCAAGCGAACCTCTTCGCCGACTTCTTGATATTCATCGATGTTAAACGGTAGAGGTACTGCTTTGTTAAGAAGCTCTAATTCCTCAACAATGACTTCGACCTCACCAGAGGCCATATTTGGATTGATCGTTCCAGGAGGGCGGGGGCGTACGATGCCTGTCACTTTGATGACGAATTCGTGACGCAATGATTCAGCGCATTTAAAATGCTCTGGCTGCTCTGGATGAGAGACAATTTGTACAAGGCCGCTATGGTCGCGAAGATCAATAAAGATAAGTCCACCGTGATCACGGCGACGGTGTACCCAGCCACAGAGCTGTACTGATTGATCGATTAGAGAGGTATTAATGTGGTGACTGTAATGACTGCGCATCGTTTCATTCCAAAAATAGCCGATGATAACCTAGCTAAGCTTTCTCTGCTAGTTTATAAAAACTATCTATAGATCACGAGTTTGGCCTTTGGGTTCATTGCCATTTATTCAGTAGAGTCAACTAAACGATGGTAAATATTGCCACCTAGTAGAAACAAGAAAGGGAGAAACCACACTAGGATAATAATGAAAAAAAGACCCCCTAGTAGAATCACAAGTCCGTTATGTAGAATAAGACCGATGATAGCAGGTATATAAATGATAAATAATAGCAGATAAGCCAGCAGGAAAATTAAAAATACACGAATGACTTGCGGTGTTACGCGGTTAAATGAGGCTTTGAGTGCTTGACCTACATTATAATTTTTATCAATGACAAGCGGCACGCTTAAAATAAATAATGAATAGATCAGTAATGAAAATAATCCACCGAGTAAGTCAAAATAGGGCAGACTGCGTCCTAACCCTTGCTCAATCCACGGAATATTAAGAATCATAGAGATGATATTGGAAATGATGCCAATAATCATCATAGTAACTGCGGTTTTTATATAACATTGTAAGTACTGATAGCCAGTTTTAATATCAACTGTTTCATCGCGAAAACGCTTAATGGCAACCATAAAGCTGCTGCCATAGAAGGGTCCGATTAATAAATAGAGAACTACAGGAAAGAAAACGAAGCTAAGCACATAATGCATGAGTTGGCTAGTGGTTGTAGTCAGGTTGGAAAGATAAGCAATGGTTAAGATAATAAGGAGAGTGACAATGGCAATAGACCAAATAGATGCTTTTGAGCCATGTAGTTTTTGCCACGCACTTTTAAAAACACAGCCGATGCTCAAGTTGCTCATGGTCTTATCCTTCTGATTAATCAGTATTCATTATACGACTTATGGGTTGTTTTTCTCAAGTTGCTGAGAAAAACGATCAGGCATCACAACGCCAAGAGAAATTACCATTTTTAATGCTTCTTCGACGGTCATGTCCAATGGATAGGCTTCTGATTTTGGAATAACGAGAAGAAAGCCTGAGGTAGGATTAGGAGTTGTGGGGATAAAGACAGTGACCATATCTTTAGAATGAGGCGATCCTGTAAATTGATCTGAGGTTTGGAATGCAATACTCCAAGTACCACGCCTTGGGTATTCTACGATGAGTACACGACGAAACGATCGACCTGTGGGTTGCGCTAGTATACTAATGACTTGTTTGACGGCCGAATGGATTGTGCGGATTAAAGGAATGCGCGAGAGTATTTTTTCCCAGGCATTAATGAGTTTGTCTCCAAGAAAGTTGGTGACAAGCAGTCCAGTGATGAGCAGGAGAATCAAAGTGAAAATGAGTCCCAAGCCAGGAATACTAAATCCAATCAGTTGCTGAGGTTGGTACGGTGTGGGTAGCAAGGAGAGCGTTCTATCCATCAAATCCATAAGGAATTTAATAACGAAGTAAGTCGCCCAAAGCGGTAGCCAAACCAACAATCCGGCAATAAGATATTTTTTTAGACGCTGCAATTATTCATCCCAATTAAGAGCCCCTCCCGTTTGATATTCAATCACTCGGGTTTCAAAAAAATTCTTTTCTTTTTTAAGGTCCATCATTTCACTCATCCAAGGAAAAGGATTTTTTATGTTGGGATATTGTTCTGCTAAGCCCAGTTGAGCACAACGGCGGTTGGCAATATATTGCAAATACTCTTTGAACATTTTGGCATTTAAACCCAAAATACCTTGCGGCATCGTATCGTCAGCATAGTGACTTTCCAACTCTACACCTTCGCGAATCATCTGCATGACTTCAGCCTGGAATGCTAAGGTCCAGATTTGTGGATTTTCAACTTTAATTTGGTTAATGACATCAATACCAAAGTTAACGTGCATCGATTCATCACGTAAAATATATTGAAACTGTTCTGAAGTGCCCGTCATTTTTCCGCGACGTCCCATAGCAAGAATTTGTGTAAAACCAACATAGAAAAAGAGAGATTCAAAAACTACATAGAATGCAATTAGATCTCGGAGTAATCTTTGATCTGTATCAGGGGTTCCTGTATGGAAGTTAGGGTCGATAATACTATTAGTATATTTTAAGCCCCACTGTGCTTTTTTAGCAACTGAGGGCACTTCACGATACATATTGAATACTTCACCTTCTTCTAAGCCTAGGCTTTGAATAATATGTTGATAGGAGTGTACGTGTAGTGCTTCTTCAAAAGCCTGTCGTAATAAGTATTGCCGACACTCAGGGTTAGTAATATGACGATAAATAGCCAGTACCAAATTATTAGCGACTACCGAATCTGCTGTTGAGAAAAACCCCAAGCTACGTTTTACGATAATACGCTCTGCTTGTGTTAAGCCATTTGAATCTTTCCAGAGTGCCACATCAGCAGCCATATTAATTTCGTTAGGCATCCAGTGATTGGCACAAGCGGCAAGGTATTTGTCCCATGCCCATGTATATTTAAAGGGCACTAATTGATTGACATCTAGGGGACAGTTAATGATTTTTTTATCTTCAACTCGAATACGAGGAGCTCCCATTTCAATAGTTTCTAGGCCGGTAGCCCCTAATTCACTGTGAGATAATGTAGAGCTTGCTTCGTTGATTGCTGTATTCTCCCAGCTAAGATCTGTCCTTTCCATTTTATATCCCCCTATTTTTTATTGACATGCTTCGCACTCAGGTTGGTCTGAGTCTGATGAGTTGATATGAACTGCATTTAATCTATGATCAGAAATCGTTGCTTTTTCAGTGTGAGTAGCACCTAAGGTACGTAAGTAGTAGGTAGTCTTCAGTCCTCGTCTCCAGGCTAGGCGATAGAGTGCATCCAATTTTTTACCAGAAGGTTCTGCCATATATAAATTGAGTGAATGTGCTTGATCTATCCATTTTTGACGTCGTGATGCCGCTTCAACAAGCCAACGTGGGTCGATTTCAAAAGCTGTAGCATAGAGTGTTTTTAAATCATGAGGAACGCGTTCGATATTCTGTAGGCTACCATTGTAATACTTTAAATCGTGAACCATAACCTTATCCCATAAGCCTCGTTTTTTTAAATCGCTGACCATGTGGGGGTTCACAACAGTAAATTCACCAGATAGATTTGATTTTACAAAAAGATTTTGATAGGTCGGCTCAGTGGATTGTGTAACACCACAAATATTTGAAATAGTAGCGGTAGGCGCGATTGCCATTACGTTAGAATTGCGCATACCTGATTGCTTGATGCATTTGCGTAATGCATCCCAATCCATCGTTTGATCAGTGTTTTGATCTAAATAATCCCCTCGTGTTTTAGAAACAAGCTCAATAGAGTCAATAGGTAAGATGCCTTGACTCCACAGTGAACCTAAATAGCTATCGTAAGTACCTCGCTCTTTAGCCAGTTGCATAGAAGCTTCGATTGCATAATAACTAATATGTTCCATGCAATAGTCAGCGAACTCTACGGCTTCTTTTGAAGCATAAGGAATACCTTGCAGGTAGAGTGTATCTTGGAAGCCCATGAGTCCTAGGCCAATGGGACGGTGGCGTGAATTAGAGCGTTTTGCCTGAGGAACGCTATAGTAGTTGATATCGATGACATTATCCAACATACGAATAGCGGTTTGAATTGTTTTACGTAATTTTTGAGTATCGAGCTGCCCTTCATTCATGTGTTTGACAAGATTGATACTGCCTAAGTTGCAAACTGCAATCTCATCTATGGAGGTATTTAAAGTAATTTCTGTACAGAGATTGGAACTATGTACAACACCTGTATGTTGTTGCGGCGAACGTAAGTTGCAGACATCTTTAAAAGTAATCCAAGGATGCCCTGTTTCAAACAATAAGGTCAGCATTTTACGCCACAATGTCTTGGCTGGTAGGACACGATGGCGAATATCGCCGCGACGGGCTTTTTCTTCATAAGCGAGATATGCTTTCTCAAAGGCATCGCCGTATAAGTCGTGCAAATCAGGCACTTCATCAGGTGAGAATAACGACCACTCTTTACCTTCACAGATTCGCTTCATGAGTAAATCAGGGATCCAGTTTGCCGTGTTCATGTCGTGTGTACGACGACGCTCATCCCCTGTGTTTTTGCGTAGCTCTAGAAATTCTTCAATATCGATATGCCAACTTTCTAAGTAGGCACAAACAGCTCCTTTACGTTTACCTCCTTGGTTAACGGCAACGGCAGTAGCATCCACTACGTTTAGGAATGGAATAATACCGAGTGATTTGCCATTAGTGCCTTTGATGTGGGCACCCATACCTCGTACAGGGGTCCAGTCGTTACCAAGGCCTCCTGCAAATTTTGATAACATGGCATTATCGCGAATAGCACTATAGATGCTGTTTAAATCATCCGGCACGGTCGTTAAATAACAGCTTGATAGTTGCGGACGCTGAGTTCCAGCATTGAATAATGTGGGGGTTGAACTCATGTAATCAAAAGAAGACAGCAAATGATAGAACTCAATGGCACGCTCATTGCGCTGTTTTCCTTCGCAATGTGCTAAACCCATGGCAACTCGCATAAAAAAGACCTGTGGCAGCTCAATACGAGCTTCTTTATGATGAATAAAATAGCGGTCATAGAGAGTTTGTAGGCTGAGATAAGTAAACTGTTGATCACGTTTTATGTCAATGGCATCACCCAGTTTATCGAGGTCAAATTCTTTGAGTGTGGGTGATAATAACTCGAGTTCTATCCCTTTTCTAATGAATTGTTTAAAGCAGATAGGATATAGTGGATCAATCATTTGTTCTGATAAATCATGTTCAATATCCAATGCAGTTAATGTTTCACTGTAGAGGCTATGTAGTAAAAGACGGGCGGTCACATAAGTATAATTAGGTTCCGTTTCAATGAGTGTTCGTGCACTCATTACCAGTGCTTTATAGACTTCTTTGATCGCAACACCCTCAAAGAGATTATCTAATGTTGCCTCAATAATGGCTTTTGCAGAGACTGATTCTAAGCCTTCGCAGGCCTCTGTGACCAGTGTGGAAAGCCATTGCATGTTCAGAGGTATGTGCTGGCCCTCACTAAGGACAATAGTGAGGGCAGGGCTGGTGTTAGGGTCTTTATTGTGAGTACTCGCTTCTTTTAAGCGTTCTTGTTGGCGCGTTTCGCGATAAATGACATAAGATCGCGCGACTTGATGTTCGCCGGCACGCATGAGTGCAATTTCAACAAGATCTTGAATGGTTTCAATATGCATCGTGCCACCGGAAGGCCAACGTTTTTGTAAGCGATCAGTAATTTTCTGGGTAAGTTTCGTGACTGTGTCATGAATGCGCTGAGATTGACTGGCATGATCGCCTTCAACAGCCAGAAAGGCTTTTTTCATGGCGACTTTGATGCGATTGGGGTCATACGTTGTTATGCTAGCATCACGACGGATAACACGTAATTGATCTGGTTCAGTGGCATCCACTATTTTGGGGTCTGAAAGAGTCGTTGTATCAATCAATTTAGTCATGTTCACTCCTGTTATTGTTTGAAATGAGTCGTATGACGCTCCCAAAGAAAATCTGGGGATAACTTTGCATTGCAGCAACCCTGCTAACTTTGCTCATTCCCTTTAAACCCTACATAGTGGGTAATTTTTATCGTACAACCACAAAATAATGTGTTTATCTTTCTAATGCAAGAGAATATCATGGGGGAATATTGTGGATAACCTGTTTATATTTTGTTATTGTTTTTGTGGATTAAAGTCATTTAAAACTTTTCAATGGCTTACTTAGAATAGTTATTTAGTTTTCGCTAAAGCTCTAGTAAATGACCTCTCGTAAAGATGGTGAGTTTGACGATAGTGTGGAACAATAAAAAAGTACTTGCTGTTGCCAGTAGAGTTTTTTCTGTTTTATGTATCGATATGAGGCATTTATTGAGAGGGTAGAAAATAGATTAATTAAGGAGAGTTTGTTGATTGATAAAGGCGGTTATAGACGCAATGTTGGCATAATTTTAGTCAATTCGATAGGGCAAGTACTGTGGGCAAGACGGTTGAATGAGCGATCGGCTTGGCAATTTCCTCAAGGAGGTGTAGATCAGGGTGAAACTGTTGAGCAGGCATTATTTCGTGAATTAAAAGAGGAGTTAGGTTTAGAGTCGCAGGATGTTAAATTACTTGCCAAGACACAGGGCTGGCTATTTTACAAAATACCGAAACCGTATCAACGTAGGCGTTCAGGATTTCAATGTTATGGGCAATGGCAAAGATGGTTTTTGCTGAAATTAATCACTCATGAATCCAGAATTTGTCTCGATAGCAGCCCTTATCCTGAATTTGATAAGTGGTGCTGGGTCGATTATTGGTATCCATTGGATCACATTGTTGCATTTAAACGGGATGTTTATCGGAAAACATTAGACACATTTTCTTCATTAATGGGTCAATAGAAATCTTTAGCGTTAGCCAAGAGAGTTTTTGTTTATAATTAATGAGATTATATAAAGTTTTGTAGGGCTTTTAAAAAGTATAAATACCTATGTTGAGATCACTTACGTGGTGGTGTAGACGATTTGAGGAGCATGGATGGAGTTAAAAACACTTCAGAGCATATTGCAAGAAGTTAATGTAGCTTCTGATTTATCTGAGGCACTACAAGTTGTTGTTGGGCGTATTAGAGAAGTATTACAGGCAGATACCTGCGGTATCTTTATTAGTAATGAAGAGCGTGGTGAATATATTTTAATGGCAGTAGAGGGTTTAGATACTGCATTAGTAGGTAAGACAAAAGTAAAGTATGGACGAGGTATCATTGGTTTAATTGGTGAGCGTGAAGAACCCATTAATGTCGATAAGGCTACTGAGCATCCTAGTTATTATCACTGTCCATCAATGCACGAGGATCATTATAACGCTTTTTTAGGTGTGCCTATGATTTATCGTGGCCAGTTATTGGGTGTTTTGTTTGTACAACAAAAAGAGCTTCGTTGTTTTTCTGAAGAAGGAGAAGCTTTTCTTGTTACTCTGGCAGCACAACTAGCAGGTCAGATTGCTGATGCACGTGCTAAAGGAGCTCTACGAAGTTTAAAAAAATACGGTCGCAAGAAAGTAGCCCCTTTGTTGGATGGAGTCCCTGGAGCCCCAGGTATTGCAATAGGTAGAGCGACTGTTGTATTTCCACCTGCTGATTTAGAAGCAGTCCCTGATCGATTGACAGAGGATATTGATGGAGAAATTAAGCTTTTTGAGAAAGCAATTATAGAGGCACGTGATGAGGTGCATCAATTGCAGGTGCGTGCTAGGTCGACGTTTTCTATTGCAGAGCAAGCATTATTCGATGCGTATTTGCGTATTTTAGATAGCCGCACTTTAATGAAAGCAGTTGAAGATGAAATCCGTAGTGGTTTATGGGCTCAAGCTGCATTAAAGCGAGTGATTAAGAAACAGGTGTTGCAGTTTGAATCTTTGAAAGATCCCTATTTACAAGAACGAGCTGCTGATTTTCGTGATTTAGGACGACGCATATTGGCTCAGTTGCAGACTAGTAAAAAAGATGTGCCAATCTACCCCAAAAAAACAGTTCTAGTCAGTCATGAAGTGGCTGCTACTGCGATACTGGAAGTACCTGAGGGTTGTTTAGTAGGGATTGTATCTGGTTCAGGGTCAGCTAATTCACATGTCGCTATTCTAGCCAGTGCTTTAGGGATTCCTACAGTGATGGGGGTCACAGGAGCACTATTAGCTGAGCTTGCGGGTAAAGAACTGATTGTGGATGGCTATAATGGTCAGGTGTATGTCTCACCAGCTGCTGTGCTGAAAAAAGAATTTAAAGAACTCATAGTAGAGGAGCAGCAGCTCGATAAAGAGTTGCAGACCTTAAGAGATTTACCCGCAAGAACTCAAGATGCTCATTCTTTTTCATTATATCTCAATACGGGCTTAGCGATGGATGGGGGCTTGTCATTAAGTGTTGGTGCAGAAGGTGTTGGGCTCTATCGTACAGAGATGCCTTTCATGTTGAGAGACCGTTTCCCCAGTGAAGAAGAGCAGCGAGTGATGTATCGTCAATTATTAACGACTTTTTCGCCGCGTCCGGTTGTTATGCGCACTTTGGATATTGGTGGTGATAAGAATTTATCTTATTTCCCGATTGTGGAGGAGAATCCATTTTTGGGTTGGCGTGGGATTCGCATTACACTTGATCATCCTGAGGTTTTTTTACAACAAGTGCGTGCCATGTTGCAGGCTAACGAAGAATTAGGCAATTTATCGATTATGCTGCCGATGATTTCATCAATTCATGAGGTGGAGTCTTCCCTTTGTTTAATTCGACAGGCACATCAGGAGCTCAAAGAGGAGGGGCTTCACGCCAAAATGCCAAAAATCGGTTTGATGGTTGAAGTACCTGCTGTAATCTATCAAAGTTATGAGCTTGCCAAACAAGTGGATTTTTTATCAGTAGGAAGTAATGATTTAATTCAGTATTTATTAGCAGTAGATCGAAATAACCCTCGTGTCGCTGAATTATATAATGGGCTACACCCTTCAGTTTTACTGGCTTTACAGCAAGTAGTTCAATCAGCTCATAGAGCAGGAAAAAAGGTCAGTATTTGTGGAGAGCTTGCCAATGAGCCTGTGGCTGTTTTACTCCTGATAGCAATGGGGTTTGATGCGCTGAGCATGAATGCGCGCAGTATACCGCGCGTTAAATATATTATTCGTAATTTCACCTTGAAAAGAGCTAAAGTGTTACTCAAAGAAGTATTGGCGATGGACGATCCAAAGGATATCCGTAACCATATGGAGTCAGCACTAGAAAAAGCCGGTTTAGGTGGATTAATTCGTGCAGGTAAATAAGCATACCTGCGCAGAAAGTGCCTGCCTTAGTTTCTTCTTTTCTCATGCCTGACTAATTTGATACACTGCCTCACCATGACTGACTATAAAAATACCTTAAATCTACCGCAGACTGACTTTCCTATGAAAGCAGGTTTGGCGCAACGTGAGCCTAACACTTTGGCATTTTGGGAGCGTATGGGTCTTTATGATCGTCTACGCCAGCAAAGCCAAGGTCGGCCTCGTTTTATTCTTCATGATGGGCCGCCTTATGCTAACGGTCCGATCCATTTAGGCACCAGCCTTAATAAAATATTGAAAGATATTATTGTAAAATCAAAAACACTCAGTGGTTTTGATGCGCCTTTTGTACCAGGCTGGGATTGTCATGGGTTACCGATTGAATTAAATGTTGAGAAGAAGATAGGGAGACCAGGTCAAAAAAAATCAGTCACTGAGTTTCGGCGTGCTTGTCGTCAGTTTGCAGGCTCACAAGTTAGGCGACAGTGTGAAGATTTTAAGCGTTTGGGTGTGGTGGCTGATTGGCAGCATCCTTATCTGACAATGGATTATGATTTTGAGGCTAATACCATCTGTGGCTTAGCTAAGATGATTGATAATGGCCACCTGCATCGAGGATACAAACCAGTGCATTGGTGTACTGATTGTAGATCGGCATTGGCAGAAGCAGAAGTAGAGTATCGTGATAAATCATCTTTAGCGATTGATGTCGCTTTTACAGCAGTTGATCCTGAGGCTTTATTATCCATTTTTCATTGTGATAAAACCATTCAATCGATTGCTTTTCCTATATGGACCACTACTCCCTGGACCTTGCCAGCGAATGAGGCAGTGTCAGTGAATCCAATGCTAAACTATGCGTTAGTAGCGTGTAGATTAGAACAGCGCAAGCAGTGCTTAGTGATAGCAAGTGACTTGGTCGCTGATGTCATGAGCCGTTATGCAGTCTCTGATTATCAAGTATTGGCCGAAATACAAGGTAACAAATTAGAATACGTGCCGTTGCAACATCCCTATCTAGATCGGGTAGTGCCGATTATTTTAGGAGATCATGTCACTACGGATACTGGTACTGGTAATGTCCATACCGCACCAGCGCATGGTCAGGAAGATTATGTAGTGGGTGAAGCTTATGAGCTGCCGATGAACAATCCGGTAAATGCGAATAGTTGCTTTGTTGAAGGAACGCCTTTAGTGGCTGGTTTACATGTGACACAAGCGAATGATCCTATTATCAAGAATTTGCGCGAATCAGGTCATCTTCTGCATCAAATGGTGCTTGAGCATGCTTATCCCCATTGTTGGCGTCATCAAACACCACTGATTTTTCGTGCGACACCACAATGGTTTATTTCGATGGAGCAAAAAGGTTTGCGTACCTTAGCATTAGCAGCCATTGATCATGTGTGTTGGATTCCAGAGTGGGGGAAAAAACGCATTCACAATATGATGGATTCACGTCCAGATTGGTGTATTTCACGACAACGTGCCTGGGGTATTCCAATTCCCTTGTTTGTGCATAAAGAAAGTGGTGCATTACATCCTCGCACCTTAGATCTTATGTATAAAGCAGCTGATGTGGTGAGTCAAGGTGGTGTAGAAGCTTGGTTTGATCATGAGGCTTCCTATTTCATAGGAGATGAAGCCAATCAGTATGATAAATCTACAGATGTATTGGATGTATGGTTTGATTCAGGACTCTCCCATACGGCGGTATTAGAGCACCGTCCTGAGTTATCAGTACCTGCTGATCTTTATTTAGAAGGCTCAGATCAGCATCGTGGTTGGTTTCAGACATCACTATTAACTTCTATTGCGATTCGTGATGTAGCTCCTTATAAAACTGTGTTAACCCATGGTTATGTAGTTGATGGTCAAGGGTTGAAAATGTCCAAATCTGTAGGTAATACCGTGCTACCGAGTGAAGTGATTCAACAATATGGGGCTGATATTGTGCGTCTGTGGGTTGCCTCATCTTACTGTATCGATGATATTCGTTTTTCGCATGAAATTATAAAGCGAGTTGCTGATGGATATCGTCGTATTCGTAATACAGCTCGTTTCTTGCTGTCAAACTTATATGACTTCAATCCTGAAAAAGATCTCATTGCTATCCAAGACTTATTGGCACTTGATTTTTGGGCCATTCAAACAACTGTTGATTTACAGAGGCGTATTTTAAAAGCCTATGAAGAGTATAATTTTCCCTCAATTTACCAAATGATCCATAATTTCTGTGCCGTAGAGATGGGTAGTTTTTATCTAGATATTATTAAGGACCGGCAATATACCAGTAGGGCAGAAGGGCGAGCGCGACGTTCATCACAAACAGCACTCTATTATATTTTGGAGGCTTTAGTCCGTTGGTTAGCGCCCATTCTTAGTTTTACCAGTGAGGAGATTTGGCAACATATGTCGGGAGAGCGAATGGAGTCAGTCTTCTTATCCAGTTGGTTTGATGAGTTTCCAGCCTTAGCCCAGCGACCTTCCGATAATATAGATTGGGTGCAATTAATGCTTGTGCGCGATGAGATCAATAAAGTGCTAGAACAGCATCGGCATCGTGGTGAGATTCGCTCAGCTCTCGATACGCAGGTTGTTTTATATGCTGATGGTGCTCTGTTTCAGCTATTAAGCACGCTTGGCGATGAATTGCGCTTTCTGCTCATTACCTCAGAAGCGCATGTAGCTGCTGTTCAAAATAAAACAACCTCAGCTGAGGCCACCGAAATACCAGATTTATTTGTTGATGTGCTTGTGTCGCATTGTGAAAAATGTCAGCGTTGTTGGCAGCGTCGACCTGATGTGGGTCAATCTAAACAGCATCCTACATTATGCCAGCGTTGTGAAGAGAATGTATGGGGTGTGGGGGAGCAACGAGAGTATGCGTAAAAATCAAAAAGCTTGGGTATGGTTGTGGGTCAGTGTGTTGATCCTTGTACTCGATCAAGGAGCTAAGATCACGGTGGTTGCGCACATACCTTATGCTCAGCCTTATTTTGTGTTCCCTTTCTTGAACTTATACTTGCAATATAATTCAGGAGCTGCCTTTAGTATTTTAAATAATGCAGGAGGTTGGCAGGTTATTTTATTCTCTATCATCTCTATCATTATGTCGCTTGTTATTTTGGTTTGGCTGATCAAAACACCACGAAGTGATAGATTGCAAGCCCTAGCATTGAGTTTGATTTTAGGCGGTGCATTAGGTAATTTAATAGATCGTTTGTGCTGTGGTTATGTAATTGATTTTTTTGACTTCCATTGGGGCCATTGGCATTTTGCGACTTTTAATGTGGCTGATCTAGCCATTACCTTAGGCGTTTGTTTTTTAATCATTCGATGGTTATTTTTTAAAGTTCGATGAAAGTGTTATTAGCGAATCCTCGTGGATTTTGTGCCGGTGTCGATCGCGCTATTGCCATTGTTGAGCGTGCCCTAGATCTTTTAGGGCCCCCAATTTATGTGCGACATGAGGTGGTGCATAATCGGCTTGTGGTGGAACGTTTGAGCCGACAAGGTGTTGTCTTTACTGACTTTATTGAAGAGATTCCAGAATATGCAACTGTTATTTTTAGTGCTCATGGCGTCTCAAAAGCGATACGTGATCAAGCTAATCAACGTCATCTTAGTGTTTTTGATGCGACATGCCCTTTAGTCACGAAAGTGCATATGGAGGTGGCACGTTGTGCCCGTTATGATATGGAATGTGTATTAATTGGGCATTTAGGGCATCCTGAGGTGGAAGGGACTATGGGTCAGTACCATAGTAAAACAGCAGGGATCTATTTAGTAGAGACAGTAGAAGATGCTATAACGCTTAAGTTAAAAAACCCCAATCAATGTGCCTATGTTACCCAAACAACACTATCAGTTGATGATGCACAGCAAGTTGTTAAAGCATTAAAGAGGCGTTTTCCAGCCATTCAAGGCCCTAAAAGAGATGATATCTGTTATGCAACCACCAACCGTCAAGAAGCTGTCAAAACCTTAGCGATGCAATGTGATATAGTCATCGTTATTGGTTCGCAAGCCAGTTCCAATTCAAATCGTTTACAAGAATTAGCAGAGCGTTTAGGATGTCCTTCGTATTTAATTGATGAAGCAAGTGATCTGCAACATGCATGGTTGGATGGAAAAGAAGTGATCGGTGTGACTGCCGGTGCCTCTGCTCCGGAGAGCTTAGTACAAGAGCTTGTTCAACGTCTTCGTCAGTGGGGAGCAGATACGGTTGAAGAGTGTAGCGGTCGTGAGGAGTCGATTCTATTTGCCTTACCTAGAGAACTGCGATAAAGAAATATAAGCTGGTCTAATTTTTTAATAAGGTAAGTTCAAAGGAATATTAAAGTTAATTGGTCTTGACTGTGGTGAAAGGTAAGGCTATCTTTACCCTCTTCCCAAAGAAAAATATTGGGTCAATGAATGGCTACAATTTATAGCTTTTTAGATGGATAGATATTTTGAGGGTCGTTAGCTCAGTCGGTAGAGCAGTTGGCTTTTAACCAATTGGTCGAAGGTTCGAATCCTTCACGACCCAAAACCATAAAAATCCGATAAAATCAATAAGTTAAAAAAGAATAAATCGTATACCAAAAAACGATGTTGGTCAGAAATAATTAAAAACACACTCTGAATATCCTAAAATTCGCTAGCATTACTGCTTATGCTTATTTTTAAATCACAGAGGCTAAGGTTAAATGGAAGGTCTTTCATTATCCCAGATTGTCGCCAAATGATCCCTTGGTGATCCCACAGATTTGGGTAGATTAGCTCAGAATCGTTTGCTTTCTGAGCACTCCAGTTTTCTATATTGTGCAATAATTGCTTGAACATAAGAAGATTGGTTAGGTGATGAAACATGCGCATTTAGTGCTGGATTTTATTGAAGAGTCGGTGAGGCGGTTGGATTGAAGTAGGCTCTCTGTACAATCTGATACAGAGAGCCCAACTGCTCTGCCTGCTATTTACATTTTTTAGGCAATTTAGCGGGTGTAGACCGCTTATGTGGTTTTACTGGTACCGTCTTTGGTCCTGGTTTTTTAGTCGTCCGAGTTGGACGACATTTCGTTTTAGTTGGCATGATGCCTCCTTAAACTTTTGTGGGCGCATTCCGGTATTGGGAAACTTTTGGTATGCTTCAGTTGCGAAATCGAAGCAATTCAAAAGAACCGTTACATGCGCCCGTTGCTATAACGGTTTTCCACTGTTGTTGAACTTTTTCGTTCGATATGGCATAATAACAATGCTTTATACTTTTGTAAAGAACAGATTCGTTCAATATTTCGGTAAATATTTATGGCTTCAACTCCATTGGGAACAAAAATTAAACAGCTTCGAAAGGCCAAGGGTTTTTCGCTAGAAGAGCTGGCCAGTCAAACTGGCATGAGTAAGAGTTACATTTGGGAGCTTGAAAACAGGCCTGCCAATCCCACCACAGAAAAGTTGAGTAAGCTTGCTGATGCGTTAGATGTAACCACTGCTTACCTTACAGAAAGCAGCAGTGAATTAACGAATGAGGTTTTACAAGAAGCTTTTTTTAGAAAGTTTAATCGGTTGATCGATGAAGACAAAAAGAAAATTGAGCAGATCATCGAGCTATGGGGTAAGAAAGAATGACTTTGCCAAACACACCAATAGCCTGGGCTGGTCGGTTGTCAATGATTCACAAAACATTTTGTGTTGCTCATGCCATTGATCGTTTTCCATTAGATACTTCTACATTAGTACACGAATATTCAAAACAATTTTTCCCCAATGAGCCTATTACAAAAGTGCAGGGTGAAAACTTTGGTGATCAATTTGAAGGTGCTTTAGTTCCTAACGATGATAAAAACGAATGGTTAGTTATTTACAACCAAGCAACTAAGAATGCTGGTCGTATTAATTTTACGATTGCCCATGAGTTTGGGCATTACCTTCTGCATAGACAAGATATCGTTATGCGAAAGCAGTGTACAAGGCATGATATGTCTAGCTGGTATTCTAATGACAGTAATATTGAGATAGAAGCAAATACCTTTGCCGCTAGGTTTTTAATGCCTACAGAGGATTTTTTTAAACAAATTCACAGCCAAGAGATTTCTTTAAGTCTAATACAACAATTGGCTAATCGATATCAAGTATCATTAAACGCTTTAGTACTCCGGTTAATTAATATCATAAAACAACCCGCTATGGTTGTGTCGACTGTTGATGGTTACATCAATTGGGCTTGGTCTAATGATCGGTTGATGAAGTTGGGTGTTTATTACCCTGCGAGACAAAAAACGATTGAACCTCCATCCAAATCATTAATCAATCGTGGAATTAATGGCACGATTGAATGTTTGCATAATGAGGGGGTTTGGATGGGTCCTGGTCAAGTCAAAGAAATTTTAGTTTACCACAAAGAAGAATTTTCATTGTCGTTGTTGCTTTACGATCCCAAGCTTAACAAAGACGATGTATGCAATGAATTAACTGAAAATGAAGAGGAGTTCGCATAAATAGCGATCAGATTAAAGAACTTGAAAAAAAATTATGGAATTCAGCCGATAATCTTCGTGCAAATTCCAAATTAACAGCGGCAGAATATAAAGATCCTATTCTAGACCTAATTTTATTATTTTATGTACTAAATGACAGGTCTGATTAATAATTGTTCAATTGAAAAACTTAATGGAGAATAAGGATATTTGCGAAGCGGTTAATCAAGCCATGCTCAGGCTTAAAAAAATATAAAGATCTTGAGGAGGATTGTTGCCAAAAATTATCAATATAAATTTGTGAACAGTTACGCAGAAATTTTTAATTGGGAAATGGAACTTTACCAATGGCGAAAAAACATAAATTATCAATCTATTTGCTTAAAGAAGAACTAAGCCCAGAAGATTGCTTAACAGAAGATACGGAAGTTTCCAATTTTGATAAGGTTAATAATTGGAAAATTATTATTAAAACAAAGCCTAAATATGAACCAGAATGGTCAAGTTATTTGGGCTTGAATATCAAACTAGTAAATGCAAGTGCTATTCTGTTTATTCTTTTTGATAAACGTTGGTTTGCTATAACATTTAATTATGCTCATTACCTGCTTGATAAAAGTAAATTAATTACGGATTTTGGATTAATTACAGCTCTAAATATGCTTGATCCAAATAAAATAAAAAGTTCAGATGTTTTTGCTCCCTCCGATCACTCAAAGCAAAGAAGAACTCAGACGACACAATACTCTAATTTATATGGCCATGGTATGGATAGTTGTTCTAATATTCTAAAAAATATAACAGGGAGAGTGCAAGATGAATATGAAAAATTATCTAAGAGTATTAGCGCAACACATAATAGTATAAAAATTAATACTACCTATCCAGTAGAACATTTAAATAATCTTTGTAAAGATTTATTTGATATTTACTCTAAAAAAGATTACTGCAATAATTTTCCTGAAATATTTAATATTCAAGAGATCAAGGACATTTGTTTAATTAATAAATTAAATGCTAAGCTGTTAAATTCTGTTAATAATAGAGAAGGTATATTTTATTTAGAAATACCTGAGTTAATTGATTTTCATCAAATTGATCATTATCAAATTAATGTTAAAGATCATAAGCAACATAATTATGAAGAGATTTCTATATCAAATTTCTTTGAATCAATACAAGATAAAGTTAAAATTACAGTTGAAAATTTAAAAAAATGGCAGCTATTTATAATTGATCAAAGTGATAGAAAAATAAAATCTTTTTCAATTTTTGATTGCTTTGTATTCGATTGTGATATTGACAATGTTGAATTTCATTTATCACATGGAAAATGGTACTCTTTAAGTCATGATTTTTCTGAAGAACTTCAAAAAATAAATGAAAATAGGAAAGAAAAAATTAATGGTGAAAAAATTCCAAACTTTAAATTTAATAATGAAGGTGAATATAATCAAGTGCTTGCTGATCATTTATCGGCACATTGCCTAGATAAACAATGTATTCCTATGGGAGGATACGATAAGATTGAGCCTTGTGATGTTTTATGTATTTCTCAAGACGATAAAAATATTTTTATCCATGTAAAAATTAAACATGGTGGATCATCAGGTTTAAGTCATTTATTTGAACAAGGCGATGTTTCTCTTATCCTGCTCAATAAAAAAGATCAAAAATTTATTAATGGCATCCGTAAAAAAGTTTCTAATTTTAATAGTGAAAACGTTAAAATTATCCATTATCTTATTATAGGTGATCCATTAAAAAAATTACCTCTATTCGCTAGAATTTGTCTTTTTAAATATATAAAAAGTATTGAATCAAGAGGTGCAACTGTTTATTGGTCTATTGTTCCAAACCTAAGTAAATGAGGAGTGCCTTAATGCAAACATTTAACTTTAATGAAGAATATCTATCACAAATTTCTAATTTAATTATAATTGACCAATATCTGAGTGCAATCTACAATATTCAACCAACCCATAAAAGTTATAACTTATTGATTTTGGTAGAAAATTAGTGAAAACTCAAAATTTAAACCCTTGTCACTGTGAATGCCCGCCTTATGATGCAAAAACACGCAGTGATAGAATAGGTAATTTACCGATTTTAAATAATTAATTTTTCAAATGACAACATATTTCACAAAATACCGCATGTCATGTAAGCGGTGAAAGGCGTAACGCCTTTGGCAATGAAGGCGATTATATTCGGATTGTCTGTTTACTGAAATTGTCATTTTCGGCAATATTTTTTTAAATATACGCTAAGTTCAGTGATAGCAATATCATTGGCTTTGTTTACCCTACCAAATATTAACTAACCACTATAAGTTAATGGTTATTATACTTTAAACGATTTCACTGCTATCTGAGCAATGCGCACATCAGATAACTTTAACTATTCTTATTAACTTCGATATATCGAGTTAATGAAATTTTACTGTGAGCTATAAAGTTTACATCGTTTGATGCAACCAACTGGAAACAGATTAATAGTCTGGGTTTTACACCGAGATTATGAATAGGCTTACGGCCTTGGTTGTTAGGTTACGCCAAAGCAAGTTCTACTTGTCCGTTGATAAGCCTATCGGCTTATCGCGTGGTGTACCACCACTAAACAAGCACAAAAACGATAGTACAGTTCAAATTTTCAAAACAGCAAGCGCTTAGCGTCACGTTATGACAGAAATGTCTAACGTGACGCGCAGAGCGCGTTATATAATAAATATTATGAATCAATAAGATAAACCACTTTTAAAGGACAAAATAACCATTACCATTCCGTGACAGTTTACAAAACGACTTATTTATCGAGGTATAGTGTGAGTAAAAAACATCAAATGATTAGCTCAGTCATTACAACAATTAAAAATAACAAGGACGGCTCATATAGAACGCAGGACGATCGTCGGCATGCATTAATAAAAATTGCGAAAGATGTGCATGAGCTTGGATACAAGCTTGACCATATTCGTTATATGAAACCCAAGCATATTCATGCTTTGGTGAAGTGCTGGAAATCTCATGGTGACAATCCAGGCAGCATGAAAAATCGCATGAGTCATTTACGATGGCTGATGTGCAAATTTGATGGAAAAATTCACATGGTACCCAGCAATGATGAGCTAGATATTCCTAGACGAATCTATATCAGTAATCAGAATAAATCTGTACAGCTAACATCGGTAGATTTTGAGCGAATTAAAGATCCTATGATGTGCCATAGTTTGAAAGGTCAAACGTTGTTTGGGCTACGTATGGAAGAGAGTATTAAACTGGAACCTTTCATCGCAGATACTGGAGAGTTTCTGTATGTACAAAAGACGAAAGGGAATCGTGAACGGATGATCCCGATTTTAACTACCAAGCAGCGAGAATGGCTTGAAGCAGCAAAGCAGTTAGCTCAGCATAACAGCCATTCCCTCATCCCAGCGGATACCCACTATAAGACCTATCGCAGTCGTTTTGATAAGGCTTGTAAGCGGGCGGGTATTAACAGTCGACATGGTTTGCGGCACTGCTATGCGCAGTGCCGCTATAAAGAATTGACGGGTTGGGAACCACCGGTAAAAGGTGGCCCTAAATTGGCTGATATGAATTCAGATCAAAAGTACTTGGATCGCGCTGCACGATTACAAGTGAGTCTGGAGTTGGGGCATAGTCGTCGGAATATACTAAGTGTCTATATTGGCACGACATAAATATGTCTTAACATTGACCTAAAATATTAATATGATACAATATTGACCATTAACAGTAAGGACAACGATGCTTACTGATTGTAAGGTGCGAAGCTATGAGCCATGAAAATAATATACAACAGTTTGATTTATTAACACAAAAAGAAGCAGCGACTATGATTCGCATGTCTGAAGCTTGGTTTGAGCGGCAACGCTGGGAGCACAAAGGGATACCTTATATTAAAATAGGGGGTCGTGTGTTTTATGAGAAAGAAGATCTAGTTAAGTGGGTTAAAAAGCAGAAAAGTAAGCCTAATACTAAAAGTTGAAACTGTTACAATGGTTGGTGCGTGTAAAGAGGGCATTGCTAAAATTCAGTAAGAGAGATGTATAGTCTCTAATTGGGTTAAAATACCTATTTTCTAAATGCTTAAAGATTAAGCTTTTTTCAATTTTAGCTGAGAATCAAGCCTACTACCTTTAGATAGTAGTGTAGAGCGTTTGGATCAATAGAGTTGTTGTATTCACTAATTGTTGATTGAGTTAATATGAACATTGTAGTAGCTAATGAGTGAAATAATAGAGCAAAATATATTCAAAAAAACAATCTTCACCTTTGGTATTGGATGTATAGTTCAAAGAGGTAAATTTTGATGAATAGAAGTTCTGAAAAAAAAGTTGCAGTCATCACTGGTGCTAGTGGAGGTATTGGTGAAGGAGTGGCACGTTATTTTCTTGAAAAAAATTATAAAACAATTTTGATTGGAAGGAATGTTAATCGAATAGAAAGTTTGAGCACAGAGTTTTCTGGAGAGAATGTGACAATATTGAGTTGTGATCTTAGAAATCATGAGGAAATAGTAAAAAATATAAATATAACTCTCGATGCGCAAGCTAGAGTTGATGTATTAGTTAACAGTGCAGGATATGTAAAGCGTGGTACTTCCGATCTTTCACATGAAGAATTTGTGAAAATGCTAGAAACTAATTTGGTTGGGTTATTTGATATCACTAATGCAGTTATTCCTATCATGAAGAAGCAGTCCGCTGGAAGAATTATTAATATATCTTCTTATTCAGGTGTTGTAGCAAGAGATTGTTTAGGTGGGTATGCGGCCTCTAAATTTGGCTTAATGGGTTTGAATGAATCTCTGCATAAAGAGTTAGCACCTTACGGTATTTATGTCACTGCTATTTGTCCTAACTTAGTAGATACAGAAATGACCAGGGATGTAACTTCAATTGAGCGAAGTGAGTTTATTCAAGTAGATGATATTGTGAAAACAATTAATTATCTTATGAATCTCACGCCTAGCGTTATGGTAAAAGAGTTAGTTCTTAGATGTCGTGCGAAGTTGCTTAAAACAGTAGATGGGTAAATATTTAGATATGAATAAACTTCATAAATTATTTTCTGGAATTATCGATTTTACTATTTTTTTATTCTTTATCTTAAGCTTTATACTTCTAATATAGAGTGACTGACTGCATAGGAAAATCAATTTATTCAATCAATAGAATAGAAAATGATGACAGCTGATTAAGCTACTGAAAAATTTATTAACTTGAGGCAGCTTATGCAAAAAATAAAGATTTAATGAGTCATTTATCCATGAATAAATGTAACTCTTTATTTAAGAAAACTGTATCTAGTTATGATCTTATTTTAGTTTGATAGTCCTCTTATTGGGTTCAAACCCCCATTTTCCAGATGGTTTAAACACGTAAGACATGCGAAGCATGACATTGCAAACTTTAGTGCGCTAGCATATCCGGCTTACAGCCAAGATTTCCAACCCACCAACTTTTAGTTGGTGGTAGTTGAGTTAAGAGGATATTTTAGCTCCCTCTTAATTTTAGTTATAATGAGCATTTGAAAAAGCATCATGAAAAATTAAGTCCTAATACAGCATCTAGAAATTTGAAAGTCTCTCTTAAGGAAGAAATCAAGGATTTGGGTTTTTCTTTAAATAAAGAAAGCTATTATTATGTCCCAAGTATTTTGCCATGTTATAAAAAGAAATATTATGAATATATGATAGAAACAAGTAAAATAATCGGTTGTGAGAAAAAAGTTTTGGATGATATTAACAATTGGTATGAGTTAACAAATGCTTTTGAACAGATAGGATTGTTCATAAATTACCACATAAGATCAGATGGAAAAAATAGATGTTAGATGAACTGCAGTGGATAGTTGTGCCTGGAGGCCCAGGATTGTCAAATAGCTATTTAAGGTATGCTTTGGAAAAGATACCTATAGCGTGTAAGTTACATTTTTATGACGTGTATGGTTCTCCTGAATCTGATAATAAAAATCCTAGCCTTAATGAAATGACTGATCAGATTGATCTTGTAGCTAATAAAAATAATCTAAGTGAATATGGTTTAATCACACACTCCTTTGGTAATTACCTTGTTATGAGAGCATTTCAAAAATCTAAAGGAAGTATTAAAGCAATTATTATGTTAAATCCTATTCCTTATGAATTTCATGCCTGGAAAGAAGCTTTATCTGGTATTATAAAAAGAGTTCCAGAAACTATTTTTAAGGAGATGATATCTTTATCAAGCTCTGATAAGCCTGATGCTGGAGTTAAGCTATTTCGTTTGATATTCCGTTACTATGTAGCAAATAGAGATTCAGATTTGCCAGTAGAAGTTCCTTTTGATAGTAATGTATGTAACACTATTGCGGGAAAAGTACCTAAATATAATGATAAAGAGTTAGTTTCTTCAGCCTCTATTCCAATAGTAAGGATTGTTGGAGGTTCAGATCTTTTTTTTGATGATCATAAAATTTTGCTAGAAAGAACAATTATCTTACCTAAAGTAGGACATTATCCGTTTTTTGGGGATCCAGACAGTTTTTACAAAGCTATAAGAAATGCAGGAGAATTGTTATGTCAGCAGATGGCAAAAATGACAAAAAAGTGCTGATAAGATTGCGTGATATTCGTAGATCCAAAGGTATGTCGCTTAATGCGTTGGCTGATGAGGTTATGGAAGTCATAGCCTTGATTGAAAATTTTGTTATTATTGATAACTCAGTGGAGGTAGATATGGAAAGTAAAGCAAGGTCTGACATCAAAAGGGAGTTAAAAGTTCTAACTGATGGTAGCTAAAATTAATGCAGCATCACTGTGATGATTGTTAAAAAATACGGCGTGTGTTTTTTTATATCCAGTTAATTGCAATACAGTTTGCCAAGTATCAGCTGATATAAGTGGTGTAAATTTTCTCCAGTTATCATTAAACAACCACCATCCATGAGTTATACCCATGATTAAATTGTTCCAGCGACCGGTTGATGTAGTTTCTAAAAGACATAAGGTACCATTTTTTGATAATAACGTTTGTAGATTTTTAAGCGTTAATTCTAGATTTGGTGTGGCATGCACGATGTCTTGCCCAATGATTATATCATATGAATTTGGAACTAAATTTTGCCCTAATGGCTCTCTTGTTACATCAAATTTGAAGCAATATAAATTACTAATTTGTTTTTTACTTCCATAACGTTTCATGTCGATTACGAATCGCTTTGATAAGTCTGTGAAATGATATTTAAGGTTATGTGTAGGTTTGATATAGTCAAACAGTTGACGAGTAAAAAGACCACGTCCACCACCTATCTCAAGAATTCGTAGAGGTATAGTATTGTTGATTTTTAATGTAGATTGTATGGCAATGTCTTGAATTATCGGCATTTCTGAGTATGTATCTGTGTCTTGAGAGTAGAGTTTATCAAGAAAATTTGTATTGCCTGCGGGGAATAAAATACTAATAGATGGTACTGTTTCTGATAATGCTACTGGGTAATGATTGACACAGTGCTGGAGAAGTTCAAGTGTACCTTGGAACATCGGATAACTATTTTTCAAAGTTGCTATATCAATTGGTATTTTCTGGTTTGATTTGAATGTTAGAGAATTACTTTCAATCTTTATTAGGCCATCATCATTAAGAATTTTCAACATATACCTATAAAATTTGGTAAAATTGTTAGTAATGTTTAATTTGTTTTTTAATGTATCAATGTTTATCTGTCGACTACAACCAGAAGAGAGCAGATAATTATAAACATAAGCAGCGCATAGCTGATTACACTTTTGAAAAAAATCGGGAAATTGTTTATCTAAATCAGGAACATTGCGATAAGTTGTTAAGTGAATATTTTCGGCGATATCCATGAAATAATGAAAGTTATTAGTTTCAGTACGCATTAAATTTCTCTATAATTTGCTAGTTAACCTCATAACATCTTGGTGTTTGGGTCCTGGTAAACTATCTAAGTAGGCATTGATAGTATCGGTGACGGCAGCTTCACAATCTCTGTATACCGGACTACCAGCACCTTTAAATAATTTATAAGTAAGTCTGTTACTTGGTATTGCACTTGCTGTTCGCTTAGCACTCGCAAGAGTATGAACGGGGTTTTGATCACCTGCCAAAACCAATATAGGACATTCTACATTAAGTAGATATGGCAAGAAGTTAAAGTAATTTAGCTCACGATTATTAAAAATGTAAGCAACTTCAGGATTGGTGACACAATTGGTGATCATTTCTGGTTCATAAGGCTTGGTTGCACAATATGGGATACAGGTTCTAACATACTCAGCATAGGTCTTAGCATTTGTATTAGAGAACATTTTTTTAGCAACAGAGCATACTTCAGTTACCCTAGTTTCATCATAGCCTTTGTCTCTGACCTTCTGTGCGAAGTGTTCTAATACTTCATCTAAATTAAATTGAGCATCGGTATCACAAAGAATTAGCCCACCAAGTTTACTTGGATATTGTGTGGCACAGGACATTGCAACAAATCCACCAAACGAGACACCAGCTAAGATAGGTTGTTCAATTCCAAAAGCAGTAAAAAAAGTATGAACATCTTTACCCCATTGTTCTAATGTCCAGAGAGATTCATCACCATAGTCTCTAGTACCCTCTTTTTCATAGTAACTTCGGCCAGAACCTCGATGGTCAATAAATATAACTTGCAAAGGTAAACCAGATAGATTTTTAGTACTAAATTTAGACCAATAGGATTCATATAGTGTATGATCTACAACCCCTGGACCACCATGAAGAAATATTAAAGTGTGTTGCTTTGGATTAATTTTTTTATTTAATTCTTCTGTTGAACCATAGACTTTGTAAAATATTCTTATATCATTGGGAATTTCAAAATAATTAGTAAACATAACTACTATCCTCTAAGTTTTATTTTTTGTGTCTAATGAAAATGGATTGAAATTTATATTTGATTCAACAACATTTAAGCCAAGCTTACGTTTAAGATAACTCACTAAAAAAGCTACTGGTATGCCACCAATTATTGTATAACTTAATCTTACTATAAGATCAGATAAAAATAATTTTTCAATTACAATGATAGGTACAGAACCCCAGAAAGATAATAGAAAGAACACTGCAAGGGCAATAGCACTACCTAGTAAAGTTGAGAATACACTTCGTAACCAAAAAAAACGTCCTTTTAATAAAATTTTCCATTTAGTCATTAAAATAATGTTTGCAAATCTACCAATGAACATTGCTAGTACTGCTGCTGGAGCAGTTTTTAGAATGGGGTCAAATATTGCATCATAATTTGCTTGAGAGTGCCAATAGCTGGGTGATGGCAAGTGTACAATAAATACAACAGCAAGTGAGAAAATAATGGTGCTTGCAAAAATCATCCATAACAAATATCTTGATACTTTATAACCATATATTTCAACAATAATATCTTCAAGTAAAAAAATAAATGGTAGTATAGCTAATCCACCAGGGCCAACTAGGGGGCCCATAGCAATTAATTTATATGTGACAGGGATACCAATTAAATTAATGGTATAATAAAGCATAGTTAGAAATCCTAGCACTTTAGATTTTTTATCGAAGTTTAAAGCGTTATTTGGTTGCATTACTCTATCCTCATTCTCAATTATTTATTGAAAAGTTCTTCAAACATATTGTTATCTTGCATCATACTAATGATATTTTGATGTTTAGCATTGACGTTTATAACTTCAACTGTATTTGTAATTTCTCCCCAAAAGTTTGTGGCATTATTTTCTACGACCATCTCTAAATCAACAGCGTTAGCTTTATAGAGTTTAATATGGTGATTAGAAATCTGAGGTTGATAGTTAATTAACATCTTTAAACGCATCCATAGCATTTTTTTCCATAATTCATCTTCAAAAATATATGATTTATCAAGCTTTTTATACCATATGTTTTTAAATAGTCTAAAGACATTGTATTTTTTAGGATACTTTGCCCAACTATCAAGCATAATAATTTGGTTTACAAAGATTCCTGATTTTTGTAGTTGGAGTGCCATTTCATAGGCTACGTTTCCACCAAATGACCAACCGCATAGTGTAATTTCGTTAGTTAGATGGTCTTTGAGCATATTGATATAGTATTGAGCCATATCTTCTATAGAATTGATATCAGAATTAATATCATTTAGAACCTGGTTTTCAACACTAATAATTCTAGTATTAGGAAGGTAAAGCTCAGAAAAGAAATTATATTGATAACTACTTCCACTACCAGAATGAATCAATACCAGTATGTTTTGGCCATCTTTTTTAAGGATATTATATGTAGGTAAATTTCTATTATCCTTTTTAAGAAGAATGGCTATCAATTCCTCAAAATTATTAGATTTATAAAAATCATCTATGCTAATTAATATATTATATCTTATATGTATTTGAGTTATGATCCCTAGAGCTATTAATGAGTCACCATCTAAATTAAAAAAATTATCACTTAAATTAACTGAATCCATATCCAAATCTTTCGCTATAATATTTAAAATATCTTTAATGATTTCTAAATGCTGCATTCCACTGATTAGTATATGCGTTTGACTGTTATTATTTATATTTTCCAATGGTTTATTTTTCTTATGCTCAATATTTACATTGTTAGTTTGATTATTAGATTCAAAAAAATATTTTTCTGTATTTTGAAAAATAGCAGTTGAGTCATGCTTTTCTCTGAAATTTGATGCAGTTTTTTCAGATTTTAATAGTACATGAACGTTGGTACCACCAATGCCAAACGAGCTCACTCCGGCATATAAAACATCTTTGGATAAGTTTACAATTCTCGCGTTAATTATAAATTTTTCGGAAAATTCATGACATAGTGGATTCCATTTCTTAAAATTAATTTGTGGCGGGATGATCTTTTGGTTTAAAACTAGAGCTGTTTTAATTAATCCACATAAGCCAGCTGCTGCACCTGTATGACCAATATTTGCTTTACTTGCACCAAGATAAGTTATATTTCCATTACTGTTTGTTATTGATTCAGATAAAGCTTTTAATTCAACTGCATCGCCAATTTTAGTACCTGTGCCGTGAGTTTCTATAAATTTTAATGACTCAGTATTGAAATTTTGGTATATATTTTTTAGACAGTTACTTTGCCCTGAAATACTCGGTGCAATGTAACCAACTTTATCATTGCCATCATTATTAATTGAATAACTCTGGATGGTGGCAACTATGCTGTCACCATCTTGAATAGCAGCTTCATGTTTTTTAAGTGCAATGGCCACTACAGCAGAACCAGGTACAGTGCCTGACGAGTTTTCATCAAAAGGACAACACTTACCATCATTAGACATAATACCATCCGGCTCAAAATAGTATCCAGGCAAATATTCCTCGAGAACCATAGAAGCAGCGCAGACAATGGCAATCTCACATTCATTATTTTTTAGACTGTTTATCGCTTGAGTACATGCTGTAAGAGAGCTTGAACAGGCAGTACTCACAGTAACAGCAGGACCATTTAAACCCAGCTTATAAGCAATTCGGGTTGCAATAAAGTCTCTAGAATTTCCATATTGAAGATTTCGTTTAACTTGCCAAGGTAAATTATTTTCGTGGATAAGTTTTTTATATTGTGAACTATCTATGCTTGCAAATACACCTATATTTTGATTTTTGATTGTAGTTTCAATGTTTGCATTTAGTAAACACGCGTAACAAATTTCTAACAACATTCGTTGTTGTGGATCAATATATTTTGCCTCTGAAGGTGAGATTTTAAAAAATTTAGCATCAAAAATATATGGATTATTCAGTACACCCGCAATGGGTATAAAAGATTCATCATACTTTGATAAACTCACGGATGTATTGAAATTTGTTAGGCAATTCTTTCCATCAAGTAAATTTTGCCAAAAATATGAGATGTTATCAGCGTCTGGAAATTTACCAGCCATACCAATTATTGCAACAGTTTGATTATCTGATGTATTCCTTGATAGTTTTGTGATTTCATCGGTGTTTACTTGTGATGGATTATGTAGATAATGATTAAGTTTTTCTATGCTAGGATAGTTAAAAATATCTATTACACTAATCGATTTTTGAAGTGCTGCAGAAAGTTCGGCGGCTAGTTGAACGGCTAATATTGAATTCCCACCAATTTCAAAGAAATTATCATCAAGTTCAGAAGTCTCATGTTTCAGCAATTTTTCCCAGATATGTCTGATTATGTTAATATCAGTATTCACAGGCCATTTTTTTATATTTTTTTGCTTCTTCTTTGCTTTGCTATCTAAATAGGATTTAAGATTCTTAAAGTCTATTTTTCCATTCGTTGTTTTTGGAAGTTTTGCAATTATTTCAAAGCGACTAGGAAGCATGTATATCGGTAGCTTCATACTGGCGAAATTCTTGAGTGCTCTAATTAAGTCAGTTTCATCTGCCATTGGTAGTTGCAAGATTGGCAACTTGTTAATTTGATTGATAGACTTCCTACTAGCAAATACTATAAATAAATTTGTTTCAGTCAAAGAGTCAATTTTATAACAATGTAGATTATATCCTTTTATTGTTAACAATTCTTTTATGGGAGTAAGTCTACTATCAACATTATTGACTTCAATGACAATCGTTTGGATGATATTCCAGTGGTTATTTTTGATGCCAAGCAATATATCAAGCTCAGAACCTTCTGAATCTATTTTTAATAAATCAATTTGTTTGATATAGTGCTTCTCAATTTGATCTGATAATGTTTCGACATTACATTCAATAGATTTAGATTTTAATTTATAATTGACAATATCATTTTTTAAATGATTGTTATCAATATTTAGCGAAGACTTCAATAAATATTTCTGTTCGTCAGTATAGTTATATAATGTTGACATCGATGTTACATTTTCGAAATATGTAAATCGTTTTGTGCCAGATCTATTTGATAAACCTACAGTATTGATAGTGAGGTTAAGACTATATAGATTTTTATTAGTGTTAATACACTCGCAAAGTGGCGCAAAAGGTTCATAAGCATATATCTTTGCTTTGCTATTCATCAAGCCAACAAATAAGGAAAATAGCCCTATATTTGCACCCACATCAAAAATAACAGAATCATCACTAATTTCTGTTTTACATCTCAAATAATCTTGATTAATGAAAATTTCTTTGTATAAAGAAAGTGTTTCGCTTGGATTTATATCAGAGACTAGTAAACCATTAGGTAATTTTGTTTTATGGGTAAAATCACTATTTTGTAGGCTCATAAGGTTGAGTATTGGCCTTGCTAAAGTATGGCTTGGGACAACAAATACAATCAGTGATTTTTGAGAATCATTTTCATCATCAACATATATAGCTATATCATCAATATATTCAGAGGTAGCCAATATTGATTCTATCTCCTTCAACTCTATACGGTAACCTCTAATCTTTACCTGTGAATCATTGCGACCAATATATGACACTAAAGAATTATTATCTTTAATCGCAATATCACCTGTTTTATAAAATGATTTATCAGTGTAATTTGTTAATCTTAAAAATTGATCTTCAGTGAATTTTTTGTTGTTGATATATCCTTGTGCTACACAGTTTCCATAAATATATATTTCTCCAAAAAATCCAGGTGGAACTTCTAATTTTCTTTCATCTAAAAGTAGTATTGAATTACCATATAGTGGTTTCCCAATTGGTGTGCCAATTCTATTTTCACGTATCACGTACTCATCAAGAAACTGGTAAGTGACATGTATCGTTCCTTCGGTAATACCATACATGTTAACTAAATATGGAATTTGAGAAGAAAAGTAATTAAACCAATTTAGAATTACTTGATTATTAATTGCTTCACCACCAAAAATTATATACCGAAGCGGTAGCACTTTCTCATACCGCTGTTTAATAGCCTGCTGTGAGAAAATGCTAAATGCTGTTGGTGTTTGATTAAGTATGGTAATATTTTTGTCGATTATTAGCTGGTATAAATGATCAGGTGATTGAATGGTGATTTTACTTGGGATAACTAGCTTAGAACCATGTAGTAATGCTCCAAAAATTTCCCAGATTGAAAAGTCAAAAGAGTATGAATGATATAGTAGCCAGCAATCATTGGAATTAAAATCAAATAGTTTACTAGATTGAGAAAATAAATTTGCTAAGTTTGCATGATTTACCATTACTCCTTTAGGTAGTCCTGTGCTACCAGAAGTATAAATGATATATGCGATGTCAGATTGTTTTGCATCTATTAAATAGAGTGGTGAATAGGTTGATAATTTTGAAAAACAATCTTTCATACTTATTCTTGATGTAAAATTCAAGCTATCTGGAAGTGTTTTAGAATATAAAATGGTTTTTGAATTTGAGTTATTTAGTATGTATACGAGCCTTTCCGATGGTGTAGATGGATGAATTGGAACATAAACACACTTAGCTTTTAATATACCTAATATTGCGATAATTAAATCAATTGTGTGTGATGAGTAAATGGCTATTTTATCATTTGGTTTGAAATCGCTTGATAGTAGATAGTTAGCAAATCTTGAGGATAAGGATTCTAGGTTAGAATAAGAAATTGAATCATCACAATGTTCAATTGCAGTGGCTAATGGGTATTTATTGGCTGTATTGGTAAATAAATGCAAAATTGTTTTATTATCACCATTCAAGTATGGATTATTAATACCCTTAAGATTTTGTTGTTCTATTAGTGGGATATTTCCAAGAAGAGAATTTACATTTGATAAGACGTAATCAATTACAAATAAAAATGAATGAAATAGTGATTGTATAGTTGTCTGAGAGAATTTATCTGGATTAAATTCAATGAGTACTTTGGGGGAATTGTTTTGTATCTTTATAAAAAAAGTCAAATCAAATTTGTAATTATTATAGGGTATAGATATTTTTTTTGTGCTGATTCCTTTGAAATTGAGTGATGGTGCTTCATCTACAGTGAATGCAATATTAAACAATTGCCTAAATTCTTCTTTATTAAAACAAGAATATGATTGAATTTTCTCGTGGGAAACATACGAATTATAATACAATTTTCTTAATTTTTTTTCTGTATCTTTAAGATAATCAAAAAAATTTATGTCATCATCAATATTACACTTATATGGTAGCAAATTAATAAATAGCCCAAACATATTAGAGAAATCACTATTCACTCTAGTGGTTATAGGAGTGGTAATGTAAAAAGTTTTCTGATTTATCAGCCTAGATATAATCAGATTAAAAGTGGATATAAATAGAGTATATAATGTAATGCCATTATTTTTTGAAAATAAATTAGATTTATCTATGAATGATTGGTTGAGATCAAAATCTATGGCGCAAATGATTTTGGTGTTGTCTGTAATTCTCACTGAGCCAGACTGCTCTGGCAATCTGATCAGCGCATTTATATCGTTGAGACAAGCCATCCAGTATTTTTTTTGTTTTTTAGAATATTGACTACTATTCAAATAATTTTGGTATTGTATATATTGACTATATTTTAAAAAATTTTTTTCATTTTCTTGGTTGTTATAATAATCACTTAATAATTTACAAAAAATAATTAGTGATTTTGAGTCTACTATTATATGATGAAAAATACAGCATAATATGTAGCGAATTTCAGTTTTAAATAAAGTAATTCGATATAATGGAGCTTCATTTAAATTAAACTCATGTCTCACAGCATAATTTATTGCCTCATCTACAGCATCATCATTTATTTTTTTAATAAAATAGTTCATAGGTGTATATTTGTGAATTTGTAATTGAGTGTCGTTATTATTTGAGAAGATGCTAGCATTTAGTAATTGCTGACTAGTTATAATTTTTTTCAAAGCATTATGCAATTTTGACTCATTTAGCTCATTCTGTATTTCACAAATTAGTGGTATGTTATAAGTACTCTTATCAATAGCTACATTATGTGAAAGCCAAATTTGTTTTTGCTCGAATGAAAGATTGTATTTTTTTGTTTGATGAGAAAAATATCTAGGTTTAATATTAAATTTAGGATGTCGTTGATAAAATTGAATAAGATTAGTAAATCTACTAATCGAGTTGTCTTTTATAAAAAATCGTATATCAATTTTAATATTATATATATTTTCAATTTTTGTAATAAGTTCAATCAATAGTATGGAGCTACCACCTAGATAGAAAAAACTATCATCATCTTGGATACTGTTAGGAGAAATATGCAGGATATTTCCTATAATATCTTTTATTGTTTTAGCTATATCCCTTTTACTTAATAAGCCACTATGCATATTTTTCCACCTCAAAATTACCATCTGCAACTGATTGACATAAATTTATATAGTTGTTAAAAAATGTAGTTACAAATTTTTCGCTTAGTAGTGGGCTTGTGTATGCTAAGCTGATATTAAGTTTGTCGTTGATAGTTAATATGTGTAATACAAAAATTCCCAAACCTGCATGTAATGATGTTGAAAAGAATACATCCTTGAATAAGAGTGATTTAATTAGGTTTTGATTAATTGATACATTCCCAATATTTGATATGGCTATGCCTCCCATAAATTTAGTTGTATGTGGTTCAAATTTATCAACTATTTTTTTCTTAAGTTCTAAAAAACTGAACTCATTGATGTTTTTAAGTTGACCATAGCCTACTTGTAATTCTCTAGCATAGAGTCTTGCAATTTCGAGCAAATTTTTTCCTTTATAATCTGATACTAATGATCGAATGATACCAATAAAACAGCCAATTTCATCCGAATAGAATTGTTTTTTTGAGATTTTAGTTAGATCCAAAGGGGTATGTATTAGTAACTTTTCAAGTTGTGGATAAATATATGCAATAGTTTGTATTGCTATGGCACTTAATAATTGATTAATAGAAATCTTAAGTTTTAGGCAAATATTTTTTAGTTTTGAAGTTTTAATAATTTTATCATCATTAAGTAATATTTTTGTCTGTTGATTTGTAATATCGCATGATTGATTGACAGCCCAACTTTTTAAAAACTTTTCTGCTTCAATTTGATTAAAGGAATTATTTTGGTTTATATTGATATTATTCTCAATATTTTGGTAGATAAATTTATTCTTTTTATTATCTTTTGGTGTTTGTATTGATTTAAAATAATTTAATATTTTCACAATTGATCTACCATCAAAGATCGAATGATGGAAGGTAAGGAGTAAATGTAGTTTATTTACTGATTTAAGTATTTTTGCTTTCCACATGGACTTTGAAGTGTTTATTGGAGTATTTATCTCATTCTCTATAAATTGTTTAATAGAGTAAGCTGGGTCTTGGTCAATATTAATAATTTGTATATCTATTTTATCAAATGTAACATGATTCACAAAATATGCTATCCCTTTAATTTCCTTTATTTTCAGTTGTGTAGCGGTAAAATGATTGTGCATACTATTAAGTAATTTAAGCAAAAAATTGTCTATAATTGACTTATCAAGTTCTATAATGACTACTACATTACGTAAAATATTAGCTGATGAGCTTAAAATATAATGTAAAGCTTCCATTTGACCTAAAGGGCGATATTTTTGATGACTAATGAGTTTATTACACTTATTCATTATATTATTTTACTCTATTTTTTTGTAAGTAGATCAACTGCTGTGATACAATCAGCTATTGTAGAACTTCTCTTAATTGCACAATGTTTCACGATATCCTCACAGGCATTACCGATATGTTGTTGACATTTTATATTTTTACTTAAATCTAAATGATAGTTCGTATTCAAATTATTTATCTTTGCTTTTTAAATCTTTTTATCTTGACTATTTATTTTGTTTAATAAGGATTTTTTTTGTTTTTTTTCTTCTGTAATTGCTTCAGATGCGATAGTATATCCTACTGTTTTTGCATCTTCTGAGTTCATATTCAAAATAATACCTGTTTCTCTGGTTATTTCTTCAGCTGTTTTTACTATTATTTTTTTCTCTCCTTTCTTTTTAAGAATGAAATTAATTTTTTCATTCTGGGAAAGTTTACGGGCAAGGATTTTATATTTTGGGCCATTAATGCCTAGATAGCCTAAATAGGTTAATGTTCTAACATCCCTAGGGGAAAACTGGTCAACTAGGTTATCATTAGCTAATATTTCTTCTGGTTTAGCGTTGAATGTAATATTTTTGTTAATTAATTTTATTACTATTATGTATTGTTCATTCTCTTCGAGAATATCAATTAACTTATAGTGTGGCTTATAGATGTTTTTTTCTTGCTCATTTTTGATATATTTTATAAGTTTTTTAACGATAGCTGTAATCATACTCTTAACTCCTGTGATATCTCTGAATTACCATCAGCTTGAACATTGAATCGAATTTCTACCAGGCAAGCTATAATCTCATCGTTTTTATGTAGTAGCTTCATTTTAAATGCGCTTAAATCAGGATTTAGTGGCTTTAGATACTGATGATCTGCATCTATTAACATTTGTCTTAAAACATATGCCTTAGTTTCATGAAGTTTCACGAGTATGCAGTTTCTATCTGTTGGTTTTATGAATGGATCAAATATTATAATGGAATTTCTTTGAATAAATGGTTCCATGGAAGTGTCCGGCATAATTGTGGCAAACCCCATTTTGCTGATGGAGCCTACAAAAGGTATTTCACTATAGTTTTCTTTTTCGTTGAAATTATCTAAATCATTCCAAGGTGTTAGAGGGATGCTAGTAACGTGATTTTTTTTAAAATTATTTGAATTTTTTTCTAAATCACTTGTTTTTTTATCGGATAAGAAAGGTTTTTCTCCCAATAATTGTGATACTTCGATTGAAAAATAATCGGCAATTGGTTTAAGCGAGCTTTCATAGGGACGAGTTGATTTTCCAGTAACTAACCTATGTATCGTTGGTGGAGGTAAATTTACTGCTCTTGCAAGATCAACTGGTTTTATATCACGCTCAAATAAAAGCTTCTTCAGAATAAAGGCTAATTTTGGATATTTTCTTGCCATCTTATTATCAAGGCTTTTTCTGTAAAAATTTTTATAAATAAGAGAAATTATATTACAAAAATTAAAAAAAATCTATAAAAATAGTAAATATTGAATGATATAAAGTGTATATCTAAACAATTATTATAATAAAAATTAAATTAAATCAATAAATTAGATGAAAAATAAGAAATGTGTAAATTATTACACAATATGATTGACGAAATTTCTTAAAAGTTGTAATATTTTTACATGTTGTAGTTTAATCAAGCAAAGTTTGCTCAATCGATGGAATTCTGCTTGAGGCATCTTCTTAGCTGAGAATCCTATCAAATGGCTCTCTGCTTGAGAAGCACTGTGCTTCTATCCTTTTCGCATGGGTTAAATTTTAAAGTTCACCCTTAGATCAAAGGAAGGCTATTTTTTATGAGCAAATTGAATGGTTTGAGTGAGGAAAAGAGGAAAACATTAATGAAACAGCAAGAGAAAGAAGTTATCAGCCTGATGGCCAAAGGATTTTTAGAAAATCGATTGCATTGCAGCAAGGGGATACGAGCATGTGGATCCTAAACAAGCAAAATAGTGATTATTGCCCTGAGGGTTATCAGCACTCTATTAAATCGATTGCCTGGTTTGCTCAGATAGCACGTAAAAAATATCTTACTGCAAATAAGATAAATATTATGCTGGGTGAATTAGTCAATTTTATCAATCAAAAAGAAAATGAAAAAGAAGAAGCTATCGCAGAATTACAGCTTGCGAGAGCGTATAAAGAGCTATTTTTAGATCGATTAGTTAAAGTGCAATCAATCAAGCATGGACAAAAATAAGAGCATGTCGGTTCGTATAGTTTTGTTTATTGAAAGAGTTTATCAATTAGGAAATTAGTAATGAAGCTCACACACGATATAAAAAATCATTCCGATTTTATACACCAAAAAGCCACCGAATTATTACATTTTTTAGACAATACATCACCTAATAGAGTCCAATTGCAGGTTGTAAAACAATTGATTCGCTGTTGGGTCATTCCAATTCATATGGGTTTTAAAGATTGTTTAACTGCACGTGAACAAAGCTGTCTTTGGTATGCTGCTAAAGGGTTGTCAGTGGATGAAACAGCTCATGTTATGAAAATACGTCCTACTACAGTAAAAAAACATCGCTCTAATATTTTGAATAAACTGCACGTTCGTTCGCTTCTAGAGGCAATTATCAAATCAGGCTTAATTATGACTACAGAATACACAATAGATGTTACGATGCCCTCTATTTGATACCACTTTAGGCCCATAGTATAAGAATAGAAGTTGATTACACTGCTTTTTCATGATCAAAAAGGGAGTGTATAGATGAAAAAGGGAGTGATTCAAAAACCGATTAAGGATATTTTAGTCGTTGAAGATCGTGAGGAGCTAAAAAAGCTCTATCAAGTAAGACTCAAAGAGATGAACTTTGAGTTTGATTGTGTTCCCGATGGTGCCCAGGCACTGGAATATCTCGCTCAAACGCAGTATCGTTTGATTTTATTAGATTATGGCTTACCTGGTGATCTTGGTACTACTGTGTGTTGCAGAATCCGAGAAAATTCCACATTAGGTCATTGTGCTACGCCCATTGTGATGATTTCGGCAATTAAAGATTTAGTTGCTCAAAAATGTCGGGATTCGGGTGCGAATGCAGTCTATTTTAAAACCGTGTTGGCCACTCCAGAGTTTGAAATCATCGTTAAAAAATATCTGAGATGATTTCCATTTTCATAAAACTCTTTTTTAAGTACATTGATTTTAAAAAACTCCTAGATTCGATGCTTTTTAAATACCTAAGCTGGAATGAAGGAATCAACGACATCGAATCCAGGAGGGTTATACGAACCAGAAACTACTCGTCCTTAAGAATCCTGTCAATCTATTTTGAGTGAATATAGCGATTTGATGACAGAGCGATTAGTCTGTAGAGGATTTGAGTGTCTTTAAAGTGGCGTCAAAAGCGTTTTGTACTCGTTGATACAAGAGTTCTAAGACGACTTTGTTGTCAGGGACTTGCTTGACGGCCTTATGAAAGAGAATCAGCGACTGCTCTAAGCGTGGAAGTGCTACATGGCAAAGTGCACCTTCTTGATGATGGAGTTCCTCACGGAGTGCTTTGAACTTTTGTTCTTTATAGGCAGTGGCAATGAGTTGTTGAGAGTGTTTAAGATCTTGGATGTAATTGCTTAATAAATTGCGCACAAAGGGTTCGTCTTTATGATATCTTTCTAGACAGGCTTGCCAATCGATCAGAGGTAACGACTCATTGTCGTCTTTGAGGTCGATTTCTTTTTCTTGCTCTTTCTCGTGTTCTTGTTGTTCTTGATCCCAAACCCAGTGTTGTAATAATGGGGTTAATATTTCCTCATCGACTGGTTTGCCAATCACCTCATTCATACCGGCCTTAAAACAGGCTTTGCGATATTCAGGATTTTTAGCATGACCGGTTAAACCAATAATAGGTCCCTTCCATCCGCTCTCGCGCAGCTCTTGAGTGACTTCTATACCTGACTTATCAGGTAAGCCAACATCCATAAAAATAAGATCATAGTGTTTTTGGGCGGCCTGATCTAAAGCGGATTGGCCGGTAGCGGCAATATCTGTAGTACAGCCAGTTTGTCGTAAATAATATTGATGAGTATGTGCAATCAATGGATGATCTTCCACCAGAAGTACGGTGGCTTTCTTCTTTGGAGAATCGGGATGCGCTTGATGAGATTCTATAGTTGCTTGATGAGAGGAGGGGGCTGGAGCTTGTTCTTGTGCTTCTTTTGCAGGAGAATCAGAAGAGGCACTTGGCTCTGGTTCTTCTGGATTCTGTGTCAGGTCTGAAGCGTCTGCGACTTTTAAGGGCAGGTTGACTGTAAAACAACTGCCCTTACCCAGTTCACTCTCAACATCAATGGTGCCTTGCATTTGCTCTACGTAGCACTTCACTGCATATAAACCTAAACCAGACCCTTGATAGAGCCCTCTATAGGAAGGAGTCAAAAGCGTAAAAGGTTCAAAGATGGTTTCAAACTTGTCTTTGGGGATTCCTATACCAGTGTCAGTGACTCGAATTTGTAAAGTGATAAAATCACCAGGTACAGGAGGGGCAGAGGGTTTCTTATCTTCTACTACATTAATGTGCACAGTAACGGAACCTTGCTTTGTAAACTTCAGAGCATTATTAACGAGGTTTAATAGAGTACGACTGAGTGGATGAGGTAAACCAGTGAGATAATGAGGCACAGATTCTTCCAGCTCCAGAGAGCAATGAATCTTTTTTTTAAGTGCCATTGATTTGACCAATTGCATGACGCTTTGTATCAATGCCTTGAGATCAAAAGCCTCTGGACTCTCTTGTAACTTTCTACCCGATTCTAATTGGAGCGTTTCCAAAATATTATTGAACAAATCCATTAAGGCACGACTGGATTCATAACCTCCTCCTGAAAAGGTTGAAACGATCTTTAATTGTTCAATCAACTCATTGCGAAAAGAAGGTGTATTTGTTATTTCTGAGTGGTCTATGAGCTGAGGGAGTAGTGTTTTGAGGATGTTATGGCTATTTTCCAAAGCCCCTAAAATACCTGACATGGGGGTTCTGAGATCATGACTCATGTTGGCAATAAATTCGGATTTAGCTTGGTTCGCTGCTTCGGCTTTTTGTTTAGAATGTTTGAGTTCTTTTTCTAGTTTTTTATGTTCTGTGATATTTATAGATATACCAACGACACCGATGACTACATTGTTGTTATCGAATAAAGGGACACGGCTCGATAAATAATATACAGGATTTCCTTCTTTATCATATAAAGGAGGTTCTTCAATATTAATTTTAGGTGATCCAGACTCCATGACTTCCATATCATCTCTTTTAAAGGATTGTGCTTGACCCTCATCCCAATTGGCTAGCTTCCCCATTTGTTCGTATGTAATTCCCACAAATTCACTTAAATGATTAAGCCCAAGTAGTTTAAGTGTATTTCTGTTACAACCCATAGTAATGCAATCACGATTTAACCAGTACACATTATTTGGCATATTTTCAATAATTCTTTGAAAATAGTGTCTAATGCCTTCTGGGTCATTGGGATTTTCTTGGTTTGTTGTATAAAGTTGAAATATATCTCGGTTTTTCATTAAAAATTTTTTCTTTTTAACTAGTTCTATTGGAAGCTTTTCATTGTACCATAGTATTAATTTTAATCTAGTTAATGATAATCGTCATTACATCTGTTTAAATTAGTAGGCAGTATCTGTATAGATCATGTATATTATACATATTTACCAAATTGGTGCACCGAAGTTTGTTCACAAATTAGGGGGATATTAGCTTGCAGAAGGAAGTACCTTAACTAGATAACTTCATAGCGAATTTCTAACGTAGTTAAATGAACTATAACCTTGGGAGACCTATCTTATATAGTCTTAAAATAAGAAAAAATAATACCTGACATTGCTCGAATATTTTTTTCAAAAAACATAGTCTCATGGTTTCCTAAAACTGTGTGTATGCATATATTTCGGTTGTATTTTGACCAATAGTTACTTGGGTGGTTAATTTCCTTGAAAATTGGCATAAGTTCAGCTGCTTTAAATAGATAAGTTTGGAAATTAAAAAGAAGATATTTTGTACTTAAATAGCATTTTTAATCGTTTATTTTGAACTTTAAATAGATTACTATATTTTTCTTTTGAAAATCCTAATTGATTAAATTCTGTAATCCAATTTTTTTGTTGCCTTAACATTGAAGTTGAAAAATAATGTTCATCTTTAAGATCATTTGGATAAACTGCCCACCCATCAAAAATAAAAATTGATGTAACCTTATGTCCTTTTTTAACAAGTAGTCGCGCAACTTCTATGGATACTGTTGCACCAAAAGAAGCACCACCCAAACAATATGGGCCATGATTTTGTACTGATAATATTAATTCACAATAATATTGTGCCATTTCAATAATATTATTAAGAGGTTTTCCATTTTCACAAAGTTCAGGATCAGAGATACCATAAATTTGAATATTTCCTGATAGTATTTTAGCTAATGGAATATACCAAAATACAGTGCCACCAATAGGGTGGATTAAAAATAATTTTTTTGATGAAAAGTCATTCAATCTTACAATACATTTATTACGTGGTTGCATTATTATTCCATCAATATATTGTGCTTGTTCTTTTATAGAACGATATGATATAAGGTGGCCCATCTCAAAATTGATGTGAAATTCATCAGAAATAATATATGCTAATGTGCAAGCTAGTATAGAAGTACCACCAAAATGAAAAAAATCATCTAAAATATTATTAATTTTATTTGGTAATACAGAGTTCCAGCACTCTATTAGTTTTTTTTCTGTATTAGAAAGAGCTATTTTATCAATATAGCCGATATTTGATGTATTATTAACTTTTATTAAATTAACCTTGCCATTATTAGTAATATCTGTTTTATTAACATAATAAAATTTTGCTGGTATCATATATGAAGGAAATGTGCTTTTTAATTTAGTCATCAAGTTATTCATATCAATTTCATAGTTTTTATCTTTTATAAAATAACATATTAAATTTTTAAATTGATTAATTTTGTCATGATAGATATCAAAATAGCAATCATATATTGAAGTATTTTTTTGGAAAAAAATTTTTAATTCATCTGTTTCAATACGAACACCATTAATTTTTATTTGGTTATCTTTTCTTCCAATATATTCAAGCTCATGAAATTCATTCCACTTTACAAGATCTCCTGTTTTATATACTCTTTGACCACTAAATAGTTTATAATAAATAAATGATTTTTTAGTTTGGTTATTATTAACATAACCTATAGCTAAATTTTCACCTGATATAAATAATTCACCAGTTTCGTTAATTTTACATAAATTTCCTTGCTTATTTTTAACATATAATTGAGTATTTTTTATTGGTTTTCCAATAATATCACTGTATAAATGTCTATTATTGTTTTTTACTTCATGAAATGTTGTATCAATAGTAGCTTCTGCAGGTCCATAGAGATTAATTAGCTTACAATTAGAATAATTTTTAAAAAATAATTTTTTAGTTTGAGCTGATAGACTTTCCCCTCCAGAAAATATATAACGTAAAGATTTGTTTTTTAATCGATCCTCAAATTTTAAAAAATTATTTAAAATAGCAGGTGTCAATTGTAATACAGTTACCTTATATTTATTGATATTATCAGATAGTTTTTTAGTATCAGCATGATATAATGAATCATGAACGATAAGATTTGCCCCAATATAAAAAGGAAGTAGTGTTTCCCAAACTGATGGATCAAATGCTATTGGGGTTCTTAATAAGAAGACATCAGATGATGAAAGAAGAAATTGTTCTGCCATCCAAAGCATATGATTATTGATAGATTTATGTGAAATTTCTATTCCTTTTGGCCTCCCTGTACTTCCAGATGTATATATAATATAGGCGGGATCATTTCCATTTATTTTGTTTAAATAGGATAAATTAATATAGTCAAAATCAATATCAAATGATATTTTATCTAAGTCAATAAATCCAATATTTGTTAGATGAGTATTGTTTTTATCTGATATTAAAAATTTAGGATATGATTCACTTAATATTGTATTGATCCGTTCAATAGGATAACTTTTATCGATTGGGATATAGCAATATCCAGATAATAAACAAGCAATAATTAATATCACCATTTTATGAGATATTTCTATATTAATAGCAATTCGATCTCCTTTCATAAGGCCGTATTTTTTTAATTGTGAAGCAACATTGTAGCTAATACTGATTAGCTCTTTATAAGTATAAGAATACTGTCTATATGAAAGTGCTTTATTTTTTAAATATATTTGTGAAGATAGTTTTATATAATCAAAAACACATAATTCACTATTATAATAAAAATTTTTATTTTTATATTGTGATGATGATTCCATATAAGATACCTTTAAATATTATTAACCAATTTCTAGAGAAGCAAGACCATAGCAATATTCATCACCCTTTTTATAGCTTTCTCCTTTAGTCATTAACATCGTATCTGCTTCTGAATAATGATCTAATTTAAAATAATCTGCGAAAATTATTGATAATTTATTTTCATTTGGTATATCAAAAATGACCTGTGATTCTTTAGGAATTTTAGATAAAAGGAATTTAGTTAAACTTTTTGCACTTTCAATAGAGTTAGCATATAAAGGACCTATTCTATATCCCTCTATACAAGGTCTAATTAAACCATAACCATTAACTTTTTTATTTTCATCAAAAGATATAAAAGCAAATGTTTCTGGTTTTTTTAGTGCACAATTAAAAAAATCATTTCTTGATGATTTCCATAGATTTTGATCATATTCGATCATTTTATTATAGTAAAAATTATCGATTTCTTTAATTTCATCTGATCTTGAAATATCAAATTCTACAGATTTATTCATTTGAAAACGTGAGTTTTTTACATTATCAAAAAAATTATTTTTTTGATATCTACTTATTTGTTGTGGTACAGAATATAAGGAAATAGAGCTTGTATTTTCTATATTTTTTATGGAATAATCCCACAATTTTTTACCATAACCTTGACCCCTATATTCTTTTTTCACAATAAATAATCCAATAAAAGCAAAAGATTTTTTATATTGGATAATTGAGATAGATCCAATCATTTCGCCATTAATATGCAATCCTAAAAAATTTTCTTTTCCCATAGCATAATATGAGTGATAATCGAACTTTCCTGGATTCCATTTTTCTTCTTTTGCCCATGTTAATGCTGTTTCTAAGTCAGTCAAGCTCATTTCCTTAATAGTAATATTTTCACTATGAATAGTATCAGAAATTTTCATAAATTTTATACCTCAATATCTAAAATTTTGTAAAAAATCTCAAATAGAATTTTTATTGATCTGGATAATAAATAATTTATAGTTTGCTCTTTAATAGAACTGGATTATCTGACTTATTTATAAATTTGTCTATACTGCTACAAATTTAGCTATATGACTTTTGTGACCTAGCTATGATTGTAAGATTTGAACTAAAATACAAAAGGCATTGCAACGGATTTTAAATCAACTGCTAGAGATAAAAAGCAAACTTTTTCCTTGAAGGTATAGAATCTGTAGATTGCCATAACTCTGTTGTTAATATTGATTTATTTAAGTAAAATCACCACCGCCTGCCTTAAAGGAGAAGTATCGGTCCACAGTTCTATGGGCCGGTACTTCTTGAGCAGATATCTCAGTGAGTTAAGCTTGAGAGGGTTTGGCAGAGTGAGTTGCTTTGGTTTTACGCTTTATCACTCGCTTTTTCTGAGTAGAGGCTTTCTTTTTAGCAGATTTCTTGGTTTTTTTGGTGACTTTTTTCTTTGCTAATTCTGATTTTTTAGAGAGTTGTTTGATCCGCCGTTCAGTAGCCTTGACTTCCTTGTGTAGTTTTTTCAATTTCACTTTGGATCGGTTCAGTGCTGTTGAGGTTGCCATAAAAAGAGTCCTTTCTGTTTGTAAAGAACCTGATCATAGACGAAAAATAAGAAAAAAGACAGAGGTTATTGAATGTGGCTGTATTTTTCATGGCTTTTCCCCTAAGATGATATGCTTTAAAATAGGGTTTAAGAGCTATTTTGCCAGGCCATTAAAATGCTTCAGTCAATTGACGGTAACAGAGTCTTTTCAAAGAAAAACCTTAGGAACGAATCATTATGCCAAAAGTGAATGGAATGAATCATGTGACATTTGCTACTTCAAATTTAGAGGATGCGATTGAATTTTATGTCAATATATTGGGTTTTACTTTGATCGCACATTGGCATACAGGTGCTTATTTATTAATAAATAATTTATGGCTATGTTTAAGCTTTGATAGAAAGACAAAAACGCAACCTATGCCAGAATACACCCATTTTGCTTTGAGTGTTGACGCTAAGGAGTTTGAATCGTTAAAAAAAATTATTGTGGCTAAACAGATTCCACTATGGAAAGACAATAAGAGCGAAGGAGCCTCACTTTATATTTTAGATCCAGATTATAATAAGTTAGAAATTCATGCCTCTAATTTAAAAAATAGACTGCAATATATGCTTGAAAACCCTTATCCAGGTATGAAACTGAATAAAGAGGCTCTGAACGGTGTATAACTTTTTAAATGTGAGAGAATAACGGCGTGCAGTGCATAGAATGGATACTACTCACTAGGATCTGATTTAATTTTGGATTGCAGATAGACTTGAGCAACAGCATGATTCATAGTTATTTTAACACCCATATTCTGGTAAGAATACTTTTGCTTTGACAGCTTTCATAGATAAAGCAGCGGTTCTCTAGTTTTACTTAGGGACTCTCAGTAAGAAAACAGATAGTTTCATATCAATGCAAAAAAGTATTTTAATCATGGTCAAACATAGCCTATATTTAACTGATCACTTCTATAGAATATGGAATGATAAAATGACCTACAGTAGATTAAAAATCGCCTTATTATTAAGCTACATAGGGATTGCTTCTGCTTCCGCAGCAATGATTACACCAGCTTTGCCTAATATTCAGCGGGATTATTCCTTATCACAAGGAGCTTTAGAATGGATTGTGTCTTTATTCCTATTAGGGTATGTCATGGGCCAGTTACTGTATGGGCCTATTGCGAATCGATTTGGTCGATTAGTAGCATTACGAAGTGGTTTAGTTATCAATCTTAGTGGAATAATATTATGTCTCATTACCACTATATTACCTCATTATTTTTTATTATTGGTTGGTCGCTTCCTGACTGCGTTGGGTGCTGCCAGTGGTTTATCTTGCACTTTAATGCTCATTATATCGCCATCCTATAGAGTTTAGCGTTCAAGATGAGTATAATGTCGCTCTTTAGGATCAAAAAATGCCAGCAGCTTATCCACTAGAACTACGGCAACGAGCCGTTTCCCATTATCGAAAAGGTGGGAGTACGCAACTTGAAACAGCTGAACTATTCAAAATTGGCATAGCGACGTTACGTATTTATTTGCGTCGTGATGAACAAAATGATTTAGCCCCCAAACCTTATCAACGTGGTAGAAAGCCTGTCATATCAGGAAATCACCTGCAAAAAATTGAGAGTTGGGTAACGGATAAACCTGATATTCGAGTTAAGCATCTGTGTAAAAAATATAAGCACTATTACAAAAAAACGGTGAGTCAATCGATGATGTCTCGCGCTTTAAAAACATTAGCGATAACGCGAAAAAAGAAAAGTCTTTTTGCACAGGAGCAGTTACGTCCGGACGTCGAAAAAAAAGACAGGCGCACATAAAAAAATATAAGGACGTTGACCCAGAACGCCTGATTTTTATTGATGAAATGGGGGCTTACCTGAATATGGTGCTCAATTATGCACGTGCGCCAATCGGACAACGCGTGCATATGCCGAAGCCATTTAATCGTGGTATGAAACTTTCGGTCATTGGTGCAATATCAACAGCACGCGTTGAAGCTTCATTGTATGGACCATGGGCAACTGATGGCGATATCTTTTATCATTTCATTGCTCACGATTTATGCCCAATATTACAGCCGCATCATATTGTTTTACTTGATAATGTCGGCTTTCATAAGACTCAGCGTGTACAGGATGCAATACATGCTACAGGTGCGAGTATCGATTTCTTGCCCCCGTACTCACCTGATTTTAATCCCATTGAAATGGCTTGGTCTTTTGTTAAGAATATTTTACAAGAAATAGAAGCTAGAACTTTGGCGTCGTTTCAAAAGGCACTTAAGTATGCATTAGAAAAAATTACTGAAAACAAATTGCTTGGATGGTTTCAACATGCTGGTTACCGATCGACTCAATAGGATGGCACTATAAGTACAAACTATTTAATTTTCCCAAGAATTTTTTTATTGATTCAAACTCGATAATGATTTCCAAGAGCAGGTGTTCTGTTGATTCGTGATATTAATAGGGCTATATTGCATGGTCATCATTTTATAAAATTAGGAATTTTATCCTAATGAAAACTGATACAGTAAGTATTCAAGTCAGCCATGATACAAAAGTGGAAGCAGAATGTATTTTAAATCATCTGGGTTTGTCTTTCTCTGGTGCTATTAATTTCATGCTAATGCAAGTTGTCGCACAAAAAGCACTACCCTTTGAAGCTTCCCTCTGGAGCACATAGTCATGAATAAAAATGATATTAATTACAAGGCATTCCAATATGCTTCTGATAAACAGTCTCTTATTGAAACGCTTTGCTCAGACTTATTTTCTCGTACAAAAATCAAAGTATTTGCTTATTTTAGGTTTTTAAAAAATGGACGATATATATATCTTTGTAATCGTTTAGACTGGGTTTCTTTTTGTTTACAAAATATTCAGAGTAACCAAGGTACAGCATTAGGAGAAGAAATAAAACATAGTTCTATAAATGATTACTATTGTTACTTATGGCCAATCACGCAAAGTGATTACTTGATGAAGGCACTTTACAATTATAATATATGGAATGGATTAAGTCTTTTTAGAAGGCGAGAAGATTATATTGAATTATGGGGGTTTGCATCAGATAGAAGCGTTGATTCATTGTCTGCTTATTATTTTAATCATCTTGAATTACTAAAATCATTTGTAGAGGATTTTTCTACTGTTTCAATGGAGCTCTTTTTAAGAGATTCAAAAGACAATTTAGCCATATACAAAGAATATCAGATTGGTGAAGAAGAGCTAGCAATCAATTATAAAATGAATAAAGAAAGAATAGATCAGTTTATGAAACTCACTGAACCAAAAAAGAAAATAGCGATTGTTACTGATCGGGGTGAAGAATATCTCACAAAATCAGAACTGTTTTGTATGAATAAACTTATGATGGGATTGAGTGCAAAAGAAATTGCCAGACTTATCCCTCGTTCCTACAGAACCATAGAGAAGCATATTGAAAATATGAAAAAGAAATTGGAATGTCGTAATATTCACGATTTAAAGAACACGTATAGAGTAGGAAAAATATTACCTCTTGATTATAGATAAAAAAGAATATCTGAAGCGATAGATTGAACACGATATTAGTTAGAATACAGAATAGAAATTGAAGCAATAAGGATATCAAATGAGCATGAAGTTAATAGAAACCCATGAATTAGAAAAGAAATTGGAGGCATTCGATACCATTAGAGATTGGAAGAAATTTCATTTTGAAAAAGACCTTGCCCTATCTGTAGTTTGTGAAGCGACTGAGTTACTCGAATTATTTCAATGGCTTTCAAAAGAAGAGATAAAAATGTTACGAACTAACGCATCTTTTTCAAAAAAAGTGGCTTATGAATTAGCGGATATTGTCATGTATGTGGTTCGTTTAGCGAAGACAATGAAGATTAATTTAGATCAATGTATTGTTGAAAAGATAGGTATCATTGAACAGAAGTATCCTGTAGAAAAAGTGAAAGGGAGCCATTGCAAAGATTTGACTTAGAGGTTCTTCTCTACTATCGCTTCAGTTCCTTATGAGCGGTAAAAGTGAATAGATACGCTGATCTAATTACTCTATGATTTTTATCAAAAGAAGAGAGTAGTGGTTATTGAGTGGAAATTCTAAGTTTACTGTGATGTATTGCTGCTGAGACAATCGAGGAAGTAATTCATGAAATTGAATTGGTTACTCTGTTTTAAATCGAAACTGCCCGAAAATTTGGTGATACTATTCCCAAGCTCAGTGTAGTCTCGAAATACAGTGGTCAGTGGTGGGTTCATGTTCCAAAATATTTGCATGCTGCGTTAATACTTCAGGCGAAGTAGGGAATGACTTTATTGGCTGTAAGGATCGGCAAACCATTTTTAATGGTTTGTTCCTTAGCAAGGATTTTTTAATTATTGATTTTGGACTGATTCTAAAACGGTGTGCTTAATTTTCTCAAGACATTCTTTTGCTGAGTTAGAGTCAATGCTGACCTTTTCTGAGTCATAGACACACATCAACACTTGGTTAAGCACATTCATCAGGCGTAAAAATTGCTGTTTATTGTGAAGGCGATTTTTGGATTCTTGTTCTTCACCCATGAAATAGGAAGCAATGATTTTGCCTGCAGCATGGGATAATGAGCAGTTATTTTTATCCGCATAATCACGTAATAGTGCTTGGGTGGTGGCATCCAGATAGGCTTGTACTCGTGTCATTTTTATTCCTTTTGACCTACTGTTAATAAACTCATATATAACTTATCTTGTGAGAGTTAGCAACTCGTATACGAGTCATATTTGAAAATTGTTCTAAATCAACAGGTTAATGTAACTCATATGTGAATCTTCTTGTTTTTTGAAAAATACTTTTTTAGTTAACAATATCAATATTTTCATGAAGTTAGCTTTGCCACCTGGGGTGGCGTATTGTGTGGTTGCTGGAAAGTAAGAGCGGGTTTGTTATCAGGTGCAAGCTTAATTAAAAATGCTCATTTGAAACCCATTGTGGTTGCAGGGTTCTTGGCCACTTCTTTAAAAGAAGTAGGCTGATTCAAATTTGACTACTACAATATAATACACTACAATATATTATAGCAGTTACAGTAAGGCACTTACCGAAATGGCATGGAAAATAAAGTACCTTGATTCTGTTGAGTCATGGTTGAACAGCTTAAATAAACCGCAATTAAAGTCTATTGCTAAAGAGCTAAGGCTAGTTGAGTTATGTGGTAATGAGCTGAGATTGCCTCATAGCAAAAGTTTAGGAGGTGGTCTGTTTGAGTTGAGAGAGTGCCGATTTGGCTTACGGATTTATTATTGTTTTGATCAGGAAAGGGTCATTTTGTTGCTCCATGCTGGAGACAAAAGTAGCCAGAAAAATGACATTAAAATGGCTAAAAATTTGCTGGCTAAAGTAAGGGGAGAGTCGATATGAAAACAAAAAGCTTTGAAGACCATCTTGCCAGTCGGCTAAGCAAACAAGAGATTGCTGAAATTGAGAAGGCAGCTAAAATTGAACATGAGTCTCTTGAAATGCTACAGCACGATGTTTCTAAAGCGGTCATTAACTACATGGCTAAAAACAATGTTGGCTTTAATGATTTAGTTAGAAAGCTTGGAAAGAGTCCAACGCAAGTGTCAAGGATTATAAAGGGCGAAGCCAATTTAACATTAGCCACTATTGCACAACTTTATGCCTTTATGGGGCAACGAGCGCATATTGTTTCATCTTAGCAAAGGGTCTTGTTTTACCTTTTAGGGATGTTTATGATTTGCCAAGTTGTCAGTAAGTTTGACGATAGTCAAGAGGCACTTTTTGATGAAATTAGAACATTTGAAACTGATCAGATATTTACCAGATAGCCATGTATTGGTTACTTCTTTTTTCAAGAAGTGACTTTGGCCTTTATATTTGTGTGTACATATGCCGGATATGTGCTATAATGAAAAACATATAGGAGGTAATGCTATGTCCGCACGAGCATCAAGATTAGATATAAGAACAACACAACAAACAAAAGAAGCGATAGAAAATGCTGCCAATTTTTTGGGCATTACAACGTCTGCTTTTGTTGTGGAATGTGCGATGGAAAGAGCAGCTCAGGTGTTAGAACAGGCTCAATCCATTAACCTCAATGCATCAGAAAGCCGTCGTTTTATTGACCTTTTAGAAAACCCACCAGAACCGAATGAAAACCTAAAGCGTTTGTTTAAGGCCTATGAGAATAAAAGTAAAAAGTAGAGGCAAATGGAAATAAAAATAGAGCCGTTAGAGCGACTCCATAACCGTAACGATTTCGATTGCGGTATTAAAGAACTAAACAACTTCTTAAGGAAATATTCTTTCCAGAATCAAAAAAGCAACATTAGTAAAACCTTCATCGCTGTTGATAGCGAACAGCCTGCAGCAAAGGATGTACTTGGATTTTATACACTATCCACTGGGCAAATTAATTTTGATGTGCTGCCTAAAGGGGTTAAACATCCAAGGTACCCTGTATCCATCGCACGACTTGCAAGATTAGCAATTGATCTTAAATATCAGGGGAGAGGGGTTGGTAGATTTTTATTATATGACGCTTTACAGAAAATAAAGACGATATCGCAAATGGTCGGTATATTTGCGGTTGTTGTTGATGCTAAAGACGCAAAAGCAAAATCATTTTATGAGCGTTATGGATTTGTTTCGTTACAAGATTCTGATTTGACTCTTTGTTTACCAATGAAAGTAATAGATCGACTTTGAGAGGCACTGTTGCAAGAAATGGCCATGTGCTAGTATAGCCAGCTGATTAAGCCAAAAGGCTCCCTAAGGTACTAATGGAATGGTCCCTACCCCCTTTAAACAGGCTTGGTAATGAGCCAGGATGATTGATGTATCCTTCAACAAAAAGTGGAGAAACCATTATGGATATTACTACATTGGGCATAGACCTAGCAAAGAATGTTTTTCAACTACATGGTGTTGATGTGAACGGACAACCTAGCTGCAAGAAAAAAGTGTCACGGGAAAAATTAACTGAATTCATTGCCAATTTACCCCCTTGTCTGATTGGTATAGAAGCCTGCGGAGGATCAAACTTTTGGGCGAGGAAATTTACTGAGTTTGGACACACCATAAAAATTATGGGAGCGCAATTTGTTAAACCCTATGTTAAATCCAATAAAAATGACGCCTTAGATTCAGAAGCTATTTGTGAAGCAGTCAGAAGACCAACAATGCGATTTGTTGCCATGAAAAGTATTGAACAACAAGATATTCAATCTATCCATCGAGTACGTTCACGTATTGTTAAGCAAAGAACAGCCTTAGTTAATCAAATACGTGGTTTGCTAGCAGAATATGGTGTGGTTGTTGCACAAGGGATATCTCATGTTCGTAAAAGACTGCCTGAAATCATAGAAAACAACGAGAATGAACTAAGTGCTACCGGAAGACAACTATTTAATGAGCTACTGTGTGAGTTACGTGCCTCAGATGAACGTATTGAACAATATGATCATCAGGTAGAAATGATTTGTAGAAATAATAAAACGTGTCAACGACTACTCAAAGTAGAAGGTATTGGCCCACTTACTGCCACAGCTTTAGTCGCTACCATCGGCGATGCAAAACTATTTAAAAATGGGCGCGAAATGTCGGCCTTTATTGGGCTCGTACCTAAGCAATATTCTTCGGGTGGTAAAACTCGGTTGATGGGTATTAGTAAGCGAGGTGATAAATATTTACGATGTTTATTGATTCATGGTGCTAGAGCTGCTATGAGTCGATGTAAAAATCTATCCAATAAGAAATCCAAATGGTTAGAGGATTTAATGGCGAGAAGAGGCAAAAACAGGGCCACTGTAGCATTAGCCAATAAAAACGTGAAAATAATGTGGGCCATTATGGCAACGGATGCAACTTACAACCCATGCCATAATTAATTAAGTAGTAGTCATTCTTACTTTGAGTGACCAATATAGTTGTTTTAGAAAATTGCTAGTCAATGAAAAGAAAGATGATAACCAGGTTGATCCTGCTTTTAACAAAACCTGATTTGCGACAAGGCTATTATAAGCCGTGGTTCTGTTAAGGAGTTAAAAGCGCGCATATTCCATCTGGGCTCGAGTGAATAAACCACTCACTCATAAGAAGCCGTATATATGTATGCAATTATCTTTTGGTTATTATTTTCGAACATTGTCTTGCAAATCGGTAGGGACCATATATGTCGCAATTTTGGTTAATTTGTTATTATTCTGATCAATTTGATTTTACCCAAGGAAGTAAATGATTAGTTTCAAAGGTCGTCATTTTAAAAAAGTCATCATCCTGATGGCGATACGTTGGTACTTAGCCTATGCAGTGAGCTAGCGTGATATTGAAGAACTGATGGCAGAGCGAGGGATTCACGTTGATCATTCCACCTTGAATCGTTGGGTTGTCAAATATTCGCCTGGCCTAGAAGCGGAATTTAGCAAGCGATATAAACGGACAACCGGTGGCAGTTGGCGAATGGATGAGACGTATGTAAAAATGAAAGGGAGGTGGTATTACCTTTATCGTGCAGTTGATAAATCAGGTGGCACGATTGATTTCATGCTTATCCTGATTGGGTAGAGTTTTATTCATCAGCAATTTTATGCCCTCGCCACCTAGTTACGTCCAGAATAAGATTCATCCTTATCTCATTATAAAGTTGCGACACAACCCCCTAGTTTTCAAATTAACGTTATTCTGTATAATAACTAATATACCAATTAACAAACGCTCTGATACCTTGCTCGATGGATTGTTTGGGTTGATACCCAAAATCTCGATGAAGTGCTGATATATTCGCAAAAGTAGCAGGGACATCGCCAGCTTGCATCGGCATCCTATGGTATATTGCTTTTTTTCCTAATGCGTTTTCTAATGCTTTAATAAAATTTAATAAGGGGATAGGGCGACCGCTACCAATGTTATAGATACGAAAGGGAGCGTAGCTTGTTGCAGGATCTGGTGTGTGTCCTGACCAGTTAAGGTTTGCTTGGGCAGGATGATCAATAGTCAGTAATATACCATCAATAATGTCGTTAATATAGGTGAAATCACGAATCATATGGCCTTTATTATAGAGTTCGATAGGTTGACCTTTTAATATATTATGGGTGAATTTAAACAAAGCCATATCAGGACGTCCCCAAGGCCCATATACGGTAAAAAATCGTAATCCAGTACAAGGCAATTGATAAAGGCTTGCATAACTGTGGGCCATAAGTTCATTGGCTTTTTTGCTAGCTGCATATAAAGCGAGTGGATGATCAATAGCATCGTTTTCAGAGAAGGGTTGCTTTTCGTTGGCACCATAGACAGAACTTGATGAAGCGAATACTAAATTAGTGACATCATGATGGCGACAACCTTCAAGGATATGGCAGAAGCCGACTATATTAGTCTCTACATACGCATAAGGATTTTTTAGGGAATAACGCACGCCTGCTTGAGCTGCGAGATTCACAACAACATCAAATTTTTGTTGCTTAAAAAGAAGATGAACAGTGTCTTTGTGTGTAATATCGATTTTTTGGAATGTAAAATTAGTATATGTATCTAATTGCTTAAGTCGATTGAGTTTTAGGTTCACATCATAATAATCATTTAAATTATCAATGCCGATGACACTTTCTCCACGTTCTGATAAGCGTTTTGAGAGATGGTAACCAATAAACCCCGCAGCTCCTGTGATAAGAATTTTCATTATAGTCTCCAAAGTGTGATGCCGGCATCGAGAAATTGCTGTTTGTCTAATGCCGATTTGACATCAATAATAATTGGATCGTAGCAAAATTTAGGTTTAAAATCTTGTGGTGTTAGTGTTGAAAATTCACGATGAGGAACAGCAAATACAAGTGCGTTGAGTTCATTGAGTTCTTCCCAGGAGACTAAATTTAGCTGATAGAGCTGCTGTGCTTTTTCAGGGTGTGCTCTAGGAGCGTGAATTAAACATTGTATACCATAAGATTGCAGTTCATGAATAATATCAATAACACGTGTATTACGTAAATCATGACAGTTTTCCTTAAATGTCAGTCCCATAATGCCAACTGTTGCGTTTTTAATTGTATGTCCAGCATGAATCATTTGTTTAATAGTTTCTCCAGCAATGTATTTGCCGACATTATCGTTAATGCGACGACCAGCAAGTATCACCTCAGGTTGATAGCCATATTGTTGTGCTTGGTAGGTGAGATAATAAGGATCTACACCGATACAGTGTCCGCCGACAAGACCTGGTTTAAAAGGTAGGAAGTTCCATTTCGTATTAGCTGCTGCTAAGACTTCGGCTGTATCAAGATTCATGCGATTAAAAATCACCGCTAGCTCATTCATAAGCGCAATATTAAGATCACGTTGTGTGTTTTCGATGACTTTAGCTGCTTCAGCAGTACGAATATTAGGAGCACGATGAATCCCAGCAGGCACAATATGGCTGTAGAGCTCAGCAACAATATCCAAGGTATTTTCATCTTGTGCAGAGACCACTTTAACAATGGTTTCTAAACGATGTTCAGAGTCTCCTGGGTTAATTCGTTCAGGGGAATAAGCCAGGGTAAAATCAGAACCACATCGTAATTTAGATATTCTTTCTAGGGTTGGTGCGCATTCTTCTTCAGTAGTACCAGGGTAGACGGTTGATTCGTAGACCACGATATCTCCTGGTTTTTAGATATTGGCCAATGGTTTCAGAAGCGCTAAGTAGCATGGATAGGTCGGGATGTTTGGAAGCATTAACAGGTGTAGGCACAGCCACAATGTAAAAATTGGCTTTTTTTAAAATATCTGGATTGTTTGAATAAATAATATCCGCTGATTTTTAATTCTTTGGAGCTGATTTCATGACTATGATCTTGCCCTTTTTTTAACTCATTAATTCGTTTTTTTAAATTTTTATCATAAGCCATGACGGTGTATTGTTTTCCCAAAGGCTACTGCTACTGGCAGGACCGACATAGCCTAAACCGATGACAGCAATGTTGCGGGAATATAAATTTGTCTTTTTTTTGAGTCATGCTAAGAGCCTATATAAAACTTATAATAAGTTGAATGGATGATATCCTTTTTCAGGACTGTGCTACAATCCCCAAGTCATATGAATATAGTTCCTGTCATTTTAGGGGGTGGTGTAGGCTCTCGTTTATGGCCACTGTCACGAGCCGAGTATCCAAAGCAGTATAATACTTTTTTTTCAGAAGATTCTTTGTTTCAAAGTACTCTGCGTCGTTGTCAGTATTTTTCTAATCGTATTTTTGGTGATTGCAAATGAAGCACATCGTTTTTTAATTCTGGAACAATCCGCTGCTTTAGGTGTACAACCTTATATTCTCCTAGAACCAATAGGTCGTGATACAGCCCCTGCTGTGGCCTTGGGAGCTCATTATCTAACCATGCAGGAAGATCCTGTGATGTTAGTGATGCCAGCAGATCACGTGATAGAAAATACCGATGCCTTTTATGCTGCAGTCAGTCGTGCTCTAGAATTTGCCAATAAAGGATATTTAGTAGCCTTTGGTTGTTATCCTGACTATCCTAGCAGTGCTTATGGTTATATTCAGCGTGGTGTATTGTGTGGTGATGGAATATATCAAGTATGCGCATTTAAGGAAAAACCAAGTATTCACCAAGCTGAGCAATGGATAAAAGAGGGTGATTGTGATTGGAATTCAGGTATTTTTTTTATTCCGTGCTTCAGTATTATTGGATGAATTAGCGCGTTGCGATTCCAGTATCTATAAATTGACCCAGCAAGCGATGCGTGCGGTTAATGTAGAAGGCAGCTTTCTAAAGCCTGATGCTATATTTCGCCAATGTCCTGTCAATTCTATTGATTATGCAGTGATGGAAAAAACTGATAAAGCGGTGGTCTTACCAGTGAATATAGGGTGGAGCGATGTGGGTTCATGGCGATCACTACATAATCATTTACCTAAATCGACTGCAGGTAATACTATTTTAGGGGATGTAATCACAAAAGCAGTTAAAGAGACTTATATCCACTCAAATCATCGTCTTGTAGTAGGGGTTGGTTTAGAGAATTTAGTGGTTATTGAAACACGTGATGCTGTTTTAATTGCAGATAAATCTCATAGTGAATCTATTAAAACGTGTGTGGCACAGTTGCAAGCAACAGATCGATTAGAGTTTAAACAGCATACATGTGTGTATCGTCCTTGGGGCGTGTATGAAGTTTTAGAGCGAGGTCATGGTTTTCAAGTGAAACGAATTAAAGTAAAGGTCGGTGCTTGTTTGTCCTTACAGAAACATCAACATCGTTCGGAACATTGGGTTCTATTATCAGGAAAAGCTGAGGTTGTTTGTGGTCAAGAGCTTTTTTTGTTAGAGCCGAATCAATCGACTTATATTCCGAAAAAGAAGCTGCATCGTCTGCGAAATATAGGTGATACTGATTTAGAACTGATTGAAGTGCAGGTAGGTGATTATCTTGGTGAAGATGATATTATTCGTTACGAAGATCAGTACGGTCGTATACCTTGTGAGCATGAGGCAGGGTCATGAAACTCAGTATTTATGGAGTGGGTTATGTAGGTTTGGTAAGCGGTATTTGTCTTGCAAAGCTTGGGCATAAGGTCTGTTGTTATGATATTAATGCAGAAAAGATTTGCCAATTACAAGAAGGTAATGTGCCCATTTATGAGCCTGGTTTAAACACTTTATTCTCTGAGGTAGTTGCAAATCATAATATTGTTTTTACTTCAGAGTTTAGTACTGTAGCAGAGCATAGCCTAGTGCATATGATTGCTGTAGGGACACCGCCTCAAGCCGATGGTTCTGCCGACTTATCTCAAATACAGCAGGTAGTTGAGCGTCTTTCAAAAAAACTAATACCCAATAGCCTTATTATTAATAAATCGACAGTGCCTGTGGGAACGGGCGATACAGTGTATCAATTAATCGGTGGCTTGTGTGATGTGGTCTCTAATCCAGAATTTTTACAGGAAGGTAGAGCCATTCATAGCTTTATGTATCCAGAGCGGATTATTATTGGTACTAAGAGTGAACGTGCTATTGCGCTTATGCGTGAGCTCTATGCTCCTTTAATTGATCGCGGAGTTCCATTGGTGATCCTAAGTGCACGTTCATCAGAGCTCACTAAATATGCCTCGAATGCATTTTTAGCGACAAAAATTAGTTTTATGAATGAGATGAGCCAATTAGCGGAAAGGTTGGATGTCGATATTAATGAGGTCAAGTTAGGAATGAGTTATGATCGACGTATTGGTGATCAATTTCTTAATGCTGGTTGTGGTTATGGGGGCTCCTGTTTTCCAAAAGATATCGCTGCCTTAAGAAAGATAGCCGAGCAGCTTGGCTATCGGCCTCATATGCTAGAAGCTACCCATGTAATTAATGAGCAGCAGAAAAGAGTTTTGTTTCGTAAAATATTCGATTACTTTGAGGGTAATCTATCAGAACGTTGTATAGCCCTTTGGGGCTTAGCATTCAAACCAGGAACCGATGATATTCGTTCGGCGCCCAGTCTTACTTTGATAGAATCATTATGGCAGGCAGGAGCTTATGTTCAAGCCTTCGATCCTATGGCAATGGATAAGATACACGCTCATTATGGAGATCATCCTCAATTACAATTAGGTAATTCAGCGGAATCTGTTTTAAAAGGGGCAGATGCTTTAGTCATTGTAACAGAATGGCCACAGTTTCTTAAGCCTAATTTTGCTAAAATTAAAGCACTGTTGCATCATTCAATTATTTTTGATGGCCGTAATCTTTACGATCCGCAAGTGGTTGCTCATTATAATTTAAATTATTCTGCAATAGGGCATGGTATAGAACAGATAGCTTTATTAAAATGAGCTCTTTATTCTCTAAAACAGGCTAGGGTTTTTTGATTATTTTGCTTGGTGTTTCGTCTCTAGCTTCCCACGGGTCTATACTTCAAATATTGAGTACCATCTAGATCTCTATTTTTTATGTTTTTAGTCTAACGGTTGTTTTCTTTTTAATCATTGATAATTTAATACAAACAGGAGTTTCGCACTTTTGTTTTTAGGTGAATGGCATAATAGATCGAATGCTTTGAGTGATAGCAGGCTTGATGGTATGCCAGTCTTGCTGATAAAAAGAGATTTTGTCTTGTAGGCGACGCATATTTTTATTAATCCAAGCGATAATGGTCATACAAATGTGATTTCTTTGCGCTCGACCCTTTCGTGCCTGACAACGCTCAATGCCACAAGTCTGCTTAAGTTCCCGATGATAAGTTTCGATTGACCAACGCGCCTGCACAATAGATTGAATGGTTTCTCGTGTCGGGTGAGTCATATTAGTCGCCACGTAATCAACGCGGCTATTTTTAGCCACGAACTTGAATACCGTAACCCACCCATAGCCGCGTAGATGAATAGACAACCCTTCATCTGGAATGACTAAGTTTTCTAATGTTTGATTTCTATTCACCTTGCGGTTTTTTCGCAAAGGAGTGACCCAAGTCCACCCATGATCTCTTATTGCTTTGAGGTTTTTTAAACTTGAATACCAAGAATCCATCACCACCGCCTCAGGAATAAACCCTCTGCTCTTTGCCAAGGAAAGCATCTCACAAAAATGGGTATTTTTTGTTTTGCCATCACTGTCTTTATCATAAATTCTATAATCCACTGGAACTCCTTTTCTTTCCTCTAATCCATACCACACCAAATTCACTAAACCTATCCCTGCAATCACATCATGGGCATTACCCGAATATTGATAATGAACCAAATCTATTTTTTTACTGTGTATTTTTGATAACACTCTATCGTCCACTATTAATAGCGATGGAGTTGAATGATCTACATAGGCTCGTACCGTTTGCCAAACCTGGGACGGTCTAAAATTTTGATCCGATAACCATCGGCTTATACTGTCATGGGAGAGTGCTGTTTCTGGACTCACCTCTGATAACGCTAATCCTGAGTAACGTACACTGCTCGCTTCTAGGAAGGCTCTATAAAGTTCTTTTGTGCATTTGTGTCGAGACAATCTGGGTTTCCTATTCCGTTCGTTCAATCCTAAAAATTATAATAGTTCATTACTAAATGCGAAACTCCTGACAAAGTTTGACAAACTTAGGACTTACGCATTGAGAATTGCCTGAAGGAATGTTTTTTGACTAATAAATTTCCTAATAACAGCCATAAATAAATTTTTTCTGATCTCATACCAGTTTGTTATTTTTTGTTCTGATCTCATCACTTCAAGTTTAACAAAGGATTTTATAGCACAAAAAATATGATTTTTTATCGAGTGCTCTTTACGCACCTGAAATTTTTCAATATTACAAACCTGTTTGAGTGCCCGATGATAGCGCTCAATACTCCAATGTGATGAATGCATCCTTTCAAAATCGATACGGGTGACCGTCTCTAAGTGATCCAACTCTGCAGTGCTTACGATGTAATAGCGGTATGCGTTTTTGTATACTTGTCTATACACCTTCACCCTACCATAGTCCTTTAGGTAAACTATTTTTCCGTTCTCGTCCCAGTCTTCTAATGTTTGTATTTGAATGTACTGACCACGATCAATTGAGATTCGACGATTGCTTTCAACACCAAACATGAAATTTAATCCCTGTTTTCGTAAGAGTTTTAAATTAGGTAAACTTGAATACCAGCTATCACCAGTAACCCAAGCCGGAATTAACCCCCAACTCAACACATCAAGCAACATTTCTTTGAAAAAATCATTTTTAGTTTTTCCAACTCTCTTATCATAAATTCGATAATTCACTGGCACTGATATACCTTGTATATCAGTATAAAATAATGTGATTAGATGAATTCCTTTTACTACACGATGATGCTTTCCCGACCAAAAGTGATCAATTAAATCCGCTTTACTTGGGTCGCTATAAGGTTTATCTAATACAGAATCATCAACACTCAATGTGCCACCCACCCTATCTATTTTGTCTTTTTCAGCATCGAACAAATCTTTCGGTTCGTATCGTTCGCGTTCTAAAAATCTATTGACGCTATCGTGTGATATCGTTTTCATGATTTCTGATAACCGGGTACAGCTTGTGTTATAAGGGTCCGATAGAAGATAAAGTGAATAAATTTCCTCATTGCATTTCGCTGTCGATGCTCTAGTCTTATGCAGCATATCTGTGTCAACCTAAAATTTAGTCCATTTTAAAACACAATTTGTCAATGCGTAAGTCCTAAAACTGTCTTTGCGGTCAGTATATTCTAAATGAGCATTTTCAGTGTTTGATTTTTGTTAAGTAAATGAACAAGGAATCGTCATTATGGACAAGAGCAAAGTCCTTTGTAGTTTGCGTTTTTCTTTAAGTCTTCTTGCTATGGCCTGTGAGCAAGCAATAAAGTTTGATCACTATACATGCGGTACTGGTGTTGGCTAAGTGCTTTTTCTAGTTTAGAGCATTGATCTTTCTCAGGGAGTTTATTATGAAGCGATTATTGGGAGTGTGTTTGTTGTTATTGAGTTTCAGTGGTGTTCTAGCTCAGGGCATTCCCTTTTTTAATATTATCACACCGACGAATATGGCAATAAACCTTATACCTGGAGAAACAGCAACAGTTACTTATATAGTCGATAACCGGATTAATGCCAATATCACCAATATGCAGTATATTCCACCTCCCTTAGCGTCCAGGTCAGGAGGGACATGTGGAGCTACGTTAAATCAAGGAGCTAATTGTACTGTAGTATTGACTGTGCGTGCGCCTACCACTCTCCCAGAGAGTGGTAGTATTTTGCTAGATCCACTTCGTGTGTGTGGAATTGGACGAAAATTAGTATGTAGTGTTGCTGACCGAGCGAATCAGATTAGAATTAAAGTAACGATTACAACGCAGTTATTTGTCACTAATGTTAATAGTAACACGGTGAGTGTTTGCTCTGCTAATGAGACTACAGGTGCTGTGATTAATTGTACTGATACAGGAGTTGGTGTTCCTCTTGGTCAACCGTTTAGTATCACATTGAATGAGAGTGCTGCACGTGCTTATATTGCTAGTGCTGCTAGTAGTGCCAGTACGATAACTGTATGCACCGTTGTTGCTTCCGGTGCTTTAAATAGCTGTGCTAATATAAACAATCCATTATTTAACCAACCTATTGAAACTACTCTTAGCCTTGATAATAGTCGATTATTTTTAATAAATGATAATGATGATAAGATCATAGGTTGTGATATTAATTTAGCGGATGGGATGCTGGATAACTGTTCTGATGCTGGTGGTAGTTTTAGTGATCCAACTTCTTTAACATTTGATATTACAGGTAAGTATGCGTATGTAACTGAATATGGTAGTAATAGTGTACAAAATTGTGAAGTTACTCCTAATGGAAATCTTATCAATTGTACTTCTAGTAATGCATCTAGCCTCAATCAACCCTATAATATGACTTTTAATAATAATCAGACGCGTGCCTATATTGCTAATAATGGAAATAATACAGTAACTTTATGTGATGTGTCACCCACACGGCAGTTTAGTAACTGTAATGTTACTTTAAATAGCGGTCTTAATATTCCAAGAAATATTTTATTAGATTCTGCGAATACACATGCTTATATATCTAATCGTGGTGCTAATTATATTGTTGTTTGTAGTATTGATGTATCGGGTAATTTGGTTAATTGCAATTCCAATGCTGGTAATGGTTTATTTAGTGCAACAATGGGGTTGTATTATAGGATGAGAAATAGCATATAAGGTGAAATAATTTTATTAAATGGAATCCATGTAGCTTAATAATTCTATAAAGATATTTTGGCTTTCGCTAGTGATGCGATGCGGGAGGGAAGTTTTCGTTTTTATCACTTTCTGAAACAGTTTGCCGCTGCCTGTCTCTCGTTTCTTTTTTCCATAAAGGCAGATGCAGATGTTTCATTAAAACTAAGGCTACGCTGCTTGATTGGTTGATAAAATTCACAATTTATTAAACGCTGCCAATGGGTTCCTTCCTCATTAGCATAGATAGAGTTCATATTTACCTCTGACATAGCTTGGCATTGTTTTTCGCTATCATCCACAAGTACCACCTTATTACTCTCATACTTAGTGGCAAGCTCTTTTGCAACATTATTTTTAAGCTGCTCATGTCCATTACCGCATTGGATTTCTGAGATAGTTTTGTTCCAATGTTCACCCATTAATATAACAAGATACTGCTCAATCAATTCTTTATTTGGGTTATTGGAGACAATGCAAAGAGTGTCTCCTCGTTTTTTACATTCAAGCAGTGCAATTTTTGCTTTTTCTGGATGATTCAGGTTACTTAAGATTTCACCAGGTTGATTATAACTGTAATTGAATGTAGTTGCTTGCCCAAAAAAAGTTGGGGTATTAGCATGGAGAGTAGAATTGATAGTTAAGGTTCCATCAAAATCGATAAGAATAAGCATATTTAAAACCTTTTCAAGTTAGTTATGCGAATCCTTGCATAGTTATTATTCAGAGTGTACAAAGGCCAGCCACTAGTTCTGCTAAAAGTAGCATAAGCTTTTTTTGTGTTTTTTGATACTTAAATAACTTTTTTATTATTTTGGCTCCCCGGGACAGATTCGAACTGCCGACCAAGTGATTAACAGTCACCTGCTCTACCACTGAGCTACCGGGGAAAGCAAAATTAACCTTTTAATTTCTTCTAAGTCCTGTATTCTCCTAAAAAACATTGCAAAAAACAACTATTGCGTATGGCTATCGTGTAATCATGAAAAGGATAGTAGATAGGCATGGATTTTTTAAGGTGATAGTGAGTATCTTTTAGATTGAGCATTAGAATAGTAAAAATTTATTGGTTGGAAGGTAGATAGTTATTTTATTAAACACATTTTATCGCATTATGGTGTTGATTATGGCAGAATGGAGCGACTTAATCCATTAACTATTAGGATAGGATAGTGTCAATGAGCAAAGAACTCTACTCTAATCTAGCGAAACTTCTTGCAGATACTTATGCAGTCTATTTAAAGACACAAAATTACCATTGGCATGTAAAAGGCCCTTTATTTAAGACACAACATGTTTTGTTTGAGGAGCAGTATACTCAGCTGGCTCTTGCGGTCGATGAAATTGCAGAAAGAATTATAATACTAGGTCATGCAGCTCCTGCTACTTTTGAAGAATTATCCTCTCTAGCCTCTATTAAAGGGGGTGATAGCAGTTTAAGTAGTGATAATATGATAAAAGATTTATGTTGTGATCATAAGAAAATAGTTGAAGATCTTTATAAAGCGATTAAGACAGCTAATGATATTGGTGATGAGGGGAGTATCTCATTATTGGGAGATAGAATTGCTCATCATGAAAAAATATGCTGGATGTTGAGTGCTTCTGTTTCTACAGTTTAACTAGGGTCTATTTACATAGACTTATTACCTGAAGCAAAAATCGTAAAGAACGAAACAGCTTTTTAAGTAGAACCAGCCAATATGTTTTTTATAGCCAGGAAAGTCAGTGTAAACAGACCTTAATAAAGCCTTCTATAAGAGCTTATTAAAATATTAGCTTTTCTCTTTATTAGCATTCTTGGCATATTTAGCACGAAAACGTTCGATGCGGCCTCCTGTATCTAGCATCTTTTGCTGTCCAGTAAAAAAGGGATGGCATAGGGAACAAATTTCGATTTGAAGATCGCGTCCTATGGTTGAGCGAGTTTTAAATACATTACCACAACTGCAAGTGACTGTAATGGCTTCATATTTTGGCTGGATCTTGTGTTGCATTAGTAGGCCTCTGATAGTTGAAGGGAGAAACTATAACGAACTGATTTCAATTAATCAAGATGCCATTTCAGTAGGTGATTTTGCTTCGATTCTAAGAGCATGAATATCTGTCTCGAGTAATGCGTTTAAAGCAGCATAAACCATTCGATGACGCTCAATAGGCGATTTTCCTTCAAAAATAGTAGAGCTTATTGTTACGGTAAAGTGACCTGCACCTTGGGCAGCTCCAAGGTGACCCTTGTGCTTTGCGCTATCATCTTCAACGGTTAATGTAGTTGGTTTAAGTGTTTTCATCAATTGATGCTCAATAGCGTGTAGACGATCTTCAGATTTCATGTTTATAGTGCCATCTTAAAAGGTTGAACGGTAATGTTGACATAAATACCTGCTGTTACATAGGGGTCTGCTGCAATCCAGGCTTTTGCTGCTTCAAGGTTTGGAAATTCAGCAATAATCAGAGAACCTTGTATGCCTGATATGACCAGAGTGTCGTCATCATTGAGTAGAGCCCCTGCTGTAATCAGTCGGTTGGCTTTTTTGAGTATTTCCAATCTTTGAATATGTGCAGGGCGTACGCTACGACGTTTTTCCAGACTTTTTGGCTTATCTTTGCAATAAAAAACGTAGTGCACTATTGTTTCCTTTTTTCCTCTTTCATATAGCATAATAAATAGAGTATTTGGATAATTCCAAATAATAGGGTTAAACCAAGCGTACCGAATAATTTAAAATTAACCCAGGCATTAGTTGAGTAATGATAAACAACATAAATATTGATACAGCCTAGCATCAGTAAAAAGATTCCCCATGAAAAATTGATGCGCTTCCAGAGCTTCTTCGGCAGGTCGATTTGATCGCTTAACATGCGATAAATGAGGGGCTTTTTCCCAATAATATGACTGGAAATCAGCAAGGCTCCTAGTGTCCAATAAATAATACTAGGTTTCCATTGGATAAAAATTGCTTTGTGAAAAAAGAGAGTCGCGCTACCCAAAACAAGGATAAAAGCCAGCATGATAAGATGCATAGTTTCAAAGCGTCTATAAATCAACCAGTAGATTAAAATTTGCAACAGGGCCGCTGCCATAGTGACAGCAGTTGCTATAAAAATGCCATAAAACTTATAGGCAATAAAAAAGCAAATAATCGGGAAATAATCGTAAACTAACTTCATGCGAAGCTACTATATACTATCTAAGCTGATGTGGAAAGGCTGGTAGTTAATCCACTTTTTAGGTATCATTTTACTCATGAATCAAGAGCTTACTGCTATCACTGAAATTGACTCAGAGGCTCCTCATGCTGTGGTCAATAACCAGCATATTACCGAGCTTCCTGATGATCTGTACATTCCTCCAGATGCCTTACATGTTTTTTTAGAGACTTTTGAAGGTCCCTTGGATTTATTGTTATATCTGATTCGTAAGCAAAGTATTGATGTTCTGGATATTCCAATTGCTTCAGTGACACGCCAATACATGGAATATATTGAACAAATGCGCGAGCTTCATTTTGAATTGGCTGCGGAGTATTTGGTAATGGCAGCAATGCTGACTGAAATTAAATCGCGTCTATTATTGCCACGACCTTTGATAGAAGAAGAGGGTGAGGAAGGTGATCCACGTGCTGAGCTAGTACGTCGCTTACAAGAGTATGAGCGTTTTAAGCAAGCGGCCGACTGTTTAGAGGCTATGCCCCGCGTGGGTCGAGATATTTTCATAGCAGAAGCATTTATGCCGCAAATAAACGTCGAATTACCTCAGCCCTTAGTCAGTTTAGAGGATTTACTACATGCTTTAGGTGATGTTATTAAGCGTTCTGAATTGTATACTGATCATCAGGTTGAACGTGATGTATTATCCGTTCAAGAGCGTATGGCAGCACTTTTGTCAGCGGTCACAGCCGATACACTGACAGAATTTACTCGCTTATTTATTGATGTGGAAGGACGTATGGGTGTTGTGGTTACTGTGATTGCTATTTTAGAATTAGTACGCCAAAAAATGATTGAGTTCGTTCAATCGGAGCCATATGCTATGATCTATATAAAAGCGAAATAGGAAGATGTCTGATACTCTTGATTGTGTTATAGAAGTTGCTTTATTTGCTGCAGGAGAGCCCTTAGCAATAGAGCGTTTACAGAATTTATTGACTGAAGATCGCCCTAGTGCCAAAGAAATTAAGGCATCGATAGCTCGTATTCAACAAGATTATAAGTCGCGAGGTATTGAATTAGTGCAGGTAGCAGGTGGCTATCGTTTTCAAGCCAAAACAGAATATGCGCCTATTTTGCAGACATTATGGCAAAAAAAACCACCAAAATACTCACGTGCTTTGTTGGAAACTTTGGCGTTGATTGCCTATCGCCAACCGATTACTCGAGGTGATATTGAGGAAGTCCGTGGTGTGGCTGTGAGCACCAACATTATGAAAACTTTGCAAGATCGTCAGTGGATTAAAGTCGTAGGGACTCGTGATGTGCCTGGAAAGCCTGCTTTATTTGGAACAACTCCTCTTTTTTTGGATAATTTTAATTTAAAAAGCCTTTCTGAATTGCCACCACTGCAGGATATAGCAGATAAGGAAGCTTTAGAAAAAAAACTAGGAATGCAGCTTAATTTACCTGTTGAAGAAGTACAAGAGTCGACTTCTATTTAAATATGTCAGAAAAATTACAAAAAGTGCTAGCTCGTGCAGGTCTTGCCTCGCGTCGTAAAGTGGAGCAATGGATTCGCCAAGGTCGTATTCGAGTTAATGAGGATATTGCTCAATTAGGTCAGCGTGTTGCTAAAAAGGATCACATTTTTATTGATAATAAACAGCTTCAGCAGCTGGATCCTGCCAATACGGCGCGCTTGATCATGTATCATAAACCAGTAGGTCAAATTTGTACGCGCTCTGATCCAAAGGGGCGGCCTACGGTCTATTCTTATCTGCCTAAATTGCCTCAGGGACGATGGATTAGTGTGGGCCGTTTAGACTTTAATACCTCAGGATTAATGTTATTTACTAATGATGGGGATCTAGCACATCGTTTAATGCATCCAAGCAGTCATTTAGCACGTGAGTATGCGGTACGTATTTTTGGGCAAGTAAGCTCAGATTGTTTGAAACGTCTCATTCAAGGCGTCGTGTTGAAAGATGGCCTTGCTAGATTTGAAGATATTATTGATTCAGGTGGCAAAGGTTTAAACCACTGGTATCATGTTGTTGTAATGGAAGGGCGGCATCGTTTAGTGCGTCGCCTTTGGGAGTCCCAAGGTCTTCAAGTGAGTCGTTTAAAACGAGTTCGCTTTGGTCCTTTTTGCTTAGGAGCTGCACTTGGGCAGGCACAATGGGTTGAGTTGGATTATCCTGCTACGCTTTGTCGTTAAATCAACTCTTTTAAATTTTGGTATCAGAATTAAAGTTTATATTGCTAATAGCTAGGTTGTATAATGAAATATCGATTAGATACAAAAAAACCACATTTACTGTGTCTTATTTTATTAATTAGCTTTCCATCAGTTGCAACTGTATTGATTAGCCCAGCGCTACCTGCGATTAGCGACTTTTTTCATGTTTCAAATGGGGATGCTCAGCAGCTAATTACTATTTTTGTCATAGGTTATGCTCTTGGACAACTTATATATTCACCGTTTGCAAATCGATTCGGACGTAAGGTGGCAATATATCTTGGCGTAGGTCTTTACCTGATAAGCTGTGTCATTTGTTTAATTGGAATCTATGCTCATAGTCTTGATGTCATTTTTTTAGGACGTTTTTTGATGGCACTAGGTTCTAGTGTCGGTATGATTATTAGTTTTACCATAATTAATGATTTTTATCATGCTGAGCAAGCACGTCCTATAGTGAGTTATACCGTATTATCCTATGCTTTCATGCCAGCTGTAGCGATTGCGTTAGGAGGTTTTATTACCAGTCACTCATCTTGGATTGACTGTTTTTATTTTTATTTGATCTACGGTATTCTAATATTGGTTATTAGTATGCGTTTACCTGAAACATTAGTTACAAAAAATTATAATGCTTTAAAAATTAAAGCATTATTGGTCAGTTATCACAAAGCATTTTGCACATGGCGACTTGTTTTATTTTCAGCGATCTATGGATTGATGGCTGCATTTATTTATATTATATCAAGTGGGGCGCCTTTTATTGGTATTGATACACTGGGTTTAACACCAGCGCAATATGGCATACTACTGCTTATTCCCTATTGTGGACAACTGATAGGGGCTCTAACCGCTGGGAAAATGAGTCAACGTTTGTCTAGTTACCAAGTAATGGTGTTAGGGTATAGCAGCACGATACTAGGCACTTTAGCGATGTTTATTTGCTTTTTGTTTCACTGGATTACTGTATTGACTTTAATGATACCTATTTTTTTCATTATGATGGGACTGCCGATGACTTATAGCAGTGTCACTGTGATGGCTTTAGTAAATTACAAAGACAAAGCCACAGGATCTGCTGTGATGAGTTTTATCACAATGTCAATTACCTTATTGGCAACTTTTGTATTAACGGTTTTACCAAACCAACATCCTCTCATTATGCCTTCTGTATTGGTTGTTATTTCAGCCTTAGCTCTATTAGCATTTTGGCGTGCTAAGAGTCGGTTTAATGATCAATGATACCTGTTCTAGAACGTGTATTCTTCTTTGCAGTAATTAGGATTCACCTCCTCCTTCAAAACGCTCTGCCTGCTTGGATAAGGCTAACCATAGCCCTTTAGGATAAAAGCCACGAGAAAGCAGCTCTTGACTGATCATTAGTACAATATGCATGGTGTCGATAAACGGACGAAAATAACTGGGTCGGGCGTTATCAGGATAGCTTGTTACAATAGGCAAGGAAACAGGAGAGTAACCGGATTTGACTGCATCAATTAAGATTTTACTTTCAAAAATAAATTTTCCACTATGTGATGCATTTCGAAGAATAGTGGGGATGAAGTCAACGGGATAAAGGCGAAAGCCTGACTGAGTATCTGGAATTCTTTTCCCCGCTGCCCAAGAGATAAAAAAATCAGCAGATCGATTGGCAAACCATCTTATAAAAGGGGCACTTTTTTGATTGATATGGCGAGCACCGAGGATAATATGATGCGGGTATTGTTCTCGTGCTGCTAAGAACTTTGGAATGTCGTCTGGATTATGTTGTGTATCAGCATCCATAGTGATAATGACATCTAGTTGATGATGTTGACAATAGGAGAGACCTCGGAGCAGGCTTGCATCTTTTCCTCGGTTAATGCCATTGTGTAAAATAGTAATGGGCAGATCTTGAATATTTGCTGCTGTATTATCAGTGGAACCATCATCAACTACAACAATGTGTCTGCAGTAATGTAAACAATGTTCAACGACTGTGCGAATGGTATTTTCTTCATTATAGGCAGGAATTAAAATAGCATAAGAGTTATTTTTTTTAATGTTTATCATGATGTGAGTGCTCCATGCTTAATAAGATCATCAGAGAGTAGACCAATACATAAACCTTCAAATATAATATCATTCCAACGCATTAATACTTTAAAGTTAGGGTATACTAAATAAGCATTACCCTTAATGCCATCGGGCAATAAAATGGCTGTTTTGCCTTTGATATTTGTTAACGGTTTGCCATTAAGTTGGGTCACTCCTAATGTGCGCCAGTAGCTGATTGAGTATTTTAATCGATACCCTGATTTTCTAATGGGAAAATTTTTTGGTATTTTTACTGGAATTCCCCAAGTTTGTTGGCCGTTCCAGCCGTTTTTGTGAAGAAAGTTGGCAATTGAGGCAAAAATATCTGGCATATCGGTCCAAATATTAGCAAAACCGTCTTGATTAAAATCAACACCGTAGGTCAGGTAAGCAGCAGGTTCGAATTGAGGTTGTCCCATCCCGCCATCCCAGGCACTTTTTAACTGTTCTGGAATCACTTTGGGTTGGTCTAACATAATGAGAGCGTCCACTAGTTGGCGTTTATAAAATGCAGAGCGATGATGATGGTAGCCTAATATGGCAAGTGATCGAATCAGTGGAAACTGACCTGTATATCGACCGTAGTTACTTTCAGTACCCCAAAGAGCTGTAATAAATTGTGGGGGTACTTGATAGTGCTTTGCAATGCGTTTTAACAGGGAGTGATAGCGCTTAAATTGTACTCTACCATAGGGTAGATGAGCCTTTGAAATAAACTGTTTTTTATAGGTTTTAAAAGAATCAACAGCAGCGGCTTGGTGGGTTTGATTTTTGATATAAATGGATTTTTTTATTTTTTTAGGCGGTTGAATGTTTGAAAGGTATCGATCAATTGTTTTTTGAGATACCTTTGCTTTTAGAGCACGTTTTTTAATACTAATAAGGTATTTTTGAAAAGAGATATTATTATGAGCGGCATAAGTCAAAGGAGCTGCTAATAGACAGATTAGTATTATAACATGGATACGCTTCATCATGATTGCTGGTCAGTGAGTGTCTTTAATCTAAACAGTATATCTAATGCAGCTCGTGGTGTTAATTGCTCTGGATCAATGGATTGGAGCATTTCTAATGCCGGTGATATTGTGTGTTCTTTTTTTTCTGTGAGTTTAACTTGATTTGGTGTATTAGTTTGTGATGAGAGTGTTTCCAACTCATGCAGTTTTTCTTTAGCATGCTGGATGACAGTAGAGGGTACGCCTGCTAATTGAGCGACTTGTAAGCCATAGCTTTGGCTAGCAGGGCCTTCTTTGACAGTATGTAGGAAGGCAATTTGGTCGCCGTGTTCTGCTGCATTAAGGTGTACATTTTGTACTTGTTTTATCGTATTTTCCAAGTGAGTTAATTCAAAATAATGAGTAGCAAATAATGTATATGCTTGCAAATGTTCAGCAAGATAGGCGGCAGAGGCCCAGGCTAGAGAGAGCCCATCAAAAGTACTGGTTCCACGACCAATTTCATCCATCAATACTAAGCTTTGACTCGTTGCATTATGCAGGATATTGGCTGTTTCAGTCATTTCAACCATAAAGGTTGAACGGCCACTCGCTAGATCATCTGAGGCACCAATACGGGTAAAAATACGATCGATGGGGCCGATCGATGCCGATTCTGCCGGAACATAACTGCCCATATAGGCCAGTAAAACAATGAGCGCTGTTTGTCGCATATAGGTTGATTTGCCTCCCATGTTGGGCCCAGTAATAACTAGCATGCGGTATTCTGCGCTAAGTTTTGTATCATTAGCAATAAAGGGTTCTTCATTAACTGCTTCAACAACAAGGTGGCGTCCTGCTTGAATAGAAATACCAGGCTGGTCTGATAATGTGGGCTGGCAAAGCGCTAGAGTCTCTGCCCGTTCTGCTAGATTACATAGTACATCGAGCTCCGCGATGCTAGTGGCACATGCTTGCAGTGGGGTAAGTTCTTTGTTGATCTTATCCAGTAGTATTTCGTAGAGCTCTTTTTCACGTGCAAGTGCTCTAGCTTGTGCACTGAGCGCTTTGTCCTCAAATGATTTTAGTTCAGGTGTAATATAACGCTCAACGTTTTTTAAAGTTTGACGGCGAATATATTCAGTAGGTGCATTTTGGGATTGAGCTCGTGAAATTTCAATATAATATCCATGGATCCGATTATAACCTACTTTAAGCGTGGATAATTGTGTGCGTTCACGTTCACGCGTTTCTAAATCTATTAGATAATGACTAGTATTTTTGCTAAGTGAGCGAAGTTCATCGAGTTCTGTATCATAAGCTTCTGCAATCACTCCGCCATCACGAATGATAACAGGTGGGTTGTCAATAATTGCTTCTTTGAGTTCTTTTTTTAAAGGGTCAAAATGGCCTAAATTTTGATTCACTGCCTCTAACTTTTTAGCATGTAAGGCATTGAGTTTTTGATGTAAGGCAGGTAAGCACTCTAAGGTGTGTCGTAGGCCCACTAAATCGCGTGGCCGTGCACTCCGTAAGGCAACTCGTGCTAGAATCCGCTCTACATCAGCAATCCCTTTCAATATCTCTTGTAATGCACTATAGGAATGATCTTCTAGCAGATTAGCAATAGCAGATTGCCGTTCTTGCAAAGTAGTGCAAAGACGTAACGGTTGGTTAATCCAGCGACGAATTAAACGTGTCCCCATGGCAGTGCGAGTTCGATCGAGTACTGAGGCTAGAGTGTTTTCATACTGACCTTGTAGGTTATGACAGAGCTCTAGGTTGCGACGTGTGGTAGGATCTAATGCGATTGTATCTGTATGTTGTTGCCATTGAATGGTGTGAATGTGAGGAAGTGCACTACGTTGAGTATATTTAACATATTGTAATAGACAGCCTGCTGCAGCCAGAGCTAGTGAGTCATAAGTGATGCCAAAACCGCTTAAATCTCTGGTTTGAAACTGCTGACAAAGGCTTTTTTTTGCAGTCGATACGTCAAATTCCCACAGTGGTCGTCGCTTTAGCGCTGAATAATGAGTCAGTAGTGCATCAAGTGAGCTTTCTTCACTGATTAATAGTTCGGCAGGCTGGATGCGTTCTAATTCAGCCAATAATACTTCTGAATGACTACATTCTTGAATTAAAAAATGTCCTGTTGTGATATCCAATGTCGCTATGCCATAGTGTTGGTCTTGATCATAGATCACCATCAGTATATTGTCTTTGTGCGCATTCAATAGGGCTTCATCACTAATGGTACCCGGTGTAATGATGCGAGTGACTTCGCGACTGACAATAGTGCCTTTGCTGCTTGCAGGGTCGCCTACTTGTTCACAAATAGCGATTGACTCGCCTAATTTGACCAGTTTTGCTAAGTAATTATCTACAGCATGGTAAGGAACGCCTGCCATCGCAATTGCTTGTCCTGCTGATTTTCCACGAGTCGTTAAGGTGATATTGAGCAGTTTGGCAGCACGTATGGCATCTTCGAAAAATAACTCATAAAAATCACCCATACGATAGAAAAGTAATAAATCAGGATATTCTGATTTGATTTTTAGATATTGTTGCATCATCGGGGTATGTTGTGAAAAGGGGAGAGTCGCTGTTCTAGTCATGTTAAAAATTCCTTGTTTATAGATAAATCAGTGTTAAGCTTCTTTGAAGTATTGTGTTCTAGATTCTATTATTATTTTAAATGACTCCATATTAGGATAATCCAGTTTTTTGTATGCTCACAGTTTTTTATTAGAAATTAACACAGGAGTTTTATTATGACCAATGTTAACTATAGTTTAAGTTTGCGACTTTCTGATGAGCTCATCAAAAAAAATAAAACCCTTGTTGTTGCAGAATCCTGTACAGGAGGAGGCTTAGCAGAAGAGATGACAGCCGTTCAAGGCTCCACACAGTGGTTTGATCGTAGTTATGTTGTTTATAGTAATGAGGCAAAGCATGAACTGTTAGAAGTACCTTATCAGATACTAGAAACCTATGGTGCTGTGAGCAAACAAACTGCCGAAGCAATGGCACAAGGTGCTCTAAAGTATAGTCACGCTGATATTAGTATCAGTATTACCGGTGTAGCAGGCCCTGGTGGTGGTACGCCTGATAAGCCGGTAGGCACTGTATGGTTTGGAATATCAGATCGTAGTGGCTATGTCGATGCTCGATTAGGCTGTTTTACCGGAGGCCGTAAAAATGTACGTTCTTTAAGTATTGAGTTTGCGTTGCAATGGTTATTAAAAATTGCAGACTCACTCTAAAAGTATTTACATGCTGGTAAGGTGCTTGGTTGGATTATGTGCTCATTGATAACAGAGCATAGGCTGTTGCACTCTTATTCTTTTCTTTAGTATGTTTTTAATACGAATCTGTGAAATAATACAAACTTCCAACATTTAGCAAGGTGGTTACACAATGGATGACAAAAATAAGGCATTAAGTGTTGCTCTTTCTCAAATAGAGCGTCAGTTCGGTAAGGGTTCTGTGATGCGTTTGGGAGATGCTCAGGCTGTGCGTGATGTTAAGGTTATTTCAACAGGTTCGCTAGCCTTGGATATTGCGCTTGGCGTCGGTGGACTGCCACGTGGTCGTATTATTGAGATTTATGGCCCTGAAGCATCGGGTAAAACAACCTTAACCCTGCAAACTATTGCTGCTTGCCAAGCTAGTGGAGGTACTGCTGCATTTATTGATGCTGAACATGCTTTGGATCCAATTTATGCAGAGAAACTAAAAGTTAACCTTGAAGAGTTATTGGTATCACAACCAGATACTGGGGAGCAAGGTCTTGAGATTACCGATATGTTAGTTCGGTCAAATGCTGTTGATATGATTGTAGTAGATTCAGTGGCCGCTTTAACCCCGAAAGCAGAGATTGAGGGTGATATGGGAGATTCCCATATGGGATTGCAAGCACGTTTGATGTCACAGGCACTGCGTAAATTGACCGCTAACATCAAACGTTCTAATACGCTCGTTATTTTTATTAATCAGATTCGTATGAAAATTGGTGTTATGTTTGGCAACCCAGAGACAACAACTGGCGGTAATGCGTTAAAATTTTATAGCTCTGTGCGTTTGGATATTCGTCGCACTGGTGCTATTAAGAAGGGTGAAGAAGTATTAGGCAATCAAACACGTGTTAAAGTGGTTAAAAATAAAGTGGCTCCCCCTTTTCGCCAGGTCAATTTTGATATTCTCTATGGTGAGGGGATTTCACGTGAAGGTGAGTTAATTGATATGGGTGTTGAGGCAGGTTTGGTGCAAAAAGCAGGAGCTTGGTACAGCTATAATGGTGAACGTATTGGGCAAGGGAAAGATAATGTGCGTGCTTATTTAAAAGAGCATCCAGAGATGGCAGATGAAATAGATCGTTTATTGCGTCAGCAATTGCTCGCATCTCCTGTTGCAGCTGTTGTAGAAGAAGAGCCTATTGAAGCCTGATGAAAAAAACCTTAAGAGTGTGTGCTATGGATTTTCTTGCTCGTCGTGAGCATTCTCAAAAGGAGCTTTTTAGCAAATTGTGTCAAAAAGGATTTCAGTCTGATGAGGTAGTTGACACTCTTAATCAGCTTCAATGTGACAAACTTATAGATGATCAGCGTTTTACAGAAAATTACGTGCATCATCGTGTTGCTGCTGGCTTAGGCCCCTTGCGTATTGTTGTAGAATTAAAAGAGCGTGGTATTAGTGAATCTTTAATTGAACAAACTGTTTGGCAGGGAGAGATTAACTGGTCTAAAAAAGCGTATACTGTCTGGCAAAAAAAATACCGTTGTCAAGAGCGTTTTGGTTCAAAACAATATGCGCAGCAATTTCGATTTTTATTACAGCGCGGCTATCCGCAAGATATTATACGTGAAATATTGCAGCCAATAGATGACTAGTTTTATCAGTACAAATCGTTTACGCCAATTATTTTTAGACTATTTTCACGGTCATGGTCATGAAATAGTGCCAGGCAGCTCTTTAGTCCCCAGTGATAAAGAGGCTACCTTGTTGTTTACTAATGCAGGGATGGTGCCATTTAAAGAGGTTTTTTTAGGAAATGAGGTACGTCCTTACAGCCGTGCAACTTCTGCGCAGCGTTGCCTACGTGCAGGTGGCAAGCATAACGATCTGGAAAATGTAGGCTATACGCGTCGTCATCATACGTTTTTTGAAATGCTTGGTAATTTTAGTTTTGGGGACTACTTTAAGCGCGAAGCAATTCAATTTTCTTGGTATTTTTTAACGAAGGTTTTAAAATTATCTCCTGAAAAATTATGGATCACTGTATTTCATGATGATCAAGAAAGTGAAGCTATTTGGCTTGATGAAATAAAAATTAATCCGAAACGTTTTTCGCGTTGTGGAGAAAAAGATAATTTTTGGTCGATGGGAGATACAGGCCCTTGTGGGCCTAGTAGTGAAATCTTTTATGACCATGGCAGCCAAATAGAAGGTGGTCCGCCAGGGTCGGTAGATGCTGAAGGCGACCGTTATGTTGAAATCTGGAACCTAGTCTTTATGCAGTTTAATCGTGATATAGAAGGCCATCTTAGGCCATTGCCCAAACTCTGTGTGGATACAGGTATGGGTTTAGAGCGAATTGCTGCTGTCATGCAAGGTGTTTATGACAATTATGAGATTGATTTGTTCCAACAGTTATTGCAAGCATTGTCAGTATTAGTGGATTGTCGTGATTTTAAGAATAAATCAATGCGTGTTATTGTGGATCACATTCGTTCCGCTTCTTTTATGATTATAGATGGTATTACCCCTTCTAATGAGGGGCGTGGTTATGTATTGCGTCGTATTATTCGTCGTGCCTTGCGTCATGGTTTTAAATTAGGTCAAAAAAGCCCCTTTTTTTATCAATTGGTGCCCGTCTTAGCGAAAGCGATGGGTGATGCTTATCCACAGATCCGTAAGGCACAACACTTTATTAAGCAAACTATACATGCTGAAGAAGAACAATTTTCTCATACACTAGTAAAAGCTATGGAAATTTTTGATTCTATTGATCATAGCCTTTTCGTGGGCCGTGAAGTGCCAGGGTCTGTTGTTTTTCAACTCTACGATACCCATGGACTGCCTATTGATTTAACAGCAGAGATGGCACGTGTGCGCGGATTTACTATTGATTATGCAGGTTTTCAGGCCGCTATGGATAATCAACGTCAACAGTCGCAGCGAGCGAGCCAATTTCATGCAAATTATGCAGGGCAGTTACCTATTTCAGGCAAAACTGACTTTATAGGTCATGATACTTTAGCAGCAACAGCAAAAATCACGCATCTGTTGAGCGCAGATAAACCAGCAGCTCAGTTGGTTGAAGGTGAGAAAGGCACAGTTGTTTTAGATCGTACCCCATTTTATGCAGAATCGGGGGGGCAAGTAGGTGATACAGGTTATTTATATACAGAGCACAGTCATTTTCATGTATTAGATACTCAGCGTCAAGCAGAGGTTGTTTTGCATTATGGCATGTTAGAGAAGGGTAGAATAACAATAGGCGATGTAGTAAATACAAAAGTAGACCCCAGTCGTCATGCTATTATGATTAATCATTCTGCAACGCATTTATTGCATGAGGCACTACGTCGGATATTGGGCCATCAAGTCACCCAAAAAGGTTCTTTAGTCTCGGCAAAATACCTGCGTTTTGATTTTTCTTATCCAAAAGCGTTAACTGCTGAGCAGATTGAGCGAATTGAATGTATGGTCAATCAACAAATTCGTTCTAATATTGCCACTGAAAAACAAGAAATGCCGCTAGAGAAAGCCAAGGAGTTAGGTGCCATGGCTTTATTTGATGAAAAATATGGGTCGCAAGTTCGGGTCATTAGGATGGGTGATTTTTCTACTGAGATTTGTGGTGGAACTCATCTGGAGTCTACAGGTGAAATAGGGCTGTTTAAGATTATCTCTGAGACAGCAGTAGCTGCCGGTATTCGTCGGATTGAAGCAGTAACAGCTAATGAAGCTTTGCAATGGATTTTAGAAGGTGAGCAGCAAATTACAGCCTTGAGTAAAGTGTTAAAATCAAAACGCAGTGAGGTAGTTGAAAAAGTAGAGCAGATAATAGACGAAAGTCATCGGCTTAATAAGGAAGTAGCTTATTTAAAGCAGCAATTAGTAGAGCAACAATCGCAATTATTAATTGATGAGGTGCAAGATATTAACGGTATTAAAGTATTGGCAGTTCAGCTGCTTTATGCTAATCATAGCACTTTGCGTCAGACCTTAGATTATTTGAAATCACAGTTTGTTTCTTATGCTGTTGTTTTAGCTGCCGTACAAAATAGTAGGGTGCAGTTAGTAGCGGGAGTTTCTAAGGACTGTATGACCTATTTTAATGCGATTGAGCTACTCAACATGGTAGCGAGTTCTGTTGATGGTAAAGGAGGAGGGCGTCCTGACTTAGCGCAGGGTGGTGGTAATAGTTTGAAAAAGTTAGGTTCTGCGCTAGAGCAAGTGAGTGGCTGGGTAGAACAGAAATTAGCAAAATAAGTAATTTGAACATTAATTTAAAAAGCAGGTCCACTCTATCTTATTGATTTTTTAATAATCAAGTGGTATTTAAGAATAGTTTAGTGAAAATGATTTAACTCGAAAAAATGGCATGGATAGTGTTTTAATATTCATATAAATCAATTAAATAGAGAGTTTTCCAAAAGTCATTTATATATGCTATTATTAATACAATAGGGATAAAGTCTTACAAAAAGCTTGAAATTATTTTGATCAGCAGGGATAGTATGGGCCTTAGGAATGAAGGAGAGATGTGATGCTCATATTGACAAGACGTAATGGTGAGTCTGTTATTATTGGTGATGATATAAAAATTAAAGTGCTGGGAGTCAAAGGAAGTCAAGTACGTCTAGGGATAGAAGCGCCAGGTTCAGTCTCTGTGCACCGTGAAGAGATTTATGAACGTATTCAAAGAGAACAAGAAGGGGATTCAGACTCTAGTCAGTCTGATAGTTAAATAATTTTTTAATCTTTTGATATCAATTTTAAGTTTATTGTTTTTGGCGCGCCCGGAAGGATTCGAACCTCCGACCCCCTAGTTCGTAGCCAGGTACTCTATCCAGCTGAGCTACGGGCGCAAGAATAAAGAAGCTAATCTTAGTCAGGTAGCTACTATTTGTCTAGTAGTATTCAGTGCTTTTATTCCTTATATTTGGGTGTTATCATTTCGACCCATATTTTGGGAGAGGTGGCCGAGTGGCTGAAGGCGCTCCCCTGCTAAGGGAGTATGGGCAAAATTCCCATCGAGGGTTCGAATCCCTCTCTCTCCGCCAAAGTTGTAGAAAATTCTAGAAGGGCTACACTGGCTGTAAATGTCAACGAATAAGAGTGGGAGAGGTGCAAAGCTTGACAAGTATTGTCAAAAAAATGTAATTCTTGCTATCACTTGCTAATCTTTAGTTTAATCTGTCCTAATTTCATCCTTTTTGAAATTTTGTAATCAGCAATTTAATAAAGATTACAATTGTCCTAAATTAATCAGTCTCTTGAAAAAACACAGGTATGTTTACAGCATATGTTACTATACGAATAATTTGAGTTTGTTAATTTAGAGAGTGATGATTAAAACAACAATACTGAACATAGTGGATCCTAAAGTTATAAAGATTCCTATTAATGAGTGTATGGAAGAATTGATAAGTCTGAAAAATCAGTCAGAGCTCCTTTATAGCCCTGCGCCAGAGTCGCCATTTACCGAAAATGATTATACATGGTTACGGAAAACAGTGTATCAAAGGCTATGTCAAGCACAGCAGCTTCTGCCAAATAACTGGTATTTTAGAGTTTATGAAGGTTTTCGTAGTATTAAAGTCCAAAAAATATTATTTGATCAGCAGTATCAAGCGTTATTGAAAAAATTTCCTAAAAAAAATAAAGAAGATTTATTTTACGAGACGACACAATTAGTCTCGCCGGTAGTTAATTTTGATGGTTCTATTAATATTCCTGCACATAATACAGGTGCAGCTGTTGATTTAGAGATAGTCACTCAAACGGGTAAGTTAGTAGATATGGGAATGGCTATAAAAGATTGGCAGCAAGTAATGCCTGAGTTGTGTTTAATGAATTGTCAAATTCTAAGTAAAAACGTAAAAAAAAATCGCAAGATTTTCCTTGAAATTATGACTGATTTTGATTTTGTAAATTATCCAACGGAGTGGTGGCACTTTTCTTATGGTGATCGTTACTGGGCTTATCATAAAGGAGCAGCGAATGCGATTTATGGCAGTGCTGATCGCTTGTTAGAGCACGTAGCTAGTATATTTAGCTAAAAAAATTATTTAATGGACTTTGAATGTCAATTTTCAATAAATGATTAGTATAGTTTTTATCTTTGATATTCTGTACAAAATGATATGGATTTTTTCTGAAAAACATATCAGTTATTTAATGATTGTTTATTTTTAATCCTTCTTTAAGGAAACTGTTTCTTTTTTTTAGTATGCTCAAACTGTGGATATCCAGTATTTATACTCTGATTGTGTTAACACATAATAGTATTTGGAAATAAGAGCAATAAGTTGAGATTAAGAGAATGATACTATGGTAAATATAGATTCTTGCGTAGAAGATGTTAGCACAATTGTAAATACTAATGAGTTAACTTTAGTAGTAAGATCAAATATACCTTTTACTCCAATGTTAAGGCATATTTTTCGATTATTAACTCCTATTTTAAGAATTATAAATTCAAAACCTACTCATGGCCTGGCTATAGCGTTAACAGATTCATTACGTTACACTACAACGCTGGCAGTTTGGATGCCGCTATTAGCTGAAAGTAGTGTTGCTGCTATTTTTGGCCGTTTTCAAGCTCTTCTTTATACTTCTGTATTAGGTGTTGTTTTCTTGGTACCTCATAAAGTCGTTGAGGCAGGTGAGTTGGATTATGAACGTTTAAAACGAGCAGAATTTTTATTTTTGTTAATAGGGGTCGTTATTTCAATATTTTTTGGATCAGTACCCTCTTACTTATTACCTGCCATTGGCATTAATGCCAATGATGCTATGAAAATAGCACAGATGGCTTTAGGCTTTGTTATTGGTGGTACATTACATACCTTAAATTTTGCAAACCAAAATGCACTTTATGCCATTAATCAGTCTAAATGGTCTATATTAGCGAATACTCTTGCTTTAATTACTACGACTGGAGGTAATCTATCGATTTACCTTCTGCAGCCTCGACAATATAAACTTTTTTTTGTTGGCTTATCATTGGCAGTTGGGGAGTTAGTGAAAACTTGTACTTATAAATTATACTCTTGTTATAGCTCACGTACTGCAAATAGACGCTCTAGTCTTTCATTACTTCAGGAGTGGCGACGATATGTTCCAGGTATTCCCGGTGTTATTACACTTTTTTTGGATAAGGTAGTAGAATTTCTAACACTTTGGCGTATTGGAAGTGTGGCTAGTGATTCAGGGCTTGCTGTTTTCAATTTAGCTGTGTCAATTAATGCTCCTCTTTTTCTGATTGTAATAGAAATCATGCAGAGCTATCAAGCAACTATCAAAAAATTATTTTCGGATGATAATATACCTGGAATGAAAAAGATGTTGTGTAGATTAAGTGGAATGGCCATCATTCCATCACTATTTTACATAGCAAGTGCTGCTATGGCACCATGGCTTAATTACTATGGATTTAAGCCTAATGAGGGTTTAGTTGGGTTATTAAGTATGTCTGTTTTAAGTTTATTTAATAGTTTGAGTTTTGTGATGAAGCAATTCATGTTATGTGATCAAATTGTTATATTACCCTCTTTAATTCAAATTACTTCATTGTGGCTTGCCTTTAGTTCAAGTTTTTTTACAGAAACACTCAGTACGTTTATTGGTATTATGTTAGCGCGTGTATCGGCCTATGCTATACCTGCTTGTATTTTTTCTCTGGGATGCTGGGATTGGATTAATCGGGGAGAGAATAGCTTATTTAAGCGTGCTGAAAACACATTAGATTATGCAAAATCAAGTATTACTAACTGTTTTTTTCGTGCTACTGATTACTTTTTTAGGAAGAAGGAACAATCTGAGGCGCAGCAATTATTAGGGCAAGGAGGCTCACTACAAAATTATGGATCCTCATCCTCTGTTCCAACATCGCAAGGAAAAAGTTCTTCTCTATCATGTATGGATTATTTTTGTTCTTTTTTTGGCTTTGGAAAAAACAATGAAAATAATAAGCGGGAGTCATCATCACTGACAGCATCTATTCAAACGAGTTGATTTTTTCAGGTGTTATTTTGACTATTTTTTAGTCAGAACTGTCAATAATATCTTGAGATAATGGTATTTTAAGTGGTAAAAAAATGGTAAATTTTGAGCCTTTGCCTACTTTGCTGCTTAAGTGAATATCGCCATTTAATTCATTAATAAACTGTTTAACAATGCACAGTCCTAATCCAATTCCTTTGTAAAGACCTGTATTACTAGGCATAATTCTAGTAAATTGCCCATAGACTAGCTCTTTCTTATCTTCAGGGATACCAATGCCGCTATCTTCAATAACTATTTTGATAATAGCTTCACGTTTTTTTTCATCTTTTTTGTTTAAAATAGCAGATACTTTGACAAATCCTGTTTCTGTAAATTTAATCGCATTACTTATTAAATTAATTAAAATACGTTTTAATCGATAAGGATCGCCAATGACTACCTTAGGTAAACTCTCATCATAGTTCAATGATAAATCTAGTTTTTTATGTTTTGCTATAATAGATTCAATTATAATGACACTATCAAATAGTTTAGGTAAGATAAAACTCTTAGATAGGAGCGGAAGTGAATCGGATTCAATTTTTGAAAAATCTAGAATCCCATTACAGTAATCCATCAGTTCTTTAGCGCATGAGGCGACCTCGCACAGAATTGCTTTTTTATTAGGATTTGATTCTTGTTTTGCTAGAGTATCAACCGTTCCGTAGATACCAACAAACGGTGTTCGAATATCATGTTCCATATTACTAATAAAAGAAGATTTTATTTTATTAGATTTCTCAGCTTCTTCTTTGGCTTTTTTTAGCATTATCTCTGCTTTTTTACGTTTAGTAATATCAAATGAAACACCAATCAATCCTATAATAGTGCCGTATTGATTATACAGAGGTGTTTTTTTTGTTAAAAATATACCAGGAGAGCCATTTTCTCTAATGCCTGGTTCTTCTAAAGTGATTGTTTCACCACTTTTAATTACTTTGTCGTCACTTTGTGTTAATAATTGCCTTTCTTTTTTAGGAAGATTTTCATAGGGCTTTTTATTAATGATCTCTTTACCGGATTTTAATCCTAATGTTTTCGCTTGTTCATTATTGGATCCGAGATATTTACCCTCTGTATCTTTCCAGTAAACGTGTCCAGGAATGAGAGAAATGATATTCTCAAGCAAGTGAAGATTTTTTAATTCTTTTTTGTGTGCTGCTGTTACATCTAGTGAGACACCTGATATTCCAATAATATTTCCTTCCTGATCTTTTAATGGTGCTTTATTAGTGAGATATAAAGCGGTTGAGTTATCATGGATATTGATGGCCTCTGCCTCTACTACAACAGTCTCTTTTTTATGTATCACTTCTCTATCAATTTTGGCGAGTTCATCAGCTTGATCTTTTGGAAATAAATCGTAATCTGTTTTTTTTATATAATCTTCTAATGAAGATAAGCCTAGATCTTGCCAATTTTTTTTATTGCATCCTAATAACATACCATCTTTTGATTTCCAGTAAATATGTCCAGGCAATTGTTCTAGAACTTCTTCTATAGTTATTGTTGCAGTGTTATTTTCTTTTGAATGTTTCATGACTTAACCTTATATGAACAGTTATTGATAAGCTTCCATCTTTTCTATATAAGAAAAACTTAATTTTTTAGCCACGGTGCGCTTGTTAAATTTTAAAGCTATTTCTTTTAAAATATTTTGATTTTTACTGCCTATAAAGTGTTGATAAGTAGCTGACATTGCGGCTGTTCTGAATCTTGGGTATATAATATATTGGCAGCCTGTTTGTGCCCATAGGGGCACTAGAATAGGGCATTCTTCTAATATATAGGCTTCACATAAATTAAAGGCTCTTTTATCGTTTAATAAGTTTTGTCTTTCTAAAAATTTATTAATTGTACTTTTTATATTATTTTTATAGGCAATATTTTCTTTGTATAGTTTATCAATCTGTATTCTATATTTATTATAGTCAGGATGATGTAGCCATTGATCCCATCGCATAATTTTAGATTCAATAGAGAGATAGTCATAGGCTATTTTGTTTCTTGATAGCCATTCATCTCCTAGTTGCAATGCTTTTCTTCGTGATGCATCTTCAGATAGATCTAGATTGTTAATTCTTAATGTATGTCGTTGTAAGGTATCACATAACATGATGGTGCACGATTTAAATGTTTGATTAATTAAATCCATAGTGGCAATGAATTTGTCACCTTCATGATATTCTTGGCCGACACTAATATGGATAATGCAATGGCTGCCTATCATCTGTTGTTTATCTTCTTCACTGCATCTGAAAGTGACTTTGACTAGTGTTTCTTGAGGTAAATTGATCATCTTACATTATTCCTTTGATTACGAAATAGTTTAAATTTGTATATAACAATTTGTAGAGTCACTAATCCACAAGCTAGAAAGCTGATCGCTTGTCCAAATATAAGCGCATAGTCCACATTATATATTCCATTGATAAACCCTAGAAATTGAACAATATTAAAACCAGCAAATGTAATAAAAGAGGTTTCTTCTACTGTTTTTTTAGTATATATTTTCCAAGCTTGAGGAATAAATAGAGCGGCATTTATAAAAAGTGCTGACCCATATAATAAATCTGAAATGTATTTGCCTACCACCATTAGTGTTTACTATTGTTAGTTTGGAAACTCTATATGTAAATTATACCAATATAGAATTATATGATAGCTGTGCTAAATTGCAACAATGATTCTAGGGGATATCTTTTTATCTAATGATCAGGCAGATGTATTTAGTTTTTAGCATTGAATTGTCTAAATCTATATCAATTTAAAGATCTGTTTGCAGTCAATTAAAGAGAGATCAATTCATTAAATTAAACGATTCAACATGCTATAGTAGTCTAACTTAAGACAATGCTCATTTTTTAGATTAGAATATTACATAGATAGAGTTTGCTTAAAAAACGAGAGAATTATGATGATGGAAACTCATGCTTATGCAATTTATAGTGCCAATGAGCCACTTAAACCCTATTCCTTTGCGCGACGCAAGCTAAGGCCTTATGATGTAGCGATTCATATTGCCTATTGTGGTATCTGTCATTCAGACGTTCATAGTGTAAAAGGCGAATGGGGAGTGCCGCAGTATCCTATGGTGCCAGGTCATGAGATTATTGGAGAGGTATTATCTATTGGTGATAAAGTCACTCGTTATAATATTGGTGATACAGTAGGAGTTGGATGTCTTATTGATAGCTGTAGACATTGTTCTGATTGCCAAGCTCATCTTGAGCAATTTTGTGATCATAAAGTCTTAACTTACAATAGCATTGATGCAGAAAGTGGTGAGTTGAACCAAGGCGGCTATGCGAGCAATATTGTAGTCAATGAAGATTTTGTGCTGCGTATCCCTGACAATTTATCTCTAAGTGGGGCAGCCCCATTGCTATGTGCTGGTATTACTACTTACTCTCCATTAAAACATTGGAATATTGGTAAAAATAGCAAAGTAGGCATCGTTGGTTTGGGGGGATTGGGCCATATGGCTGTTAAAATCGCCAAAGCACTCGATGCCCATGTTACAGTATTTACTCATTCCCCTAACAAAGAGAATGCTGCAAGAGCTCTTGGTGCAGATGATATCATTATTACCTCAAAGCCCTTGTTTGAATCCCATTGGGTTTCATTTGATTTTCTATTAGATACAGTATCGGCTCCACATGATCCGACCCCTTATTTACAAACTTTAAAACGTGATGGCACTATGGTTTTTGTTGGTTTACCCAGTGATACACATCCTGCCCCATCAATCAGTGAGTTAATTTTTAAACGTCGTAGTATGGCAGGTTCTCTCATTGGTGGTATTCAAGAAACTCAGGAAATGTTAGATTTTTGTGGACGACATGATATTGTAGCTGATGTTGAAATTATTGCAGCTGATAAGATTAATGATGCTTATGAGCGAATGATTCATAGTGATGTGAAATATCGCTTTGTAATTGATGCCAGTACGTTTATTTAAATAGTAGTAATAAATTAGTTATTCAAAAAATTTTTTATGCATTCACATAGTTTGAGTGTTTGGTAGTTTTAAAGGTTTTGTAAAGGGGACTAACGTGTTGAACTCTGATCTATCAGAAATACAAAAAAAAATCTTAAATAATGAAGTAATTCACCGTTTTATTGATGAGGAAAAATGTACTTGTGCTCAAGTACTAGAATTAACAGAAAATTTTGATTCTTCTCAACTTGAAGCCTTGGAGAAAGTCTTAAAGCATAGAGCAATAATACGGTTTCTTGAGAATGGTAGGCTAGATGTTCAAAAGTTATTGGGCTTGAGTTATGAGCAGCTTGAAACTCTAAATAATGAATTAGTTTATCATTTAATTAAAGCTAATAAGCTGGATTTGCAGGTAGCACTAAATTTGGATCCACAGAAACTGAGAATTTTAACGAATGTAATAATTTTAACTGGAGGATCAATTATTGATCAATTATTAACTTCAATGAAAAGTTTAGATTCTTCTCGAATTGAAACCATAGACAAACTCTTAAGTAATGAAAAAATTAAGTCACGGATTGAAAAGGGATGCTTAAATATAGAACAGATGTTTTCCCTAGATGATGTAAAATTTCAAGATCTAGTTCAAACTTTAAAGGATAAAATTTATGATGACATGTACAATTTTTTTCCTGGTTTGACGACGACTTCTCCTTCGCTTGAAGTAACTGATGATTTTTGTCCTGTGTTACCCACTTCTTAGCTTTGAAACTATTTGTTCAATAGCTGCTATTTTTTGATTCACGTCATTTGCTTTTATTGTAAACTTTAATTTATTAGCACCTTGCAATTGGTAAGTGTGCGGTTGAGTTTGAATAAGGTGCACTATTTTTTGTGGATCGATGGTAGCTTGTTCATTGAATTGAAGCCAGCCACTCTCTTTGGTGATATCAATTTTTTGAATCCCCAGTGGCATCGTTTTTAATTTTAAATGCGCTAGACTAAACAAAGTTTGTGTCACTATAGGTAGTAATCCAAATCGATCGATCATTTCTGCTTTTAGATTTTGTATTTCATCAGCTCTACTACAGCTTGAGAGACGTTTATACAGTGTTAAACGAATATTGACATCAAATACATAGTCACTTGGAATTAACGCTGATTCATGTAAATCAATTTCAGGACCTGAGGTAAGTGTGGTTTCTAAAGAAGAATCATGGCCTGATTTAAGTGCGGTTACTGCTTCTTCTAGCAGTTCCATATACAAAGAGAATCCGATTGCTTGTATTTGACCACTTTGTGCCTCACCCAGTAACTCACCAGCACCTCGGATTTCTAAATCTTGTGTGGCTAGTATAAAACCTGCTCCTAGGTCTTCAAGATTGGCAATCGCTTCTAGGCGTTTTTTGGCATCTTGTGTGAGTGCTTTTTCGAGCGGGGTGAGCAAGTAGGCATAGGCCTGATGATGGGAACGACCCACGCGTCCACGTAATTGATGAAGCTGTGCTAATCCAAATCGATCGGCGCGATTAATAATAATCGTATTGGCGCTGGGCACATCAATGCCTGATTCAATAATAGTTGAGCATACTAGCACGTTATATTTTTGATGATAAAACGCCGACATAATATGCTCTAGTTCACGTTCTCGCATTTGACCATGTGCAATGGCAATGCGCGCTTCAGGAATCAATTGTTGCAGTTTATTTGCTGTAGACTCTATAGTAGAGACTTCATTGTGAAGGAAATAGACCTGTCCGCCACGCATAGATTCACGTAATATCGCCTCGCGAATCAGACTTGGCTGTGTTTCACGGACAAAGGTCTTGATAGCGAGGCGACGTTCAGGAGGTGTTGCGATGATTGATAAGTCGCGTGTTCCGACTAATGACATATTCAATGTTCGAGGAATTGGAGTAGCGGTGAGCGTTAAAATATCAATGTTGGCACGTAGAGATTTTATGGTTTCTTTTTGTCGAACGCCAAAACGATGTTCTTCATCAACGATTAATAATCCTAAATTTTTAAATTTTATTTCAGGGCTTAGAAGTTTATGAGTGCCGATAACAATATCTATCTGACCGGCTGCCATTTGTTGCTGTGTCTCTTTTTGCTCTTTTGTAGTTCGTAGACGTGATAATAAACCAATAGAGACGGGCCAATGAGCAAAACGATCTTTAAAGTTATCAAAGTGTTGTGCTGCAAGCAGAGTAGTGGGGGCGAGAATAGCCACTTGCTTGTTGCCTTGGACTGCTAGAAAAGCGGCTTGCATGGCGACCTCAGTTTTGCCAAAACCCACATCACCACAGATTAATCGATCCATAGCGTGAGGTTGGTTCATATCATGGATCACTGCATTGATTGCTTTTTTTTGATCTGGAGTTTCTTCAAAGGGAAATGCTTCACGGAAGGCGAGAAAATCTGAATCAGGTGGAGGAAATGCAAATCCTTGAGCAGCTTGGCGACGGCCATAAATATCTAGTAGCTCTGCGGCTACATCCCGAATTTTTTGACAGGCTTTGTGTTTGATTTTTTTCCATTGAGGACTCCCTAGTTTTTGCAATGGTGCCTGTTCTGGGTTATGGCCTGTGTAGCGGCTGATCAAGTGTAGCGAAGTGACAGGCACATAGATTTTATCGTTGTCCGCATAGCCCAAAGTGAGATATTCAGCTTCTATATGACCAGTTTTGATATGTTGTAGTCCTTGATAGCGTCCAACACCGTGGTTTTGGTGCACAACAGGAGCGCCAATAGTAAGCTCTGTGAGATTGCGAATGAGAGTCTCTGGATCGAGTGCACGCTGGGAGCGAGACTGGCGCTGTATGGGTGGTTTACCAAAGAGTTGTGATTCAGTGATGAAGGCTAGTTTATCATTACTTAAAATAAATCCCTGGTGTAGAGGGGCAACAACAATGCCAAGCTCTGTTTTGCTTTTTAAAAAATCATGATAATGGGAATAGGTAGTCGGTTGAATATGAATCTCTTTTAATAAATCTAATAAGGTTTCGCGACGACCTTCTGATTCAGCACAAAATAGGATGCGACCTTTAAATTGCGTTATAAATTGTTGGACTGCTTGTAATGGTATTTTTCGACGATGATCAATGCGCAGTTCGGTAGGTGGTTCAGTATCAAAAGTAATTTGAGCTTGTGGATCCATTAATTTAATTTGTTGAAAGGGTTTGATCGCTTGAAACCACTCATCAATGGGTAAAAATACTGTAGAGGGTTTTAGCAATGGGCGTGAAGTATCGTATCGGCATTGATCATAACGCTCATTGACTTCTTTCCAAAATGTTTTGGCAGACTCATAAACATCGGCAGATAGAATGACTTGAGTAGAATTTGCTAAAGAATCGAAAAAGGTGTCCATACGTTCAAAAAATAAAGGTAGATAATATTCAATGCCCTGAGGGGCTTGCCCTTTTGAGATGCTTTGATAGAGTGGTGACTCAAGTGGGTTGCCTGAAAACTGAGTACGCCACTGTGAGCGAAAAAGAGCAATTCCTGCCTCTGTTAACGGAAATTCATGAGCTGGTAGAATTGAAATTGAATCAATTATACGGTCTGAACGTTGTGTTTCTGGGTCAAAAAGGCGAATGCTTTCAACAGAATCATCAAAAAGCTCGATACGAAAAGGCTGTGGTGTCCCCATGGGGAATATATCAATAATTGATCCACGAAGCGCAAATTCTCCATGTGTTAGAACCTGTTCGCTATGGCGATAGCCGCTAGTAATTAATTGCTTACGTAAGTGCTCTAAATTCAACGAGTCTTGAGTTGCTAATAAAAAAGTATGTGCTTGCCGGTATTGCCAAGGTGCTAGGCGATGCATCAATGTGGGAGCAGCCGCTATAATAATCCCTTGCTGCCATTGTGTTAAACGTGACAGAGTAGCGAGGCGCTCTGATACTAGGTCTTCATGAGGTGAAAAGTGATCGTAAGGGAGTGTTTCCCAATCAGGAAACAAAGCAATAGGCAGTTTTTGGGTAAAATATTGCAATTCTAATAAACGCTCTTGGGCGCTATGCTGATCCGGTGTAATCCAAAGGAGGGGTCTTTTTTGTTGCTCTGCAAGATGGCTGATTGCAAGACTGGTACTACTTCCCGATAAACCACCCCAACGCAATTGCTGTTGATTACTTTTGGGGATAGGGGGTGCTAATACACTGGATTTCATAGCTCGGCATGGTAGAAAATTGCTAAGGAAGAGTCAATGAGAATGGAGCCTAAGTGCTTATATTTAATTGAGTCAAGGTCATTTATTGGGTAACAGACTTAATAATACCGCCGCCTAAACAGACTTCTCCTTGGTAAAAAACGATCGATTGACCAGGAGTAATCGCGCGTAATGGTTGATTAAATACAACACTAAAGGATAAGTCATTTCTTTCCAGGATTTGACAGTCAGTATCTGCTTGGTGGTAACGTGTTCTTGCTTGGCAGCTAAAGGGCAGCTTTGGTTTTATGTTTGAATGCCAATGCCACTGAGTGCCTTTAAGTTCTTTTGAGTAAAGTTGAGGATGATCATGACCTTGGCCGATAATCAAAGTGTTGGTTTTGATATTTTTATCAATGACATACCAAGCTGCTTCGTTGGCTTCTTTCAATCCACCAATGTGTAGCCCTTTGCGCTGCCCAAGGGTATAGAACATAAGCCCTTGGTGTTGACCGATGGTTTTTCCTTCGACAGTTTGTATCTTACCAGGTTGTGAGAGCATAAATTCATTAAGAAACTTACTAAACTTTCTCTCGCCAATAAAGCAAATGCCGGTACTGTCTTTCTTATAGGCATTAGGTAATTTAGCGTGCTGAGCGATATGACGTACTTTCGTTTTTTTTAATGTGCCTAGAGGAAATAGGGCATAGCTTAACGCACGTTGATTGAGCATATAGAGAAAATAAGACTGATCTTTTAGCGGGTCTTTGCCTTTTAGTAATTGATATTCATGTTCTTTTTTAACAATACGAGCATAATGTCCGGTGGCTAGGTGATCTGCTCCTTGCGCTAGGGCATAATCTAATAGCGCTTTAAACTTTATTTCGCGATTACATAAAACATCTGGATTGGGAGTGCACCCTTTGGCAAATTCATCAAGGCAATGTTGAAACACTTGGTGCCAGTATTCGTGAGAAAAATTAACTGTTTGCAACGGAATACCAATATGGTCTGCAACCGCTTTGGCATCGCTAAGATCTTGTTCTGCAGAACAATAAGGGTCCTCGTTGTCGATTTCCCAATTCTGCATAAAAACGCCTGTGACATGATACCCTTTTTGTTTGAGCAGCAGTGCAGTTACTGCAGAGTCCACGCCACCTGATAAGCCTACTATAACATTTTTCATGGCATGATTATAAGCAAATGTGAGTTATTTCACTAGAGTCTGTTTACATGACTCTCTCGGCTGTAAAATGTATTGGATTAGCACAACTGAACAAGCTGTTTCGTTCAATAATCATGTTGTTGTACTTCAACACAGAAGTTTTGCATATTGTTCTATTAGCTTGTAGCTAACTTCGATCTAATCCCAGCAATAAACTCATGCGCATTACCTAAATATTAATAATGGCTCTTTTATAATTCTATTTAATAAAATGTACTAATATACATCGTTAATAATCTTGTACTACTACTCTTTTCTGATGTTCAACTAAATATTATGCTTAAGCAATTAAAGCTATGCCAACACCAATAGCCTGTGTGCGATGATTGTATTCAAGCAAACTTTGTCCGTAGCCGTTAAAATATTGTATATATCCCTTAAATAATTTAAGCCCAATAGGAAAACTAACAGTAACTTTATAGGTCGGGCGTTTAAAATTACGGTACATAAATGAAGCACTAAGATAACGAGAATATTCATATTTTAATAACAATCTTCCATGTCCCATGAAATCGACAATATCACAATTATGGATATCACTAGAATTACTTTTGGCAATTAATAACCATGGTTTAATACTAAGCGAAAATTTTTTGTAGCGGATAACGTAATTCAAAAACAAACGATTCCAGCTTCGTTCTTTAGGTAGTCCTTCGCCATTTGATTCGTGTACCACACCAAAATCAAATATATCCTTATTACCGAAAAAATGATTTAGTCGAATAAAAGCCTCTGGTTGATAATCAGTTGAGCGGAAATATTGTGATTTTTTAGCATAGAATTGCCAATAGGATAACTGTGTGTATGCCACATATAGTTGCAGTCGGTCATCAAATATTCCAATAATTGGTGCTTTAAAACTAATTTGAAGCTTCATCTCTTGATGTTGTAATTTTTGGCCAGCTGGATTTTGATCAGCAGGATAGACTTTATAATAAGGATTGAACGTATAGTAATAAGGTAAGATATAGTTGTCTTGATAGGTACTTATTTTAAAATTGTTATCAAACAAATGCTTGTAAGCAAATACCTTATTAAAAAGTAGAAGTGATATTATACAACAAATTAATAATAAATTTTTTTTCATTAGCCTGGCCATATTTATCTTCCTTATTTAAAAAGCCCACTGGATATTTGCTTGGGTGATTTTATCACTGAGCATTTGTTAACCTCTTATATGATTAAATTTGTCTTCACTAATTTATAAAAATTACTGCCTTGATGCTCAGAAATTCAATATCATTATTAGCTCTAATGATTTTCACAAATCTTTCATGCATTAACAAGCCCTCAACCATCGTATTTACTGTTATTTTGGTTAAACTGATTCGGTATTCTTTTAGTCACTAGCTTTTTACTTAGGATTTTAGCTAAAGCCACTATAGCTTGACTCTTATTTTTACCGATAATAGTATCAATCTCCAAACCGCTTTCTATTGTTAATATTTAACATTAATCTATGTGGCTGCCCATAAAGCAGGGATCAGTTATAATGCTTATAGTTGCGTTGCTACCTGGAGAATGAGAAATTATCATTATGATTTGAGTATTGTAATGCTATTTGTGTCAATCTAGATACTAAACAGTTTTGGGTGATTAGATATCACATTTGTGCACCTGGGCAAGAGGGTAAAGTCGAGCCAAATCATTTACTCAATGTCAAAAGCCAATATTTTAGAGAAGGAGGAGTCGCAGAAAGCGCTTTGCTGCGTTATGATGTTGCCTCATGACTTTTAAGAACTTCCAAATAACGCATACTGACCAGTCTGCACGTCGTGGTAGCTTGCATTTTGCCCGAGGAGTGGTACAAACGCCAGCATTTATGCCAGTAGGGACTGCTGGTACTGTTAAAGCAATGACGCCTCATGAAGTGGAAACCCTCGGTGCTGAAATCATTTTAGGGAATACTTTTCACCTGATGCTGCGTCCAGGTATGGACGTCATTGCAAGCCAGAATGGGTTGCATGATTTTATGCAGTGGCACAAGCCCATTCTTACAGATTCTGGTGGTTATCAAGTATTTAGTCTTGCACCATTGCGTACTATGACAGAACAAGGAGTTCATTTTCGTTCACCGATTGATGGGAGTGCTGTGTTTCTTGATCCAGAACGATCGATGGCAGTACAGCGTACCCTAGGGTCTGATATTGTGATGGCTTTTGATGAATGTACGCCTTATCCAGCGACCTTTGAGCAAGCAAAACGATCCATGGAATTAAGTATGCGCTGGGCTGAACGAAGTAAGGTCGCTCATGGCACCAATAAAGCGGCTTTGTTTGGTATTGTACAAGGGGGTATGTATTGTGATTTGCGTTCGGATTCATTGGCTGCTTTAGAAAAAATAGGTTTTGATGGCTATGCGTTGGGTGGATTATCTGTAGGTGAGCCTAAAGCCCAAATGTATAGGGTAATACAACATTTACTGCCCAAAATGCCCTTTGAAAAACCACGATATCTTATGGGAGTGGGTAAGCCGGAAGATATTATTGAGGCGGTGCGTTACGGTGTCGATTTATTTGATTGCGTCATGCCAACACGTAACGCACGTAATGGTCATTTGTTTACGCGTCAAGGGATTATACGTATTAAAAATAGTAGCTATCGTCATGATCATAACCCTTTAGATAGTTGTTGTTCTTGCTATACATGTTGTCATTATTCAAGAGCTTATCTCCATCATCTTTATCGTGCTAAAGAAATACTCAGTGCGCGTCTTAATTCACTGCATAATTTGCATTATTATCAAGACTTAATGTCCAGTTTGCGTCTTGCCATCGAACAAGGTACATTAGACGCCTTTATCGATAATTTTTATCAATATTCCATAGATTAATGAGAGGATCCTAGTTATGTCATGGTTTAATGTGGTGGGTATTTCCAATGCTTATGCAGCTACGACTGGTACAAGCTCTGCTGCTCAGCATCAAAGTGGTTTTTTAGGCATGTTGCCCATGCTTATTTTGATTGTTTTAGTGTTTTATTTTTTACTCGTGCGCCCACAACAAAAGCGAGCAAAAGCACAAAAAGCATTAATGAATCAGTTAGCAATAGGGGATGAGATTGTGACTATTGGCGGTATCATCGGTAAAATTGCAAAAATGCGTGATACTTTTATAGTGCTTACTATTGCAGAAGGAGTCAATTTAACTGTGCGTAAAGCAGCAATTGAATCAGTATTGCCTAAAGGGACGATGGAAACCGACTAACGATGAATCGTTATTCTGCATGGCGCTATCTTTTAATTGCCTTCTTGGTTGTTTTTAGCATTATTTATGCTTTGCCTAATCTTTTTGGTGAGGATCCTGCTCTCCAGGTCTCCGCTCAAAGTAGTGGTGGTAAAATGTCTTCTACTGTGCTTAAGGTAGTTCGTAACTCATTGTCAAAGCAATCTATTCCTTATACTTCTATTCAGCAACAGACTCCGCGTGAGTTATTAGTTCGTTTTAAAAATTCTGAGTCGCAGTTAAAGGCACAAAGTGTGCTTCAAGCAAGTCTTGGTCCAAGCTATGTAGTAGCCTTAAACTTAGCACCACGAACCCCTCGATGGTTGCAAGCCATAGGGGCTGAACCTATGAAACTAGGGCTTGACTTACGAGGAGGGATTCACTTTTTACTAAAAGTTGATGTAGCGGCGATGTTAAAAGAGCGCGCCTTGAGTGATATACATGCGATAGGCCAGTCTTTGCGTGAACAGCGAGTTCGTTATGCCAGTATTCGTGCGGCAAGAGATCGAATTATCATCGTATTTCGTAAAGTGAGTGATCGTAATGTAGCACTTCCTCTATTAAAGCAACATTTTCCTTACTATACCTATCAATTAACTATGCATAATAACCAAGCGATGCTCTTGGCTGTTATGACATCGCAAGACTTGGTGAAATTAGAGCAGTATGCTGTGGAGCAAAATTTAAATATATTGCGTCATCGTGTCAATGCATTGGGTATTGGTGAGCCTGTCATTCAGCAGCAAGGTAAGGATCAAATCAGTGTTGATTTACCGGGCATTCAAGATACGGCACGTGCTAAAAGCATTATTGGTAAAGTAGCTACCATTCGTTTGCAACTTCAAGAAACTCAACACGATGCAATAATAGTGAAACAATCAGGGATTGTTCCCTTTGGGTCTCATTTATATACTTATCAAGGGCAGCCAGTCTTATTAAAAAATCAAATCCTTTTGCATGGCACTGCTATTACAGGCGCTAACAGCTCAGTTGATGAAAATGGTCGACCTGCCGTAGAGATTCGCTTAAGTGGCAGTGATGTTGCCTACTTTAATAAGATGACCGCAGCCCATATTGGCCAACCATTAGCAGTTGTTTATGTAGAAACAAAAACATCAAAGCACATGAGCCATGGGAAAATAGTGACTCAATCACATCAGGTGGAACGTGTGATTAATATTGCAACGATTCAATCAGCTCTAGGGGTGAGCTTTCAAATTACAGGTCTAAGTTCTATGGTGGAAGCAAAGAACTTGGCTTTACTATTGCGCTCTGGTGCTTATACAGCGCCGGTGACTTTTGTGCAAGAACAAGTAGTAGGCCCAAGTTTGGGTCAAAAAAATATTGCTATGGGTGTCTTATCTTGTGAGATTGGTTCCTTACTTGTGATTCTATTTATGGCCTTCTATTATCGTTTATTTGGTATGGTGGCTAACTTTGCTTTGTTAATGAATGTCGTTTTTATATTGGCCATTATGTCCTTGCTCGGTGCAACGCTGACCTTACCTGGTATTGCTGGTATTGTATTAACTGTGGGTATGGCCGTAGATGCTAATGTACTTATTAATGAACGGATACGAGAAGAGTTAAGAAATGGTATGTCACCACAGGCGGCTATTCATTCTGGCTATGGGCGTGCTTTTTCAACCATTGTCGATGCTAATGTCACTACACTACTTGTTGCCATTGTTTTATATGCCTTAGGAACAGGGTCAGTGCAAGGTTTTGCGGTTACCTTAATTATTGGTTTACTAACATCAATGGTGACTGCTATCTTTTTTACTCGAGCGATTATTAATTGGATTTATGGGGGACGTACTGTGAAACAGTTGTCAATTGGAATAAAAGTGAAAGCATAGTGGAATTTTTTAAAGCTAACACCAAAATACGTTTTATGAAACAGCGTCTAATGGCTACTGTCCTTTCAGTAGTTATTTTTGTCGCATCGATCGCTGCTTTAATTACTTATGGTTTAACATTAGGATTAGATTTTACAGGAGGGACACAAGCCATTGTGAGCTTTGATCATTCAGTAGGTGCCTCTCAACTGCGCGATCGCTTACATGCGCAAGGTTTCAAGCAAGCTCTAGTGCAAGCCTATGCAAATCAGCAGGTTTCAATTCGTATAGCGCCGCATAAAAAATGGTCACAGCAACAATTGCAAACTAAGTTAAAATTAGCGTTACCAGCGGATGCAAAGATAGGTCAATTTGAGTATATTGGCCCACAAGTAGGTCAACAACTGATGACCAATGGGATCTTGGCTATTGTAATCGCATTAATTGCCACCATGATTTATATTGCAATGCGTTTTGATTACCGTTTTGCAATTAGTGCTGCTTTGGCATTGATTCATGATCCTGTGTTGATTCTAGGAATCTTTGCTTTTTTCCATCTAGAATTTAATATGATTGTTTTAACAGCAGTGTTAACTGTCATTGGTTATTCACTCAATGATACGATCGTCGTTTATGATCGTGTTCGTGAAAATTTCCGACGTATGCGAAAAGGGACGCCGTTACAAATTATGGATGCTTCTATTAATCAAACTTTATCACGAACTATTATGACCTCAGGCCTCACTTTGCTTGTTGTCATTGCCTTGTTTATTTACGGTGGGCCTACCATTCATGGTTTTGCCCTCGCTTTAATCATAGGAATTATTGTAGGTACCTATTCTTCAATTTATATTGCAGGTTCATTAGCGATTGCTTTTGGTTTAAATCGAGTGAGCTTGTTATCAAACAAAAAAGTAGAAGTAGATGATTTGCCTTAAAGAAGTATTGTTAGATGAAAAAATCCTATGAAAGTGGGTGTCCCTAAAGAAGTTAAGAATGAAGAATATCGTGTTGGTCTAACCCCTATGAGTGCCCGAGAATTGATCGCCCATGGTCATGAGGTGATGGTTGAAAAAGGGGCTGGATTGGGTATTGGGTTTACTGATGAGTCTTATCAGCGAGTTGGTGCTGCCATTGGTCAGACAGCAAAAATGATTTACGATTTTGCTGATATTATTATTAAAGTCAAGGAACCACAAGCGAGTGAATACTCTTTACTGCGCGAAAATCAAATTTTATTTACTTATTTGCACCTAGCAGCCGATCCTAAACAATCAAAAGCACTCCTTGATTCAAAATGTATTGCTATTGCCTATGAAACAGTCAACGGTCCTTTTGGCTTACCACTCTTGACTCCAATGAGTCAGGTAGCTGGTCGTTTATCCATTCAAGCAGGCTCTCATTGTTTAGAAAAAAAGGAAGGTGGATCGGGACTATTGCTAGGAGGGGTTCCAGGTGTTTATCCAGGTAAGGTAGTAGTTATTGGTGGGGGTGTTGTAGGTACTAATGCAATTCGTATGGCCATGGGTAAAGAGGCTCTAGTGACTGTATTAGATCACTCACTAAAGCGCTTGCAAGAATTGGATTTTCAATTCGGTGGTCGTCTCAATACTATTTTTGCAACGGAGGCTATGATTGAAGAGTATGTGGTTGATGCAGATTTAGTGATTGGTGCTGTGCTGATTCCTGGTAAAACTGCTCCAAAGCTTGTGAGTCATTCTATACTTCATAAAATGCGACCAGGTTCTGTGATTATCGATGTTGCTATTGATCAGGGCGGTTGTTTTGAGACTAGCAAACCAACGACACATTCTAATCCAACGTATTTAATAGACGGTGTCGTCCATTATTGTGTGACTAATATGCCAGGAGCTGTGCCTAGAACATCAACATTGGCTTTGAATAATGCAACACTCCCTTTTGTAATTGCTCTAGCAGATAAAGGTTACCAACAAGCCATGCGCGATGATTCCGATTTACTCATGGGATTAAACGTGCACAGTGGCCATATCACTCATAAGGGAGTCGCATTAGATTTAAAATTACCTTACAAGCCTGCTGAAGATTTTATCTATTAGGGTCTGTTTATCTTTGTTTAGCGGTGATCAATAGTTCGGCCAATGGCTTGATGATTTTTCTTTGTTTTTCCTGCCTTTTGCCTTGTTTTATGGAGCAAAAATTTTGCTTTTATATAGGCGATAATAAACAGCACAAGGCCGATAATGCCGCTGATAATAAATAAGTAAGAAAAAAATACAAAACCTATGATAAACAATAGAATAAAAATTCCAATCCCTATAAGTGAAGCAATCGTTGTACTTAAGTGGAGTTTTGTAGGTTGGTTCATATGGATAATTAGATATATTTTAGCAATATAGTGTGGTTGATACTTTATACAATTAAATTGTACCAGAAAATAGTTTCGCTTGTTGGCTAATTTTTTACCATTGGAAAAATTTGCTTTCTATACGCTTTTTCTTGTACATTAGCTATGTTTTGGATTGAAAATGTGGGAAGATCTTACATTTGTTAATTATAGATGGAATTGCATTATGTTCAAAAAAAAGAGTGCTGCTGTTATTGCTTGTTCGAGCCTTTTGGTTACTATATCTTTAAGCTGGGCACAAATGGCAGGCGATAAGCCTGTGCAATCTCACTCATCGCGCCAAAAAAAATTTGCTAGAGCTCATGACTTTACTCAACCGAACGCAGTAGATGGCTTATCTATTCCTTCTAAATTTGGTTTAGGGTTACAATCTCGCATTCACATTAATGGTTTTTTGTCTGCTGGTATTGCATGGACTAATTCATCATCTAATTACATAGTGCCTAACCATGGTACTATTGACAACTCAGTGGGTGCTGCACCGTTGTCACTGATTGGTTTACAGTTTACGGCCGATTTACTGAATCATTTACAAGTGATTACCCAGTTTGTAGGAGATGGTGATAATACCAATGGTAATACAGCCTATCGAGTTAATGTAGAGTGGGCATTTCTACGCTATGTATTTAACGATAATTATCAAGTTCAAGCTGGTCGCTTTCGCTTACCCGCTTTTTTGTATTCGCAAACTGAGCAAGTAGGGTTTAGCTATCCCTGGGTGATTCTACCGAATGAAGTGTATCGGATTGTACCCTTTAATAATGTGAATGGTATTACCCTAATTACCCGTCATCCTTTAGGGAATACTAATTGGAATATTACCTTCCAGCCTTACTATGGCAGTAACAGGAGCCAATTTACGGTTTATAATAATGCTAACCCTGAAGGTATTGACCTTCGTTTTAGAGAAAATAATTTAGCCGGTATTGTAGTTAGTGTGGGTAATCAGAATCTGACCTTACGTGGTAGCTATGCAACATTAAAATTAACAGGGATATTTAATGGAGTATCTCCTGTTGTCCCTTCAAGAACATTGTTTAGTTCAGACAGTACTAAATTTTATTCCTTTGCTGCTAAGATGTTATTAGGGCGTTGGATTTTCATGGGTGAGTATGCCGATCGTGACACTCCTTCGAGTGTCGCTGCATTAAGAGGTTACTATGGATCCCTGGGCTTTAAGTTTGGTAAATTAACGCCATTATTTACTTATGCGCGTATTAGAACAACGAATGAGCGTGAACTTGCTCTAGCACCTGCCTTTAGTGAGTTGCCGCAAGATCAGCAGTCTTATACTCTGAGTTTAGATTATTTATTGAGTCCCAATGTAGATATCAAAGGGAGTATTAGCCAAATTTCACCCTTAAATGGAACCTTTGGTTTGTTTAATTCTGATCCAGGTAGGAGGCAGGTTTATTTGTATGGCTTATCCGTCAATGCGGTGTTTTAATGACTTGAGACGGTGGCTAAAAACCATTGGATTGTTGAGCGCTTTGATTCTATCAGGGACAGTGACTGCTAATTTTGTAGTGATTGCTAATCCTCGATTTCCAGCCAATCAATTAACGAAAAGCCAGCTAAGCGCTATCTTTTTGGGAAAACCTCTCTCAATAACACCCATGGTAGAGCCTTATAATCAACCTGATAGTACTGAAATTTTCCAGCAATTCTATCAAGAAATTTTAGGATGGAACTCAGCCCAATGGAATCGTTATTGGAGTTCCCAGATTTTCTCAGGTTTTAATCAAAAACCACCTGAGGTGAATGATGATCAAATGGCAATTCAAATCGTTGAACGTGATCCAAAAGCGATTGCTTATGTCAATCCTCGTTCTTTAGATCAAGTGGGCGATAGAGTAAAAGTTATTTATGGTCATTATCGGATGTTAATGTATAAAGAACCTGATCAGGGTAAAAAACTGTATAGCAGCTCACCGACTCGTGGTTATATGAGAGCCATTCCAGATTCAGATCAATAAAAATATAGCAGAGTAAATCGCTTTTCATAGAAGCTCAGTGTAGAATGATCGCTATGTTAAGACCACGTTTATGGATTAGTACAGTAATTGGTTTATTAGCCGTTGTTTTGGTTATCTGGCTCTCACCAGCACCAAATTATAGAGCACGGGGAATTTTATTACCTGCAAAACAAACCCGACCTGCTATCGCTTCTCAGTCAGTAGCTGCCCTACTTCAATCTACCGCAGGTAAGGTCATGGGATATATTAACATTGAGCATCACTATGGAGCAGAAGAGGGTTCAGCACGTCAAGAAATTCATGAGCTCGCACAAAAGTTGGCAGCACAGGTTGGTGCTAATGCCTTTGCGGTGACTTTTTTTGGTGTTGGCCAAGTAACCAGTACGCAATCTATTTATATTTTTCGGGCTACTGCTTACTCTATGCCGAGTATACCCAATTCAACGGAGTCATCACTTCAATGATTGTTAATTTGCCACTTATTTTATTGTGCCTTTGTGTTTTTACAGGGCTTGTGACACTGGTTGATTATTGGCTTCGAGGTCGTGCAAAGCCAAAAGATTTACCGTTATTAGTAGATTATTCACGATCTTTGTTTCCTGTGTTTCTCATTGTTTTTCTTTTGCGCTCTTTTGTGGTGCAACCTTATCGTGTTCCCAGTGGTTCTTTAGAGCCAACCATTATCCCAGGTGATTTTATTCTAGTGAGTCAATACAGTTATGGTCTTCACTTACCCGTTTGGAATACTCAATTATTACCTGTTTCGCATCCGAAACGAGGTCAGATTGCATTATTTCATTGGCCAGTTGTGCCTCGTATTACCTTTGTAAAGCGTGTTATTGGAGTGCCTGGTGATACGATCAGTTATGTCAATAAAGTGTTGATTATTAATGGTCATGTTATGAGCCAAAAATACCAAGGTGACTATGAGATTCGTGAAGGAAGCCAGCGAATTAGAATGGCAAAATATGAGGAAAACTTATATGGCTTAAAACATAGTATTTATGTTTGTGCCAAAGGGATTATTAATTGTCCTTCGCAAGGCCATAACTTCTATCATTTAAAAATCCCTAAAGGGTATTATTTAATGATGGGAGATAATCGCGATGACAGTGATGATAGTCGTGATTGGGGTTTGGTACCTAAAAGTCGTTTTATAGGGCGTGCACTATTGGTTTGGATGAGTTGGGACTCTTATGCACCGTGGTATCAAAAGATACGTTGGCATCGTATTGGCAGTCTTCTTTAAGCGACTGACCGTCTCTTTTTTCTTAATTTAAATAGGTTGGAGTAATGAGTGTATTGGTAGAAGAAAATCAGCGGTTTTCACAGTCAGCCTTGTGGACAGCGCAGCGTGAATATTATGATCAAGAAGGTATTGATGCCTGGGTTTCAGAGGTACCTTTTTATGTCACAAGTAATCCCTTTATTGCTCATTGTTATGCTCATATTGCTCTTCGTTTTATTCAAGATTGGTTAAAGAAAGATCCAGAAGCTTTAAATGAACCTTTTTATTTTTTGGAATTAGGGACAGGCCCTGGGCAATTTAGCTATTATCTTCTAAAAGCCTTATTAGACCTTAAAAGTCGCCTTAAATTGAATCGATTAAAGTTATGTTATGTCATGTCTGATTTTACTAAAAAAAATATTGAATTTTGGAGACAGCATCAAAAACTACAACCCTATGTGGAACAAGGTATCTTAGATTTTGCACAGCTAGACTTGGAGCAAAGCTCCGAAATAGAGTTGCAAGATCGTGGTGTAGTATTAAAAGAAGGTTCAGTGAAAAACCCAATTATCGTGGTAGCTAACTATATTTTTGATACACTGCGTACTGATATTTTTACGATACAAAATAATAAGCTTTTTGAATCTCTAGTGACACTCAATACCCATCCGGGTAATTTGCAAAATAGCCGGCCTAAAGATTGGCAAAAGGTGAAGGTACAACATGCAGCCGTTGAAATTACCAAACCTTATTATGATAACTCTCATTATAATGATGTTTTAAATACTTATCTGAGTCATTTAAACGATACTCATTTTCTTTTTCCTATTGCTACCTTAGAGGCATTGCAGCGTTTAAAAATGATTTCCAATGGAAAGATGCTTGTATTGTCTTCGGATAAAGCATATTCAAGCTTAGAGGAGCAAGAAGAGCTTGATTATCCTGAGTTAGCATTTCACGGCAGTTTTTCAGTGATGGCTAATTTCGATATTATTGCACGGGTATTTAAAAGTGCATGGGGAGATGCTTTGTTACAAACTCCTCGTGAAGGGATTACAACCGCTGTTTTTGCCAGTGGTATGCAGTTTTCACAACTGCCGGAAACTAGTCAAGCTTTAGAGGAATATGTAGAACGGTTTAGCCCAGGCGATTATTTTTTATTACACGATCAAATATGTCGTGAAGATAAAGAAGTAAAACTGGAAGTCTATGCCGCTTTACTTGCTCTATCGCGTTGGGATCCTTATGTGTATGAATTAGTGAATGAGCAAATGATTGAGTTGCTTGAAGAAGTGGATGTGGATACTTTAGAGTATTTATCTTCTAACTTGCCTAAGGTCGCTGATAATTTTTATTTTATTCCTGGTTGTGAGGATGTACTGTTTAATATTGGTTTGTTTTTTCATGAAGCTGAAAAGTATGAGCAAGCCATACTTTACTATCGAAAATCACTGACTATTTTTGGCGAGCAGCATGTCACTGTTTATAATCTAGCAGTGTGTTACTATGAGCTTAATCAATTAAGTCAAGCTTTAGAATTATTTGAACAGTCTTTGATTTTAGATCCCAAACAAAAAGATGCCAAAAATTGGATTAAAACCATTAAAAAAGAGCTTAAAAAATAAAGTCTGTTGATATCTCCTGGTTATAAAACGTGTTGGGTTCGCTGGCGAACTATTTTGTTCAATAGCGATACTATGTTTTTCGTTTTAGCAAAGCTGATGTCAACAGATTCTAGCTAAGGGGATAGCATTTTTTTAGGATCAACTGCTTTGTCAAATTCTGCTTCAGATAAGTAACCAAGCGTTAAACAGGCGGCTTTCAAAGTAGTCCCTTCTTTATAGGCTTTTTTTGCAATTTCAGCCGCTTTATCATAGCCAATGACTGGATTGAGTGCTGTGACCAGCATTAAGGATTGGTCCAAGTATTTTTTTATGTGGTTAACATTTGCTTTAATACCCAGGACACAATGCTCAGTCATGGAACGACAGGCATCTGTCAGTAAGTAAATGGATTGTATCAGGTTATAGATAATGACTGGCTTATAGACATTTAATTCAAAATTTCCTTGTGTACCGGCAAAGCCGATGGTGGCATCATTCCCTAATACTTGAACACAGACCATGGTCATCGCTTCACACTGGGTTGGGTTGACCTTTCCTGGCATAATCGAAGAGCCAGGCTCATTGGCAGGTAAACAGAGCTCACCAATGCCACAGCGCGGGCCTGAGGCCAACCAGCGGATATCATTGGCAAATTTCATCAATGAACACGCAAGTGTTTTTATAACACCGCTAGTCAATACAATCTCATCATGAGCGGCTAATGCTGCAAATTTGTTAGTCGCTGATGTGAAGGGCAGGCCGGTAATGCGAGCGATGTGAGCGGCTGCTTTAGAGGCAAATTCAGGATGGGTATTTAAGCCAGTACCAACTGCTGTGCCTCCTAGTGCCAGAGGATAAAGAGAATGTAAAACTTCATCAATGGCTTTTAAATTCATATCTAATTGAGCAACATAGCCTGAGAATTCTTGTCCCAAACTCAGAGGTACGGCATCTTGTAAATGAGTGCGGCCGATTTTAACGATGTGGTTAAATTCATTTTGTTTAGTGCTAATTGCGTTTTTTAATTCAGTAACCGCAGGAATGAGTTGGTTGACGATCATCTCTGTAGCGGCAATATGCATTGCCGTAGGGAAGGTATCATTAGAAGATTGCGACTTATTGACATCGTCATTGGGATGAATAGGGTGCTTGCTGCCCATTCTACCTCCTGCTATTTCAATAGCACGGTTGGCAATCACTTCATTAGCGTTCATATTCGTCTGTGTGCCGCTGCCTGTTTGCCAAATTTTTAAAGGGAAATGATGATTGAGCTGGCCTGCAATGACCTCATCGGCTGCTTGCACAATCCACTTTGTTTTTTCTTGAGAAAGCATTCCGAGTTCTTGATTGGTCAGAGCCGCTGCTTTTTTTAGAATGCCCAGTGCTCGAATAATTTCAGCAGGCATAGTTTCACGACCAATGGCAAAATTTTGTAAAGATCGTGCCGTTTGAGCACCACCGTATTGATCACCAGGCACTGCAATAGTACCCATACTATCGGATTCCAAGCGGGTATTGTGCGACATGTTAGGTTCCTTTTGTTGTATTAAATAGACTAGGTTGCTGCTGCTGTTGTTGCTGTTGCTGGCTCATTATTATTGCCACTAAATAAAGAAGCTGGTTTAAGTGCTTCATGAACGGCCCTGCCATTCTGTCCAGCAGAGCCAACAGCTGCTGTGATAAGATTAATATCTGTTAGAAGATTCTTTTGTAATAATGGACATATGAAATGCATCCAGCTCCGTGCTGTTGAATCGTTAGCAGGACCATTGCCCAAGCCATAGGAATTAGTGAAAATACAGCAGAATAGAAATATTTGTTTGATTAATGTAATGATGGTAGCAATCAATCGAGATGGATTTTTTGTGATCTCATGAAAAAAATCTTTTATTTTATTGAATGTTCTCGCAGGCTGCATTACAGCTTTTGCGATCTCTAATAGGGCTTTTTTTAGAGCATTTATAACAATCATTGTTCCTTCTGCATAAAATATAGCTTCCATGACTGTACCCATACCTGCAATAGCATATGCTAATGCGCTAGAGAGGTTGCTTCCTAAGGAAAAAATAGTACAAAAAATCGTAGCTGAGCTGTGATAAAATACACCCATTGCTGCTACATTAACAGCAATAATAGCGGCCACTGATAGTAGAAAAAATACAGCGTGAAATAAGGTCTTAGCAGCTTTTGAAATAATATGCTGTATTTTTTTGGCTAATGTTAGATCAGCCCAATTATCGCACTGATAGAATTTAATTATATTTCTGGTAATGTTTGGTAGTAGATGCTTTAGCTTTTGTAAGCCACCTTTGCGAATAAAACTTACAGTTATATGAGTAAATATAGTAAATAGCGCAATTGTTGTTGTAACTGCAATCAGCCCTGCTATGGCAAAGATTCCTATTGGATTAGCGCCAACGCCTACTAGTGCTATAGAGAGTAGTTTGAAAGCACTTATAGCAGAACCAAAGGATAGAAAACCCACTGATAATGCGGCTGTGGTTGAGAAGATAAGACTAAAAGCCACTAGACTTTTTTCTTTCTTAGAGAGCATGTTGCCATCCTCTTTCTTCCAAATCTTGCCGAAATAGAGATCTTGTAGCACAGAAAAACTACTCCGACGAAATAGGAAAAAATTGCAACAAAAAGCAGCGATACCAAAAATTAAAAGAGCTAGTATTAGAGGTAAGGCAGGGGTCATAAAAACAGCAGCAACGAGGCCCTGACCTAAAGCAACGATTACAGACACTAAAATTGATATCATATTTAAAGCATGCTTTTTATTCTTTCTAGCTAGTCTTTCTTGCTCTTTATCTTTTAGATAATCACTAATATCCGTGCTATCCGTGCTATCCGTGCTATCAGTGATATAAGCATATTTCTGATCTTTAATATTTTCCTTGAATTCCTTATGAAATTTTTCATAATATTGCTTCAGTTTATCTACATTAACCAATCGAATTTTTGATGAATCATTTTTAAAGGCCAATCTAGTATATTCATTAATCTGTTTTTTGAGTGCCTTAAGTGAAGCCTGCTTTTCTGCCTGCTCTTTTTTTCTAGTACATGACAGTTGTTCAAATAGTTGATGAAGAGTTGTTAATATATTGTCTTGATTTTGTAGCGTCGTAACTTCATGAGTAAGATCAACCAAATAAAGATAGTTTACAAGCCTTAATAATGGAATGTCGTAGTCTTTATAAACATGGTTGATTATAAACGAGGGCAATAAATTTGTTACTATCGCAACCCGATAGCGGTTGTTGATGACATGTTTTAAAGTTTCTTGTGCATTTTCTTTACTCATGATGGCCCTTATCTTAAATAAACAACCGAAAAATACTTAGTATTCTATAAGACAAACATTAACGTTTTCTTAAAATAGGGAAATAGTTATTATCTTGATACTCTATATTTATAGAGTTTTGTTAAGTCAAAACTACAATGGGCTTGAGTATAGATGGTGCCCCGGGCAGGATTCGAACCTGCGACCTGTCCCTTAGGAGGGGACCGCGCTATCCAGCTGTGCCACCGGGGCTTGTGCTATTAACGGGGGAAAGTGTATTGTTCTGAGGTCTTGGGCGCAAATAGATTAAATTTTGACCACATCGGATTTTATTGCACAGCTTTAACTGATATTGGCAAAATGCCTGCTTGAGAGGGTTTTTTTTATCTTACATCCGCTGTATTATGCAAGCTAAAAAAGAGCAACTGTATTAAGATTACACAAAATCTCATTCAGTGATATAGTTAAAGTCTAGATCGGTACAAAATAGGAAGAGAGGCCTATGGCCAAGCGCTTTACATTGACGATTGCAATTCTAGTAGTTATTTTTGGCGGTACTCTAGCTTGGTATGTGCTTAAGCTTATTTTTGTTAAACGCTATTTTGCGCCCCATCAGCCACCGCCTATAGCAGTTTCTACCACAATCGCTAAAAAGCAACTCTGGCATCCAGTTCTTAAATCGGTAGGAACCTTGCAAGCAATCAATGGTGTTGAGGTCAACTCAGAAGTTACAGGCCAAGTGATCGCTATTTACTTTAAATCAGGCCAATTTGTTAAAAAAGGCGATCCTTTGGTTCAGTTGGATGATTCGGTCGATCAACAAAGCCTTAATAATAATTTAGCAGCACTACGTTTGGATAGAGTGAACTATCAACGTCAGTTAGCACTGTATAAAACCAGCGCAACCTCAAAAGCTGATCTTGATGCAGCACGGGCAAAGCTATTACAATCAAAAGCTCAGGTTGTCAGCGCGCGTGTGATGGTCAATAAAAAAAATATCAAAGCTCCCTTTGATGGCAAGCTTGGGATCCGCGAAATTGATCTAGGGCAGTATGTGACTGCTGGGAAAGCTATGGTTTTGCTGCAGTCCTTAAATCCTCTATTTGTTAATTTTGAATTACCCGAGCAATTTTTATCACATGTTTTTGTCGGCCAGAAGGTTCAAATTAAAACAGATGCAGATAAGAGTTGCGTCTATTTAGGAAAAATTACTGCCATTAACTCTTCTGTTAATGCCAATACGCGTAGTATCTCCTTACAAGCGACTTTTCCAAATGATAAGGGGCAGCTATATCCTGGTTTGTTTGCTGATGTTAGTGTCATTGAATCAAAACAAATGGGCGTAGTGACTCTACCACAAACAGCGATTACCTATAGTCTTTATGGGGATTCAGTTTATGTGGTGACACGCGGTAGAGATAAGCTGGGTAAGCCCACTTTAATAGCAACGCAGAAGTTTGTGACCATTGGCGATCGTCGTGGTACGGTCATTGCCGTTAAAAAAGGCATTAAAGCAGGAGATCAAGTCGTGACATCGGGTCAACTTAAATTACATCCTGATGCCCGTATTATCATCAATAACTCCATTAAATTGAATTAATTGCTGATGGTAAGCCGTAAATTTACTGATATTTTTATCAAACGCCCTGTTCTTGCAACAGTCATTAGTTTGTTGATTTTTTTTATTGGCTTACGTGCCATTTTTGATTTACCGGTTCGCCAGTTTCCAAAGATAGAAAATACTCTCATTACTATTACTACTGCATATCCAGGTGCTAATGCTTCACTGATGGAAGGCTTTATTACGACACCTATTGAAAAAGCCATTGCCAGTGCTGATGGTGTTGATTATTTAACCTCTGCAAGTACTGATAGTACTAGCACGATTGATGCCTATATCAAGCTGAACTTTAATCCCAATGATGCTTTTGTCAGTATTATGAGCAAAGTAGCTGAAGTTCAAAATCAACTGCCGAAGGCTGCTGAAAATCCAGTAATTCAGAAGCAAACAGGACAGTCAACAGCATTGATGTATCTAGGTTTTAATAGTAAGCAGATGACAGGGGAGCAAATTACAGATTATTTATCGCGCGTGGTACAGCCTAAGTTAGAAACAGTCGGTGGTGTTTCTGAGGTTCAACTATTAGGCCCTCAATATTATGCGATGAGAATATGGCTGAATACAAAACGAATGGCTGCTTTAGGAGTATCACCTAATGATGTGGTTTCTGCATTGCAGAATAACAACTTTCAAGCAGCAGCAGGCGCCACTAAAGGAATTTATGTTGCATTACCTGTGAATGCAGATACCGATGTGCAGACAGAGGCTGGTTTTGGTAACTTAATTATTAAGCAAGATAAAGAGACCTTAGTTCACTTAAAAGATGTCGCCAGGATTGAACTTGGCTCACAGAGCTATGATTCATCTGTGGTATTCAATGGAGAAAAGGCGGTGTTTGTTGGCATTAAGGCAACTCCTGAGGCCAACCCATTAACCGTTATTTCAGAGGTTAAGAAAGCACTGCCTGGAATTGTGAAACAATTCCCACCGCAACTACATGAAAAGATTGTTTATGATTCGACGAAATATATTGTTTCTTCGATTGAAGAGGTTGTTAAAACAATATTAGAAGCGGCAATTATTGTCATTATTATTATTTTCTTATTTTTAGGCTCATTACGTACTGTCACTATTCCTATGGTGACGATCCCGCTGTCACTAATTGGTGTTTTTGGCATGATGTTAGCCTTGGGATATTCCATTAATTTGCTCACCTTGCTCTCTTTAGTGTTAGCCATTGGTATGGTAGTAGATGATGCCATTGTCGTAGTGGAAAATGTGTATCGTCATATCGAAGAAGGATTAAAGCCCTTTGACGCGGCATTACAAGGGGCGCGTGAAATTGCTACCCCTGTGATTGCCATGACGATTACTTTAGCCGCTGTTTATGCACCGATTGGTTTGATGACAGGGATTACAGGGGCACTCTTTAAGGAATTTGCCTTTACTCTAGCCTCAGCTGTTATTATTTCAGGTGTGATAGCCTTAACACTCTCGCCAATGATGTGTTCTAAGTTACTCACTGCTAATATTGGTCAGCAGCGATTAGTGCATTATGTAGACGCTAAATTTACTGCTTTAAAAACGTTCTATCAGCGTAAATTAAATAGTATTTTACAGTATCCTTCAGTGATTGTATTGTTTGCTTTTGTAGTATTGTGTTCGTGTTTCTTCTTATTTATTTCATCAAAATCTGAGATGGCCCCTTCAGAAGATCAGGGGGTTGTGTTTGTTATGGCAACCGGTCCACAAAGTGCGACCTTAAACTATATGGAAACATTTACTCGCCAGTTTAATACTATCTATAAGAGTTTTCCATCAGCGGAAGATTACTTTATTGTCAATGGTTCTGCTGGTGTTAATAGTGCGATATCTGCTTTTATTATGAAACCTTGGGATCAACGCACAGCTAGTCAAATGACAGTCAATGCCAAGCTTCAGAAAAAGTTAAATCATATCGCCGGTTTGCAAGTGCAAGCATTCCCATTACCGCCTTTGCCAGTCGGTGGGCGTGGTTTACCGATTGATTTTGAGCTAACTACCACACGTTCCTTTGCTGAAGTCTATCCAGTGATGGAAAAAATAGTCACAGAAGCACAAAACAGTGGTTTGTTTCTTTATATTGATGGCAGTTTGCGTTTTAATAAAAATGAATTAAATATCAATATTAATCGTAGTAAAGCAGCACAAATGGGCATACCAATGTCAAGTCTTGCAGAAGCCTTGGCTGGGACTTTGGGCGGTAATTATACTAACTATTTTAATATGCAAGGTCGAAGTTATGAGGTCATTCCACAAGTAGATCAGCCCTTTCGTTATAATCCAAAAGACTTGAACTTGATTCATCTTAAAACAGCCAGTGGAGCTATGGTGCCGCTCAATACCTTAGCTTCAATGTCTTATGAAAATGAGCCAAATGCACTAACGCATTTTCAGCAATTAAATTCAGCCAGTATAGAAGGTTTAATGGCACCTGGTTATACGATCGGTGAAGGTTTAACGTATCTACAAAATTTAGCCGCTAAAAAGATGCCTTCTGGATTTTCGTATAATTATGGCGGCCAGTCTCGACAATTTGTTCAAGAAGGCAATGCTTTAGTGTATACCTTTCTCTTTTCTCTGATTGTTATTTTTTTAGTGCTATCAGCCCAATTTGAAAGTTTTAGAGATCCTTTAGTGGTGATGACCAGTGTGCCTATGGCCATTTGTGGCGCTTTGCTGCCGATCAACTGGGGGTTGGCTACAATCAATATTTATACTCAAATTGGTTTAATTACATTGATTGGTTTGATTAGTAAGCATGGTATTCTTATGGTCGATTTTGCAAAGAACTTGCGAATTGCCCAACCAGAATTAACTCCTAAACAGGCGATTGAGCAAGCAGCAGCGATTCGATTACGTCCTGTGCTAATGACCACTGCTGCTATGATTTTAGGGGTAGTTCCATTGCTGATTGCAACCGGTGCTGGTGCGCACAGTCGGTTTGATATTGGATTGGTCATTGCCTCAGGTATGCTAATTGGCACACTGTTTACTTTATTTGTAGTACCGACTATGTATATCCTAAAATCACGAACAATCTTGCTATTGTTGCTTGTAGTAGGTATTACAGTGACAGTACTTTATCATTTTTCAGCTATGCTCAAAATCTTTTTGTAATTCTATAGGCTAAGTAGTTTCTTTAGGAATAAAAAATTGTTCAAGCTTTTTAGTGCCTTAGATCTCTGATGCAGGTCATAAAAAGCATGTCACAGCTTCATTGAAGCTAACATCATAGGTTCACGTGGCATGAAGTTCAGGGCTGTAACCAAATTCTCCTATCCTATCTACTACAAAACAGTAATCTTGCTTAAGTTTTGATGTTGGTGATTGAATTAACTTTACTTTGATAAGTGCCATGACAACACGCACCCATGCAATAATATTACATAAATTTCATAATAACTGCCTATAAAATCACTTAAATCCTTTATTTTAAAAGGACAAAAAGTAAACAAAATTCTACTATAAAATTCAGATTTTAAAATATTAATGTTAGAAAAACATGAATAAATTAGTTAATTAAACATATTAAAAATCATTAATAAGTTAATTATAAAATAATAAATAGTTATTTATATCCTTAAAAAATATGAAATTAATAATAAAAATATTTGAAATATTCTTAATGAATATATATATTTGCTTTTTTAAAGATATGTATTGGGAGACCATTATGAATCCTGAACAAGAACAAATTATTAAAACAGCGCTTCAAAGTTATGATCGCCAAAGAATATTAAGTATTATCCCACTTCTTAATCAGTATTTAATGGTAGAAGATAATGTGACTTTATCTTTTCGTATTACTCAAGTTCTTAATTCAAAATGTAATCAAGCAATTAAGGAAATTACTAAAGATCAACTCGATCACTATCTTGCAGTAGACGACGCCACCATTCTAGCTGCTCGTATTGAATCGATCTTAGATTCGGCAAATGTCTATGCAATTGAGGCAATTAGCCCAAATCACTTTAGCACCTATCTTACAGCAGACGGTGCCACTTTAGTTGATCGTATTGAATGGATCTTGGCTTCACAGAGAGCTAGGGCAATTAAGGCAATTAGCCGAGATCACTTTAGCACCTATCTTAGAACAGACGCAGGCGGTGGCACTCTTAGAACAGACGCAAACAATGCCATTTTAGTTGCTCGTATTGAACGAATCTTGGCTTCGCAAAACGTCTATGCAATTAAGACAATTCGCCCAGATCACTTTAGCACCTATCTTAGAACAGACGCAGGCGGTGGCACTCTTAGAACAGACGCAAACAATGCCATTTTAGTTGCTCGTATTGAACGAATCTTGGCTTCGAAAAGTGCCCATGCAATTGAGGCAATTAGCCCAGATCACTTTAGCACCTATCTTAGAACAGACGCAGGCGGTGCCACTCTGGCTAAACGTATTGAACGAATCTTGGCTTCGAGAAATGCCCATGCAATTAAGACAATTAGCCGAGATAACTTTAGCACCTATCTTAGAACAGACGCAGACGGTGGCACTCTTAGAACAGACGCAAACAATGCCATTTTAGTTGCTCGTATTGAACGAATCTTGGCTTCGAAAAACGTCTATGCAATTAAGACAATTAGCTCAGATAACTTTAGCACCTATCTTAGAACAAACGCAGGCGGTGGCACTCTTAGAACAGACGCAAACAATGCCATTTTAGTTGCTCGTATTGAACGAATCTTGGCTTCGAAAAACGTCTATGCAATTGGGGCAATTAGCTCAAATCACTTTAGCACCTATCTTAGAACAAACGCAGGCGGTGGCACTCTTAGAACAGACGCAGACGGTGCCATTCTGGCTAAACGTATTGAACGAATCTTTGCTTCGCAAAACGTCTATGCAATTGGGACAATTAGCCCAGATGACTCTAGCACCTATCTTACAGCAAAAGGTGCCACTCTAGTTGCTCGTATTGAACGAATCTTGGCTTCACAGAGAGCTAGGGCAATTAAGGTAATTAGCTCAGATAACTTTAGCACCTATCTTAAAGCAAAAGGTGCCACTCTAGCTGCTCGTATTGAACGAATCTTTGCTTCGAAAAACGTCTATGCAATTGAGAAAATTAGCTCAGATGACTTTAGCACCTATCTTACAGCAAACGGTGCCACTCTAGTTGATCGTATTGAACGAATCTTGGCTTCGAAAAGTGCCCATGCAATTGGGGAAATTAGCTCAGATCGCTTTAGCACCTATCTTGGAACAGACGCAGACGGTGGCACTCTTAGAACAGACGCAGATGGTGCCACTCTTAGAACAGACGCAGACAATGCCATTTTAGTTGCTCGTATTGAACGAATCTTGGCTTCGCAAAACGTCTATGCAATTGAGAAAATTAGCTCAGATGACTTTAGCACCTATCTTGGAACAGACGCAGACGGTGGCACTCTTAGAACAGACGCAGACGGTGGCACTCTTAGAACAGACGCAGACGATGCCATTTTAGTTGCTCGTATTGAACGAATCTTGGCTTCGAAAAGTGCCCATGCAATTGAGGCAATTAGCTCAGATGACTTTAGCACCTATCTTAGAACAGACGCAGACGATGCCATTTTAGTTGCTCGTATTGAACGAATCTTGGCTTCGAAAAGTCATGCAATTGAGGCAATTAGCTCAGATGACTTTAGCACCTATCTTAGAACAGACGCAGACGGTGGCACTCTTAGAACAGACGCAGACAATGCCATTTTAGTTGCTCGTATTGAACGAATCTTGGCTTCACAGAGAGCTGAGGCAATTGAGGCAATTAGTACAGATCAATTTAGAGCCTATCTTAGAACAGACGCAGACGATGCCATTTTAGTTGCTCGTATTGAACGAATCTTGGCTTCGAAAAGTGCCCATGCAATTGGGGAAATTAGCTCAAATCACTTTAGCACCTATCTTACAGCAAAAGGTGCCACTCTAGTTGATCGTATTGAACGAATCTTGGCTTCACAGAGAGCTGAGGCAATTGAGGCAATTAGTACAGATCAATTTAGAGCCTATCTTAGAACAGACGCAGACGGTGGCACTCTTAGAACAGACGCAGACGATGCCATTTTAGTTGCTCGTATTGAACGAATCTTGGCTTCACAGAGAGCTGAGGCAATTGAGGCAATTAGTACAGATCAATTTAGAGCCTATCTTAGAACAGACGCAGACGGTGGCACTCTTAGAACAGACGCAGACGATGCCACTCTAGTTGATCGTATTGAACGAATCTTGGCTTCGAAAAACGTCTATGCAATTGGAGCAATTAGTACAGATCAATTTAGAGCCTATCTTACAAATACACAGAATTCAAACTTACCTGATCGTATTGATCAGATCTTAGAATTAAAGAATCATTTTTTAATTAACGTGATTACTCCAAATGAATTTAAACAATATCTTTCTATCGATGATAACACAGTTAAACATCAGCGTATTAGGAGAATCATAAATTCACTAAATAGTAACGCTATCAAATTCACTTCAGGTTACATAATTCGCTATCTTAAAATGCTTCCCAAAGAAGATAGGAATATAATTATGGGTAAACTCATCGATTTAAACAGTAATTTAGGATTATTAATAGTTGAATCATTTGTTACAGAAGAACAAAGGATTATTTCTGGAGAAACCTATGAAAATTGTGACCTATCAGAACTTAATTTTGGACACATCAAATTTATAGATTGCCGTTTTAATAATGTAATCCTTAAAAATGTTGAGTTTTCATCTTTTAGTAATGTACGCTTTGAAAACTGTATCCTCACAGAATCTACTTTATATTCAATTATTAATTCAAGAGATCACTCCTTAGATACAAACTTATTTGCAAGTAATAAATTAGTTTTAAAAAATTATGGAAGTATTGAAAAAGAAATAATTCTACCTAATTTTTCTGAGTTTAGAAGCCCAGCGCAATATCTTGAATATATCAAGAGTCAGACACAACAGTTATTTGACCCAATAGAATTTATTGGAAACTTAACTCCTTTAGGATCAGTAGACTCTGAAGAAGGTCCTTCTGCAAAATGTCCTCGCTTATCGAGACGTTCCCCAGAAGCTGCATGCATAGACTCTCGTGATGAGAATAGTGAAGAAGAAAAAGCACGTGCTCAAGAGTTGCTAGCAGGATCAGAAAGTGTGCGTAAATCAGTATTTGATATTTACAATACGCTATTGAAGGTGCAACAAAAGCTTGAGAAAGGTGAAGTATTAAATGATACCGATCACACTGAGCTACGTCGGGTTATAGCACAAGACCACTCAGTGATAGAGGATCCAAGTATTCGTGCCCTATTGCATGAGATTACTGAACATATAGAGAATCCCTCGGCGCTTAAAGGTGTATTCACCCGAAGTGGTATAGGGCAAAAAATCAGTCGTGCAGTAGAAGGGATAGGTAAAGCTTATACAGTGTTTTTAGTAGGTAAGCATCTGGTCAATGGCAACCTGGAAGGTTTAGGGTTTGATGCTTTGAATTTGTGGCTTCTCCCAAAGATTGGTGCAAAAATGGCGGCGCAACTGACATCTTTAGGGGTGAAATTAAACTCTGTAGCCTTAAAAAGTGCCGCCCCGATTATTGGTCGTACAGTGGGCAATCTAGGGGCTTTTATAGGATTAGCGCAATCGATTGAGGCACTAAAGAATGCTAGAACCCCACTGGAAAAACAGCTGGCTCAACTGAATATTGCCACCAATTCAATTTTCATTGCCGCTGATTTGCCGGCACTGGGAGTTGATATTGCTGGCATAATGGGTGTTGAGCTGGGAGCCACTATGGTAGGAGCTACTTTGGCTGAGTTTGCTGGACCCATAGGAGCTGCAGTGGGTTTGTGTGCTATTGCGCTATCTACCTTTATTAGTGCAAAATTGAAACTTAACAGTTTAGAGCGAACAATTGCACTTAACAATGTAGAAGATCATAACCTTTATTGGAATTTCTTCTTAGGTAAAAAAATTCCAGACTATATTGAACAAGATATTATAGCCAAGAATATTTATACTAAATTGATCAACCAATTTATAAGAAAATTCATGTCCAGTAGACCTCATATCATAGCTATGAGCTTACCTTATATTATACTTCATAGAAGACAAGTATTAGAGAGTAACACTCGAATGTTTTGTTCTGGTGGAGATAATCGATTAGTGTGTATGTTTAAAAATAATAAGCAGCTAGAATGTAAAACTAAAGTAATAACACAAGGAATGTCTTACGATAGCTTTTCTAGTACAATTAATCTTCAAGATAATGTGGGGGGTCCATTTTATAATTCAAGAATATTACCAAACAGCGTTGATGGATATCAGGCTAAATGTGGGATGACAGCCCCAGATGTATTGCATGATACAGGAGAATTCACAAGAGTTTCAGCAGTGCCAACTACAAAATACATACATGGTGTGGGTTTCACTGAAGATGAGCCGATGGCAATTATTGATAACGAAGCAAAGTTTATACGGCGAAGTTGCATTGCTGGTAAAGTAACGAAAAAATGGAAAGAATTTTTACATGGCGAGTTTGCAAACTCGCGCTGCTCTGATGGGGTATGGTATAAAAATGCTGCAAATCCAGAAGGAGGTGTCTTTGCTTATCTCACTGCCATATATTCAACAATAAAACTACCTTTAGAGCCTCACAACAATACTATAATCTACGCATCAATCTACGCATCGCATTTGCCTGATATCAGTGATTCTTATTTATCAATATCCGGTAGAAATCAAAATACAACGAATCATATTCATTTAGTATCTCTCCCCTCTAAGTTACACATGGTAAATCTTAGAGGTAATAATTTTATTTATTTAAAAGAACTCAAACTTCCTCAAACTTTGCGATGGCAGATGAGTAGTCACATAAATTCTCATAACACGATAGTAGTGAAGAGAGACTACAAAGATCAAAATTGTTTGCTTGAAAATATCAAAACAGTCATAGGTTCTGTGGGTTCAAACCTATTGAAAATTGGCAGTCAATGTATACCTTATATTGATGGCAAAGGAGGTGGGGATACTATAGACATTAAATTTGATATTAAAGAGTCTAGTGTGATTAAAACTTATCTAGGGGATAAAATTAACGTCTCTTCTTTATATATTAAAAATGGTCAATCGTATCTGAAATATGATCGCCCAGCGATTCTGCACTTGCCCTTTCGTTTGCATGAGATAAGCAAAATACAATGGCGTTATAATTGTCTCACTCTGTATAGCCGTAATGACCCAACCCATCCTATTCAAGTCACAGGACACAAGATAGATAATTCTGGACATTCGTCAATCTATCCGCCGGTGCACCTTAGAACCGAAGATGATTTTTGGATCACACCCACACGAATGGATTCAACAGGGAAAGTGACTCATTTACAAGTAAATGGCGAGCTATCGCATGCGATGCGTTTACCAGAAGCAATTCAAAGATTAGACCAGATCCAAAATTCTAATTTTACTTTAAGCACGCAATTGCATGGATCGAACTTACATCTGACCCGTGTGGATGAAGGGACTCATGTGTTCCATATTGATAAAAGCAACCAAACAGTCTACTGGGAAAATAAACACAATGCTTCTACTAATACCTATCTTATTGATGGTTCACATAATCACATTTTTATTCATCAGCCTAAAGGGCTCTTAGATTTTGTACTACTTAAATTAAAGAGTATTTTTGATTTAAATATTGAGCCTTATACTCAAGTGAATAACAACACCCAAGTGGAACACCAAGGGACACGAATCAGTTGCCATCGTGAATCGGTATGCAATACCACAGTATGGCTCCAAGAACCTCGTGAGTTACGCATCACAGTGGACAAAAAGGCTTATTACACATTAGAAGGGCATCGCCTCTCTCGTCATCATCATTCGCATCCTTTAGTTATTAGAGGTCGAAAAACGGTGCGCGCACAGGATTTATTGGAAATCATTAATTCACTGCATTTTAATGCGCATCACATAGAGTTTTCGAGGCTGGATCAGGATCTCTTACTGAGTACGCATACAGGAGAGGCTTTACTGATTCAAGATTATTACACACAGATTCATGGCACAATACAGCTTTCCATCAAACTCAATAAAGAGACAATCAAGCCATTCCAGTTTAGACAACGAGCCGATCAAGCAGTTCCTCATACTGTAAAATATTACAAACCCTTAGCGCATCAATCTCTGACGATCTATCATAATTCGCCTAACAATACGGGTCAGATGGGCATTATTGATTGGAGTGAGAGTGCTCCCAGTAATCTCACTATGGAGAGCTCTGGAGGTGATTTAAGGATCACAAACTCAAAACAAACTACAATCCTAAAAAATTGGGATCGTTATCCACCCACTCGAAAAATGATGTTAAATGTACTCGGGGATCGATTGCTCTTTCTTAACCGAGGTACCGCTCAAAAGACTGCCGCTTGGTTTGCACGCTGGCAATGCCAACAGAGTCTTACAGGCAATATCACAAGAGAAGCTTTAGTTAATTGTACTAGCCTTGAAGTACAAAATTCCAGCCAAAACGATAGAGAAACACAAGAGACGACTACTCCTAGAACTTCCTCTGGTGAAGAACCTAGGTCTCACAATCACAGTAGGAGACGGGTTAAGAGAGCAGCAATTGAGCCAAGAGTGATGCAGCCCTATAAGATACCTAACTCAGGTACTGGTACTTCAGTCAATGCTCTACTTTTTTTAAGCATGACTGGTTATGGATTGTATGAGTGTAACCCATTAATGATCACCTCATTAGGAAGCTGGTTGTTATTAAAACAATCTACTGCTGTTCAGTACGTGCCTGAGTACCTACTTTCATTAGAATCTGTATGGAATAATTTCTATGCGAGTGCTTGGGATCTGATAGAAACAGGCCGTAGCGCATTGGCACATGCTCACGAATCTTGTCACTTGTTCTTACAATCCACTCCAATCCCTCAACCTAAAGTAGCAACAAGTTTTGCTAAGCCTTTAGTTCCCTTACTTAAAGAGAGATCAAATCCCAATCCAACCCGAGAGGGGGCTCCATTGATGTACAATGCTATTATTAATAACTTGCCTAATCTTTTAGTGTCTGTTCTTTATTGTTTTGCTTTAAAAAAAGCCAATAAGAATCATCAACCGTTGACAGAGAAAGATTTAAAGCACAAAGAGCAGGTACTTAAAGAAAATTATCAGATTATTGTATTGAATCAAAAGCAAAAAAAGTTTGAGGACCATCTCTATCATAGTCTTGGTATAGCATACGATTTATTAAGTACATTAAGGGCCAATTTGCAAAAGAAACCGAATGACTCTTTCATTGAAGAAATCCAAAATCAAATACAGGAACTTGTCATAGTACATGATCATTTGATTGTGTTAGCTCGAGAGTTGCCTCATTATCAAGAAGCAATCCCTTCTTTCATTAAGAGAAAAAACAGGTTAGAACAGCTTCAAATCGATCTCACTGGTACTGTCGATATGGAAGCTCTTTACAGAGGCCTAATAACATTTAACAGAGAATCTGCGACGGTTCCTAGTGGCACTGCCAATCTAGTTTCGCAAAAGATTGCTAAGAAGAAAATCAGAAGTTTTCTAAAACAACAAGAAGCAATCGTTCAATCCCAAAGCAAAGAGGCTTGTGCTGATTTACGATCTGCTACTTTTATTTATCAGGATTTTAAACAGAGTGTACAAGAGTATTTAAAGGGAAAAATAACGTCCCAGGATGTTAAAAATAATTTTAAAATGAGCATAGAAATCTTACATGAACTATGCAGTGAACAAAACACTTTTAATAATAATGTCACAACATCATGGACAGAGGAATTTAATAAGCAGAGACTTTTGGGTTTTCAGCCCTATTCATTGTTTAACAACACAGGTGGTTTCAATATCGCTACGGGAAAATCCAATTCAGTGAACTGCAATAAGGTAAATGAGGTAATATTTAGATAAAAAGATTAATTGACGGCATATTCCTTTAAAATTCATTGAAGTAAGGATATTATGTGAGCTAAGATCTTGTGTTTTTATTTATGTCATTAATAATTCTATTGACCACAGCGATAGCGTTGGTATTCTTTTAAAAGCTTCGCTTGTGTGGTGGCTAGGTGTTTATTTCCCTCTGCTTGATAGCGATGTGGTTTGGCGTACATTTGATAGGTAAGCTCTCGGCAATGGCGGCTTTCTAATTTGGATGAATTGCTATAGGGCGTGCATCCTAATAGAGTCATAGATAGTATAAGAAGTAAAGTGAATGTTTTTTTCATAAGTCTCTCTTTTTTTTAGAATTTCTGATAGCATAGTAAGGAAATTAATCGACTTAGCAGAATCATTGTGGTTAAAAGGCGCAAATTAAAAGAAGATCCCTATTTAAAACGAGAGGCTAAAAAATATCAGCATCCCGTGCCGAGCCGTGAGTTTATTATAGAACAGTTAGAGCAACCCTTCACGTTTAATGAATTATTGGATATTTTTTCATTGACTTGCGATGAAGAAAAGGAAGGGCTACGACGTCGACTCAAGGCGATGCAGCGTGATGGTCAATTGATTTGTAATCGTCGTGGTCAATATGGTTTGGTTGAAGCTATGGATCTTGTCAGTGGATCTATCTATGGTCATCGAGATGGTTTTGGTTTTTTGATTGCTGATGATGATAATACCGCAGATATTTTTCTCTCTTCACGTGAGATGCGTTGTGTTTTTCCAGGTGATCGTGTGTTAGTTCGAGTGATGCCAGGGGAGCGCCAACGTCGTGAAGGTGTGATTGTTGAAGTCTTAGAAAGAAATACGAGTACATTGGTAGGTCGTTTTTGTAAGGAAAATGGCATCGCATTTATTGATCCTAATCACAAAGCGATATCACATGAGGTGATCATACCTCAAAATAAGGATAATAAGGCAAAAAAAGGACAGTATGTTTTAGTTAAAATAGTATCGCAACCTGATAAGCGCCATCAGCCCATCGGACAAGTTCTTAAGATACTTGGTGATGAGCTAACGCCAGGTATGGAAGTAGAACTAGCCATTCGCTCTCATGAGATTCCTTTTGAATGGCCTAATGCCCTAGAGCAAACACTTCATCAATTTGGAACAAAGGTTCAAAGATCAGATATGAAAGGGCGTAGTGATTTTCGCCATTTGCCTTTTGTCACTATTGATGGTGAGGATGCAAAAGATTTTGATGATGCACTTTACTGTGAGCCGATTAAAGGACTAGGTTGGCGTCTTTATGTGGCAATTGCTGATGTGTCTCATTATGTAAAATATGGTTCTGCTCTAGATCAAGAAGCAGAAAAGCGTGGCAATTCTGTGTATTTTCCATCGCGAGTGATTCCGATGCTTCCTGAGGTGTTATCAAATGAGTTATGTTCTTTAAAGCCGAATGTGGATCGTTTAGTGATAGTTTGTGAAATGACGATCAACAATAAAGCACAGGTTTTACATTATCAGTTTCATGAGGCTGTAATTCATTCACAGGGTCGCTTAACCTATAATACAGTAGCAGGTTGGCTCTCTGGCACACAAAAACCAGATACTCTTTTATTTCCTTCCATTCAAGCACTTTATAAACTTTATAAAATTTTATTAAAAGAAAAAAAATGGAGAGGTGCCGTTGAATTTAAAACCATTGAAACCCAAGTTTTATTTGGTAAAGGCGGTAAAATCAATCAGATTGTTCCAATAGATCGCAATGATGCACATAAAATGGTTGAAGAAGCGATGCTATTGGCTAATGTGACAGTCGCTCATTTTCTAGAAAAGGCGAAATTACCTACATTATATCGGGTTCATAAATCACCTGAAGTATCGAAATTGTTAGCACTAAGAGATTTTTTAAAAGCCTTTGGTTTGCAGCTTGGTGGTGGGCTCAAGCCAACAGGACAAGATTATTCGAATCTTTTAAAGCGCATTGAGCATCGACCCGATGCGCATCTGCTACAAATAGTCATGTTGCGCTCAATGCCGCAAGCAGTTTATTGCCCTGATAATTTAGGTCATTTTGGCTTATCTTATGAGCAATATTGTCATTTTACTTCGCCCATTCGTCGTTATCCTGATTTGTTAGTACATCGTGCAATTCGCCACTTACTAAGAAAAAGATCGATAAAAAAATTTGTTTATACTCATGAACAGATGGCACTAATTTCTAAACATTGCTCGATGACTGAGCGGCGTGCTGATTTAGCAACACGTGATGCTTTGGATTGGTTAAAATGTGATTATATGCGTGCCAAACTGGGTCAAGAGTTTAATGGTGTGATTATGGATGTCACTAATTTTGGTGTTTTTATTGAATTGATTGATATCTATGTTCAAGGTTTACTGCATGTGACTTCATTATCAAATGATTATTATGATTATGATCAAATACATCATCTTTTACGTGGTAAACGTTCTGGGAAAGTCTATCGCTTAGGAGATTCCATCCGAGTTATTATTGCCCGTGTTGATCTTGATCAACGTAGAATTGATTTTGATCTTGCAGATAATCCAGGTAATAAAAGTGCCAAAAAAGTTCAGAAAAGGCGATATCCAAGGCGAAAATAAAGACTAAATAAAAAGGGTACAAAATCTTTAATAGGCATATGGTTCGATTTTCCATAACCAATATAGTATTCAAAACCAATTTCAGTCACTATATTATGTGAGGCATCAAACGAAAAACCAAGCCCAAAGGTTGGGGCAACACGGGTTACTTTGGCAAAAATATCACTACGATGAGTAAAAGCAATACCAGCGTCTAAGAAGCTGCTTATATGAGAGTTGGAGAGCGGTAGAATAAACTTTGTAATCGCTGAATAGACTTGGGTGCGTGTGGTTAATTCAGTGACTGGATAATAAAAACTAAAATTATCAAAAATTAAGCGTGTATTAGGATAGCGCATATAATGTGCTTCAATGGCGAAGTTTTTTTTAAATTGATAACCAATAAAACCACCCCATGTGCTACCTGAGTCGTGAGTTTCTTTAGGAGCAGAAACCTCAACAAGGAGATCGTGAGTTCTCAATTGATTCCAGGTTGTTTCGCCATAAGCGATTGCTAAACCTGTATAGAAATGAGAATAATCAAAGTGATTACAATCATTTTCCATGGCAAAAATACTTGTGTTATATGAAACGAGAAAAAACGCAAGGAAAAAAATAAAGTATTTATAGACTAAACTTGGGAACTTCATTGCGTTTTTTCTAAAATACTATAAACGACAGACTTCCATAAAGTGTTTAATACCTTTGATACATTCTTCTCTGTCAGTACCTGGAGCGCGCATAGAGCAGGCATTATTAAATCCCATTTCTTTAAGATATTTTGATAAAAATTTATAGCTACATAAAGAGGCAGGAAAATTTTTTTTACAACCGTTATAGAAACAATCACAGAAAGTAGAGTTAGCTGCTTGAATATCACAGTGTCCATACGGTGAATCTGCTAATGTGATATTAAATAGAAAGGGAGTTATTAAAAGAATCCCTGCTAAAATTATTTTTTTCATTATCGCCTCCATTTTGATAAATTGATTAGAATTGTAACTATACATTATCACTATTTTATGTCAATTCGCTTTAGTATTTTATATTAAAATAGTTTACTTTTATTGTGGAATAAAATTAAGTTATATTTTTCACCAATAAAACTGTGCGAGCACCACTTTGACAAATTAAATTAAGGGCATCTTTGTTTTGAATGTCGCGATATAAGGCGCGATGCACAAAGTCAGTTTTTATAGTGTGAAAAGGTTGGTAGCCTAGGGCATTAATTTTTTGTGTTCCTTTTTCAGCATTAGAAGACAATATTGCGACGTGATAACCTACATCAAATAAAGCATTTAAAGGTACTGTTATATCATGTTGATCATGGTATTGACTGTTATGTGTTTCAAAAATAATGATAGGAGATAAGTGCCCTGATTTAATACCAGGCAACATGCCGTTAAAAATATCTACTTCATGACCTTCGACATCCATACGAATGAGATCAATATATCCAAACTCATTTTGTATATCATCTACTGTATAAGTTTTTACAGCTATTGCCTCTCCTGTTAAGTGCTTTGCTGTTGAGCCGCTTTGATGAAAAGTATTTAGGTTGGAAGCAGAGGCTAAATAGAAGGATCGTGTTTTAGAAGTGTTGGAAATAGCGCCAGGTTTTATAGTAACTGTATTCTGGCATTGATTAAGATCGATATTACGTTTTAGTAATTCTATATTGGTAGGTGAAGGTTCAACAGCAATAATTCTGCCGCCTGGAGCAATTTTTTGTGATTCCATAATAACGTAATAACCAATGTTAGCGCCAATATCAAGCACAGTCATACCAGGTTTTAGTACTTCTTCTAACATAATTTTATGGTCAAGTTCGCGCTGTCCAAATAAAATTAATGTGCGAGAAATACCAGGATCAGTAACATCAAGCCACATCGAATAGTTATAAATAGATTTTTTAATGTAGCGTAGTGATTTTATTTTTTTATATAAATTTATTTTACATCGATTCCATAGGGCTTTTATGAATCCGTAAAAGCCAAGATAATTGAGTATAGCAATCACATGATTTCCTTATTTAGGTTGTAGAAGATATTTCACTGAGTGAAAATGATTGAATGGCTGTGCCATCAAGCTCAGTGATACGGTAGTTTAAGGAATGAATTAAATCGATTAACTCACTAATAGTGTGGCCTAATGCTTTAAGATGGGAAGGATGAATGCTGAGATAAAGAGTAGGTTGGTGACAAAGAAGTGTTTGTCGTGCGCCTTGTAGAACAGCTAGTTCATAACCTTCAACATCAATTTTGATAACATTGGGGCAAAGTTGGTATTTTTGACAGAAGTAATCTAGGGTGATTTGTTGTTTAGTAGATTGTCTAAAATCACCTTGGTGCTGCATAGGAACGACTGAATTCATACCTGTATCAGACGCTAGCTCATAGAATAGCACTTTTTCTTTATTAATATTGCCTACTAATAATGGAATGACTGTGACATTATTAATATGATTTCTTTTTAAATGATATTTTAAATAACGACGATTTTCATGAGCAGGTTCAAAAGCATAGACAGTGCCTTTAGAGGCAATTACTTGGCTTATAGGTAAAGATACTAAACCGATATGGGCGCCAATATCTAGTATGCAATGTTGATTACGACAATGCTCAACACAGGCTTTAAATCCTGCATTATGTTGCTTGCCCCACTGATGAAAGGCACTAAAAGCAAAGCGAGGATGAAATCGAAAAGGCCCATAAGGACCAATTTTTTGTTTTGCTGAAGTAAAGATAGGGAGTGCGTGAACAAAATGACGATAAACACGACCCAGGTATGTCCATATAAAGTGATAACGTTTTAAGGGTCCATGTCTTAGGTATCGTAGTGCTGAGCGCATGAGTCTGTCCATTTAGTTATTTGAATAGCACAAGATATTCTTTTTATATTATTTATTAGGGTGCGTCCAGTAAATTTAGGGGTGATTTTGTTTATGATGTTCTTGCCATTTTAGATAAAATGCATTGTATCGTTTGCACAATCAGATTCTTTTCTGCTGACCCTAAGTTAGGTAAAATCAAACCATGTTATGAATATTTTCTACTAGAGTTGGTCAATGAGTGCACTTTATCAAACAAGCCAAATTCGTGAATTAGAATCCTGTATTTATTCCAAAGGTATTAAGACCGACGTTGGTTTGATGAATAAAGCAGGTGGTACTGCTTTTCGTGTTTTATTGGACTATTGGCCTTCTGCTCGCTCTATTCTTGTTGTTGCTGGTAGAGGCAATAATGGGGGAGATGGTTTTGTTCTGGCACGTTTAGCTAAAGAAGCAGGTTTAGCTGTATATTTGTTGACACTAGCCTGTTTGTCAGAGTACCAAGGTCCTGCAAAAAAGGCAGCTAAGGCTTGTATTGAGGCAGGAGTGTGTTTAACAGAATATACAGGCTCATTAGAACCTGCTGTGGATGTTGTCGTAGATGCTGTGCTGGGGATTGGTTTAAACAAAGAGGTGAGTGGCACTTATGCCACAGTGATTCAACAAATTAATGCGATAAAAAAACCAGTATTGTCGTTGGATGTGCCTTCAGGCTTGGATGTTGATACAGGGAGTATCCGAGGAGTTGCTGTAGATGCTGATGTAACAGTCACTTTTATTGCTCTAAAAGCTGGGCTGCTCACTTATAGAGGCGTAGCTCAATGTGGTACATTGATCTGCGATGACTTAGGGCTTTGCACCCAAGTATTTTCTAAAGTAGCCCCTATTGCAACGCTTATAGATTGGCAAGAATTAAGCAATCAATTGCCAAAGCGCCAACGTGATAGCCATAAAGGATGTTATGGCCATGTGTTAATTATCGGGGGTGATTATGGTATGGCAGGAGCAGTACAGTTAGCTGCAGAAGCTGCCTTGCGAGTAGGGGCTGGTCTTGTCACAGTGGCTACGCGTCCAGAACATGTGTCTATTGTGAATAGCTACCGTCCAGAAATCATGTGCTTTCCACTTTTGCAGGAGGAGGATTTAGAGCCTTTATTAGAGAGAGCAACGCTTATTGTAATAGGGCCTGGTTTGGGAAAAACCAAGTGGGCGTGGCAATTATTACAAGTAGTATTAAGAGGGAGGCATCCTGTCGTATTGGACGCTGATGCATTAAATCTCTTAGCGAACACTCCTAGGCAGTTGCCTTATTCGGTACTAACACCTCATCCTGGTGAAGCAGCTCGTCTATTGAATACTTCAGTGGCCGCAGTACAAGCAGACCGCTTTAAAGCAGCAGCAGCACTGCAAAGGCGTTATGGGGGTGTCATTGTATTAAAAGGGGCAGGCAGTATAGTTCAGTCTGATGATGCTTTACCTTCTGTGTGTTCTTTTGGTAATCCGGGTATGGCTTCTGGTGGTATGGGGGATGTGCTAAGTGGTGTTATCGGTGGTTTAATAGCACAGCAATGGTCGTTATCATTATCAGCTAAGCTAGGAGTGATGGTGCATGCATTAGCAGCAGATCGTGCTGCAAAAGAAGGCGGTGAGCGAGGCTTATTAGCAAGCGATTTAATGCCTCACCTGCGTCATTTAATGAATCCTACAATAGTAGAGTCCAATGAGTGAGCCAATTTTTATTGCTGATCGGGCAATGATGTTAGCTTTTGGGAAGCGTTTAGCCAATATGGCTAAGCCAGGGGATGTGATTTATCTAAGTGGTGAATTAGGGTCAGGGAAAACTACCTTAGCACAAGGTTTTTTACGATCTTTTGGTATTACAGGTTCTATTAAAAGTCCAAGTTTTACTTTGGTTGAAGGCTATCATGTTAATACATTAGATTTATTTCATTTTGATTTTTATCGTTTAAAAAACCCTGATGAGTTATTAGAAATTGGTTTAAGTGATTATTTAAATGAGCATTCTATCTGTTTGATTGAATGGCCAGAAAAAGCGTTAAATTACTTGCCTAAAGCGTCTTATTATTGCACAATACGAATGTTAGAAAATGGTAGCGGACGTTGGGTAACCCTGGAATGATCTTTAAGCGAAGGATGCTTTTTATTATTTTATGCTATTGTTTTTCTTGCTCAACGAAGGCAACTACTTTACCGACTTTGTTAAAAAAAGTGCATGTTAGGGTAGAGCATTCAAAGGTTCATTTTATTTTTGATGCAAACCATCCGATTCATTACCATTCATTTCAATTGAGTCGTCCTGATCGTTTAGTCATTGATATTGCTCATGGTCAGGTGACCAAATCTCTGTATATATTTTTAACAAAGTTAGCGCAAGGCCCAATAAGGAGAGTCCGTATAGCTCATCGGTCTAATGATAATTTGCGTATGGTATTTGATTTAAAATATCCCTCTAATTCAGCGCTCTTGGCTCTAGAGCCATCCCATCATAAGCCTTACCGTTTAGAGCTTAGTTTTTTAATAAAAAGTAGCTTCGCTCTTAGAAAGAAGATACAAAAATCATTACGTGATATTGTTATTGTCATTGATCCAGGACATGGAGGAAAAGATCCAGGTGCCATAGGGCCTGGTGGAACTTATGAAAAAAATATTGTTTTGTCGATTGCTAAAAAGCTGCAAATGATGATCAATCGGCAACCTGGTTTTCATGCGATATTAACGCGTTATCGTGATGTCTATATTTCATTAAGAGATCGTCTGACTATAGCACGTCGTTATAGGGCAGATATGTTTATCGCAATTCATGCTGATGCCTATAATGATCCCTCTGCACGCGGTGTATCAGTGTACGCTTTGTCAGATCGAGGGGCAACGAGTGAAGCGGCACGTTGGCTTGCAAAACGTGAGAATCAATCAGAGTTCATGGGAGGAGTCAATTTATCAGGGAGAGGGCCTGTTCTAAAATCGGTTTTAATTAATTTATCACAAACAGCTGTGATACGTGCCAGTTTAGTGGCAGGTACTCATATCATTTATTTCTTAAATCAGGTTGCTTATCTCCACTATCACCATATGGAACAGGCTGCTTTTGTCGTTTTAAAATCGCCTGATATTGCCTCATTATTAGTTGAAACCGGTTTTTTATCGAACTACTATGAAGAGCGTCGTTTACAGAATGCAGCCTATCAATATCAGCTAGCTGTCGCTATGATGAAAGGCATTTGCTACTATTTCAAGCACTATCCGCCGCGTAATAGCCAGCTTGCCTATTGGCGTCACTCTTAGGCTGATACTATCAGTCTAAGTATTCTAAGAGGAATGATGGATGCGTATTAAAGCACTGGACCAACAATTAGCCAATCAAATTTCTGCAGGTGAGGTAGTAGAGCGTCCTGCCTCTGTTGTGAAAGAGCTTTTTGAAAATAGTGTTGACTCAAAGGCCCAAAAGATTACGATTCATATTCAGCAAGGAGGGCATGAGCTTATTCGTATTACAGATGATGGGTGTGGGATTCATCCTGATGATCTATGGGTTGCCTTGCGTCGTCATTCTACAAGTAAAATTACAGCCCCTGAAGATTTGGACGCTATTCAAACCTTAGGCTTTCGTGGTGAGGCATTAGCCAGTATTGCCGCTGTTTCTCGGTTTAAATTAATTTCGCGTCAATTGAATAAAGACTCAGGTTTTTTTATTTATAGTGAAGCAGGGCATGTTGATGAAGCCATAGCACCTGTGGCGCATCCTCAAGGGACTAGAGTCGAAGTTCACGACCTTTTTTTTAATGTACCTGCACGTCGTAAATTCCTGCGAACTCCAAGGACTGAATTTTTCCAAATTGAATCAATTGTTCAAAAGCTAGCATTATGTCATTTTGATATTGCTATTAAACTTTTTCATAACCAAAAGATGATTTATCATTTGCCTTTGGCCAAGGATACTTCAATGCAAGAAACTCGACTTGCCCAGTTATTGGGTAGCGAGTTTATGGAACATGCCGTGTTTATTGATTTTTCGGCCTCTAACATGCGTTTATGGGGTTGGATGGCACTACCTACATTATCCCGCTCACAACCTGATATGCAATATTTTAATGTTAATAGCCGCTATGTGCGTGATAAGGTATTGAACCATGCAGTACGTCATGCGTATCAGGATATATTATATCATGATCGTTATCCTAGTTTTGTGCTCTATCTTCAATGTAACCCATCGATGGTGGATGTGAATGTGCATCCAAAAAAGCAAGAGGTTCGTTTTCGTGAGAGTTCGCTAGTGCATGACTTTATTGTTAAGGGGATCAAAGATGCACTGGCACAAGTAGGACCTGGCACTGACCGCAGTCATGTTGTTTCTGCTCCTATAGTGAGTCAAGTACAAGAGCAAGCGTCTCTGCCTTATAGAGCAAGAGATGTTGTGAATAAGGCAGTTCAGGAAACCAATACAGTGCAAGCACTAAAAACAGAGCCAGAGTATGAGAGAGATCCTCAAAAGTTTAAGCTAGGATTTGCTATTGCTCAGCTTCATGGTATTTATATTTTGGCAGAGGCTGAAAGTGGTTTGATCATGATCGATATGCATGCAGCACATGAGCGTATCCTTTATGAGAAGATGAAGTGCCAAATGAAAGCTCATGGTATAGAACATCAGCCTATGCTTGTTCCTATTAGTGTCTCTTTATTACCCCAAGATATGCGGCTTTGGGAGCATTATCACAATATGTTTGATCGTGTTGGATTAATGACTAATGCTTCTGGGCCAAATACTATTATTATTCGTCAGATGCCCACTTTATTGAAAAGCACTCCTGTGGATGTTTTGATCAAAGACATGTTGGCAGATTTACAAGAGTGTGGTAGTAGTCAACGACTTGAAGACTCTATAGATATGATTTTAGGTAATATGGCCTGTCATGCTGCTATTAAAGCCAACCATCGTCTTAATATTCCTGAAATGAACGCTATGCTTCGTGATATGGAAAAGACGCCTAATCATGGCTTTTGTAATCATGGTCGACCAACGTGGGTAGAGTGGAATTTGAAGGAATTAGACAAATTTTTCTTACGTGGGCGATGAACCAGTCGATGCAGCCAGTGATTTGTCTAATGGGTCCTACCGCTACAGGTAAAACGGAGTTAGCGATCAGGCTGGTGCAGCAATTTCCTTGTGAGATTGTCAGTGTTGATTCAGCGATGGTCTACCGTGACATGAACATTGGTACGGCAAAACCCACTCCTGAGGAGTTAATAAAAGCACCTCATCAGCTCATTGATCTTTGTGACCCTGTAATCGCTTATTCTGCAGGAGGTTTTCGTCAAGACGCTATTGCAGCTATGATAAAAATTATTAATAGAGGAAAAATTCCTCTATTAGTGGGCGGCACGATGTTGTATTTCCATGTTTTGCAAAATGGTATGGCGGTATTACCAAAAGCAGAGGATGCAGTTCGTGAATCTTTATTACGTGAAGCAGAAAAAATAGGTTGGCAAGGTTTATATAGAAAATTGCAGCATATCGATCCTAAAATGGCAGTGCAACTTCATCCTAATGATTCACAGCGTATTCAACGTGCCTTAGAAATCTATGAAATTACAGGCCAAACAATGACAGAATTACGCAAGGTTCATTCTGCTCAGTCGCTTCCCTATACCTTTGTGAATCTTATTATTGAGCCTCAAGATCGAGGTTGTTTGCACCGTCGTATTGAGCAACGTTTTAAACTGATGTTAAAGGCAGGTTTTTTAGAGGAAGTGGCGCAGTTAAAGTCTCGGCATGATTTACATGATGGACTGCCATCAATTCGTACAGTAGGGTATCGTCAAGTATGGGCCTACTTAAATAATGAATATAGTAAAGAAAAAATGCAAGAACGAGTCATTATTGCAACACGTCAATTAGCAAAACGACAGTTAACCTGGTTGCGCAGTTGGAACATGAGCTGTCGATTCTATTTTGAAGATCAGAGACTTTTTTCTCAGTTGGCTCTTTATTTAGAAAAGTATTTTAATGAAAATTACTATTGATATTGCAACGCAGACACTTTATCTATTAGATAAAGCGCGTAAACGGGGGGTTCAATATTCTGTATCTACAGCATTAAACGGTATTGGTGAGCAGAAAAACAGTGGAAAAACACCACGTGGTACTCATATTATTCGTGCTAAAATTGGAAAAAATTGCCCTGTTAATACGGTTTTTGTCAATCGTCGACCAACAGGTGAAATCTATGAACCGGATATGAAAGCCAAGCAGCCCAATCGAGATTGGATTTTAACGCGGATTTTATGGCTTTCTGGCTTGGAAGTCGGTAAAAATCGCCTAGGTCTTGTAGATACTATGCAGCGCTACATCTATATTCATGGGATCCCTGATGAAGTTTTAGTGGGCAAGCCAGGGTCAAAGGGTTGTATTCGTATGCATAACGATGATTTACTGGATTTATACCATCGTGTTTCAGTAGGATGTTTTGTAGAGATCAAAGCTTAGGATTTGTTTAGTGCTCCTGGTGATAAAACGTGTTGGCCTAGCTAACGAACTGTTTTGTTCAATAGAAAGACTATTATGCCTTAATAGTTTGTTTATTGGATCTTAATCTTCACGTTTTTCGCTTCAGGTAAGCCCGTGTAAACAGCCCCCAAATCTTTTAAATTACTCTAGCTATGTTATGCTAAATAATTGAGTACTCTACAAGGATGAGATTCGTTATGCAGCCTATTGGAAAAATAAACGATATACTCAAGTTTTGGTTTGGACATATTGAGGAAACTATTATCCCTTCTGAGCATCGGGCACGTCTTTGGTTTGGTGAAAATCCAGCAGTGGATACTCAGATAAAACAGCAGTTCAGTGCCTTGTTAAAAGCAGCAGTTAATAATGAGTGTCAAGATTGGCAGAAATCTGCGCGTGGACGGCTTGCGTTGATTATTTTATTGGATCAATTTTCTCGTCATATTGATCGAAATACAGCGAGGGCCTATCAACAAGACTTAGAGGCATTGGAGATTTGTACTCAGGGTATGGCATCAGAATGTGATCATGAATTAAGTCTTATTGAACGTGTATTTTTTTATTTTCCACTACTACACTCAGAGCAATTAATTTATCAAGAACAGTCTGTTCGTGCCTATCAAATACTTTCTGAATTAGCTTTTTCTGAGACACGTGTTATTTATGATAGTTTTTTAAAGTTTGCTCATTATCATTATAATT